>NZ_CAKMNW010000053.1 GCF_927904885.1 Candidatus Nitrotoga sp. M5
CGGGCAGAACGCGAAGCAGAACAAGCGCGAGCACGAGCGGAAGCAGAACGTCTCAGAGCAGAACAGGAAGCAGCCAGAGCACGGGCAGAACGCGAAGCAGAACAAGCGCGAGCACGAGCGGAAGCAGAACGTCTCAAGGCTGAGCAGGAAGCTGCAAGAGCTCGGGCATTGGCGGAAGCAGAACGTCTTAAGGCTGAGCAAGAAGCAGCAAGGGCAAGGGCATTGGCGGAAGCAGAACGTCTTAAAGCTGAGCAGGAAGCAGCAAGAGCAAAGGCGGAACGTGAAGCTGCACTTGCCAAAGAAAAAGCGGAAGCAGATGCCAAAGCCAAAGCGCTTGCCGCAGCCGAAATGGCTCGGCTCAAAGCCGAAGAAACTGAGCCAAGCTACAAAGCATTTTATCACCTTAAAAATAAGAGTCCGGCATATCCATTTGCAGCACGCCGCTTGGGCTTAGAAGGCAAGGTGATATTGAATGTTGAAGTGTTGGCCGATGGTTCATGCGGTCAAATCAATGTGGCTGAGAGTAGCGGTCACACCATACTGGATAAGCAAGCTTTGAAAACCGTAAGGGATTGGAACTTCATTCCTGCCCGCAGGGCTGGAGAAGCGATTAACAAATGGTTCAAGGTACCAATCATTTTTTCTATGAAAGATTAACGAAACATGAACGATCTATTTGCTGTTGATTCTACTGTTGTAGCGGCCACACTGTTGCTTCTCGTATTGCTGTCGGTAGCCACTTGGTCAATTTCCTTGCTCAAGTTGCGACGACAGATGCGGAACGACAAAGCTAATAGTGCATTCAGTGAAGCCTTCTGGGCAGCACGCGACTGGCACTCTGCGGCTGAGGTGGCACAGCAAGGTACTAGTGATTTGGCGCGGCTGGCTCAAGCGGGTTTTGACGAAGTAAAAAATTTAAGTGCTGAACAACGGCAAGACCTGCAACACATGGGGGCGCCGCAAGACGTGTTGGAACGCATGCTGCGCCAGCAGGTAGAAAATATTCAGCGCAATCACGAACGCGGCTTGGCTGAACTCGCTACCATAGGCTCGACCTCTCCATTCGTCGGTTTGTTCGGCACCGTTTGGGGCATTCTGCATGCCTTGCAGGATATAGGCTTAAGCGGTACGGCCAGTCTGGACGTGGTTGCCGGACCGATAGGCGAAGCGCTGATTGCGACTGCTATCGGAATCGCCACTGCGCTTCCTGCCGTGTTAGCTTACAACTATTTTTTGCGCCGCCTGCGCGTGCAAGTAACAGAGCTGGAAAATTTCGCACACGACTTTGTGCGACTGGCACTTAAACATAACTTCAAACTGTGAGGTCATCATGGCAATGAGTAATTCTTCGCAACAGGGAATGATGAGCGAAATCAACGTAACGCCGCTTGTAGATGTGATGTTGGTGCTGCTGGTGGTATTTATTGTTACCGCACCACTGCTTACGCCGCAATCGCTTACAGTCAGCGTGCCTAAAACAACAGCAGTCGAAGCTGCCTCCGATCAGGAGAAGTTGCTTCCAGCACATTTAATTGTGGATGCGAATGGAAATATCCAGCTAGACAATATTACGATGAGCGACGCACAACTGGCAGATGTTTTAAAACAGCGAGCGATTGATCCGCTGTTTTTCATGAAAGTTGAGGCTGATAAAACTGTTCCTTATGGGCGCGTGGCTGAATTTATGGCAATTGCGCAAAGTGCCGGAGTAGCCAATCTGTCTTTTGTAACAATTACTCAGTAGGGCTATTAATCAAGCCGTTGCATTTGTGGATATCAGATTTCTAATTGAGCAATGATCACTGTGGTACCGGCGAGTAACAAAGTTGCGTGGCGTCTTCCTTTTAAGATCCACGAGAAAAATACAGCTTGAATCCATATAACTGATCGAGTCAATTGCGTACTTTTTACTTGATTGTGCATCTTGAGGATGAATGAAGTTACTTGTTATTATTAGCAATCAGATAAGGGGCATCACTAAAAATCCAATTTTAGTCACAATAGGGCGTTACTCTAAAAAATTATCGTTTACATATTAACTATATGCCGCGCTCAAATTTTTACTCGTGTCTTGTCTTGTTTAGAAACTTGAATTTTTAGAGGCACCCTACAGTAAAATAAACTGACAAATTCAAATCCTAAACTCTGGAAAGCTCACCATGAAATTCACACAACTGACAACTTTGCTCTGCTTTGTCACAATTCTTGCCGCTTGCGCTACTACTGAAAAATCGGCCGATAAAGAGAGTTCAGGCGTATCAAAAGAATTGACACAAAAAAAAGAATTGACATCAAGACAACAGGTCACTGAAACTGAAATTATAAGAGAGCAAGTTGAGTCAGATCGTATAAATGATCAAGGTTTTAATGAGCGTGCAGCGCCTGCCAAATCAATTGAGTCATTTCAGGAAGAAGCTGCGCAGGGGGATGGTGAAGCCCAATATGCTCTGGGTATAAAGTATCGCAATGGCGATAGTGTAGATCAGGATTATGCTAAAGCCATAGAGTGGTTTCAGAAATCGGCTAATCAGGGCCATGCTGCTGCGCAAACCATGCTTGGTAATGTTTATCGCAATGGCGAGGGTGTAGAAAAGGACGCCGCTAAAGCCGTTGAGTGGTATGGAAAAGCCGCTGTGCAGGGAGACGCGAGTGCGCAACTTAAACTTGCCTGGATGTATCGCAATGGTGACGGTGTTGCCCAGGATGCTACTAAAGCCGTAGAGTGGTATCAAAAAGCTGCGGCACAAGGAGATGCCAGTGCACAATATGCACTTGGTATGATGTATCGCAAAGGGTCGTTAGGGTTACCCAAGGATGCCGCTAAGGCCATAGAATGGTATGAAAAGGCCGCTGCACAGGGTGATGCAGGTGCACAATTTATACTTGGTGGAATGTATCGCAGTGGTGAGGGTGTAACCAAAAATGCTGTTAAAGCCATAGCGTGGTATCAGAAATCTGCTGAGCAAGGTTATCCTGTTGCACAAACTCTTCTTGGTCATATGTATCGCGATGGCGAAGGTACGTCTCAAAATCCAGCTAGAGCTGAAAAGTGGTATCAAAGGGCCGCTGCACAGGGAGATCCAGAAGCGCAATCAGCGCTTGATGCGATGAATCACAATTAATGCAGACGTATCCAAGGATACTGACCAATATTGAGGCCACCTCTAATATCAAATTTTGCAAGCAGCCGCTTTGCGGCTTGCCTGCATACCGCTTTGCGTCACAATACGGCGTTTCTCGAAAAAACTATCACCTACATATCAACATAATACGGCGCTATAATTTTTTACTCGTACCTGGGCTTGCTATCAAGCTTGAATTTTTAGAGTCACCCTTGAGTCCTGACACGCCAAAATCGTATCCTGGTGGAGTAAATAGAATTGTGTGAAAGTGACACCTGTAATTGTCACGTTGAGACATTTGGTACAGAAATCAGCAGATGCTATTCTGCATAATCTGATATAAGGAACTAAATTTCCATTATTGTTTCCTTCTTCATCATAAAATCTCTATGAAAATACAGATAAACCACTCTGAAGCATAATTATGACTGACCGATACGCCGTATTTGGCAATCCCATTTCACACAGTAAATCACCGCTGATTCACTCCCAATTTGCAAGTCAAACCGGACAGGATTTAAGTTATGGGGCCGTACTCGCGCCGCTTAATGGCTTCCGAGATACTGTGTTGGCTTTCCGTACAGAAGGGGGGCGCGGCATTAATATAACCGTTCCGTTCAAGTTTGAGGCGTTCCAGCTTGCCACTCAACTCACCGCCCGCGCACACGCGGCTCAGGCCGTGAACACACTGAAATTCGACGGTGCAGAGATAATTGGCGATAACACCGACGGCGCAGGGTTGGTTGCTGACATCGAACGTAATCTTGATTTCATACTACATGGCAAGCGCGTATTGTTAATGGGGGCAGGTGGTGCAGCGTATGGCGTGGCACTACCACTACTCAATGCAGGTGCAATTGTCACGGTTGCGAATCGCACTGAAGACAAGGCACACCAATTAGCTTCAGTATTTTCTGCGCACGGTGCCATTCAGGGCAGTAGCTATACCGAACTTACAGGTTCGCAATTTGATTGTGTGATTAACGCTACGTCCAGCAGCTTGGCAGATTCACTGCCACCTTTGCCGCGCGGCGATTGCGCCAAATCCCACTCTTCTCCTGATGAACCTGTAACAAATGGGGAAAACACAAATAACAGGGGAATTTTTGCGCCAAATGCGCTGGCCTACGACATGATGTATGGAAAGGAAACCCCTTTCCTGATTTTTGCCAGAGAACAAGGCGCAGCACAACTTGCAGATGGGCTCGGTATGCTGGTTGAACAAGCCGCCGAATCATTCTTTCTGTGGCGCAACGTACGCCCCGATACCGCCCCCGTCATCGCCAAACTGCGTTTGAATTAAGTAGCCAAGGCCACGTCATGAAAAAGTTATGGCCGTGGACATGGCGCATAGCCCTGACGCTGCTGCTATGTTTATTCCTCTATGAACTGTGGTTTTTTGCGCATATCGCAAGGTGGGTAAAACACAACCCCTCAACCAGCGCCTTCATGGATCAACGGCTGCTCATGATGCAAAGCAAGCATCCAGATGCTGAATTACGGCACCAGTGGGTGCCCTATGCAAAGATATCCAAGAATCTCAAACGCGCACTGATTGCTTCTGAAGACGCAAAATTCGTTAACCACGAAGGATTTGACTGGGCGGGTATCCAGAAAGCTTATGAAAAAAACTTGAAAAAGGGTAAGGTCGTAGCGGGAGGCTCAACCATCAGCCAGCAATTGGCAAAAAATCTATTTTTATCCACCCAACGCACACCATGGCGCAAGGCAGAAGAGGCTCTCATCACCATAATGCTGGAAAAAATTATGACTAAACAACGTATTTTTGAGATTTATTTAAACGTCATTGAATGGGGCAATGGCGTGTTTGGTGCAGAGGCAGCTGCTCGACATTATTACCGCGTCAGCGCAGCCCAACTTACTCCGGAACAAGCCGCCAAACTGGCCGCCATGGTTCCTAATCCGCGCTATTACGACCAACATCGTGAAGCACCAGGTATGTTAAAGAAATCGAAAATCATTCTAAAACGTATGAATTCCGCGAAAATTCCTTGAAGGTGCCTCAACGCAATGTACTACGACTATGAATCACATTCCTCATCGTACTTGAACTATCGAAGTTTCTAACTTAAAGCATAACGGGTTCATCTATGTGGCGACAGATAAGAATGCTTTGATATAGGTTCCAGGAATGATACAAGTCTTTTCTCCCCCTTTACCGCTAACCTTAAAGACAATACCGTTTTCTTGATTTTCCTCCAAGTACTCCCGCGACACATCAATGCCAAGATGTTCTTGATGGGCGCAAGTAAGGTAATCGCAAGAACTGACATCTCGTGAATTAAGTTTAATAACGAGATTGTTGTCTTTTGAATCGGACGCCGTATCGTAAAAACGCCAATCGCCGTGGTAGTAATCCGTAACGTAAATCTGATAACTGAACCTGTCGTCCTCATCCGATTTCAACGCACGTAATGAAACTGAGTCCAGAATACCGTTACTATAGTTTGGCCCCTTAAAGTTTGTGATTTTTTTTAAGTCGTCATGTTGAACACTAATTGCACTTGAAATGGATTGAGTGTCATTCCAATTGATTGTTGGCTTAGCCGCATTATTTAGCCCCGGATTGGCACATCCGGTAAGCATGAAGATGCCTGTAACAAATATGGTGATTATTAAAGCTTTCAATCTGTTTCTCCTGGTTGCAAATGCTACGGTAAAAAATTAAACGACAACATGTGCTTAGTATGCATGAATGAGAAGTATTTTTCTTTACTTTAGGGTGATATGGATAGTACGATTATTTTTCAGCTCCGTTAAGGAGTATTGCCATATAAAACCATAGTGCAAACAAAATGGTAGAGCGTGTTTTATGTTAGGCATGCCACATACCAAATTTGCTTGATCTAGTGGTATTTGGCATTGATCACTTTCGTTAGGTTATATCGTAGTTGTTTGTTGATTTTAGGT
>NZ_CAKMNW010000054.1 GCF_927904885.1 Candidatus Nitrotoga sp. M5
AAATAATGCAACATAACATCAATAGGTTATGTTTATTTCAGCGTCGACTAATTATGTAATTTTTAAAATAAAGTTCAACCGATTTTGGCGGCATCGCAATTCACATTAATCGGGTTGAGGCAGAGTATCACTAAAATTGTTCAGACCGCACGTGCGCTGACTAGAACGCCCACTGAGTGCGGAAAGTCATTACATCAATATTGTCCGGTTGGCCACCGTTTAGTTTTGTCACAGGGGAACCTTTAAGGTCAAAGCTTCTGCTGTAATCCGCCATCAAACGTACGTTTTCATTCAGGTGCCAGTTCATTGCCACTGTAACTCTCTTCTCTTCTCCGCCATGAATATCTTTGGAAGTCAGGTCGCTCTCGTCATAACGAAGTGCCAGCTCCAAAGCGCCAAAGCCAGACTTGCCTGTCAGAAACCTTTTTCTGGGTTTAAAGCGTTTAAATTCTCCATCTGAACCTTTATAAGAGCGGGATTCACCTGTCAGAGTCCATCCTGCCTGTACGTAGAAAGCGTTAAAATCGAGTGAAGGCAAAATGCTCTCCCGTTGTACCTTTGCCGTTGTGTATTCACCTTGTATTGAGAATGGGCCACGCATAGCGGCTAGTTCCAAGCCAAACATCGTGGCATTCTCAGCAGTAGCAATGCTACCCGTATTGGTCAATTTCAGATTGGACATATGCGTTGTTTCATGAACGAAGGCTGTACCAGCGTTATTGAAACCATCACTGCCACTTGTAGTACGATAACCAGCAAAGCCACCAATATGAATCACTTCATTAGGCGTATTGATTGGTGCGAAGGTCACACGAGTTGAAGCGCCAAAACCTTCACCTGCTGTAGTGGAAGGAGTTGAGCTATTACTTTTATTTGCATCCATAGAATCGCCATAAATTCCCGCTTGCGCAGACCAGTTTTTATCTGACTTCTTTAAGTTCAAACCGATAGCACGGTCAAAAAGGGTTGCAGTTAAAGTGTTTACCAGCGAACGTTCAGTAAACATAATGTCGTTGGAGCTTTCCTGTAATTCCATACTGATGTTCTGCTTTTGATGACCGACAGTAATCTGAGCAAAATCCGAGCCGGTATAAGTCAGAAACAGATCCTTCACCCCTACTTCATTGTCGCCAAAGTCAACTTCTGAAATGAACTTAAAGTCGTTATACAGCGTACCTTTGAAGACGATACGGGCTCGACGAATCTCGGTGCCATCGTTTGCATGTATGGGATTACCACCTTTTTGTAGGTTGTCACTATTATTGTGGTAGGTCGCATCTGCATGCAGACGGCCGCTAAAGCCAAACTTAAACTGGCCATCCGCAGTTTTAAAGCCTAAGCCTTTTTTGTTCAGCGTTGTTTTTACGCTTTGGGGATCTACTACGGTAGCTGATGTTGTCATAACTGGTTGGAAATCTCCCATTTTTACTCGGTTGGGACCGGGCTCAGAGAAAATCTGCTTGGTTTCCTGATCGACATAAATTGTCAGTGTTTGTGCATCATTCGAAGCAAAGACTTGAGCTGATGCTGCGAAAAGTAATGGTACGATTACAGCGGTTAACTTCAGTTTAAATGTACTGGTCTTAGTCATTCCCATGCCTTCCTTTAATAATCTAGCGCCCATTTTTGGTTTGCACTCAACCGTGCACAACTTAAAGCCAGCTTTAAGTCACTCATGCAAAACAACGGTTAGATTATCAAGACTAATTATTACAGGAATATTAATAAAAACGGATAAGTTGCTGACTAGTAGATAAATCTCCACCAGCCAAAGAATTTCCAGAAATACCTGGAGTTAATATCGGTATAGCGCTATGGCTGGGGGATAACTTGCTTTTGTGCAATTGGTTCGATGCGTTGATACAAACGGAAAGGTTGGGATTTAACCCCCTTGCGATTGCCTTCCCATAGCCTGACCCAAGTTGTTTCGTTATCCACTAACTTGGCGGCACGTTCTCCTTCTACCAGCAGCAGATCGCAAAAAAGTTGTGATTGAGCGTGCGTAGTGATATTCCCCATATATTCCAACATGGCGCGCTGGGTATCGCCTACATCCAGGCTCGCAATGCAGCCATGGTGTGCGGGAATTGCCTGTTTGAGAGAAGCGACCAGGCCGCGATAGCTCTTGCTGTTGTCTAGCCATGGTAGCCATAGTGTCATGGCAAGTACCCACAGCAGCGTTACGCCGCTGGCCCAGTTAAGCACGGCGCGGCGCATAGAGCGTCCAACGCGCCACACCATCAACAGCCACAGTACGGTGGCAGTTACAGCAATCCAGAATGTTGTGGCATGGAAAGCTGGTTCGAAACCAGGCTGATAGTCTTTAAGCCAACTGGTAATCTTGGCATGATTATCCTGTAGTAACCCGGCCCAGCCCCACCACATCAAAATGGCGACAAAACTGAACGTCATAATGCCGAACCAATCTAGTGCGTTGGCGGCTCCCCGGCGCAGGGTGGAAAGCGCTGCAGTTGCAAGCAAAGCTAATGGCAGCAGTATGGGCAAAGCGAACACTTCCTTGATATTGGGCACCACGCTTAGCGTAATCAACATCACGAAAAAGCTCACCAGTAGCAGCTGAAATTCCGATTCCTGCAGCAGTCTTCTCCGCGCCTCCCACACTGCCCAAGCAGCTAATGGCAACGCAGGCCACGCGAACCAAGGCAATATTTTTACGTAATATAACGCCTCTGCATAATCACCACCTTGAATATAGTCAATCCAGCTACCAATGTTAAGCGTCCAAATCCATTCCATAAATAGCTCTGGCGAACGTTGGTATAACAAAAAAGGCCAAATTGTTAACCAAGGCAACGCAAACAGTAGTGCGAAGCCCAAACTGGAAAGGAAGGGGCGTATGCGCCATGTACGGAACAGCAGCAGCGCGACACTGATAAGCACGAATAGCGTAAGAGCGATAAAACCCTTGGCCATAAAACCGATACCTACGCCATTACCAATGAGCATGCCTGCCAATAAAACACGGCGCATGCTTAATGTGTAGCCGTATATCATCATTGCGCAGCCAGTGAGCAAAGCAAGATCGGTTATAAGCTCATGGGAGCGTACCAGCATGCCGAGGCACCCGATTAGAATGATCGCAGTAGTCCAACCGCTGCCTCTCCCGAATAATTCGCGTCCGGACAGCCCTATGAATAACAGCGTAAGAGCGGTATAAAAACCGCTTGCTAGGCGCGCGCCATCATGTAGCTCCAGCAAAGGGGAAAATAGTTTGGCGAAAAGCGCGGCTGTCATGTAGAACAGCGGTGGCTTGCTCATGTAGGGTTCGCCAGCCAAGGTGGGAACTAGCCAATCACCACTTTGCAGGATGTGATAGACCAACCCGAAACTATAAGCATCGTCTGAATGCCACGGGCCATGCCCTACCAGCCCTGTACCCAACCACACCACGCATAGCAGTGCCAGCAACCAAGCCTTGGCTGTCGTGATAGGGTGTCCTTGTGTCGGGGGGTAGGAAAACATGAGTTGATGCGCTTAATCCAAAATTTTGGTGCGCTGCCCTGGTTTGGGCTTATAGAGCACTTGAGCAATCATTACCCTGTTGAAATTAGCAACAAAAAAAGGCAGCGTCCGCTGCCTTTCATTTGTTGCTAATTGTTCAATTTCATTATGGCGCAGATTTTGCACCGGGTTTGCTATATTTTTGGCGGAACCTCTCCACTCGACCAGCAGTATCCACGATTTTTTGCGTGCCGGTATAGAATGGGTGACAGTCCGAGCAGACTTCTACATGTAGTGGTTTACCCATAGTCGACCTGGTTTTGAATGTATTACCACAACTGCAAGTAATTGCGATCTCATCGTATTGTGGATGAATGTCGGCTTTCATTTTGGCTTCCTTAAAACATTGAGGACTTAAAACTTAACTTATTGAGAGCTTGGAAAAATTAAACCAACATGCGCTAACGCACATAATAAGGGCATAGATTATCCCTGAAAGGAATCCCCTACGCAACTTTATATGACATCGTAGTATTTTACAATTCAGAAATAAGACTTAATGAAGGGGGGTTTAGCCTGATCGAGATAACTTGTTCTGATTTGATCTAATTAATAGGCACTTCGTCGTTAAATTGTCTTGTCGATTTTTTTCCAAGTCCTTTTATCGTTGTCATAAAAAAGGTATTCGAACAATTTTTTCTTTATTGAAGAGGCTCTAGGTTGCTGTTCGTCCCGAGACAAGGTAATATTTCCGCCCTTTCGCCATGTATTTTTTTGCATAGAATATTCGGATAGCGCTGTGGCGATTTGTGTCGCCACTTTTTTGTGGGTTAGTGATTTTTATTGAGGAGCAACGCGTGAGTCATTCTTCGTTGCCGGTCCGGCAGGGTTTATATGACCCGAGCCATGAGCACGATGCGTGCGGGGTGGGCTTTGTGGCGCACATCAAGGGTAAGCAGAGCCATGACATGATATGTCAAGGTCTGCAGATATTGAAAAATCTTACTCATCGCGGCGCAGTGGGCGCTGACCCTTTAGAGGGAGATGGTGCGGGTATTCTTATCCAGATTCCAGATGCATTTTTACGTAAATCGTGCGCTGCACTGGGTATATCCCTGCCGACGATAGGCAGTTATGGAGTTGGGATGTTGTTCCTGCCGCGCGATGCGGCAGCACGTGCCGCCTGCGAACAGGTAATTACCGACAAGATTGCTGAAGAAGGACAAGTCTTGTTGGGCTGGCGTGATGTACCGGTAGACAATAGTGGCTTTGGCGAGAGCGTTAAAGCAGTTGAACCGGTGATACGCCAAGTGTTCATTGGATGTGGTACGGACTGCGCGGATATCGATAGCTTTGAGCGCAAATTATTCGTCATTCGCAAAATTGCTGAGCACGCTGTGCGCTGTCTGCCAAATGAACAAGGGCAGAATTTCTATATACCGTCGTTTTCCGCACGCACTATTGTATACAAAGGGATGTTGCTGGCCGATCAGGTTGGCAAGTATTACCTTGATCTGCAAGATGAAGTTATGGTCAGCGCATTGGCGCTGGTACATCAACGTTTCTCCACCAATACTTTCCCTTCTTGGGATCTGGCGCATCCATTCCACATGATTGCGCACAACGGCGAGATCAACACTTTGCGCGGTAATGTGAACTGGATGACAGCGCGTCATGCAGCGATGTCTTCCAAGCTGCTCGGCGCAGATCTGGAAAAATTGTGGCCATTAATTGTGGAAGGCCAATCCGATTCCGCCTGTTTTGATAATGCACTGGAGTTGCTGGTGGCAGGCGGTTATTCGCTGCCGCACGCGATGATGTTGCTGATTCCTGAAGCATGGTCAAGCAACCCATTGATGGATGAAGAACGCCGCGCATTTTATGAATACCATGCTGCGTTAATGGAGCCGTGGGATGGTCCCGCTGCCGTGGCTTTCACGGATGGTCGCATGATCGGTGCGACGCTGGATCGCAACGGGTTGCGTCCGGCGCGCTATCTGATTACAGATGATGATTTGGTGTTGATGGCATCTGAAATGGGTGTGCTGGATATTCCGCAATCCAAGATTGTGAAAAAATGGCGACTGCAGCCGGGCAAGATGTTTCTGATCGATTTGCAAGCTGGCCGCATCATAGACGACGATGAGCTGAAGCAGCAGCTCGCTACCGCAAAACCGTACCGAGAGTGGATTGAAAAATCACGTTATTTCCTCGGCGACCTGCCTGGTGCGGACATAAAGGAATTACCCAAGGAAAGCTTGTCTGATGCCAACCTGCTAGATACTCAGCAGGCATTTGGCTATTCGCAGGAAGACATCAAATTCATTCTCGCACCCATGGCTACCGCAGGAGAAGAGGCCACCGGATCTATGGGCAATGATGCCTCTTTACCTGTGCTGTCAGGTAAAAACAAGGTGCTGTACAATTATTTCAAGCAGCTTTTTGCCCAGGTGACTAACCCACCAATCGATCCGATCCGTGAAGAGATCGTCATGTCGCTTACCTCGTTTATTGGACCAAAGCCCAATCTGCTCGGTATCGACGAGACCGATCCACCGCTGCGTCTCGAGGTGCATCAGCCTGTGCTATCCGATGAAGACTTAGCCAAGCTGCGCGACATCAGTACATTAACTCAAGGACGTTACAAGGCACTGGTATTGGATATCACTTATCCTGTAGCGTTGGGAGCAGCGGGTTGCGAAGGCGCTATCAAGGCGCTGAGTGTGGCAGCCGATCAGGCGGTGGCGGATGGTTGCAACGTGCTGATTTTGTCCGACCGTGCGGTTTCAAGTGCACGCGTGGCGATTCCTGCCTTACTAGCTTGTGCGGGGGTGCACCATCATTTAGTACGCGAAGGGCTACGCACCAGCACTGGGCTAGTGGTGGACTCCGGATCTGTACGTGAAACCCATCACTTTGCGCTGCTTGCAGGTTATGGTGCCGAGGCAATATGTCCGTGGCTGGCATACGAGACTATTGCTACTATGAGCGATTATTTACCTGCCGGCCTATCGGACAAAGATGCGAATAAGCGTTTCATTAAGGCAGTGAACAAAGGCTTGCTCAAGGTTATGTCCAAAATGGGCATCTCAACTTACCAGTCTTATTGTGGCGGGCAGATTTTCGAGGCAATCGGCCTGAATGCTGATTTTGTGTCACAGTATTTCACCGGCACGGCGACCCAGATCGAAGGCATTGGCCTTCATGAGGTTGCAGAGGAGGCGGTACGTACTCATCAAGCAGCTTTCGGCAACGATCCGGTGCTGTCCAATGCGCTGGAGGCAGGCGGAGAATATGCGTATCGTGTGCGTGGTGAAGAGCATATGTGGACGCCTGATGTTATCGCCAAGCTGCAACATGCCACACGTTCCAACAATGGGCAAACGTACAAAGAATATGCCAAGTTAATTAACGACCAGACTCAGCACATCAAGACCTTGCGTGGCTTGTTCGAAATTAAGCCAGCTGGCGCACCAGTGCCGCTGGCAGAGGTAGAGTCGGCGAAAGAAATCGTTAAACGTTTTGCCACTGGAGCAATGTCTCTGGGGTCTATTTCCACAGAAGCGCACACCACTTTGGCCATCGCAATGAACCGCATCGGGGGAAAGTCCAACACGGGCGAGGGTGGCGAAGACGCAATGCGTTTCAAGACGATTGAAGGCGGCGAGAAACTATCTGAAATTATTGGCAAGGGTCGTATTGAAGCAGATCAGATTTTGTTGCCGGGCGATTCATTGCGCTCCAAAATAAAACAAGTGGCATCCGGTCGCTTTGGTGTGACTGCGGAATATTTGTCTAGCGCCGATCAAATTCAAATCAAGATGGCGCAGGGCGCCAAGCCCGGTGAAGGCGGTCAATTACCTGGTCACAAGGTGTCAGAGTATATTGCTAAACTTCGTTTCGCCATACCTGGTGTGGGATTGATTTCACCGCCACCGCATCACGATATTTATTCCATTGAAGACTTGGCACAGCTCATTCATGATCTGAAGAACGCTAATCCGCGCGCCTCCATTTCGGTCAAGCTGGTATCTGAAGTGGGCGTTGGCACGGTGGCAGCCGGTGTGGCCAAAGCTAAAGCAGATCATGTAACTGTTTCCGGCCATGATGGTGGTACGGGTGCATCACCACTGTCTTCCATCAAGCACGCCGGTACCCCATGGGAGCTTGGGCTGGCGGAAGCTCAGCAAACGCTGGTGTTGAACCGGTTGCGTGGTCGTATTGTGTTGCAGGTGGATGGCCAGCTGAAGACTGGACGCGATGTATTAATTGGTGCATTACTCGGCGCGGATGAGTTCGGTTTTGCCACAGCTCCACTAGTAGCGGAGGGCTGCATCATGATGCGCAAATGCCATCTCAACACCTGCCCAGTAGGCGTAGCTACGCAAGACCCTGAACTACGCAAGAAATTCACTGGTCAGCCTGAGCACGTGGTGAATTATTTCTTTTTTGTGGCCGAAGAAGTACGCGAATACATGGCGCAGATCGGTATCCGCAAGTTTGATGATCTGATTGGCCGTAGTGAATTACTTGATGCCAAGCATGTCATTGCACATTGGAAAGCCAAGGGTTTAGACTTTTCCAAAATTTTCCATCAACCTGATGTACCCGTTAGCGTGGCGCGCCGCCATGTCGAAGAGCAGGACCATGGGTTGTCTCAGGCCTTGGATCATCAGCTCATTGCCGAAGCCATGCCTGCATTGGAAAACAGGTTGCCGGTAATAATTGAAAGCCGCATTCGCAATGTTAACCGCACCGTTGGTGCCATGCTGTCGCATGAAGTGGCCAAGCGCTTTGGCCAAGCGGGATTGCCGAACGATACCATTACGGTGAACTTACAAGGCACGGCCGGACAGAGTTTCGGCGCTTTTCTTGCGCATGGCATTACCCTCAATTTATCTGGAGAGGGCAATGACTATGTCGGCAAAGGGTTGTGTGGCGGGCGCATCGTGGTGCTACCGCCCAAGGAATGCAACATAGTGGCCGAGGAAAATATCATCGTTGGCAATACCGTGCTGTATGGTGCTACCAGTGGCGAATGCTATTTCCGTGGAGTGGCTGGCGAGCGTTTCGCAGTGCGTAATTCCGGCGCTATTGCGGTAGTGGAAGGCTTGGGCGACCACGGTTGCGAATATATGACCGGCGGTATAGTGGCGGTGCTGGGTCAAACTGGGCGTAATTTTGCTGCAGGCATGTCCGGCGGCATCGCTTACGTACTAGATGAGGATGGCGGTTTCGAACGTCGTTGCAATCTTGCAATGGTGCAACTGGAACCGGTACCAGACGAGGCTGCTGCGAGTGAACTGGGTGAAGTCGAGACACATGGCCGGGTGCACTTTAACCACCTCGGCAAAGCTGATGAGCATGTTTTGCGCGACATGGTGAGTGCGCATCTGCGCTACACAGGCAGTGCCCGCGCTGAGGATATTCTAAATAATTGGGCGCGCTACTTGCCGAAATTCGTCAAGGTCATGCCGACTGAATACCGCCGCGCATTGCAGGAAATCGCGGCGGAACAAACCAAGCAATTGGAGGCCGTATAAATGGGTAAAATTACCGGGTTTATGGAATTTGACCGCTTAAGTGAGCACAGCTTGCCGGTCGCGGAACGCCTGAAAAACTATAAGGAGTTCATACCACGTCTGACCGACGAACAGACTGCTGTCCAAGGTTCGCGCTGTATGGACTGTGGTATTCCATTTTGTACCACAGGTTGTCCAGTAAATAACATCATCCCGGACTGGAATGATTTGGTTTATCGCGGCAATTGGAAGCAGGCGCTGGACGTGCTGCACTCTACCAACAACTTTCCAGAATTCACCGGACGTATCTGTCCTGCACCGTGCGAGACGGCCTGCACATTGACCATTAATGACGATGCGGTAGGTATCAAATCAATCGAGCATGCCATCATAGATAAGGGCTGGGAAGAAGGCTGGGTGATACCAAAACCAGCACAGACCAAGTCCGGCAAGAAGATTGCCGTAGTTGGCTCTGGCCCAGCTGGCTTGGCTTGCGCGCAACAATTAGCACGCGTTGGTCATGACGTGGTGGTATTCGAGAAAAATGATCGAATTGGTGGTCTTTTGCGCTATGGCATTCCCGACTTCAAACTCGAAAAGACGCACATCGACCGTCGCATTGAACAAATGCGCGCCGAAGGTGTGGAATTCCGCGTCAATCAGAATATCGGCGTGAATGTGCCGGCACAACAAATAAAAGATGAGTTCGACGCAGTGGTATTAACAGGTGGGGCTGAGCAACCACGCGACTTGCCAGTACCAGGGCGTGAATTGCAGGGCGTGCATTTCGCAATGGAGTTTCTGCCGCAACAGAACAAAGTAGTGGCGGGAGACACGGTGCCCGATCAGATTAAAGCGACTGGTAAACATGTGGTGGTGATCGGTGGTGGCGACACGGGCTCTGACTGTGTAGGCACATCCAACCGCCATGGCGCAGCTTCGGTAACTCAGTTTGAGGTCATGCCGCGCCCGCCCGAACAAGAGAATAAGCCACTGATCTGGCCTTACTGGCCAATGAAGCTACGCACTTCCAGCTCTCATGATGAAGGTTGTCAACGTGATTGGGCTGTGGCAACCAAAGAGTTAACCGGTAAAAATGGCAAAGTTGAAAAATTGCATGCCGTACGCGTCGAATGGAAAGACGGAAAAATGCAAGAAGTGCCGGGCAGCGAAATTGAAATGCAAGCCGATCTCGTGCTTTTAGCTATGGGCTTCGTCAGCCCGGTACAGCAAACCCTGGCAGCATTCGGCGTTGAAAAGGATAGCCGCGGCAATGCCAAGGCTGTCACTGATGGAATGGGCTATTATCAGACATCGGTGGACAAAGTGTTTGCTGCTGGAGATATGCGGCGCGGCCAGTCGCTAGTTGTGTGGGCAATACGCGAAGGCCGCCAAGCTGCGCGTGCAGTGGATGAATATTTAATGAGTAGTTCCAGTCTACCACTCTAAATCGAGTGGTCCATATCAGGCACTAAATGACCGGATGCAATCAGAAAACTACGCTGATCTCACGTAATAGCCGCTGCCCCGAGGTACTTACTCGGCAATTCAGGGCAATTGGTGCTATGGAACATATAAGTTAGCTGCACTTGCGACTGGCACCCAATAACCCATCCCCGTCTGTGACAGTTGATACGGCATCAAAATAACGTAGGCATCCCTTCTTTCAGGATCTGGGTACTTAAAAACGATGTTACCTTCCCGGATTTTGAGTTTAGCTGCTTCACCAATGATGCAGACCAGTTGCATAACCAGGTTACCTGCCAAATTTCTCTGGTAAGTGGAGGCCGAGAGGTTATGGATAAACCTGTTTAAATTTAGTCAGTATAAATTGAAAGAGAACAACATGAATTTCAAGTTAAAAAATGACACCTTCCTGCGCGCTTTGCTGCGTCAGCCAACTGACTATACCCCCGTGTGGATGATGCGCCAGGCTGGACGATACCTGCCAGAATACTGCGCTACGCGCAAACGTGCCGGCAGTTTCCTGGAGCTATGTAAAAGCCCGGACATGGCTACAGAAGTTACATTACAACCTCTGGATCGATACCCTCTGGATGCTGCGATTCTGTTTTCTGACATTCTCACCATCCCGGATGCGATGGGTCTTGGATTGTATTTCTCAGATGGAGAGGGGCCTAAGTTTGAGCGCCCATTGCGCGATGAAGCTGCCATCAAAGCATTAAAGGTTCCTGACATCAATAAAGATCTGCGATACGTCACCGATGCCGTGTCGCAAATTCGCAAAGCGCTGAATGGAAGCGTGCCATTGATAGGTTTTTCTGGTAGCCCGTGGACTTTATCTTGTTACATGGTGGAAGGCGGTGGCAGCGCCGATTATGCACGTGTTAAAACGTTGATGTACAAAGAACCCAAGCTGATGCACCACATTTTGAGTATTACTGCGCAAGCAGTAACGCAGTATCTAAATGCACAAATTGAGGCGGGGGCGCAGACCGTGATGATTTTTGACTCCTGGGGTGGTGTGCTTTCGCATGCTGCTTACTACGAATTTTCATTGCCTTATTTGCAGCAAATCGTGCAAGGGCTGAAACGTGAACATGACGGTGTAAAAATACCAGTGATTGCATATACCAAAGGTGGTGGCTTGTGGCTGAATAGCATCGCCGACATTGGCTGCGATGCGGTAGGCTTAGACTGGACCATGGACATCGGTATAGCGCGACAACAAGTAGGCGATAGGGTTGCGCTGCAAGGTAACTTGGATCCGGCTGTACTATTTTCCACGCCGGAAATTATCCATGCCGAGACAGAACGCGTGCTGGCTAGTTATGGCTATGGCGGCGGTCATGTATTTAATTTGGGACATGGCATTTCTCAATATACAAATCCAGACAATGCTGCGGCAATGGTGCAGGCAGTGCATGAGTTAAGCCGTAAATATCACTAAAAATGCCAGATTTGCCTCTGGTTATACACAAATCGTGCATCTATCCATTATGAGAAAAGTCTTAATCATAATATTAGATCGTAAAATTTAATATATTGTTTTTATTAGCAAATAATTATGCCTACAAAATGAGCGAATGGATAAAACTGTATATAGCATTAGCAGTTAGCCTAGTTATATCGGAATTATCCACATTGTTATCCACAGTTTATGTGGACAATAAAAAAACCTCAATTAAGTCAGTTAACTTAGCTCAGTATTTTAGAAATCGCTGGAGCCAACGCTATTAAATGACAATTGTTCGCGTCGCGCTAGATGTGCCATTGTCAACATTATTTGACTATTCGCTTAACGATAGCGTTGAGATTGTCCCTGGAACGCGCGTACTGGTTCCATTTGGACGCCAAAAAATGACAGGCGTAGTGATGGAATGCGGCATGGATTCCGTCCTTTCTGCGGAGCGTATCAAGCCCGTTTTGCAGGTGCTGGGTGATGTTCCACCACTATCAGATGAGCTGCTTGTTTTGCTTCGCTTCTGCAGCGACTATTATCACTATCCCCTTGGCGTTACAGTGTTGTCCGCTTTGCCAGTACGTTTACGTACCAGCAAGCTTGTCACGCTCAAGGAAGCGATGCAATACAGACTAAGCGTTAGCGGCCATGCTCTCGATTTGAGCTTACTGTCTAAGCGCAAGGTGGTGCAGCACCGACTACTCGCAGCCTTGAAGCTGAGCTCCTTAAGTGCCGCGCAAGTGCGCGCATTATCACCAAGCGGAGCCTCTGCACTAAAAGCATTGACAAATGCGGGATGGGTGGAAGCATTTTCAGTATCTGCGGTTCCCTGCTCATTTACATTCAACAATACTCATACGTTGACCTTGGAGCAGCAGCATGCTGTGGACTTAATTACTAAAACATCATGCTTTGGCAGCTTCCTGCTGCACGGTATAACCGGTAGCGGCAAGACCGAGATTTATGTGCATCTGATGAACCGGATATTGCAGCAGGGAGGACAAGTGTTGCTGCTGGTGCCAGAAATCAATCTTACGCCTCAGCTTGAAAATTATTTTCGCAGCCGCTTGCCGGATGTTGAGCTGGTAAGTCAGCACAGTGGCTTAAGTGACGGCGAACGTATGCAGAACTGGCTGCGTGCGCAGTCCGGCCAAGCGCGCATCATACTGGGTACGCGTCTGGCAGTATTCACACCTCTACCACAACTATCACTGTTGATTGTGGATGAAGAACATGATGCATCTTTCAAGCAGCAGGATGGCTTACGATACTCAGCACGAGATGTGGCAATTTTTCGTGCTAGACAACGTGACGTACCAATTGTATTAGGTTCCGCAACCCCCTCACTTGAAAGCTATTACAACGCACAGATCGGACGCTACCAAATGTTGCGTCTGACTCAGCGTGCGGCGGTGCAGGCGCAGTTGCCAACGGTAACCTGTATCAACACCAGCAATAAAATTATGCAGCACGGACTCAGTGAGCCGCTTCTTAATGCCCTGGCCGAACGGCTACAGCGCAGTGAACAAAGCTTGATATTCATTAATCGGCGTGGTTATGCGCCCGTGTTGATGTGTGGTGCTTGCGGCTGGCTGTCCGGCTGTTCAAATTGCGCAGGCAAGTTGGTGCTACACCTTAAAGACCGCCGCCTGCGCTGCCACCATTGTGGCCATCAGGAGCGCGTGCCGCATGCCTGCCCATCGTGCGGCAACGCCGACCTGCAACCGATTGGTATCGGCACGCAGCGAGTGGAGAGTGCGTTGCAGGAATACTTTCCCAAGGCGCGCATTCTGCGCGTAGATCGTGACAGCACCCGCAATAAAGGATCATGGCAAGCCATGCGCCAGCAGATACAGGAAGACGCGGTGGACATTCTGGTCGGCACACAAATGCTGGCGAAGGGACATGACTTCCCTAACCTGACTCTGGTGGGAGTTCTTAACCCGGACAGTGCGTTATACAGTAGTGATTTTCGAGCATCGGAAAAACTGTTTGCTCAACTTGTCCAAGTAGCAGGGCGTGCTGGCCGTGCCGACAAGCTGGGTGAGGTGCTGATTCAAACCGCATTCCCCGATCACCCACTGTTCCGCGCGTTGCGAGAACATGATTACGATGAATGGGCAGCAATCCTGCTAGCCGAACGCCAATCCGCCGGCTTCCCACCATTCATGTATCAGGTATTGCTGCGTGCTGAAGCAAAGCATGAAGCCCACATGTATACTTTCCTGCAGCAAGCGCGCGACGCTGCTATTGAACTCGCCAAACAAGTTGAAATTTACGGTGTGGTTCCTGCTGCCATGCCACGTCGCGCTAACCATTTTTTAGCGCAATTGCTGGTGCAAAGTGAAGCGCGAAAACCCCTGCAGCAATTTCTGCGCGAGTGGCGTCCCTTGCTCGATGCGCTACCTGCACAAAAACTGCGCTGGTCGCTGGACATTGACCCGATGGATTTCTAGCAATCTGTCAGATCATTTGTGAAACAAGGCATTTTAAGGAAATATTTTATATGCTACCAAACTTGATAAGTTCACTTAGAAACATAGTTGGCACAGACCATGTACTGAGTGGTGAATCCGCAGCGCCCTATTGTAAAGACTGGCGTGGGCGCTACAGCGGCCAAGCGCTGGCAGTGGTGCTGCCTGGCGATACGCAACAAGTTTCTGCAGTGGTCACGCTATGTGCTGAGAACCGCATCGCCATTGTCCCTCAGGGCGGCAACACCAGTTTATGCGGGGGGTCAGTACCGTTGCCGCAAGGGCAACAGCTCGTGCTTAACCTGTCGCGCATGAATAAAATTCATGCACTGGATGCGATCAACTACACCTTAACGGTGGAAGCAGGCTGTACCTTGGCCGCTGCGCGAGATGCGGCAGAGCAGGCCAACCGTTTGTTTCCGCTCGGTCTCTCCGCCATCGCAGCGCAATGCGAAATTGGCGGCAATATCTCCACAAATGCCGGCGGCGTCGGCGTGTTGCGCTATGGCAACATGCGCGACCTCGTGCTTGGACTGGAAGTGGTCTTGCCAGATGGTCGTATCTGGGATGGATTACGCAGCTTGCGCAAGGACAACACCGGTTATGATTTGAAACACTTATTTATTGGTGCAGAAGGCACCCTAGGCATCATCACTGCCGCCGTGCTGAAGCTGTTTCCGCGTCCTCAATCGGTGGTATCTGCCTGTGTAGCAGTGCACGATCCGGCAGTGGCGGTAAAATTGCTCGCCCATTTACGTGCCAATTGCGGCGACAAAATAAGCGCCTTCGAAATCATTTCAAGTTCTTGTCTGGATCTCGTTTTAAAGCATATCCCCGATACAGCTGAACCATTTTTCACGCGCCATGAGTGGATCGTACTGATCGAACTGTCGGATGTGCTGCAAGCGCCCCTGGATGCACCTTTGCACAATGCACTGCAAGCATTCAATGAAGGCATCCTCGAGTTCGCCGTAGATTCAAAAAATAGCGCCGTAAGCTGGTGGAATTTGCGCAAAAATATCAGCGAAGCGCAGAAACGTGAGGGCATTAGCATCAAACATGATGTCGCCGTGCCAATCAGCCACGTGGCAGCGTTCATCACCCAAACGAATGCCGCCCTGCATGCTGCATTCAATGGACTGCGCATTATTGCCTTCGGCCATATTGGCGATGGCAACATCCACTATAACCTCTCAATGCTGGATTCCGCGCAAAATGCAGCCTTCATCGCGCAAAGCCAACAGGTCAACAACATCGTGTATGAAATCGTGCATGGACTAAACGGCAGTATCAGCGCAGAGCATGGACTGGGACAACTCAAGCGAAATGAGATAAATCATTATAAAAGTGCGCTGGAATTGGAGTTGATGCGCAACATCAAGCACACACTCGACCCAAATAATTTGATTAATCCAGGGAAGGTAATCTAGTGGCGACTTTTTAGATGCGCTACAAGTAGTTGCGGTTATATGCACATTGAGAATCAGAATATTGTGGGTTGAATGTTTCGACTGTACACCACTATTTTCGGCTCTATGTGATTCGTAGTGGGTAATCCTTCGATAAGTGCAAATTTTAGTCATCTTGTCATTCCGACAGAGTAGTGCTGTGTTTTTACAGCAATACGACGAGGAATCTGAATGCTCGAATCAGAACAGTGCGCGCTAAAATCTCTCCCTATGGTCGAGATGACCACTATGTAAATGACAGGTAACTTTTCCTGAATGAGGTTGAAAGTTGATTACCCACTCTACTTCACATAGAGCCCTATTTTCTTGTTGGACGCAAGGAATAATTGGGGTCAGAGTAGAATGCCACTAAGTCAAGCCATTTTAGCAAGGTCAGCTAATTGTGAAACCCGCGCCAATACTGGCTTAAGTTATTGTTTTAGTTATACTGAAGCCCCTTAACTTAGTGATATTCGGGTCAGAGTAATATTAATTCCATGTTTAGCATTACTCTGACCCCAATTATTTATCCACTGAGCGTGGTGCACACCTATCTGAGCCCAACACCGGTATTCACGCGCCAGCGCAGCTGGTCGCGTGCAATTGATTGTTATGCAGCGGTAAGTTCAACTTTTTGTACTCTATCCAGTTTAAGGTTCTTGCCTGCATGCCATAGATTATAGGCATCCTGCATGGAAAGCCAACTCTCAGAGCTGCGCCCAAGCGCTTTGCAAAGACGAAGGGCCATCTCTAGGCTCACTCCGCTCTTCAGCTTAAGTATTCTGTTCAATGTGGATGGAGAGACATCTAGCTTCTCAGCCAGATATCGATAGCTAAGGCCGAACGGCTCCATGTAGGTTGCTGCGATGAGTTCGCCGGGATGAGGCGGGCGGGTTGTACATAGCTATTAGTGATAATCATCATCAAGTAGATACACATGCCCATCACGAAACTCAAAGGTTAACGCCAGTTGCCGCTAACAGATATAGCCCAAATGCCTTTACGATCACCTTTAAGTGGATGCAGTTTGAACTTGAATCACCTATCGCTAACGTTGGGCTATCAAGCTTTGACCCCAAGCCGCCATAACAGGGATCCCAAACCCTGCGACACACATTAACATACCATATAAGACGGGCTGTTCTAAATAGTTCATTGCCATTCCCTCTTGATGGATGTGTTCGCAGTTTTAGAAAATGGTTAATTTAGGTTTTACCAGCTGGCGATGTCAGCGCTTGCCTGCGCAGATCCGTGACTTGCTCAAAGCCAATACCCCAATTATCGGTGTTCACCTCCTCGATAATGACAAAGGTGGTTTTCGGGCTTTTATTAAGTACGTCCACCACTAACTTTGTGGCTCCTTTGATCAGAGCTTGCTTTTGATCGTTGGTAACGCCTTCATCGGTTACCTTAATATTGATATAGGGCATGGTTGGTTCCTTAATGGTTGTGGTTCTAGTGGTTTGGTAGCGAATTTATCGCTGTTTTACGCCTGCATAGATCCTAATACCTGTTCGAAATAGTTAACCGATTTTGATCCGGAAATCAGCGTGCTGTCATTAATAATAAAAGCAGAAATACTCTGCAGCGTTAACTGCTGCACACGCTGCTTTTTAAGCAGTAACTGTTCATCGACTGAACTCGAATACAGCACATATTTTGCTTTTGAGCTATCAAGACCTAAATGCTCGACGATATCCAAAAGTATTAGCGGGTTACAAATATCCAAGCTGCGCTTGAAATAGGTGTCTATCAATAGTTCATTCAGTGCTTGTTGACGATCATAGCCTTTAGCCCAGTTCATCAATTGATGCGCCATACCACTATTGTAGTAATGGGTGCGCTTGGGGAAATAGATGTTCACATCAGCCGACGCTGCTACCGTCATAAGATTTTTTATAATTGAGTAACTTAGACTGCCCCCACTGTTACCGGCGCTCAAAAAAACGATCGATTGCCTCGTCCCATACGCTCATATCAGGGTTAGGTACATAGGGTAATAAGTGAAATTTAGCTTCAATATTTAACCGGTGAAGTGCATTTCTCATATGGCTATACCCTATAGGGCATAGGGCAGCAGGAGCAAACTATGTCGTGAATCATTTCTATCTTTAGCGTTTCCATTATCAATCTGCTTGTAAATCAGTGTACATTTTCGTGACGATTTTCCAGCACCCATCTTCTTTGAGCATGCCTAAGAAATCGATATAACGATGTTCAAATAACGGGCATTCCAGTTTCACCATGGCCTGGTCTTTGATGACCTCAACCGACAATAACTTGAATTCATAAGATATCCCCTGCTGTGAAGGGACCGGACGACTGGCGACCGCCGACAGCCATTGCTCGAGACTCCGACGCGAGTCTGGTGCCTTCAAGAACGTATCGGCGTGAAAAATAGCGCGTAGCTTTGTTACATCGCCATAGTGCAGACCGTCAAAATAGTCCTGCACTATGGCGTGAACCGATTCGAAATCATTGACAGAGGTCATACTCCTACCTCAAGCGGCTGACTGGGTTTGTTCGGCTGCAAGCGAACGCTGAAAACTGGGCATTGCCTGCACCGCATCTAACATTCGTGATGTGTTGCTACTTTGCGTAATCGTGACAGGGAAGTTTGCACCCCAGCGGGAATATACTGCGAGCATGATATCGGCAGCAGAAGCTCGCTCACCGCCAAGATAGTCCCGTCCTGCCAATTGTTGCTCAACAACCTGCCACAAAGTATTAATGGCTTTGGCCGCGGCAGTAAACGCAGTTTGTTTGGCGTGCATATCAGTGATGTGCTGGGCGATAAAAAACAAGCGACTATAGGCGGGATGCATCGTGGCATTGGCAAATAAAATATCTTCGATAGCCTGTTCACGGCCGACGCCGCAAATGGGCAGCATCGCGTTTTTATGTTTATAAAGCAGGTGCAGCAAAATGGCGGCGCCTTCTCGTAGCGTACTGTCACCATCAATAAGTACTGGGACGGTGCCGACGGGGTTGATGTCAGTGAAATTGCTCAGATGCTGTACGTCAACAAGTTCAACGGGCTGATCCAGCTCATGCAAGACCACTTGTGTTGCTAGCGAACAGGCGCCGGGTAGGTAGTAAAGTGTGTACATAGTTTTCTCCTGGGGGTTCGTAGTGTTTAAGTAAATTGACGCTGCTTCTGATCTTGATAGCAGCGATGGAATGGAATATAGATCTTTTTACTGTTTCTATATATAGCTATAATAAGAACTTTCTGTTCTCAATATGGAAATAAATATGATTGTGTCACCCCACCTGTCACTCTGCGTATCAGTCGGGCAAAGGCTTCATTGATGGATAAGCTACGAGCGATTCGCTTGTTTGTCAGGCTGGCAGACCTAGGAAGCTTTACCCGAGTAGCCGAGCAGATCAATGCTTCGAAATCCATGGTCAGCAAAGAGATCAGCCGTCTCGAGGACGAACTGGGCGCGCGCTTGCTGCATCGCTCAACCCGTAATATTCAGCTGACTCATGTTGGCGAAGTTTATTTACGACGGGCTAGAGAGATATTGGCAAAGCTCGATGACGCTGACAATTTTGTAGAAGATCTACAGCAGTACCCTCGCGGCAAACTAAAGATCAATGCACCCATGGCGCTAGGTATTACTCACCTATCATCCTTGTTTGCAGATTTCATGCGGGTTTATCCCGACATTGAATTGGATATTCACCTCGGTGATGAGAGCGTTGACCTAGTGAAAGAGGGTTTTGATTTAGGCTTCCGCGCATCGAGCCGTCTGATTGATTCGATCTATGTTGGCAGACCGCTGGTCGATTTCAATTACCGAGTTCTTGCCTCGCCCCAGTATCTTGAAACGCACCCCGCCATTATCCTGCCGCGTGACTTGAAAGATCATAATTGCTTTGTGTATAGCTACTTTCAGGGCAAGAACGTCTGGCCGATAGAAGATGGTATTCCTATTCAAGGGACACTGCGTGTTAACAGTACGATCTTTATGATGGAGGCAATTAAAAAGGGCCTCGGCATTGGCTTTATCCCGGACTTTGTCTGTCGAGAAACGCTGATGAAAGGCGAAGTTATTGAAGTGCTGCCGGATTCAAAAAAACCCAGCCTAACACTCTATGCTTTATATCCTGCTCGACATCTTGTACCGGCGAAACTCGTTCAGTGTATAGAGTTTCTAGAATGCTGGTTTGCAGGTAAACAGAGCGGTAAAATTATGGGAAACTGAGTTTTTCGTTAATGGTGATGTCCGTTCATGGTCAATAGCGGTCTAGAGAGCGCCTACGAAAAAGTGGACACTCCATGGTTAATCTGCCTGATTCTCGAACTCGATGGGAGCACGATACCCTAAAGCCGAATACAGGCGTTCAGAATAATATTGATTCAATTATTGACTCCAATAATTCTGGGTGGCGTATCCATGGACATGCTGACAAAGCCAAGTACTGAAATATCAGTGAGCCAGTTGGCGCAATAAATTTCTCTTGTTGCTCACAATATAATCAAGTTGTCTCGATGTATCAGCTCTGGCTCATCAACATAGCCCAAGAGGGATTCGATTTCATTACTGGAATGGCCGGCGATGCGGCGCGTTTCCATAGCATTGTAGTTAACCAAGCCGCGTGCGATTTCTTGTCCATTCATATCTAAAATGGCGACCACTGTGCCGCGCTCGAATTTCCCACTCACGTTGGTAATACCGATCGGTAGCAGGCTTTTGCCTTCGTTACGCAGCGCATGCGCTGCGCCAGCGTCCAACGTCACCTTGCCGCTGATTTGCAGATGATCCGCCAGCCATTGTTTGCGCGCAGTCAGAGGTAAAGGTTGCGCTTCCAGCAGCGTGCCGATACTGTTGCCACGCATCAGGCGTGGCAACACATCTATTTCATGGCCAGATGCGATCACAGTATGCGCACCGCTACGCGCAGCACGTTTCGCGGCGAGCACTTTGGTGAGCATTCCGCCGCTCCCGATGTGGCTACCTGCTCCCCCGGCCATGGTTACTAGCCTTTCATCGCCAGCCTGCGCTAAGCTGACTAGCGTAGCATTTGGATCCTTGCGTGGGTCGGCAGTATAAAGTCCGATCTGGTCAGTAAGGATAATAAGCGCATCAGCCTCAATCAGGTTGGCAACCAGCGCACCTAGAGTGTCGTTGTCGCCAAATTTTATTTCATCGGTAACTACGGTGTCATTTTCATTGATGACAGGAATAACACCGAGGGTCAGCAGCGTGCGCAGTGTAGACCGGGCGTTGAGATAACGCTCACGATCGGCGAGGTCGGCATGGGTGAGCAATATTTGTGCTGTATGCAGGCCGTGCGCACTAAAGCAGCTTTCATACACTTGTATCAAGCCCATCTGACCAACTGCAGCAGCTGCCTGCAATTCATGCAAGGCGCTGGGGCGTTGTTTCCAGCCTAGTCGCTGCATGCCTTCAGCAATCGCGCCAGAGGAGACCAATACTACTTTATGCCCATCTTCTCGTAGCGTAGCAATTTGCTGCGCCCAGTTCCGGATTGCGGGGATATCAAGTCCGTCACCCTGATTGGTGACCAGGCTGCTTCCAACTTTGACGACGATGCGTTTGCACTGAGCCAGAATGGTTTTCATGATGCATTAAAGTATTGGGGTATCGGTTTTTTGAGCGTTTTCGGCGTTGGCCAATTCTTCCTGTCTAGCGACTTGCTCCACATGCTCCATGATGGCATAGCAAAGTTCTTTACAGCCTTCGCCATTAATCGCGGAGATAGCAAAATAACGCGTATAGTCGCCAAACTCTTGCAGAAAAGCAGCCACTTTTTCATCTTTATCTTCTAGCAGGTCAAGCTTGTTTAATATTAACCAGCGCGGCTTGTTATACAGCGCTTCATCATATTTTTTCAGTTCATTAAGAATTGAATGGGCTTCACTCACCGGATCGATTCCCTCATACATCGGGGCAATGTCAACCAAGTGAAGTAGCAAACGGGTACGCATCAAATGGCGTAGAAACTGGTGTCCCAGCCCAGCGCCTTCGGCAGCACCTTCAATCAAGCCTGGAATGTCGGCGATAATGAAGCTATTTTCGGGCGACACCCGCACCACACCCAAGTTCGGGTGCAGCGTGGTAAAGGGATAATCGGCTATTTTAGGGCGGGCAGCAGAAACTGCACGAATGAAGGTAGACTTGCCTGCATTTGGCATCCCTAGCAAACCCACGTCGGCGAGTACTTTCAACTCTAATTGCAGTTCACGATGCTCACCTTCAACACCTGGCGTGCATTGACGCGGGGCGCGGTTGGTGCTGGATTTAAAGTGCAGATTGCCTAAGCCACCTTTGCCACCTTGGGCGAGCAATGCTTTTTGTCCATCGTGATCCAGGTCAGCAATCATTTCACCGGTTTCAATGTCAGTGATAACTGTGCCAACTGGCATGCGCAATACAATATCTTCCGCACCTTTACCGTAGCAGTCTGCACCGCGACCAGGTTCACCATTGCGCGCGCGGTGATGTCGCGCAAAACGATAATCCACCAGAGTATTGATGTTACGGTCTGCTAGCGCATACACACTGCCGCCCCAGCCGCCATCCCCACCATCTGGGCCACCCTTGTCGATAAATTTTTCACGCCGAAAGCTGGCCGCACCGTTGCCGCCCGCGCCTGCAAAAACTTCAATTTTTGATTCGTCAATGAATTTCATGTGTCTGCTATATCCCTGCAAATAAAAAAGCCCTACCTCGCGATAGGGCTCATTATACTTAGCTAGGAGTACTTAAGCTGGAACCACAAAGATAGTCTTGCGTCTATGTGCTCCTTTAACGGCGAACTCTACTTTGCCAGCAATCTTCGCAAACAAAGTGTGATCCTTGCCCATACCAACGTTTTCACCAGCATGGAATCGCGTACCGCGCTGACGCACGATAATGCTGCCAGCGCTAATTAATTGGCCGCCAAAAGTCTTTACGCCGAGGCGTTTTGAGTGTGAATCGCGACCGTTACTGGTACTTCCACCACCTTTTTTTGATGCCATGTTTCTTCTCCCTCAATATTACGCTGAAATACCGTCAATGCGGATCTCTGTGAAGTTTTGACGGTGACCTTGATGTTTTTGGTAATGTTTACGTCGACGCATCTTGAAGATTTTGATCTTCTCGCCACGGCCATTCGCGACTATAGTTGCCGTGACAGTAGCGCCAGTCAATAAAGGTTGACCAACAGATACAGTGTCGCCATTGCCGACCATAAGTACCTTGTCCAGCACGATAGCACTACCGACTTCACCAGTAACAGTTTCAATTTTCAAGGTTTCGCCTGCAACAACACGATACTGCTTACCACCGGTCTTGATTACTGCGTACATAACAACCTCGCTTAAAATGCGGTTTTACAGAATCGCGCATTATACACAACCGACACCAACCGTCAAAATGGTTTTTGATAATTTGGGATAAGTTTAGTTAACAAATGGGGTAAGCAGACAAGCTCAAAGCAGCGGCTCGCAAACTTGGGTTTTATAGGTCTCCTTGAGACAAGACGTAATGTGCAAGGATATCGGCCTCAGCTTCGCTAAGTTGCCTGAAAGACGGCATTAGCACCGCCCCCCATTTGCCGGAGCCGCCATCACGGATGTTGCGCGCTACCAGCGCAGCCGCTTTTGTATTAGAAGCATATTTCGCCGCCACATCCCGGAAAGCTGGCCCTACGATTTTTTTGTCGATCGCATGGCATGCCATGCAGTTGTTAGCAGCGAGCAAGGCTTTCGCGTCGGCCGGGGCAGAGGTTGCCGTGAGGGCGACGATCGCCGGTTTATCCGCTGTGTTTGGTTTCGTCGTTCCGACGCTGCGTTCTGCGCCATAGGTTTTGGCCAGATAGTCGACGATTACAGGGATATCTTCGTCTGCAAATTTCGCACCAAATGTCACCTTCATTTTCTTGACGGTGGCCTCCCAATAGCCGCGCGGTGAAGAGGGCGGCTGCGACTGTATGTAATGAACCGAGTGGCAAATCGTGCAATTGCGTTGGGCCAGTATGTAGCCGGGCAGTTCATTCGGCTTGAATACCGCAGTTTCAGGCGGTAGCTGGATATCGAGGGCGATTGCAGAGTATGGTGCGAGGGTGCTCACCGCCAGCACGATGCGAACGAAGATGTCTCTCATACACTTCTCCTTAAACAGCAACGACGTGGGTCGACTCGACCACATTGCGCATATAGCCATCAGGGTTCAATAATGGGCTAAGCGGTTGGCTCTGACCTATCCGGTTGACCGCACGTACCAGCAATTCGTGCTTCCCGCTGTGTTTTGGCGTGAATGTCGCGCTCCATTCGCGGAATGAATACTTGCCCAAATCCTTGCCCAGCTGGGCGGTTTGCCAGTTCTTGCCACCGTCGGCCGAAAACGCAATCTCGGCCACGCCGTACCCGCCATCAAAAGCGATCCCGCGCACGGTGGCCGGGCGTCCATTCCAGACATACATGCCATCTGTCAGGCTGGTCACGAACGAGCGCACGTTCATACGATTGATCGGTGTGGTCTTGACGGGCTCTTTTTCCGGCTCAATACAGGCGCACTGATTGTCTGGGATGCGATAAGCCTTACTCATCCAGAACCCATCGAATACCTTGTCGGTTACTGTAATGTCGGACAAGTGCTTCACCCAATAAGTACCGTAGTAACCGGGGACGATCAGCCGCAATGGATAGCCGTTCAACAGCGGAAGGTCGGCACCGTTCATTTGCCACGCCAGCATGACTTCACCATCGAGCGCGTGATCGATATTAAGTGCCTTTATGAAATCAGGCCCATCACCTACGGGTGGTGCATCAAGACCATTGAATGCGACCTGCACTGAACCTGCTTTCACGCCCGCCTTTTCCAGCACCTTACGCAGCGGGATACCGGTCCAGCGTGCGTTACCCATGGCTCCGTTTGAGAGCTGGCCGCCATTGATACGCGGCGTAAAGTGCGCTCGGCTGTTACCGGAACACTGGTTGACAGCGACCAGGTCGACCGCGTCGGCCATTTGCTTGAGATCGGCAAGCGACAAGTCGAGCGGAGTGTTGACGTTGCCACCGATGCGCAACCGATAGCTCAACGCATCAATCGAGGTGGGAATGTCGCTCCAGTGATAGCGTACGAAGAAGGCATCGTTGGGCGTAATCACCCCTTCTTTGAATACGCTGAATGGGGTTTCCAACTGTGGCGGGCGCGCAGTGAGCAAGATCAGCGGGCGCTTTTGCGGGTAGGCGACGAGTTCACGCTCACCATTTTCGAACGGCAGCGTGACACTACCGGATTCTCCAGCAAGTGCCGCCAAAGCCGTACTGCCGAATGCGCTTGCAGCGCCCAAGGTCCCCACCTGCCTGAGCAACTTGAGAAAAGCGCGCCGCTGTAATGCACTCGCTGCCAACACCAAAGTAGACTCCACCATGCTGATCTCCGTTATGGTTATTCAATCGGACAACGTACACTGCTGTTGCAAAGTATAGCTAAAATTTCGATTTCGGCTCTATGTGATTTGTAATGGGCAATACGATTATGAACGCACCTATTTTATTTGGCATGGCGCTTGGCCGACAAGCACCTTGGCAAGTGAATGATATTTCGTTTGTAGCCAAGTTCGTTAGGTTCGACACCTGCATGAAATACCACTGTAACGAACTGCTCATTAACTTAGTGCATGCGGGGAATGGCAGCTCTGAATTAGAGTGGGCAAATAGTTGATGGTTATGGAGAGGGATCAGATGTTGGACATTATTTCATTTAGTTGAACATATCACGATACTTTGGACTTGAACATTCAGGCTCAGTCAGCCGTATCACCTGTTTGGTCAATAACGCAATTAAGCAAGGACGTCAAATTGACGAATGAAGTGGGATACGCCTGTAAATTTATTATAAATAAAGTAACTTGACCCATTATTTTTCTTGCTAGTAGTATGAGTATTTTGATGCTAGATTCTGCCTGATGCATTTATAGCCCCCCATGTTACTTGGACGGGGAAACTGTTATTGCTGTGCAACCTCTATACACAAGTATTAAATGACAAAAATTCTTATACAAAATTTCCCAAGTAAAACTATTTTGTGTCAAGTAGCTTTGGAAGGTGATGAAAAAAACATAGCATCGTTTCAAGTTGGATATGACTCTCGATATGAATATAAAGAACTTTTAGAAAGTGGGTTGTCGTCCTTCTTTACCAGTTTAATTATTCATGATGAAATTTTTTTAAGGCTAGCTGATTTTCGAGTTCTTTTATACACTATTGGGATCGCTGACACCCTAAAATTACTTGACAGTAAAATAATTAAGGTTGTTATAGAGCCACAAACAAGTGCGATATGGGCAGACGACAGTGCTTCTGGGACGATGCGCTTAGGTGGAGTAATTCCACAAATAGATCAAATGCAGAGATTTGAAAAAAACATCAGTTCCTTGGCAGGAATCGATGTCAAAACAAAGTCCCTGCTAATTCAATACACCGACAACGCAAAAATAATTATTTCTAAAGAATTTTATAAGCTTATAGATTCTGACTTAAACAGTGATTTATTAAGAGGAACCTTTTCGACTCTTGGTATAACAACAACTTCAACTAATGACGTCAATCCGATTGATGCCAACAAATTACTTAGAGTTTCCGCTGTCACTAACAGTTTAATGCTACAGATTGAGTTGGCAATTGATTCTGTAGTTCAAGACGGGTTCGTCAAGCAATACTTGGAAATTAAACTAGGTTCTTTAGTACCACTCGCCCGAAAAGACAGCATCTCGCCGTTCTCAAAAATCTCTTCAGTAAAAGGTATTCCAGATTTATTTTCTCTCTACAAAAATCGCACCATTACGATGGAAGAAATTATTGCGTGTAGAAATACTTTTAACGGCGGATTATTCAGAAAATGGTATTCGTCCACGGATTATGATGAACAAAAGATATTGCAAACGTTAATGAACAAAGGCGCTAAGCAATCACAATTTATGAAGTTTGCACGGTTTATCTACCCGAATGTATTGGGACTTATATACCCAGTGGCTGGCGTAGCAAGCTCTGCAATAGATAGCTATATTGTGAATAAATTTATTGAGGGTTGGAGCCCAACACTTTTTTTAGATGATGTCTATAAACGAAAGATTGACCAACTTATAACAACGGCCGACATTTCAGAAAAGCGAAATCAGATCGTCAAACGTTTTGGCAATATAGGCCAAAATGACCCTTGCCCGTGTCAAAGCGGAAAAAAATTCAAAAATTGCCACGGTAAATAGTTAACATTAAGGGAAGATGGGGCGGCTAAGTAGATTATTTAGTTACAAATTTATCTGGACTAGGAAGTCTACTAAGGCGTTAGAATAACTATTTGCCAGCGCCCAGAATTACCGCTCCGGGCGTACCAATTAATAATGGATTTTCAAATAAAAAACTGAAAGTCCTTTTTTAATTGGTACGGCGGTACTACCGGCATCTTATAAAACTATTGATCCTATCCATAATGGTGATCAGTTCTTAAAATATTTCAAGACAAGTTGTTATGGTCGACAAGTCCCAGTGGACATTTATTTTTCCATTATCCAAACTAAGACTCTGGTCTCGTCAACTAGATTCATTGGTGATGCGAGCAAACTCCGCTACTCCCAGGTTTTCCGCGCGCAGTTGCGCATCAATTCCTAGTCGGACGAAATCATCCTCCGTCAAATAGGCCTTGAGCGTATTACGGAGGGTTTTGCGCCGTTGCCCGAAGGCTGCGGCGACAATTTGTGCAAATAATTTTTTGTTTTGCACCAGCACTTCGCTCGCTGGCAGCGGGATCATGCGCACAATGGCGGAATTCACTTTGGGTGAGGGCCGAAAAGATTCCGGCGGAACGTCGAGTAATTTTTCCATGTGGAAACGGTATTGCAGCATCACTGACAAGCGACCATAGGCTGGGGTTGAGGGTTCAGCTACCATGCGCTCCACAACTTCGTTCTGCAACATAAAGTGCATGTCGTGTATGCGTTCGCAGTAATCTGAAAAGTGGAATAACAACGGCGAAGAAATGTTATAGGGCAAATTACCGATAATACGCAAGGGCGCAGGCAATTGCGCCAGGTCAAATTTAAGTGCGTCTCCTGCATGAATGGTCAGCTTATCCTGAGGGTAGTCTTTTTCCAGGTGCGCGATAATGTCGCGATCGATTTCCACTACGTGCAGTTGATTAAGCCCCTGCAGCAAAGGACGCGTCAGCGCACCCAGGCCGGGGCCAATTTCCACCATGATATCGGTTGCTTCCGGGCGGATCGCTCGGACGATGTCGGCGATGATATGTTCATCCACCAGGAAGTTTTGGCCGAATCTTTTGCGTGCTTTATGCATGGGAGTACCAGGACAGTCTCATTCTTACGAAAGTGGAAATCCAGTCAAAAAAATCTGGGTCATTGCTTGTGCGAGTATAACGATCTCTCGATCAAGGAAGGGCTGGATCATGTAGTCTTTCGTGTTGCGCCATATCTGCCGCCATTTGAATGGCTTCTAGCAAACTGCCCGCCTCTGCGCGCCCGCTACCGGCCAGCTCCAGCGCCGTACCATGATCCACGGAGGTTCTAATGATGGGCAGGCCCAGCGTTACATTCACACCTCGTCCGAAGCTGGCGTACTTTAATACCGGCAGCCCTTGGTCGTGGTACATGGCCAGCACGCAGTCGCATTGCGCAAGCCGTTGCGGGGTAAAAAGTGTGTCGGCAGGTAAGGGTTCGCTGACATCCATACCTTGCGCACGTAACCGATCCAGCACTGGAATCATGATGTCGATTTCTTCGCGTCCAAGATAGCCTCCCTCACCTGCATGAGGATTGAGACCGGCAACCAGAATGCGAGGCTTGGCAATGCCGAAACGCCGCTTAAGATCACGTTGAATAACGTGCAGCACGCTTTCCAATAATGCAGGTTTGATTGCATCAGCTACCTGCCGCAAAGGCAGGTGAGTGGTAGCTAGCGCTACACGCAGGCCACCGCCCACAAGCATCATGACCTCTTGCTCGGCATGTAAGTGTTCCGCTAGAAATTCAGTGTGTCCCGTGAATGGAATGCCCGCATCGTTGATGATGCCTTTGTGTACAGGCAGGGTGACCATGCCAGCGAATTCGCCCGACTGGCAGCCTTGCATCGCGCGGATTAGCAGATTGAGTACATGGCGACTGTTGGCTGAATTCAGTTGACCGGCCTGAACGGGTTCTGCCGTTGGCAGATGCAGCACGCGCAAATGCCCGGTTGGCAGAGGAGATATTTGCTGCGGATCATAATCATGCCATTGAATATTTAGCCCAAGCAGGTCCGCACGCTGTTGCAGTAAGTGCTTGTCGGCCAACAGCACCAGTGCCTGCTCATGGTGGGCTAATTGCAGACATAAGTCGGGGCCAATGCCAGCAGGTTCACCGGCGGTAACTGCCAACAACGTGACCTGTGCCATTAGATTACTTTTTCAGGGCGGTACTCGATAGTAGCCCCGTCACGTAACTGGCGCAGCCAGTCCTGATATGCAGTTTCGGATTTATCGGCACGTATCGCCATTTGCGCCTGCTGATTTTTTTGTTTCTCACTGATATCGGCGTTGCGGCGATCTAATACCTGAATCAGATGCCAGCCGAAAGTGGTTTGCACGGCGCTACTCATCTGCCCGATCTCTAATTGATTAATCGCGGATTCAAATTCAGGTACCGTGTCGCCGGGCGAAATCCAACCCAAATCGCCACCCTTCGCAGCACTGCCGTCCTCGGAATATAGCTTGGCCTGCTCGGGGAAAGAGGCGCCATCCTCTATGTTCTGTTTGATAACCAACAGACGGTTCCTGGCCTCATTCTCTGGTACTAGTTCGCTGGTTTTGATCAGAATGTGCCGTACTTGGGTCTGTGTGATTAGCACAGAATTTGCTTTGCTGCGTTTATCAAGTAGCCTGAGGATGTGGAAACCGTTAGGGCTGCGGAATACTGGGCTGGTCTCGCCGGGAACCATTTTTTTCAGTTCGTCCATAAAAATAGACGGCGTGCGATCAGCCGATCGCCAGCCCAGATTACCGCCTTGCAAGGCGTCTTGGGCATCAGAAAATCCAGCCGTTACCTGAGCGAATTCCGCGCCATCGCGCAATTGTTCCAAGGCTTGCTCGGCACGTAACCGGGTTGCTCGGATTGTTTTGGCATCGGCCTGTTCCGGCACCAGTATCAAAATATGTGCCAAAAGGAATTCCTCATCATTACCCAATTTCTTGGCCTGAGTATTCAGATAACTTTCGATCTCGCCCTCACTAATCACCAGTTTACTGTCCACTTCGCGTTCACGCAGACGAGCATTAATCATTTCGCCACGAATTTCTTCTCGAAATTTGCTGAAGTCCACTCCTTCCTGCTCCAGCTGGGCGCGAAATTCGGCCAATGAGGAATATTGGTTTTCCTGTGCGATACGCTGCATGGTTTTGTCGAGTTGGACATCATTAATGCGGATACCGGTTTCCTTAGCAAATTGAGCTTGCAGCATTTCCATGATCATTCGTTCCAGTATCTGTTTTCTCAACATTTCTGTGTCAGGTAACGTTGTGCCCTGCTTTTTTAACTGGCGCTCTACAATGCTGAGCCGGTCTTCAAGTTCATAGCGGGTAATTGCATCGTTGTTTACCACTGCGACAATTTTATCGATCAATATACGCTGAGTTTGCGATGTAGTTTCTTTTGTTGCATCAACTGGTTGCAAATCTTCGCCAAGCGGTATAGTTTTATTGGGAGACGATATTTTTTCAGGTATGTTAGCGACTGGCTCATCAGCTGCTGGCAATGTGGCCTGAGTTTGCGACGTAGTTTCTTTCGGTGCATCAATTGGTTGCAAATCATCGCCAGGCGGTATAGTTTTATTTGGAGGTGATATTTTTTCAGTTATGTCAGCGACTGGCTCATCAGCTGCTGGCAGCGCGACCTGAATTTGCGACGTAGTTTCTTTCGGTTGCAAATCATCACCAGGCGGTATGGTTTTACTTGGAGGCGATATTTTTTCAGTTATTTCAGCAACTGGCTCATCAATTGCAGGCAGTGAGGCCTGAATTTTCGACGTATTTTCTTGCGCTACGCCTGATGCAGGCACTTCAGCAACGGCAGTTGTGGCTTTGGCTGTAGCTTTGGCTGTAGCTTTGGATTTGGGTGTGGCTTTCAACTTGATTTTGTTCGTTGCGCCGGGATTTTCCTGCACACCAGCGGCGTAGCCGTTTACCATGCAGGCTATTGACAAAAGGAGTGCTAGCATCAACTTGATATGCAGCATAATAATCTTTATTCCTAAGTGAAAACTTGTTAATGTAATCCCTGCTCTGGACTAACAGCTACGGGTTCGTTCAATTTTGTAAAGCCGGCAATACTTTGACGCAACGCATTCAAAGGATTTGCGCCTATTCTGACTAGGCCACTCAATTCCAATTGAACAAAGATACCGGTCGAAAGTTCATTGGTGGCTGTCGCAAAACGTTGTGCCACTATTCTTGTCGTCCAACAGCAAGCATTATACTCGAGCCCAGCCAGCAGCTCCAAAACACGGCTATCCTTCAAAGAGAAATTCCAGCGTGCCATTGCACTCCAACGACTCGACAATGGCCACTGCGTGGATATGTCCATTTGTTTCAGGCTAGTACGCGTAAACCGGTAACCCAGGTTGAGTACTTTGCCACTTTCCGGCTGGTAACGCGCGCCCACGTTTAATTTCTCTCCGCGCGCTTGATTGGGGTTGTACTGAAAGGCGCTGTTCAGCGACCACTTGGGAGTAATCTGGCCTAAAACAGCAAGCAAAATATCCGATTTGTTGTTGGTGCCTTCCTCGGAGCCCGCCAGCTTTACCAACGGTGTCTTAAAGCTGAAGCGCTGACCTATGGCTACGCGCAACCTTTCTGCGCCACTATTCGCATCAAGCAAACGCGAAGTAAGCGACAGCGTTACTTGTTTGGCATCACCAATACGATCGCTACCGAAAAAACGGTTCTCTGTGAATATTTGGGCAAAGTTAAAGTCGGCCTGGGCTGTGTCAAAATTCGGCAGCAGGCTTTGATTGCGATATGGAATGTATAAGAAATAAGCGCGTGGCTCTAGCGTCTGCAAATACTCACTTTCCCCCACCTTCCAATCGCGTTCCAGCGCTATGCCGCTATCCAGACTGACAATCGGCAAGGTGCGGCTTGCATCAGGTAGCCCCGCCGAATTGTTTGCACCCAACGAATAATCAGTGTGGTGTACGCCCATTTTTGGAGTCAAATAAAATGATGGGGTGGTCATCAGCGGATAGCTGAAACTGGGATACATTATCAAGCGCTGCCCATTAACAGCAGTGGGATGGCTGAAACTTACAAATTCTCCGGTAAGCGCCATATTTCCACCAGCCAACTGACGTTCCGCACCTAAGGTTATTTGTGGCAAACGGCGATAGGGTTCTATCACTGGCACAGCCGGATCTTGTATGGTTTGATAGCTCTGCATCCGCGCTGAGGCATTCCACCAACTACCGCTATAGGACAGTACACCTTCACGCACCAGATTGGTTAACGACGTATCGCTCAACGTGTTCGACAGATCACGGAAATAAGCATCGTCTGATACGTAGTTGAGGTTTGCCGATGCGCTCAACCCATAACCAAAGTTTTGAGCATGCTGGAACGATGACCGCAAACGTGTGGTTTTAGTAAGCGCATCGTCAGGCAATATATCCAAACGTGCCTGACCGGCATAATTTGTACCCAGATAGCGAAGTTCGTTGTTAACCATCAAGCCACGCTTGGCCATTGCACGCGGCTCAATGGTTGCATCACGGTTGGGGGCGAGGTTCAAGTAATAGGGCATCGCTACTTCACTACCACTCCTTGCCGTACTACCGAACACCGGGCCAAGAAAACCAGATTGACGCTTTTCACTGAGCGAAAAGTCCATCCACGGCGTATACAAAATTGGCACACCCAAAAACTCCACGCGGGCGTTGCGTGCCACCCCTACTTGGCGGTCGCTATCGATTTCCAGTTCGCTCGCCTTCAGCACCCAGTCGTCGTCGCCTATGGGGCACATGGTATATTCTACATTCTGCACTGAGTAGCTCTGTTGGCCCTTCATATGCAGAATGTCGGCTTTCCCCCGCGAATCGTTGACGGCGAACTTAAATACTGGCTTCGTCATATTGCCGATGTTCGTATCCAGATTGAGCTCCACACGCGGGCCCTGCATCTGGATGCCGTTTTGTTCTATGCGCACTGCGCCCTCGGCAACCAATTCTTTGCTGTTTTGCTGGTACACCACACGATCGGCGAATATAGTCTGCCCGCGCTTACGCATCTCAACCTTGCCGCTAGCAACGATCTCATTCGCTGTCTGGCCTTCCAAACGCTGTGCCGAAATGAAAGCAGGTGTATCTTCGTCGCTTTTTGGCAAATTCGCGAAGGTACGATCCAGCTTCAGCCGCAAAACATCCCCTTCGGCATAAACCATAGGCGTGAAAGTACAGAGCAGGGAAAGCGCAATAGGGGAAAGGCGAAAACGCATGGAACATGGGTCGACGAATTTAAGGTGCTAAAATCGCACAAATCCACGATTTAGGCAATCCAAAATCAATAATGAAACGTCAACAACAGATCACAGCATGGCTTCATAGCAAGTTTCCAGATAGTTTATTCAACATTTCGCCAGCTTCTGCCGATGCCAGCTTCCGCAGCTATTTTCGCGCTACTTTCGCCGATCGCTCGCTGATAGTAATGGATGCGCCGCCTCAAAACGAAGATTGTCGTCCATTTATTCATATCGCCCAACTATTTGGTGCAGCGGGGGTGCATGTACCGCAAGTGCTGGCACAGGATCTGGAACAAGGCTTTCTGTTGCTGACTGATTTGGGCAGCACTACTTACCTGCAAGCACTTAATACCAACAATGCGCACGAACTATACAGCGCCGCCACCGATGCATTGATCACTATTCAGCTAGCAAGCCGCGAATTTGAATTGCCACAGTACGATAAAGCACTACTTATGCGCGAAATGAACCTGTTTCCAGAATGGTATGTCGCTAAACATTTACAGATCAAGTTGGACGAGAAACAAAACGCAACATTAGAAACCGTGTTTCAGCGCATTCTCCAGAACAATTTGGCACAGCCGCGCGTGTTTGTTCATCGTGACTATCATTCACGTAACTTGATGGTCAGTACACCTAACCCAGGTGTACTGGATTTTCAGGATGCAGTCTATGGGCCTATCACTTATGACCTGGCTTCATTGTTCAAAGATGCTTATATTCATTGGGAAGAAGCCGAAGTGCTGGACTGGCTGATTCGCTATTGGGAAAAAGCGCGCAAATCTGGTTTGCCGGTACACAGCTCCTTTAGCGATTTTTTCTTGGATTATGAATGGATGGGCGTACAGCGGCATTTAAAAGTACTGGGGGTCTTTGCTCGTCTGTATCACCGGGACAACAAAGACGGTTATCTGAAAGACTTACCGCTAGTGATGGCATATTTGCGCCGCACTTGCGAGCGCTACGGGGATTTAAAGCCTCTACTGCGCTTACTGGATACCCTAGAAAAAAAACAACCCGTTGTGGGGTATACTTTTTGAAAGCCATGCTGCTGGCCGCCGGACGTGGTGAACGCATGCGTCCGCTCACTGACCACACACCCAAGCCTTTATTACAAGCTGGCGGCAAATCGCTCATTGTGTGGCATATCGAGAATATGGCGAGAGCGGGCATCTGTGACCTCGTAATAAATCACGCCCATCTCGGCAATCAAATCGAAGCTGCGTTAGGCAATGGTTGCCAGTTCGGCATACACATCCACTACTCAGCGGAAAATCCTGCACTTGAAACAGCGGGCGGCATTGCTAATGCATTACCATTATTGGGCGATGCGCCGTTTGCCGTCATTAATAGCGACATTTACTGCGACTATGATGTTGCTCAACTACCCGAACGTGCGGCTGCACTCAATGCAAGCGGCGATACCGCACATCTGGTGTTAGTCAATAACCCTGCGCATAATCCCAACGGAGATTTCGGTTTAGTCAGTGGCAGAATAGTCAATAACACACCCGCATTTACTTTCAGTGGCATAGGAATTTATCAGCCCAGCATGTTCGCTAGCATTCCACGTAGCACCATTGCACCATTAGCACCACTATTACGTGCCCAGATTGCACTTAACAAGGTGGGCGGCGAACATTACAGGGGCCGTTGGCTGGATGTGGGAACACCTCATCGCCTTGAAAAACTCGACAACGAATTACGTTCACAACACAATACTACTCATGTTTAATACTTCTCTTTATGCCAGCCGCCGTAACCGCCTTATTAATCAGATGCAGCGTGGTATTGCTGTTATTCCCACCGCACCGGAAGTATTGCGCAATGGCGACGCGTACTATCCCTATCGTTTTGATAGCCACTTTCACTACCTTACTGGCTTTGATGAACCGGAAGCAGTACTTGTACTGATTGCTGGTGCTGTACCGCAGTCCATTCTGTTCTGTCGCGCAAAAGATATGGAGCGCGAAATATGGGATGGCTTTCGCCACGGACCAGATGGCGCAAAAGAAAAATTTGGCTTTGATGCGGCATTCCCCATCGCACAACTGGATGACAAGCTCACCGAGCTGATGGGCAACCAATCTGCACTGTTCCATCCGCTTGGCGCTCATGCTTCGTGGGATGATCGCATCCTTGCACTGCGCGCATGTGTGCAGACAAAGGTTCGTAGTGGCGTAACCGCGCCAAATGAAATTCATGACATACGCATGCTGCTTGATGAAATGCGTTTAATTAAAGATAGTGACGAACTTGCCGCCATGCGACGCTCCGCCACCATTTCGGCTGCTGCGCATATTCGCGCTATGCGCGCCACTCGCCCCGGCAAAATGGAATATGAAATCGAGGCAGAGTTGCTGCACGAATTTCGCAAAAACGGTGCGCAAGCGCCCGCCTATACCTCAATAGTTGCCGGAGGTGTCAATGCTTGTGTATTGCACTACATCAGTAACAACGCACAATTACAAGATGGCGAGTTATTGCTGATAGATGCGGCGTGCGAAACTGATGGCTATGCGGCAGACATAACCCGTACCTTTCCGGTAAATGGTCGTTTTAATGAGGCGCAAAAAGACGTATATGAGTTGGTGTTGGCTGCGCAAGCCGCCGCCATTGCAGTCGCACATCCTGGCTCACATTGGAACGACCCACATGACGCTGCCTTGCGCGTGCTGGCGCAAGGCTTTGTCGATCTTAAGCTATGCAATGGCAGCGTCGACGCCGTGTTGGAAAGCGGTAGCTACAAACGCTTCTACATGCATCGTACCGGTCACTGGCTCGGCATGGATGTGCATGATGTCGGCGCATACAAACTGGACAATAATTGGCGCGCGCTGCAGCCCGGCATGACACTTACTATCGAACCGGGCTGTTATATCCGTCCAGCTGATGATGTGCCACAAGCATTCTGGAACATCGGTATCCGCATTGAAGATGATGTAGCCATCACTTCACAGGGCTGCGAAGTATTGACCGAAGCTGCACCTAAAACTGTAACGGCTATTGAAGATTTGATGAGACAACCATGAATACACAATGCGACGTCGCGATTATCGGAGGAGGGCCGGTTGGCACTGCGTTGATGCTCGCACTGCGCGACAGCGGATTGCGGATTACCATGCTCGAAGCGCGCAACGTAGAAAACGTGAGTGCTGACCCTCGTGCCTTGGCGTTGTCCAGTGGTAGCCGTCAGTTACTGGAGAGACTCAGCGTATGGAAAGATATCACTCAAGTTTCGTTGATCAAGACTATCCACGTTTCACAGAAAAACTCTTTCGGCCGCACCCTGTTACGCGCCGAGGAACTCAAGGTGCCAGAACTGGGCTACGTGTTACCTTACACTACATTGCAAAACGCATTACAAAGTGCTTCAAAAGGGAGCACAACAACTTGTCTAACTGGCGCTGCCGTTACGCAACTACAAAGCACATCGAGTGGCGCATCCATCAACTACCAGCATGCAGGGCACGATCACCTTCTGGAAGCTCATTTAGCTGTTGTGGCCGATGGCGGGAAGTTGCTGGAAACCACCCATCCGCCGGAGATTCGCGATTACGGTCAAAGTGCCGTCATTGCTCATGTCACCTGCACCCACCCGCTGCCGGACACTGCGTTTGAGCGCTTTACTATGCAAGGGCCATTGGCACTGCTGCCGTTCAGGGACGGTTATGAACTGGTGTGGACCGCGGTGCAGGAAATGGCGCAGGAAATGCTGCACTGGAATGATGAAACTTTTTTAGCCAAACTGCATCAACACTTCGGTGATCGAACCGGAAAATTCTTAACTATTGGGCAACGCGCCTGCTTTCCCTTGCGGCTCAAGCGCGCACCCGAAATCACGCTTCCGCACACGGCATTGATCGGCAATGCCGCACAGACGCTGCATCCCGTGGCCGGCCAAGGTTTCAACATGGGGCTGCGCGACGCGTGGGAACTAGCGCAAGTGATTCTTAATTGCGAACCTGAGGCACTTGGTTCAGATGCCATGCTTGCCAACTATCGCAAACAGCGTTTGCTTGACCGCCGTGCCGGTATGCATTTTACCGATGGATTAGTGCGCCTTTTCTCCAATGATCTGTTGCTGCTTAAACCAGGGCGCGCGGCGGCACTTACGATACTGGACTGCCTGCCGGGCGCGAAAAAATTCGTAGCAAGACGCATGATGTTCGGAACCAATGGATAGCAAATCCTGCCCGACAAAACTAGCCTCCTGTCGGCCTTAGTGCCCAGGTTAAAATAATTGCGCTCTATGAATAAATTGCCTAAATAGTCGACACTGAATTATTCGATTCTGTCGTTCAGATCAGGCTACGCAAGCAGCC
>NZ_CAKMNW010000055.1 GCF_927904885.1 Candidatus Nitrotoga sp. M5
TGCGCTAGCGAACATATTTGCAGATACTTAGGTAACTATTTAGTTATCTACGTGTCGCTTCGTAAAGTGGCATGACGGCTGGCAACAACTGTTCAATTTGTTGAATACGAGTTGAATCAGCTGGATGACTACTCAGGAACTCGGGTGAGTGCTGGCTCCCTTTGCTCTTCATCATTTTCCGCCACAATGTAACGCCTGCGCGTGGGTCGTAACCTGCTCGTGCACTTAGCTCTAGACCAATTTGATCAGCCTCGGTCTCGTCAGTACGGCTAAATTTAGTTGCGACTAATGCCTGATAACCCGCACCAACCAGATTAGCTACACCACCACCTAATCCTAACAATGCGGCACCAACATTAATGGTGGTATTGGCAGCAATTGCTTGTGACACCTGTTCACGAGAATGCTCGCGCAGGGCATGAGCAACTTCATGGCCTAATACAATTGCAATTTCATCATCTTCCAGATTTAACTCATCAATTAGTCCGGAATAAAAAATAATCTTGCCGCCAGGCATGCAGAATGCATTAAGCTGTTTGTCGCTAATTATGTTGGTTTCCCACTTCCAACCTGGCGCATCAGGACGGAATGTTGCAGTATGTGGCTTGATGCGGTTGGTAATCGCAAGTAGCCGTTCCAACATCGCGCGATCTTGATTCAGCGTCCCTTTTTGTTCTGCTTCTGCCTTCAGCTTGTTATAGCTTTGATCGGCAATTTGCTCCAATTGCTGTGAAGAAACAAGCATGAGCTGAGAGCGCTGTGCGCCGACCGCACCGCCTGAAGTGGTGGTTTGGCATCCGCTAACTGCAGCTAATGACAAACTGATTAATATTATCGAATAGATACTATTATTAAACATGTTTTTCTTTACGATACTTGCTTGTTTATCCAAATATTTTTGGATCGCTAAGAGCAGCCAGACCGTTCCTTGCAACAACTGTACAGCAGCAGCCCAATCACGACACCAATACCAGCAGACACACCGATAACACGCCAAGGATTTTCATGAACATAATTGTCAGTGGCTCGCACTGCCGTCTTTGTCGTTTCAACTGCAGACTCTTCGATTTGGCGCAGCCGATCTTTGGTTGCCTTCAAATTTGATTCCATCTTATCGCGTAAAGCATTCGCTTTATGACCGCCTTCGTCGGCTACAGACTTCAACAATTGCTCGGCTTCGTGAATAACGGCGTTTAAATCTTTGAGTAAATCATTCTGTACTGTTTGATTTGAAGATTGTGTCATGGCGTTCTCCATCGATAATTCAGAAACTGGTTGCTTAAAATATGGCCTCGTTAAACAAATTTCTAATTTTTAAAAGGCGTATCTT
>NZ_CAKMNW010000056.1 GCF_927904885.1 Candidatus Nitrotoga sp. M5
GATAGGTGAATTTTATCAAAAGTGCTTCATGAGAATGGGTTTTTCGAGGTGCCCTCTAAAGTTATGGCGAGAATTGGCACTTCAATCTTTCGTGAATCGGGAGTGTCACTTAATTTTTTTCCGAAGTGAATTTGTGACTATCGTCTCTAACCGGCAGATAAAATTTATGGATAAGAGCCTAATAGCAAGTCATGTTACCCGAGCACTTCAGGTTCATTATTTTTGATGTATGAAATTGCTGCAGAGCAATCGCCTGAAATTTCTATTTCTGTTGTCAGCCATGCACAAATTCAGCTGATTGAAGATTTGCTGCATGATATCAATCAACATTGCCGAACTTTATCGATCGAATTAATTCTCACACTTAATCTGGATGAGAGGCTGCCGTTCGCGACTGATAGTTTTTTATTTCCAATAAAGGTTATTCGCAATCTTATTCCTAAGGGATTCGCAACCAATCACAATCAAGCTTTTACTTACGCAACGGGACAGTTTTTTTGTGTAATAAATCCAGATGTTCGGCTGAATGACAACCCATTCAAGGCTTTACGTGCGTGCCTACAGGATTCCGTAATTGGCGTTGCTGCACCGCTCATATTGAATACTAGCGGTGAGATAGAAGACAGTGCCCGTCGTTTCCCGACGCCCTTCAAAATACTGTGCAAAGCATTCGGCAAATGTAAAGGCAGCGACTATCTTGTAAAAGATAAGTCTATCTTTCCTGATTGGGTGGGTGGGATGTTTATGTTATTCCCGCGTGACGTATTCAAAAAAATAGGTGGATTTGATCAGCGATATTTTCTGTATTATGAGGACGTAAATTTATGCGCCAGGTTGAGAGTAAAGGGCTATGCAGTGGCCGTATGCCCTGATGCCAAGGCGATTCATCATGCACGCAGGAGTAGTCATTACAGTCTTAAATTTTTGAAGTGGCATCTTATGAGCATGATACGATTTTTTTGTTCATCCTTGTTTTTAAAAATATTATGGTTGCGTTGGAGAAAAAAATCCCATGGATAAATGTGCAGTAGCGCAATGAAACCTTACAAAATTTTATATGCTTGATCGTTAGCTATCATCATGAAATTTATGATTTCCGGGGCTACTGGCTTTGTTGGTAAAGCACTCTGTGCTGAATTGCGCCGGCGAGGGCAATCTGTAAGTGCAGCAGTGCGTTCAGAGACGTCATGGATTGAAAATGCTAAGCTCATAGTCGTCGGCGCAATTGATAGTGAAACGAATTGGGTTGATGCGCTACAAGATGCGGACGTAGTGATTCATCTTGCCGCACGAGTGCATGTAATGCGCGAGCGCGCTGCCGATCCACTAGCAGAGTTTCTCAAGGTCAACCTGCACGGCACTTTAAATCTCGCTCGGCAGGCTGCTTGTTCTGGAGTGAGGCGGTTTGTCTACGTTAGTACAATAAAGGTGAATGGTGAACAGACCAGCGCAACTCAGTCATTTACAGAGTTGGATGAACCCAGCCCACAAGATTTTTACAGTATCTCTAAATGGCAAGCTGAACAAGCGTTGTGGCGCATTGGCCAAGAAACCGGAATGGAAATTGTTGTTGTGCGTACTCCATTGGTTTATGGTCCAGGCGTGAAAGGAAATTTTGCACAAATGCTGGCGGTGGCGACCAAACACATTCCTTTGCCATTTGCTTCTGTGCATAACCGCCGCAGCCTGATTTATCTGGGTAACTTGGTGGATGCCTTGATAGCTTGTTCGACCCATCCGGTCGCCGCAGGCCACACTTATTTGGTATGTGACGGAGAGGAAATTTCCACTCCAGATTTATTGCGCCAATTGGGCAACGCGATGGGATGTCCAGCTCACTTATTGCCGTTCCCGCCTAGCTGGTTACGTACGCTGGGAAAATTGTCTGGTAAATCTGATCAAGTCGAACGGTTACTTAGTTCGTTGCAAGTTGATAGTGGTAAAATCCGCCATGATTTAAATTGGGTCCCTCCTTATACTTTGCAACAGGGGCTGCAAGCGACTGCAGAGTCGCACCGACGTTTAGGTAAGAAGAGCTAGTAAGAATGTACTTATGCTGTGACCAATTGTTGAATAAAGCATGCCAACTTAGCCTAACAGCTTGTCGGACTTAAATAATCGTAGCGAGAATTGAGCTGAGTGAAGGGTGATTTTGCGAGCTTTTACCTTGCGGCGAAATGCCTGCTTACCCCACTTGACGATTTTGCAGAGTAATAGTTGTTCTATTGCGCAGCAACAATAAATCGCTCAGTTCAATTTGCAGCCGATTACTTTAAGTCTTACAGGCTGCTAGGATTTGTTAAGCAATTTTCCATATGGTAACGCCCTCGCATGAATGTTGATTGCGCGGAAATTACCAATTTAGTTATAGAGTAAAGTCCCTATGTCGCATTTCGCACCCATGATTGCAGCTCTAATCACGATGTTGGTGATTACCATTGTTGTATATAGTAAAACCGGTAAAAAAATTCAAGATATCCCCAATGAGCGCTCATTGCACGAGGAACCGATTCCTCGCGTTGGCGGAGTGGGTTTAATGGCAGGCCTCCTGTCTGCTTGGGCATTGATGATATTGTCATTAGCTTGGTGGGTGGTATTGCCCATGATTTTACTGTTCATTGTTTCTTTATTAGATGACATGCGCGGCATGCCAGTACGACAGCGCTTGTTGGCACACATCGTTGCTGCTGTAATTCTGGTGCTCGGATCGGGTTTGCTAGCGCAGGGGATCGTACTGGCTTTACTCGTGGTGCTGTGCGTAGTTTGGATGACTAATCTATTCAATTTTATGGATGGATCGGATGGCTTGGCTGGAGGTATGACGTTTTTCGGTTTCACCATGTATGGCATAGCAGCGCTGATGCATGGTGCTGATACTCAGGCCATGTTAAATTTTTCAATAGGTGCCGCTGGCTTGGGCTTACTTTATTACAATTTTTATCCAGCTCAAGTATTTATGGGTGACGCAGGATCCATTCCTCTTGGATTTTTATCCGCCGCTATGGGGTTGTGGGGCTGGCAACAAGAGCTATGGCCTGGATGGTTTCCGTTGCTGGTGTTTTCTCCTTTCATCTTAGATGCCAGTGTTACCTTGCTGAAGCGCATGATGCGTCGTGAAAAAATCTCTCAAGCACATCGCGAGCATTATTATCAACGTATGGTGCAGATTGGTTGGGGACATCGTAATGTCGCATTATTTGAATATGCTTTAATGTTTGCGGCGGGCGCGTCTGCCCTTTTTAGTTTACGTCAATCCACCGAATGGCCATGGCTACTGTTCCTGATATGGGGTGGAGTGTACGCTGGACTAATGCTGGTTTTGGATAGTCGTTGGAATAAGTTTCAGCGAAGCCAGCGTGGCTAAACTAGATTCACGTACTCTGCTGGCCATGTCGCATGACCTTGTGGCAGCTGCATTTGCGTGGGGTTTTGCTTATCTGTTGCGCTTTAATTTCGAACCACCACCGCATTTCATGGATGAAATGCTTCGTACCCTGATCTGGGTAGTGCCATTGCAAAGTATTATTTTCTGGCGCTTTGGTTTGTATCGTGGCCTATGGCGCTATGCCAGCGTAACTGACTTGCGCCGAATTTTTTTTGCAGTTTTGGCTGCTGCCGCATTGATCCCTTTGGTGGTGTGGTTGTTTCGCATCAATGCCGTAATACCGCGCTCGGTTTTGGTGATTAACCCTGCGTTATTGCTGCTTGTAATGGGCGGGAGCCGTTTAGTTTATCGTCTTTGGAAAGAGCATGGTTTATACAGCAGTCTTACATTAAATGTAGAGCCGGTGCTTGTTTTAGGAGCGGGCGATGCAGCCTTAGGTTTGTCCAAAGAGCTGGCACGCAGACGCGATTGGCGGCTGGTGGGTTTTTTGGACGACGATGTAGATAAACATGGGCACACCATCAATGGCATCAAGGTGCTGGGCCCGCTGGATGGCCTGCCGCAGTGGACGGAACGCTTAAGTGTGAAGCAAGCCATTATTGCCATGCCATCAGCCTCGCACCAAGTGCGCAAGCGTGCGATTGAGATTTGCAATCAGGCCGAAGTAAAGGTGCTGACAGTACCCTCATTCGACGACCTGTTAAGTGGACGTATTGCCATTTCGCAATTGCGCGCCGTGGAACTGGAGGATTTGCTGGGGCGCGATCCAGTTCAATTGGATACGGCTGGACTGCATGAGTTACTTACCGGGAAAGTCGTGCTGGTAACTGGCGCTGGAGGGTCCATAGGTTCGGAATTATGTCGCCAGATCATACAATTCAAACCGCGTACTTTAGTGATGTTCGAGTTGAGCGAATTCGCACTGTATAACATGGAACAGGAGCTGGCCGCGACATTAGATGACCTGGAAATTGTCTGCCTGATTGGGGATGTACGTGATACTGCTCGTCTTGATCAAGTCTTTTCTGAGTATAAGCCCGCGATAGTTTTTCACGCAGCCGCATACAAGCATGTTCCCCTCATGGAGCAACATAACACTTGGCAGGCGATACGCAATAACGTGTTAGGCACATGGTCGGTCGCCACAGCTGCACAGCGTCATGATGTAGCGAAATTTGTATTGATCTCTACCGATAAAGCAGTCAACCCAACCAATGTGATGGGGGCGAGTAAGCGTCTGGCAGAAATGGTATGTCAGGGATTGCAGCAAACTGGCGGAACGCGCTTTATAATGGTGCGCTTTGGCAACGTTTTAGGCAGCACTGGTAGCGTCATTCCAAAGTTCCGCGAACAAATTGCGAAGGGTGGACCAATTACTGTCACACATCCAGACGTTACACGCTATTTCATGTCGATTCCAGAAGCTGCGCAATTAGTATTGCAGGCCAGTTTAATGGGTAAAGGCGGAGAAATATTTGTATTGGACATGGGCGATCCAGTAAAAATTATTGATCTGGCGAATGATCTTGTTCGTCTTTCCGGCCTAAGCAAGGATGATATCCGGATTGAATTTGTTGGCTTGCGTTTGGGTGAAAAGCTATATGAGGAATTGCTGGCTGACAACGAGCACACTTTACCCACACCTCATATAAAACTTCGAATCGCACAGGCACGCGAAGTGAACGCCGCATGGCTGGGAAATTTATTAATTTGGTTCAATACGGACGCTACGCAGGACGACGTAGAAGTTAAGCATGCCTTGACACAATGGGTGCCAGAATACTGTCCAGATTTTAATGGCGTTAAAAATACTCCGAGTTTATATTCATAAGGCACAGAAAATTACAAAATGACTGTTCGCGAATCATGGCAACCTACGCTGTAGGTGATATACAGGGATGTTACACCGAGCTTGTGCGGTTGCTGGAGAAGTTATGCTTCGACCCAGCAATAGATAGGTTATGGCTGGTAGGTGATTTGGTTAACCGCGGACCGGATTCGGTGAACGTACTGCGATTAATAAAATCGTTAGGTGATGCCGCTATCACTGTGCTGGGCAATCATGATCTACACTTGCTTGCAGTGGCTGAGGGCGCTGCTAAATTACATCGCTGTGACACGTTGCACGATATTCTTGGCGCGCCCGACCGAGACGAACTGCTGACTTGGCTACGTGCGCAGCGTCTGCTATATGTGGAGGGTGATTTCGTCCTGGTACATGCTGGGTTGCTGCCGAACTGGACAGTGGCTCAAGCACAACAATTGGCGCATGAAGTAGAAGCCACATTAGTGGGCACACAGTACCACGATTTTCTCGTACACATGTATGGCAACCATCCTGACCATTGGGAAGATAGCCTTAGCGGTTACGAGCGTCTGCGCGTTATCACTAATGCCTGCACGCGCATGCGCGTTTGTACACAGGGAGGTGAGATGGAGTTCAAATTTAAGGGTGAATTACACAATATACCCGAGGGATACATGCCGTGGTTTGATGTGCCGGGGCGTGCCAGCGCCAAGGCCACAGTGGTGTGCGGACATTGGTCGGCGCTGGGGTTGAAAGCTACCCCTCGAATCATTGCGCTTGACACCGGTTGTTTGTGGGGCGGCACGCTCACCGCCATTCGCCTAGAAGACCGTGCACTGTTCCAGACACCATGTATTCCCAATCCGACAGCATCGCCTTGACAGTAATTGGAACGTTTATAACTTTAAAGTGTGATCCTAAAAAAAGCTTAAAGGTTAGCTTTAAAATTGACTTGCCATTTATAGCAGCCTAATTCCCGAGTTTAACTTCAACCACGGCTCGTCGATTATCTGAAGAGTTGAAAGCGATAATCTCAATGCATTTTTTTGAAAAAAATAGGTATTGGTTAAATTAATTTTCATTTAAATCAAATTGATAACATAACATTTATGGCGTCTGTTATGATAGCTACAATTAAAATAACAGTCAGGGGGAGCGGGGTTTAACTCCGCCCTATGAATACCAGTAGTGATCGTTTACTTGCATATATATCTTCCACTAAAATTAGTAATGGCATACTAAGTTGGGGATATTTCTTATCAGAGAGCGTATTTTGTTATCTGCTCTCACGTCTATTCTCCGTACGAGTTTTCGTCGGCTTTTGGCTGTTCGGAAATGAACGTAGCGGGGATTTTTTTTTGCAGTCCTTGTTAATTTACAAGACGGTAGCAAGCTCAATGACTCAGGCATTGCATTTCCGTCCACCTCTCATTTGGCAATACCTCAGCCAAGGCGGCCGCTCCGGTTTTTGTAAGTCATCTCCTCACCACTATTTTTTCGCATAAGCTCATGGATATACTGCTCCTCATAACCCTGATTTTGCTAAACGGGATCTTCGCCATGTCGGAGCTCGCCCTTGTAACCTCTCGTCAGTCACGCCTGGCGCGCCTAGCGGCAGACGGCGACGCCTCCGCAGAGGTGGCGATACGCTTGGGTGAAGATCCAACTCGTTTCCTTTCCACCATCCAGATCGGAATCACCTCAATTGGTATCCTGAATGGTATCGTCGGCGAGGCCGTATTTGCCTCCCCGTTTGCAGCATGGCTGCAAACGCTTGGCGTTAATCAAGACTCAAGCGAGCTGGGCGCAACTGCCTTGGTAGTTTTGGTGATTACCTATTTATCTATTGTTGTTGGCGAACTAGTACCCAAACGCATTGCACAATTTAACCCGGAAGGGATCGCGCGCCTAGTGGCCAGACCTATACACATCTTGGCAATACTGACGCATCCGTTCGTACGATTGCTATCGACATCCACTGATGCTCTTCTGAAAATGATGGGAAAGAGCCAGAAAGTGGAGCCCAGTGTAACGGAAGAGGAAATTCACGCAATGCTGGTGGAAGGTTCCGAAGCTGGGATTATTGAGCAGCACGAACATGATATGGTTCGAAACGTTTTCCGCCTGGATGAACGACAAGTTGGTTCCCTCATGATACCTCGCGCAGACATAGAGTATTTGGATGCCAACCTGCCCTTGGAAGACAATCTCTTACGCATAGCACAATCCGATCATTCGCGCTTTCCGGTTTGCCGGGGGAGTTTGAGCGATCTGCTGGGAGTGACCTCTTTTAAACAACTGTTCAATGAGACCATTAGTGGCAGAACTCCAGATCTGACCGCGCAGCTGAATCCATGTGTTTTTGTGACTGAATCGTTAACTGGATTGGAACTCTTGGCTCAATTCCGAGAGTCAGGCACTCACATGGTTTTCGTCATAGACGAGTATGGCGAGGTTCAGGGTTTGGTCACTCTTCAGGATGTATTAGAAGCGGTTACCGGTGAGTTCAATTCGACCGATATTGAAGACCGCTGGGCGATAAAGCGTGAAGATGGTTCGTGGTTACTGGACGGAATGATTCCAGTGCCGGAACTGAAGGATCAATTAGAGCTGAAGTCTGTCCCTGAAGAAGACAAGGGGCGATATCATACACTTAGCGGCATGATGATGTGGCTGCTTGGGCGGCCACCTTCGGTGGCTGACGTCGTGGTGTGGGAACAATGGCAGCTTGAGGTTCTTGAGCTAGACGGTAAACGAATTGACAGGGTACTCGCAAGCAGTTTATTAAAGCCAGCTCAGGTTTCAGAGGATAGCGAAGTGCCTTCCTAGGCAGAGCAATTGTATTAAAGAGCTTGATTAATAATCAGGCACTAAAGCCTTGACGCCTGCCAGTTAATAAATTTTATTTAAATAACATATAATCATGTAGTTAGGTATAATTATGTTGCTGATGATAGATAATTATGACTCCTTTACCTACAACTTGGTGCAATATTTCGCCGAGTTAGGTGCAGATGTGGTTGTGCATCGTAATGACGAGATTACACTGGAGCAGATTGAGACACTACAACCGAAATATATCGTAATTTCACCGGGGCCATGCACGCCCAACGAAGCTGGAATTTCTGTCGCCGCCATTCAACGTTTCGCCGGACGCATCCCACTTCTTGGGGTGTGCCTCGGCCATCAGAGTATTGGCCAATCATTCGGTGGCAAGATTGGCCATGCAAAACAACTAATGCACGGCAAAACCTCGGCCATTTTCCACAACAATAGTAGCGTTTTCTACGGCCTGCCCAACCCTTTCACTGCTACACGTTACCATTCGCTCGTGATTGAGGGTGCTACACTGCCCGATTGTCTGGAAATTACCGCATGGACTGAAGATGGCGAAATCATGGGAGTGCGTCACAAAACGATGGCAATAGAGGGGGTGCAATTTCATCCGGAATCTATCCTCACTGAACATGGCCACGAGCTACTTGCTAATTTTTTGCGCGGTGAACGTAAATGAACTATGCCAGCCTACTTAATCGTCTGCTTATCCGTGAAGATTTGCCACATGATGACATGATCGAGTTGATGCAGCACATTATGGGTGGGGAGCTTACTCCTGCTCAAATTTCTGCGGTTTTGATTGCGTTACATATGAAGGGAGAAACCGTCTGTGAGATTGCGGCGGCAGCACAGGTAATGCGCGATCTGTCGAGTAAAGTGGTGGTGCAGGATGGGAGGTATTTAATTGATACTTGCGGCACTGGCGGTGATGGTGCGCAGACCTTTAACATTTCCACAGCTAGTGCACTGGTCGCGGCGGCGGCGGGAGCGCGCGTAGCCAAGCATGGTGGTCGTTCTGTTTCCAGCACTTGTGGCAGCGCTGATATTCTGGAAAAGCTTGGTGTCAATGTCAATCTTACACCGCAACAAGTGGCGCACTATGTGCAGGAAATTGGTGTGGGTTTCATGTTTGCGCCCAACCACCACAGCGCGATGAAATACGCTGCACCTGTACGGCGCGAACTCGGCGTGCGAACGCTGTTCAACTTGCTCGGTCCACTTACTAACCCAGCAGGTGCACAAAACCAAGTAATGGGCGTATTTCAGAGGGGTCTGACAGTGAAATTGGCGCGCGTATTGCAGCAGCTCGGTAGTCGGCACGTTTTGGTGGTGCATGGTGCAGACGGCATGGATGAAATCTCTATCAGCGGATCAACTTATATTGCGGAACTGAAAAACGGTGAGGTGTTCGAATATCTGGTGCAACCGCAAGATTTCGATCTACAGGCAGGATCACCGGAGAGTATACGCGTTGCCAATGTTGATGAGGCGCGCACGATGTTGTTGTCGGTGTTAGATAACCAGCCAGGTGCCGCACGTGATATTGTGCAGCTTAACGCTGGTGCGGCCATCTATGTGGCGGGGTTGACTGCAACGCTTTCGGAAGGGGTAAAAAAAGCTAAGGAAGTTATCGCCAGCGGCGCGGCGAAAAATAAGCTGGAAGCGCTTGTCCATTTTTGAGGCTGTTAAAATCAGACATTTTCGTGCGCGTGTAAATGATTTTTGCCAAACACTTCTGCTTCCATTTTGATTAATTCCATAGCTTCCACGTTAATCAATGCAAATTAACTTTGCGTTGTCTGTGGTAAATCTGTAGCAGTTGAATAGTTATATCCCTACAGTATCAATCATCTGTTTTCGGGGTGTTCGTTAATTATGAATATCCAGATTTCTTTTAGCAAATATTTGCGTATGATGCGTGAGACTGCCTATTATTACCAAGCTAGTGTAGCGTCTTGAATTAAAGGATGGCAATGAAATGTGTGAATGATTTTCGGTTGAGATTTGGCAAGCAAGATTTGATACCTATTATGATTGGCGGGATGGGAGTTGATATATCCACTGCCGAACTGGCGCTGGAAGCTGCGCGTCTTGGTGGCATCGGGCATCTTTCCGATGCCATGCTGCCGACTGTAACGGACCGGCTATTAAAGACGAATTTTGTTAAATCGAAGCTCAAGCAGTACAAATACAATGTTGCTAATACGGATAAGTCCACGGTGCAATTCGATCTTGGGCAGATTGCAGAATCGACGCGCCTGCACCTGAGTAAAGCCATGGAGGCAAAGCGCGGCCCCGGTATGATTTTCGTCAACTGTATGGAAAAGCTTACTATGAATGCACCGCGCGAAACGTTGCGGGTACGGTTGCACGGGGCGCTTTCTGCCGGTATAGATGGAATTACCTTGAGTGCTGGATTGCATCTGGGCTCGTTCGCGTTGATGGAAGATCACCCACGTTTCCGCGATGCCAAGCTAGGCATCATTGTATCCTCGCTACGTGCGCTGCAAATTTTCATGCGGAAAAACGCCAAGCTTAACCGCCTGCCAGATTATATCGTGATAGAAGGGCCGCTGGCCGGTGGCCACTTAGGCTTCGGTTTGGACTGGATGAAATACGATTTGCGAGAAATTTGCAAAGAAATTTATCAGTACTTACAGGCCGAAAAATTAGACATTCCAATCATACCGGCTGGTGGAATTTTTACCGGTAGCGATGCAGTGTCATATCTTGAAATGGGTGCTTCGGCGGTGCAAGTAGCAACGCGCTTTACAGCAACAAGTGAGTGCGGCTTGCCGGAAAATATCGTGCAAGAGTACTTTAAAGCCGATGAGGGAGACATTGAAGTAAACATGATCTCGCCAACAGGCTACCCAATGCGCATGTTGAAGAAGAGCCCGGCCATCGGCGCTGGCATTCGTCCCAACTGCGAAGCCTATGGCTACTTGCTCGACGGTAACGGAAATTGCGCTTATATCACAGCTTACAACGCCGAGGTGGCAGCTCACCCGAATGCTAAGAAAATCTCTGTGATGGACAAGACTTGTTTGTGCACCGCTATGCGCAACTTTGACTGCTGGACTTGTGGGCACAACACCTACCGTCTCAAGGACACCACGCACCGTCTGCCGGATGGGACTTATCAGATACTAACAGCCGAGCATGTGTTTAAAGATTATCAGTTCAGCACCGACAACAAAATTTCATTGCCGAATTTACCGGCCATCTAATTCAGATTACACATCAATAGTGTAATAATTATCCCTTCAAACAAGCAGGGGTAATTTATGTCATGCATCGCCGCGAAGCACAGAATGTGCTTGATAGCGTACGCCAAGCCATTACTTTAGCGACGCTGGTTGAACAGTTACGAAAAGTACAGGCGGTGGTCTTGCCACTTCAATACGGCATGAGTATTGAGCAAGCAGTACAAGCCATCTGGTTGTCAAAAGGTTAAGTGTGTCGTTTGCGTAATCGGTTCAATGCGGATGTCGTCGTAGGCGATAAAGTCAAGTCAGTGCACGGAGGACAGCAAGCACAGAGAGTAATTTACTACTGATCGCGAAGCCGAACTACCCAAGCCGTTCTTCGAGTCTGCTAGTGCTGGCGGAACTTAGTGGTCAGCTTATCAAAACGATATTCTGAAAAATGCTTGATTTTACAGACGGTATCTACGTCTACTTGTGCGACAAATTCAGTCGCATTAAATGTTTCTGTATTGTTAGCACCCTGTGTTTTAATTTCACATAGCGTTACTTTATGCACATCGCAACTTGAATAGATCGCGACGTGCACATGGAAAAACTTATTTTAAAATAAGTTTCTTGAAGTACCTATATTTTCGAACTTACTCTCCACCTTGAACACCCAAGTGACCGCCTGTTCCAAGCCCACCTTTTACCTCTTGTGCTTTGTAAGAACGAACGGCTTTCACCAGATTATTGTAGGAATCGGTAAACGCGGCAACGATCACTTTCCCTTCTGCCGTGTTGGAATAGCCTCCGCCTACTCCTCCAAGCGCACTTCCGAATAAGCCACCCAGGAATCCAAAGTCCACATTGCGTGAACTACCCTCAGCTGAAGCTAATTGAACGCCAGAACGGTTATCCACCAAGGTCAACATGGTACTGGACTCTTTGGCAGACATACTGCCACCCAGTAGAGCGCCAACCGACCCAAAGAGACCACCAAGAGCAGCACCCGCACCTCCGGCATTATTGTTGCTGAAAGTGATGGAAGGACTCATAGAATAATCAGCCGCTACCATTTGTCCTTTTTGGAACTTAGAGTTATTGCGTAACTCTCCCGACTGCTCCAATGCACGCTCTCCCATCATATTAGCCATTGCACGCCCCCGTTCTACAACCACGAAGCAGTTAGACTGTTGAACAAGCATCTTAAGTACTGGAGTAGTAGATCCCAATTTCATTTGCCCAGTTAAAATGCCATACCATGGTGCGTTGGTGTCCTCGACGACGGCCAAGGTACCCAAAGATTCAGTACAATTTTCAAGACTGCTGTTGGCATTCTGTGATGTCGCGCCACCCGCAGAACCTGTGGCAGTCGTTTTTGCTTTTTGAGACCCCATTTCCATGTTGGCACAACCCGCCAAGAAAACAGAAACGACAGCTACCGTGGCTGTACGACATAAACTGAAAGAAACAGTCTTCATAATTTACCTCCCCTTTGTTGTTTTTAAAATTATCGAACGCCGTAATAAATAAATTATTATTGCAAATCATCTATTCATTACGGATGCAGCTAGTCAGACTTTAACAATTTAAAATTGTACTACATATTCAACTCTGTATGACCTACCCTGAAATGACATCGTGTTCGTATACAACCTCTTCTATTGAGATTTACGTATGAACTGTAATTAACCCTCAGTTGCATTCATAATCCCCTTGCCTTGTGATTTTTGACACAGGTCAAGGTAAGGGTGGTGCGTTTATGCTCACCATCTGATCCAACCGAGATTTAAGCTTCTTATCTATCGTCTGCCACTGTGTAATATATTGGCTGGGCAGTTCATACCTCAGAAAAAAAACTTTCCCTTTTATGGGCTCAGATATCGCCACATTCGGTGCAGGATGATAAGAATTTTCAATTATGCAAATTGGAATTTCATTGTGAAAAAAACTTTCATCAGCACACCGAATGCGTATCAATTCGTCCGTAGGGTAAGCATGGCTCAAGAATATATCGGCTTTGTCGGATGGGTCGTAGTAATGCAACATTCCAGGTAATTTCGTCGATTCTGGTTGCCGCTGCAACCTCTCAAAAAAATATTTAAAGTATTGATCCCACGGCCTCGTATGCGTAATGGAGGCGTGTAAGTTTTGTCTCCAAGCCAATTTCTCAAATTGCGCTAAATTCTCTTCCTTAAGTGGAGAAAGGTCCGGCAACATGGCATCAATTATGATGAAATCAACAGCCGGCCTTTCCTTACCGTTAATTTTTTTTTGGGACAGATGTCCCCAGCCGTGCAATTGCTGATTGTATCCTTTAAGGTTATAGGTAAGCGGTACATCAAAATTAACGCCATCCATACTTACGCGAAAATTCATTTCTTTAGCCTCAGCCAAGCTAATGACCTTCCGCTGCGGAATAGTCGCTTGCTTTATCTGCCCTCGATAAAAGATAGTCTCCGACCATACTGGTATTTGTTGCCATGTCACCGCAGTGATTACAGCAACGGTGATGCTTCCCCATATCAACGGATTTTTGCCACGCATCCTTGCCGCTTTGGCCGCAAAGAAGCCCAGCAAAACTATACCTAATATAATGGGTAGCAGTCCGATTTTGAGCACCATTATCATTTCGCCTGACAAGTTTTCAGATTACTATTTCCAGATGTTCAACGCAGAGCTAGCTGGTGCCCCGCTTTTACGCATCAGGGTTTAGAATCAAAATAGCGCGGTTATACCGATAGTACAAAATGCTATACCAATGCAAACTTATAGCCAAGCCTCCTATTACTGCCACACCCCATAAGGAAATCGGCAGGAGGTACGAAGCGTCACATTCATCGATTGTAATGAGCGTTCCGGCTCGTCGAGAGCTAAATGAGCCCTGTCCCGATTGCTATAGCTACTAACTTACGTTTTCGACTAATCCCATTAAACAAGACGAGTTGTGAACCTGCGAATGCAATAACCAACATTAAAATGGTGAAAATTGTATGGGCAAAATTAAATATTGCAGTCCTGGAGGCAGTACAAATATACTCGCACGCTATGATGCGCCGTACATTTTAATTATGTTTATAAAAAGTATATAAGCAATTTGCTTATATACTTTTTTGGGTGTCACTCTACTATTTGACTCTTACAGGGCAGTTTAACTGCTGGCATACTTTTGGGAGCCTAGGATGCTGGAGTTTATTGGGCTGGGAATTGCTTGTCCATCAACAGACGATCGCGACTCTCGAATTTCACATTGTACGTGAAGCATCGCTTGAGCCTGGCGTTTCTAATGTTAATTTGATGTTAATCGTCAAGGATCAGGCGGGACATTCTGAAAATACAGGCAGTGGGGTTTCAATATTATCATCAACAATAATTTGTATTGTCGTGCTATAAAAAGAATTTTATAGCGAATCCCTAGTATTCAATCAAAGTTTACTCTTTTGCGTCTTCGAAACATTCGCCATTTTCATTGTCTTCGCTAGATTCGTCGTCTTCAACACCTTCGTTATTCTCATCGTCTTCGAGAGACTCATCTTCTAGCGAAACTTTGAGGATATGACCGGTCTCGCCATCAACAATGACTTTCTGAATTTTGCCGTCTTTGAGTACCTCAACCTTAAACTGCACAGCGTCGGATTCATCATCCAATTCGGCTTCTACAGCCTCTCCGCCGATTGTCTGTTCCGCCACTTTTATTGCTTCGGTTAAAGAAATTTTAGCCAGACTAAAAAGCTGTTGTTCTTTTGCTTCCTTCCCCTTAAATTCAGCTGGCTGCACCGCGTTAGCAGCAATGGCTGCCATCATGGTCATTGTAAACAAGGCTGCACGTATTATATTGCGTGGTTTTCTCATCGAAAAACCCTCATTTTATACTAAACATTCGGAGTTAAAAATTGACCATTAAATTTTATAATATGCTGATTTAAATAATAAAATTTGCATAAAAAAGAGTGAAATAATGGTTGCCTGGCAAACACCCAAAACAACTCAGTAGATCGCAATGAATCTTGGCACAAAAACGACAGAACTTCCATAATTGACGATAAACCTGCTCCGGGACGGAGCCTGTCTCATCGACAATATGTTTGCAGAGTTATATAAGCATATGGGCATGGGGGGACGCTGAGGCTAGAAGCCAAGTAAAACATAGTTTACAAGGGTATTATTGGGCTCGAATGAACTTCGAAATGGTGGTTTATAAAAAATAATTAAGAAATGTGCTTATTTACTTTTTTGAGTGTCACTTTACTATTTGATCCTCACTGGGATGTTTAACTGCTGGCATACTTATCGGAGCTGGGAATGTTGGAGTTAATTGGGCTGAGGGTCACGAGCCCGTAAGCTGTCGACCGCGACTCACGAATTTCGCTTTGTCAGTGAAGAATCACTTGGGCCTGGCTTCTCTACTTTTACTTGGATGTTGATCGTCAAGGATAAGAGGTCATTATGACAATTCAGACAGTGCAATTTCAATTCATCACCGGCCTTAAACGGGCGATATTCCGTAACGCCCGCTTGCGCGGCAGTTGGGATGATAGCGGCCGATACTCGGATGACTGGATGGAATCTCCTATGCAGGAGGAAATCGGCGAAGATGGTTGTCCAATATTTACGGCCTCGATCTCACTTAACCTTGCCGATCAGGATAATACCTTCAAGTGGGGGATTATCCTTGACGGGCCGCAGGGTGCCAACTTCTGGGGCATTCCGACTGAGGTGCAGGATGTTAATTCCGTTGCACGACATCGCCAGTTTCAGCTCAACTGCGAGGTTGTCATGCCTCAGATCGAACGCTATTACTTCACTTACGGCCGCCGCCTGGGAGCCAACAAACACTTCACCGCGGGGAACCCCACACCCGGTCTGCGTTTTGGCGTTTGGGCTCCAAATGCCAAAAATGTGGAAGTGGTCTTCGGCAATCCGGCAAGTGGCTACATAGCCGACGATAGCTCCGGAGTGAACCAGGCACAGCCCGTGATCACCCTGACTCAGCTGGCTGATGGCATCTGGGAAGGTGGCCCGCAGGGCGGCTTTGAGATGTTCCTAAGCCTGCCTTACATGTATCGTATCCTGAACGCGCAAGCACAGCACGTTTATCGCACCGACATATTCTCCCGTAGCCAGATCGGCAGAGGCAATATCAACCCTGTCAAGACTTCCTGGCCGGGGACCGTTGAAACTCTGGATGGGTCCGTGAGTTGTAGCGTGGTCATTGATGCCGACGTGATGCGCCGAGATTTTGCATCCACGCCACGCGGAATGAAACTGGACTGCATTCCGTCTGAGGAATTCTGGACAAGAGAATCCACGCCTGGCCTGCCGGTACCTTCGCACCTCGAAGACCTGGTTATTTACGAATTACACGTCGGCTCATTGGGGTTCGGAAAGCCCGGCCCTGGCGATTTGAGTGACGCGCTACAATTCCTGAACCATCTCGTTGAACTCGGTGTGAATGCCATCGAACTGCTGCCCATGGCAGAGTTTTCAGGCAATACCGCCTGGGGCTATGGCGACAGTCATCACTTCTGTATCGAATCCAGCGCTGGAGGCCGCGACAAGTACCGTCATCTAGTGCGCGAGTGTCATCGGCGTGGCATCGCAGTCATCCAGGACGTGGTCTACAACCACTATGACAACGAAGCGGAACGCGCCCAGTGGCAATACGATTCAACCTTGCCCGAAGAAAATATTTATTACTGGTATGAAGGGCGCGCTTCCGACTACAAAAAAAATGATGGCAGTCCGTTTCCGGAGGGCGGCTACCTTGATAACGGCTCTACCGGCTTCACCCCTCGTTTTTCGGAAGAAATTGTGCGCCAGCAGTTCATCAGCAGTGCCGCCTTTCTTATTGAAGAAATGCACGTCGATGGGCTGCGTGTGGATCTGACCCAGGCGATTCACCGCGACAACACGCTTCACGCCGATGGGCGACTGATTGGCAACGCCAACATCTTCGGGCAGAAATTCCTGCGGGAGTGGAGTCGCACACTGCGCATGATCAAGCCTACTGTGATGCTGATCGCGGAAGATCATACGGGATGGGACGCCGTGACGAAACTGCCAGCACAAGGAGGGCTGGGTTTCAGCGCAAAGTGGGAATTAGCCTTCTACCACCAGTTGATCGGCGACTCCGACATGACTGGAAATCGGGCGCGCCTCTTGAAACGAGCGGGATTTGGCGGCAACGAGCCGCTACAGTTGGACTGGTTTGCCAGTGCCCTTTATAACAGCCGTTACGACCAAGTCGTGTTCCACGAATCTCACGACGAAGCCGGCAATGCCAGCGGTACGGCGCGGACCTTGGTAACGGCCGTCAATGGTGCGCCTGTCATTGGTGCCACTCGCAGCGCGGCGGAGGCACGCTCGCGCGTATGCTTCGGTCTGACCTTGCTTTCGGCAGGCATCCCCATGTTTTTCATGGGCGAAGAGATCGGAGCACAGAAACACTATACGTATGACCGCTTTCTGTTGAACCGCGAAGATATCATTGGCGAACGGATTGGTAACGGTAAGGCACTGTTTCGCTTTTATCAGGATCTCATAAGTCTCAGTCGCCGACTGCGCTCGATTCGCAGCCAGGACATTGACATACTCCACCTGTCAAATTCAAATCGAGTGATCGCTTTCAAGCGGTGGCGCGGGGATGAGGAAGTCATTATCGTCGCCAGCTTCAACAATACTGCCTTCACTGACGGTTATGTCATCGAAAAGGATTTGCTGGCCATCCCTGATGCCGGATGGAAGGAAATATTCAATAGCGACGCCGCCATCTATGGTGGCCAAAACAGGGGTAATGGCGGTGCCAGTATTCCGTCCAACCAAGGTCGACTTAATGTAACGATCCCTGCCAATAGTTTTGTGGTGCTAGTAAAACAATGATGAAGAAAATACTGGTATTTACTTGAATAATAATCGAATGAACCTGCTTTTTCTTGAGCGTGTCCCAGAAGCATGCATCCGGTGCGTGGCTCGTTAATCGCCCTGGCGACTCATGGATGTAGGTTGAGGTTACTTCAGCTCATTTTTTGATTTTCTCGCACTTAAAAAACGCAATTGAAAATCCTGATTCACCCAAATTTTATAGTTTAAATGGCGTTTGAATAATATGCGCACCATCCTTTGTTACTTTGGGCTTTGGCTTCCACGCGTGCCCATAAATTACTTCGAAAGTCGCGGGCAGCTTGCCATTTTGCCGGAATCGTTCGTAATTCTCCTGCAGCGCCAGCCAAGCAGCCTTACCCATCATGCCGTGCCCACGTCCAGCATTGGCATTGTGCGCGCCTATGTCGCGTAAATCCTGCATTACTGCTTTCAAATTATCGTAGGTCAGCGTGATAATTTCCATGTCCATCACGGGCGCGGCAAAACCGTTGGCCTTCAGCATGTCGCCGATGTCGTGCATGTCTGCGAAGCGATTAACATGCCTGTGCTCATCCACGCTATGGAATGCACTGCGTAGTTCCTTGAGCGTATCCGGACCGAAGGTGCTGAACATCACCAAGCCCTCCACTTTCAATACGCGATGTAACTCGCTAAGTGTGGCGGGCAGATCGTTGCACCATTGCAGGGTAAGATTCGACCATACCAGCTCGATACTGTTGGCTGCTAACGGCAAGGCTTCGACATCGGCGCATACATAGCTGTGCTTGCCACTATCGAATAGTTTGCGCCACCAGCTTAGCTTGCTGCGCGATACATTGAGCATGCTAATTGCCATGTCGAGCGCCAATAGATGCGCCGCCGGATAGCGCTGTGACAGCTGGCGCGTACCCCAGCCAGTACCACTACCCACATCCAGCACAGACGTTGGCTTCTGTTTTATATAATCCAGCCGTTCCAGCATGCGGCTGCACACCTCACGCTGCAATACAGCAGCGGTATCGTATCCATTGGCCGCGCGATTGAAGGCCATTCGCACCTGGCGTTTGTCTATCAGGTAATCATCCATTTAAAAATGCCTCGATCCGTTGCATAAAAATTTCCGGGTGAGATAAAAACGGCGCATGTGACGCGCCCTTTATATTGAATAACTGCGCATTGGGCAATTGTTGCGCGAGATAGTTTGATGCTGCAGGTGAAGTCAATACGTCGCGCTCACCTGAAATGACTAAAGCAGCTTGAGTAATTTGCGGCAACACCGCACGCAGATCGGTATTGCGCAATATTTCCAGGCCCCCGCGCAATGCCGCAATGTTTGGTTCAGCGCGACTGGAAAGGCGGACACGCAAATCCGCCAGCAACTCGCGTTCGTGTTCGCTGCCGCGCACCTGTAATGCCATAAACCGCTTTAACGTCAGCGCATGATTTTCCAGCAACGCAACAGAAAATTCTTGCAAAATATGCGCATCCATTGCACATTCCCAGTTGCTACGTTGCACAAAACTAGGCGTGGTAGCAACCAGCACGAGCTTGTCGACCTGATGCGGCGCATGGAGTGCCCAGCGCAACGCAATCTGCCCGCCGAGCGACCAGCCACATAGTGCCAGCGGCTCACCGTCATGTTCAGTATGCCAATACTCAGATAGCCGCTGTACCAACCCATCCAAATCATATTGCGCGATCATCGGGCTGGCGCCATATCCCGGCAAGTCCACGCAGTGCACGCGAAAATGTTGCGCAAGTTGTGTCACCACACTGCCCCAGATGTCGCAGTGCATACCCCAGCCGTGTATCAGTAGCAGCGGCGCTCCGGCACCGCGACTTTCAATGTGCAAGCTCATGCAAGGCTGAAATCAATTGCGCCACATCCTGCTCGCTATGCGCCGCCGATAGCGAAATGCGTAGTCGCGCTGTTCCCTGCGGAACGGTTGGCGGGCGAATGGCTGGTACCCAGATGCCACGTGTGCGTAGCGCTTCGCTCAAAGCTACTGCAACATTATTGTTACCGACCAGCAGTGGCTGAATCGGGGTGTCGGAGTGCATCAGCGCCCACGGCAGCCCGATCAGACCAGCACGCAACTGCGAAACTAATTTCCATAATTGTGTACGCCGCCACTCTTCTTTCTGAAATAAGCGCAAACTGGCCAGCACCGCGCAGGATAGCGCCGGTGGACTGGCTGTTGTGTAGATATAGCTGCGCGCATTCTGTACCAGCGTATCAATTACTACCTGTTCCGCTGCAATGAATGCTCCAGATACGCCCGCCGCTTTGCCCAGAGTAGCCATATAGATGATGCGCGGCGAGGCCAGATCTGATAAATCTCTATGGTGAAATAATGAGCCCCGCCCGTGTTCACCTAATATGCCAAAGCCGTGCGCATCATCCACCAGTAACCAAGCATCATATTGCACACATAACGCCAACAGTTCCGGCAACAACGCAAGGTCACCATCCATGCTGAATACCGCATCAGTAATAACAAGTTTGCGACCGCTGTGTGGCTGTGCCAATGATTGCGCAAGATGTGCCATGTCGTTGTGACGATAACGCTGCACTTGCGCACGTGATAACAACATGGCGTCATTGAGTGATGCGTGATTCAGCTTGTCGGCAAAAATTTTATCGCGCCTGCCGACCAGCGCTTGCACCGCTCCGAGGTTAGCCAGATAGCCGGAGGAAAATAACAGTGCTGCGGGCTTGTCGACGAATTCAGCAAGTGCTTGTTCCAGTTCTTCGTGTGCGCTGAAATGGCCGCTGACCAGATGGGAAGCACCCGCACCCAATCCATACTGTTGCGTACCAGTCTGCAAAGCGGCAAGCAACTGCGGGTGATCAGCTAAACCGAGGTAGTCGTTGCTGGAAAAAGACAGAAACGGTTTGCCATTTACCTTGACCCGTGTGCCTTGCGCACTTTGTAACTCGTGACGATAGCGCAGAAGTCCTTGGGTTGCGCGGGTGTCGAGTTCATCTTGCAGCGCTTCAAAAGGCATTGAAATTTTCCATCACAGGTAAGGGAGTTTGATCAACCCGGATAATCCATCAGGAAATATAAGCGGCCTCCCCCCTTTTTTAAAAGGGGGAGAGCTTGCGAGGGGGCCGAGGGGGATTTTTGTGTCCCCGCAACGCTCAAATCCCCCCTAGCCCCCCTTTTGCAAAGGGGGGGATACGTCGTCATCTCGCAAATCAAGTCTAAAGGATTGTATGGGTTCAATGCACTTTAACTTTTTGCCGCAAGGGAATACATTCCCAATTTGTCGAGTAGCACGCGGTCGCGCTCCACCTCTGGATTGCCGGTCGTAAGCAACTGCTCGCCATAAAATATTGAATTGGCACCTGCGAGAAAACATAAAGCCTGCACCGCTTCGCTCATTTGTTGTCGCCCGGCAGACAATCGTACTCGCGCCTTGGGCATAGTGATGCGCGCCACCGCGATGGTACGTACAAAATCCAGCGGATCCAGCGCTTTGGTGTCGGCCAGCGGCGTACCTTCTACCTGTACCAGCAGGTTGATCGGTACACTTTCAGGATAAGGGTCCAGGTTGGCTAGTTGTGCGACCAAGCCGGCGCGTTGATTAAGGCTTTCACCCATGCCAACAATACCACCACAGCATACATTCAAGTCAGCATCGCGTACCTGCTCCAGCGTGTCCAGTCTGTCTTGATAATCACGCGTGGTAATGATTTCGTCGTAGAACTCAGGCGCGGTGTCCAGATTATGATTGTAGTAATCCAATCCAGCGTCTTTTAGCTGCTTGGCCTGGCCGTCTTTCAACATGCCCAGGGTAGCGCAGGTTTCCAACCCCAGCGCTTTCACTTCGCGCACCATGCTCAGCACCGGGTCCAGATCTCGCTGCTTGGGGCCGCGCCAAGCAGCGCCCATGCAAAAGCGAGTTGCGCCAGCGGCCTTGGCAACGCGAGCAGCTGTCAGCACGTCGTCAAGCTCCATCAATGCCTGACTTTTCACGCTGGTATCATAGCGTGCAGCTTGGGGGCAATAGCCGCAGTCTTCGGGACAGCCGCCTGTTTTAATGGACAGTAAAGTGGACAACTGTACCGCGTTGGCATCGAAATGTTCTCGATGCACTTGCTGTGCGCGATAGAGCAAATCGGCAAACGGCAGCTTAAATAGCGCCTCAACTTGGGCGAGGCTCCAGCATTGCGCCTTGCTTGATGGTTGAGACGGTACCGAGGGTTTGGAGGGGCGGGTAAATTGAACGGTGTGAGTCGTCATGGCTTGCAGTCTAATGAATTACAATGGTTCGGCATCATCCATGAAAGGGCGCAATCTTGTCAATTTTGGCGCATCATTTTTTGAACATCCGCACAAAAATGTGGCAGGCCCTGCCCGCGCAACCCTGTTTTCTGTGCGGCACAGCTAGCCGCAATGGTGTATGGTGCGCCGCTTGCGATGCTGACTTACCCTATCTGACTGCTGCATGTTGCCCGGTGTGTGCCCTGCCTACGCACGATGGCGCAACTTGTGGTCATTGCTTGCAACAAGCGCCACATTTCGACCGCACAGTGGCCGTCTTCGCCTACGCTTTCCCGCTCAACAAGCTAGTGCAGGCGCTGAAGCATAATGAAAAGCTGGTCTTGGCTAAGGAGCTTGCGAACAAACTGGCACAGCGTATTGCGGTGCGCCCTGATTGCCTTGTTGCAATGCCATTGCACCCGATGCGTTTACGCGCGCGTGGTTTCAATCAGTCATTTGAGCTGGCGCGGCATATTGGGCGACAGTTGGATATTCCCGCACTGCTGAATGCCTGCCAGCGCAAGCGCGATACGCCGCCACAAACGGCATTATCACGAACAGATAGAGGCAGGAATATGCGCCATGCATTCATGTGCACGCAGGATTTTTCGGGCAAGCATGTTGCCATAGTCGATGATGTAATGACTAGCGGTGCATCGCTGAACGAATTGGCGCAGACCTTGCGCAAGGCGGGGGCGCGTGAAATCAGTGCCTGGGCCATTGCACGGACATTACCGCATTCAACTTCGTAGAATTTATAATCACACCCGCTTGTCATGTGATTTCTAGCCCCTGTCAGATGCGCATAACTTCTAAACGGAAGCTCCCCTAATGTTTAATGTGATCCTCTTCCAGCCTGAGATTCCACCCAATACCGGGAACGTCATTCGCCTGTGTGCTAATACCGGGGCGCAACTACATTTGATCCAGCCACTCGGGTTTTCGCTGGATGACAAACAATTGCGGCGCGCCGGGCTGGATTATCACGAATACGCCGATCTGCGTGTACACGACGACCTTGCTGCGTGCCTGCAAACTTTGCCGAGTACGCGTCTGTTTGCATACACGACCAAGGGCAAACAGCCTTATCACGAGGTATGTTATCAGGCTGGTGATGCCTTGCTGTTCGGGCCAGAAACTCGTGGCTTGCCTGTGGATATATTGGCATCGTTAACGCCGGAGCAGTGCTTGCGCATGCCGATGCTACCGAATAATCGCAGCCTGAATTTATCCAACACAGTGGCAGTAGCAGTGTTTGAAGCGTGGCGTCAGTGCGGGTTTGCGGGAGGGTAGTATATAGTCGCATTAAGGACAGTATCTACTTGACTATGTTCAATGCGCGAATAACTCGACCGGCAACTCTGGCAGAGCCCTGTAGGGTGGACACGGTTTTGTGCCCACGCGGATTCGTCATTTTGGAGTAAACAGTTAGCCGTGTTATCGCCGCGCAATGGTTGCAGGCTCAAGCTATTTCTTTACGGTGGTCGCGCTTATCGGCGGCAGTCGATTCTATGTGACGAAGCGATTCGTAACGCATTGCACGCCTCGATCGAAACGGTGCGTGTGATGCGTCCTTTCGTCATTTATGCATGGGTATTGTTGCCAGACCATCTGAGCAGTTTTTGAAATTGCGGGGTTTAATATTACAAGCCATGGAATGTTAGCCCAATTTCCTGCGCCAGCGCTTCCAGAAATAATATAGTTTGGAAATTCCTCAGCAAGAATCGAACTTATTGCCTCTCGAAGTTCTTGGCGAATAACATGTGCTAGAGGATGATTCGTGAATGCTTCTCGAATCGCATTTGGCCAGTCAGTCAAAATTCGTTTCAGGATTTCTCGCAGCATGATTTTCCTAACCGGATCAGAAGAAGATGTTGCTTTGGGCAAAGGGGCTATATTGTTTCATTTAGAAGGTGAGAATCCTATGGGCTAATTTTGGATCGACACCAAGTTCATTCTGTTTATTTAATGCGCTTGGCTGCAGCCAGATATGCGGCGTTGTTTTCTCGCTTGCCAACAGACAACACCAGCACAACCAGCTCGCCGTCTTCGACTACGTAAACCAGACGGAAGCCTTGCTTGAGCAACTTGATTTTGTAGCATCCTGCCAACTGCACGGTGCAGAAGCGAACCGGGTACAAGCGGGTTTTGCAGGCGTTTTGCCAGGAGCGGTTTGAGTGCCTGTTTGATTGAGCCGTCCAGCGCCTGCCATTCGCGCCAAGCATCCGGAACAAATTTGAGGCGGAATTTGACTATTGGCTTGCGCTCGTCCTGCCTATAGGTCATCCAGCGTTACCTCGATAGCGCGGTCTTTTTGTTTTAGACGTTCCTTGGCCACGTGCACGAGACGCAGGTCGTTGATCTCTTCCAGCATGGCTTCATAGCAATCCGGCGGCACCATATAAAAGGCGGGTTTGTTGTGATTGAGCACTGCGACAGCGCGTCCGCCCGATTCCCTGAGTGCCTCATTGGGATTTTTTTTGAATTCCGTCATGCTTACCGAAAGGTCGGAAAGTATCGTTTCCATTGCCATTTTATAGCTCCTTATTTGACTCATATTACTGAGCTAATTAAGCTTGAGGAAATAACTTTAGTCAAGTGTTGCTAACGTATCATAGTGCCATTCGGGTCAGGCCGTACATTTGACATTACCTGTCAAGTCCCGCCTGTTTATAAATTGTGTTATTTCATCAGAGCTGCGGTAAGTAGCACGAGTGCTTCGGTAATTTCGACTAACGCCCCTGCGGTATCACCGGTGATGCCACCAATACGCCGCAGCATGAGAGTGCGTAGCGCAAAGAACATGCCTGCTATGACAAGAAACAGCCACAGCGCGTCAACACCGAGGATGATGGATATTGCTGCCAAAGTGAAAAAAACTATGCCCAGGCTCGCACGTCGGGGCAAATGCTTTGCCAGCAGGCTACCAAGACCGTTTTCCCGGACATAGGGCGTAGTGAGGAACAGCAGTACCAGGGCGGTGCGGCCAAGAACCGGGACCAACACCAGAGCTTCCCAATTTTTGGTCGTGATGAGATGTTCCAGTGCTGTGAACTTGATCAAGAGCACCAGGACCAGGGTGACTACCGCCGCCGGGCCGCAGTACGGGTCTTTCATTATCGCAAGTGTTTTTTCGCGATCTCCAAGGCCACCTAGCCAGGCATCGGCGCTGTCGGCCAATCCATCGAGGTGGATTGCGCCGGTAAGCATCACCCAAAAGGCGAGCAAAACGGCGGCATGAAGGCCGGTGGGCATCCCGTTACCAAGCCATCCCAACGTGACCAATATTAGCCCGAGGAGCAGGCCGACCAGCGGATACCAGACAAGAGAACGGCCAATTTCCTGTTCGCTGATCTCATGCAGTCGAGGTGTGGGTAAGCGTGTTAATAACTGCAGGGCGATGATAAACGGACGCAGCATCTACAGACTCCCAGCATGAAAGACAAGGCTGGCGCTGGGCGGTTGTTTCTGTGCATGGTAAACCCTGATCCGACTAATTGCAGCGAGTGGCACCTCAAGTCGAAGTAAGGCATGAAGCGGCATTTCAAGGATATCTGCAAGTATGATGCGTATGGGGCCGCCATGGCTGATAAGCAAAATGTGTTGCCCTTGTTGCCGGTGAATCAGACTTTGCCACGCATTCAGTACACGTTGCCTGAAATCGGAAAGTAATTCAGCGTTATTCGGGGCATGCTTGTTTGGATCTTGCCAGAAGCGTTGCAGGGCATCAGGATCGGTGGCTGACAGATCGTCAGAAGTTTTTCCTTCCCAGTCGCCAAAGTGCATTTCCTGGAAACCATTATCCAGAGAGTAGGGTAGTTTGTTTTTTTCTGCCCAGTATTCGGTGAATTTCGCACAGCGTTGTAACGGTGAGCTGATGATGTGTGTCCAGTCACTTCCTGCTTCGAGTGTTTGTTGCATTTGTTGCCAACCCAGCTTGGTTAGCGGGTCATCAGTGCTGCCGCGAAAACGGCTGCCGCCTTCTACTTCACCGTGACGTATCAGATCAATAGTGGTGGTTTCAGTCATTGTTATTTGAAACGTCGGCTTCAGCAAAGGTGGCCATGTCATTGTGCAGCGCGCAAGCGAGGCGCAACAGTGGCACTGCAATTGCTGCACCGCTGCCTTCGCCCAGACGCATGCCTAGATCCAGCAAGGGCTGCACGTTCAAGGCATCAAGTATCACCCGATGTCCCGGCTCGGCAGAGGCGTGCGAGAAAAGAAACCACTTTTCGGCACCGGGGCAAAGCCGTGCAGCGGCGAGGGCTGCCACCGAGCTGATGAAGCCATCGACTAACACCGGCAGGCCCATGTGTGCACAGGCAATATAGCTGCCGCTCAGTGCTGCGATCTCGAAGCCGCCAAGCCGGCGCAACGCTTCTAACGGCGCGCCGTGGTGTTCGCTGTGACGATTCAGCGCCTGTCGGATCACCTCGGTCTTGCGCGCTACCCCTTTCGCATCCAGCCCAGTACCCGGCCCGGCGAGCAGTGAAGGCGAGGCATCAAGCAAGGCGCAGGCTAGCGCTGCTGCTGTGGTTGTGTTGCCGATACCCATCTCGCCGCCGATAAAGAGCTGTGCGCCGCCAAGCTTGGCACGCTCGGCTGCTTGGCGTCCCGCGTGCAGGGCGCGGGCAAGTTGCTCTGCTTCCATTGCAGGTTCCCGGCAGAAGTTGGCTGTACCGGGACCGAGATGAAGATTTAATACGCCTTCCAGAGGACCGGTGTCATTGACCGTACCCAGATTAATTACCTCAAGTTCTGCGCCAAGTTCGCGAGCCAGCACGCTGATGGCGGCGCCACCGCGAGCAAAATTTTTCACCATTTCGGCAGTGACTGCCTGGGGAAAGGCAGATATGCCCTCGGCCGCCACGCCATGATCGGCGGCAAATACGGTAATGTATACCTTATCCACGCATGGTCGCTTGGTGCCTTGCAACGCCGCCAGCCGGATTGCGGTTTCCTCAAGCCTTCCCAAGGCTCCCGGTGGTTTGGTGAGAATTGCCTGACGCGCCTCGGCAGCCCGCTTGGCATTGTCGTCCGGTGTGGCGGGCGGTACTTGCAGCCATACGCTGATTTCGCTCAAAGCGGGCCTCCTTTCAATACGTGGGGCAGACCAGCCACCGTCAGGATCACCTGTTCGCAGGCCTGTGCTATTTCCTGATGCAGGCGGCCGGCCTCGTCGCAGTAGCGACGGCTGAGTTCACCCAGCGGGGTTACACCCATGTTGGTTTCGTTGCTGACCAGGATGAGTTTGCCCGCGAGACGTGGCAGTGCCGCGAGCAGGGCGGCGCGCTCGCGCTCGAACAAGATCGCATTTTCTGTCATCAACAGGTTGGTGAGCCATAGCGTCAGGCAATCGACTAGCACGCAATGTCCAGTGGTTGCATGTTCCTCCAACACCTTTGCCAGCAGGATAGGTTCCTCGATAAGATACCAATGGTTCGGCCGCTGCACGCGATGTGCCGCAATGCGTGCACGCATTTCATCGTCCTGTGCTGTGGCGGTAGCAATATAGGTAACAGGAAAGTTGCTCTCGATCGCGAGGCGTTCGGCCAACCGGCTCTTGCCAGAACGAACGCCGCCGAGGATCAGAGTTTTAAGGTGCGTCATCTCGGTACCACATTCGAACTAAGCAATGCCAGCAACTGGTCTGTCTCAAGGTGCTGCTCTACCGCATCCGCCAATCGGTCGATAGCAGCCTCGCGAAGCGCGTGATAATCAAGTGCTTGCGCATTGCGCAGTCCGGCCCAACTGAGCAAGCCAGTGTTCGCAGTTGGTGATTCGAACAGGCCATGTAGATAGGTGCCAAGAATCTGGCCGTCTGCACTCATGGCGCCGTCGGGTCCGTGGCCGAGGGACAACGCCGGACGGGCCAATGCGGCACCGGTGGTTATGCCGGCGTGAATCTCGTAGCCATGTACCGGCGCACCGTCCAGCATCAGTGTGCCTTCTACGTTGCGCAGTTGTTTCGTCGATTGCAGTGTCGTTTCCATATCGAGCAATCCCAGGCCGCTGGCACTGCCCGGCTCTCCTTCGAGGCCGTCATGGTCGTGTATCGCCGTGCCTAGCATTTGAAAACCGCCGCAAATGCCGATGAGTTTTCCGCCGTAGCGCAGATGCTGTTGAATCGCTGCTTCCCAGCCTTGAGCGCGCAACCAGGCGAGATCGGCGCGTACACTCTTCGAGCCGGGCAGAATGATCAGATCGGCGCGAGGAATGGCCTCGTCAGGGCCGACAAATCGCTGATCGACTTGTGGATGCAAGCGCAACGGATCGAAATCAGTGTGATTGCTGATGCGCGGTAGTGCGGGGACGATGATGCGAAGTCGTCCTGCATCCTCTCGAGATTCGGTTTGCTGGTTATGCGGCAGTGCATCCTCCGCTTCCAGGTGCAAGCCATGTAAATAGGGCAGCACGCCGAGCACCGGTTTCCCGGTATATTCCTCCAGCCAGTCGATACCCGGTTGCAATAGCGCCAGATCTCCCCGAAAACGGTTGATTACGAAGCCTTTGACCCGAGCCCGTTCGCTTTCGCTCAACAGTGCAAGCGTGCCGACGAGGTGTGCGAATACGCCACCACGGTCGATGTCGGCGATCAGGATCACCGGGCAGTCCACGGCTTCAGCGAAACCCATATTGGCAATATCGTTGTGCCGCAGATTGATCTCTGCGGGCGAGCCGGCACCTTCAACGATGATGGCATCATATTGGGCAGCGAGGCGTTGGTACGATTCGATTACAGCCGCGCGGGCGATACGCTTGTAGTCGTGATAATCACATGCGTTCATGCTACCAACTGCGTGGCCGTGAATAATCACCTGCGCGCCGATATCGGAATTGGGTTTGAGCAATACCGGGTTCATGTCGGTGTGCGGTGCTAGGCCACAGGCAAGTGCCTGTACCGCCTGGGCGCGGCCGATCTCGCCGCCGTCAACCGTGACCGCGCTGTTTAGCGCCATATTCTGCGGTTTGAAAGGTGCGACGCGGATACCTTGCCGCGATAGCCAGCGACACAGCGCCGTTACCAGCACGCTCTTGCCAGCATCCGAGGTCGTGCCTTGAATCATCAACGTGGGAGCAATCATGCGTTGGCACCTGAGAAATTTGTAGTATCGATACCATCCAGCACTGCCGCCAGCCGCCGCCAGTCCTTTTTGTTGCCAGGCAGACCAAAGCGCAGACTGGGTGGATTGGTGAACAGGCGCGTCAGGATGCCATGGCCCGCCAGCGCCTCATGCAGTTGTTCTGCCTGATGGGTTCGTATCCATTGGAACAGGGCACTACCGCCTGTGGGTGAGAGGCCGTGCCGCATGAGCAGCGTATGCAGGCATGCACTGTCATGGGCAAGACGTTGCCGTGCACCATTCTGCCAGGCACGGTCTTTGAGTGCGGCAGTGGCCACCCAGCGCGCGGGGGTGTTGACAGTCCATGGACCGAGCAAGTTATTGAGTCGCGCTAGCAATCCAGGTTGCGCGCATACAAAACCCACTCGTGCACCAGCCAGACCAAAGAATTTACCCAGCGAGCGCAATATAATCAATCCGGGGCGGGAGCTGTTGCAGCAAAGGCTGTGTTCAGGCGTGACGTCCATGAATGCTTCATCCACCACCAGCCAGCCGTCACGGGCAGCGAGCTGCATTTGCCAATCGAGTAATTGTTCCACTTTGAAGCTTGCACCAGTAGGGTTGTTAGGATGAATGAGCACCAGCACGTCTGATTGTGGCACAGCTTCATTCAGCTGTTCTCTGGTGACGGCCATGACGGTATGCCCCGCGCGCCGCCAGGCCGCGGAATGTTCGGCATAGGCAGGATATAAGACGCTTACACGGCTGGGCGAACGCAGTTGCGGCAGGGCCTGGATTGCTGCCTGTGAGCCAGCCACTGGCAGCAAATGTTCGGCGCTGTAATATTCGCGCGCGGCCTGCTCGAGCCCGTCATTCTCTTCGGGCAACCTCGACCAGGCTGAAGCCGGTAAGAGGGGAGTTGGCCAGCCCTCAGGATTGATGCCGGTGGAGAGATCAAGCCAGTCGGCCAGCGGTATGTCATAACGCGTTGCCGCCTCGCGCAATCGGCCGCCGTGCTCAAGCATGGGCGAGTATTCCAGCGACGACAAGCACGCCAAGCCACAGCCAAACGCCATGTCTCACCAGTCTGAGCGCACGCTCGATGTCAGCAAAGCCCGGGGCTTTGCCCATACCAAGAATGGGCCGCTGATGCCACTCGCCCAGATAGCGGGCCGGCCCACCAATGATGATGTCCAGTGCTCCTGCACCGGCTGCCATCACTGGCCCGGCGTTGGGGCTGTCCCAGGCTGGTGCTTGCTCTCGCCAGCAAGTCAGGGCCTGTCGAGTTTTTCCAAGGGCGGCATAGGTTAATGCCGTGAGTCGCGCCGGGATGAAGTTGAGCATATCGTCGAAGCGCGCGGCGGCCCAGCCAAAACTCAGATAACGATCATTGCGATAGCCCCACATCGCGTCAAGGGTATTGGCCAGCCGGTAGAGTACTGCCCCGGCACCGCCAGCGATGACAAACCAGAACAACGCGCCGAACACGCCGTCATTGCCGTTCTCCAACACCGATTCGGTAGTCGCGCCACTGATGTCTAGCGCCGCCGAGTCGCGGCTGACCATGCGCCCGACCAGGCGGCGCGCTTCATCGTCATCGTTATTCAGTAACGCTGCCGCGACAGGCCGGGCATGGTCATGCAAGCTTTTGTGGCCGATGGCGACATAGAGCATGAGTAAATTGAAAATCATACCGACATAGGGGAGCGCGGTGAGTGCAGCGGCGGCTGCCGTGAAGGGCAGGAGTAACAACAGTAACGCCAATGTCCCACGCATGCGGCGAGCTTGCGATGTTACCGTGGAGCCACCATAAAGCTTTTGTTCGGTATAGTCGACCAGGCGGCCAAAGCCGACCAGAGGATGCCGTCGGCGTGGTTCACCCAAGAGCCAGTCCAGCAGTACGGCGGCCAGTGTCAACAGCGCAGTGGTCATCATTGGCTCTCCGCCCAGCGCTGTACGATGGCGTGCAACTGTCGTACGCCGTCGGTCAGTGCAGTAGGCCCCGGTTGAAGGATATCGCAGGACTTGATTTCATGGAGGTAGCCGTTGTGCACCGCCGGGATCGTGCCCCAGCCCGAACGCTCACACACCTGTTGGGTATCGAAGCGTTTGCCACACCAGGAGCCTATGATGATATCCGGTGCACGGCGGATGACTTCCTCCGGATCGGTAATAATGCGCCCTTTAGCCGCAGGGGATGCAGCGAGTTCCGCAAAGCAGTTCTCACCACCTGCAATATGAATGAGCTCCGATACCCAGCGAATGCCCGAAATGAGTGGTTCGTCCCACTCCTCGAAATAGATACGCGGTCGGCGTGACAATGCCGTCGTACTGCGCTCGATATCAGCGAGCCCCTCGCGCAGCTCGGCAATCAAACGTTGCGTTTTTTCCGTGGCGCAGACCATCGAACCGAGCAAGGAAATCATATCGAGGATGCCGGCTACCGACCGTTGATTGAACACGTGTACCGCAATGCCGGCACGGATCAGTTGCGCCGCAATGTCCGCTTGCATATCGGAGAATCCCAATACCAGGTCCGGATTCAGCGCAAGAATTTTGTCGATTTTGGCGCTGGTAAAGGCAGATACTTTTGGTTTCTCCTTACGCGCCTGGGGCGGGCGTACTGTGAAGCCGGAAATGCCCACGATGCGATCCTGCTCGCCGAGCAAGTACAGCGTTACGGTGGTTTCCTCGGTGAGGCAGACGATACGCTGCGGGCCCTGAGAAGTAATCGAGTTCATTGCGGCGCCTCGGTGTTGTCCCAGGCGTTATGGAATACCAGCTCCTTTAATTGTCGGCCCCGGGTCCAACCCTCCAGCTCTAACATCGGCGCGGGATAGAATGCTTCTACATGACCAAGACAGAGAACGGCCACCGGTTTGGCGCCTGTGGGTATCTGAAGTAGCTCCGCGAGCGCGACTGGATCGAACATTGAAACCCAGCCCATGCCGAGTCCTTCGGAGCGGGCTGCCAGCCACAGGTTCTGAATGGAGCAGGCCACCGAGGCAAGGTCCATCTCCGGCAGCGTGCGTCGACCGAAAATATGTTGTTCTCGTCTGTCCATAAGCGTAGCGACGAGCAGTTCACCACAATCGAGGATGCCCTCGACTTTGAGGCTCAGGAATTCATCCTGACGTTCACCCAGGATTTCGGCAGTCGCTGCCCGTTCCTTATCGACCAGAGCGTGAATCATGCGGCGTAATGATGTGTCAGTAATGCGCACAAATCGCCACGGCTGCATCAACCCCACGCTCGGTGCGAGGTGCGCTGCCTCGAGCAGGCGCGCAAGTACCACCGGATCTACGGGATCGGGCAGGAAATGACGCATGTCTCGCCGTTCGCGCATCACGCGATACACTGCGGCGATTTCCTGCTCAGTAAATCGGTTCATGGTAGAAATAATCTTGCGGCCGCTGCAGGGTTGGAAGGGAAGTACCAATGCATGTAGGAAGCAGTCAGCCGTCCTTGTTGGTATACCGGCTCACCCGTTCCGAGGTGTCTGGCGGATACGGAGTTTGTGGATGGCGTTGGGCCATCGGTTACGCGTGAATGATGGAAGGTGTGGCCTCTGAGTTCACCTTCCTGCAGTGGCGCGTGATGCATGCCCAGATTAGCCAAGCGCGTTTGCATAACGCCCTTGCCGGGAAGCAGTCCTGCCATGAATGCGCATCGGCCTTCGGTATCCGTCAGCGACTCAAGCAGATACAACATGCCGCCGCATTCAGCTACGATGGGGTGACCTGTGGAATGATGGGTACGGATAGCCTCTTTCATTTTTTCGTTGGAGGCGAGCTGGTCCAAGTGTAATTCTGGATAGCCCCCCGGCAGATAGAGCGCATCAGCGGGCGGCAAGGCTTCGTCATTGAGCGGCGAGAAGAACGTGAGCTTAGCGCCGAGCGCCTGCAACAATTCGATGTTAGCGCGATACAAAAAAGCAAACGCCACATCTTGCGCTACAGCGATGCGCACACCATCCAACAGAGCTGCGACCGGGGAATGTGCCGATGCAGTGAACGTCACTGGCGTTGGTAAGGTCTTGCTTACGCCATTGAGTGCGGCGGCAGTGTGCTCGATACGTGCGTCCAGATCGCCAACCTCCGCGGCCTGCACCAATCCAAGGTGACGTTCTGGAAGGGTGATATCCGCATCCCGTTTCAGCCAGCCTAGCGTGACCAGCCCCGGCGGCAGGCTCTCGGCAAGCATTTCATAATGACGCTCCCCTGCGACACGGTTGGCAAACACCCCAGCGAAGGGCATATCCGCGCGATAGGTTGCCAGGCCGTGGGCTAAGGCGCCAAAGGTCTGGGCCATAGCGCTGCCGTCGATCACCGCAAGTATCGGAATACCAAACCGCGTAGCAAGGTCCGCACTGGATGGATTACCATCAAATAGCCCCATCACGCCTTCGATAAGGATCAGATCGGCGTCGCTTGCTGCTTCATAGAGCAGTTGTCGGCAGTGCTCTTCGCCGCCCATCCACAGGTCGAGTTGATAGACCGGGTTGCCGGAAGCTTTTTCCAGGATCATCGGGTCAAGAAAGTCCGGCCCGGTCTTGAAAACGCGTACCTTGCGTCCTAGGTTGCGATGGTGGCGCGCCAGCGCGGCGGTGACCGTGGTTTTGCCCTGGCCGGAAGCGGGCGCGGCGACAAACAACGCGGAACAGCTTTGTTCCGTCACAGATCCACTCCTTTCTGTGCCCGCACACCGGCGCGATATGCGTGCTTGGTATCGCGCAGTTCAGTTACCGTATCAGCTGCCTCGATGAGCGGTTCAGGCGCAGCGCGGCCGGTGATTACTACATGTTGCATGGGTGGACGATTCGCCAGATCGTCCAGCACGGTTCTGATCTCCAGCCATCCATACTTGAGCGGATAGGTGAGTTCATCGAGTACCACCAGGCCCAGAGTCGGGTCGCACAGCATCTCCCGTGCAACGGCCCAGCCGCGTTGGGCGGTCTCGGTATCGCGTGCGAGGTTTTGCGTCTCCCAAGTGAATCCTTCGCCAAGAACGTGCCAGGTCACGCCCGGTTGCTGGCGAAAAAATTCTTCTTCACCTGTATCGGAACGGCCCTTGATGAATTGCGCTACGCCGACCTGCATGCCGTGCCCCAGGGCACGCGCTACCATGCCAAAGGAGGAGCTGGATTTGCCCTTTCCATTGCCGGTGAGTACCAGCAACAAGCCCTGGTCTCGATCGGCGCGATCTATGCTAGCGTCGATCACCGCCTTCTTGCGTTGCATGCGGTCCCGATGGCGCTCTTCCTTATTGTCTGTGCTTATTGTCATTGTCATTCTCCCGTGGTTACGTTGCGGTTTCGGGTCGAACTGCTAGCAAGGCTGAACAGTAGGTGAATCAGAGCGGCACAGCTGACGTAGAACACCAAAGGTTGAAAGTGGAGTGGGAAGAACTTTACCAGTCGGGCGCCAAACTCGATGAAGGTCGGATCAGTGAAGCGACCCGAGAAAAAATAGAATCCGCCACTGGAAAATAGCTTGCACACCACACCACCCGCCAGCATGGCAATACTCAGCGGTAGCAGCGTGCGCCATTCAAAGCAATACTGTCCGGCATACCAGCGACCAGCGAACCACAGAGCACTGTAGGCCGGCAACAGGAATACATACGCGGGCGTGATGCAGAAACCGCTGGCACCGCCCCAGGTGTACGCGGCGAAATCCAGTATCCAGGTCAGGGCGAGCAATCCTGGCAAGACCCAGCGTGGGCGCAGATACACCCCAGCGAGAAAGAACATCGCCCAGGAAGCTCCGGGCAGGCTTTGCAGGGTGGCAATATGCTGGCCGCGGGTGGCGACGACTAGCATCACCAAAATGGTGCCGATGATAAATTGGTTGCGATTTGAAAGTGTCAACATGATGAGCTCCTTAGGGTTGTGTCATTTGTAATCAGGGTTGATAGCGCAGGGTCAAGTACAGATTGCGACCCGGCTGGTTGAAGAAAGCGGCTGTCTCGTAGTCCTTGTCAAACAGGTTCTCGATACGTGCCTGCACACGCCAATCCTTGGCCAAGGCATATTCACCTCTCAAACCGAGCGTGGCATAGCTGCCCAGTTCGCGTGTGTTGGAAAGATTGTCATAACGTTTGCCCACTGCCAGCAGCGTGGTGCCGAACTTATATTTGCCAAACGTACGATCAGCATCGAACCGCAATGATTGTCTGGCCCGCCGTGGCAGCGCGTTGCCGTCGTTGGCGTCCGGTGTGCCCGCGGCGCGGTTCTCAGGATCGAGCAGAGTGAGGTTAGTGTTCAAATCCCAGCCACCGAGCTGTGTGTTGAGCACAGCTTCAAGGCCGCGAATGCGTGCCTGGTCGATGTTGGTGGGTGCAAAGATGCTGGCATCGAATGCGATCAGATTATCGATCCGTGTCTCATAGGTGTTGAGCGACCAGTTCCCCCACATGGTTTTACCGCTTAGACCAAACTCAACGCTGCGTGACTCTTCAGGCCCAAGACTGGGGTTGCCGTAACCTGGAAAATAAAGCTCGTTGAAGGTCGGTGCCTTGAATGCGGTGCCATAGGAGGCGGTGAATTTCAGGCCTTTGCTCAACGCGTAACCCCAAGCCGCCCCGCCGGTAGTACGCTTGCCGAATTGTTCGTTGTGGTCCCGGCGCAACGACAGTTTCAGGTCATGAGCAGCGAACTTGCCCAGATACTGGGTGAACAATCCCTTGTTGTTTCGAGAGGTGACCGCAAAGGTATTAGTGTTGTCAATACTGTCGTCCTGGTAGTCGATACCCAAGGTGAGCAGATGTTCGGGCGCGATGATGATGTTGTTCTGGAAAGACAGGGTATCGCGCTCGGTATCGAAACGACTGTTGAAAACGCCAGTTTTAAAAGTGTCGTATTCGTCTCCGCTGCGGCCTGCGGCTAAGGTCATCTGCCATATGTCTACTGGTGAGAAACTGATTGTTCCGCCGAGAACACTTTGAACCGATTCGGACTCGTTGACTAAATTTCCGTCGAATTCGGTGTTGCCGGTGGTACGCAGCGCATGTGCGTCCATTTTTAATCCGTTCTCAAAACGGTAGCCAGCGCGCAGTGAGCCGGACAAGTTGCGGTAACCGTCCTTATCTGGCTCGGTGGTGAAGCAACCAGCGCCGCCCGGTGAGGGCTTGCCGTCGCAAGCATTAAAACCACTGGTATTGATACCACTTGCACTAAGACTGAACCAACCGCGTTCACCGCCACCAGAAACCCCGGCCGAGGCGTTATAGGAGCGGTAACTGCCACCACCAACGCTGAAGAAGGTCTTCAGTGCGCCGCCGCCCTTGCGGGTGAAAATCTGGATGACACCACCGATGGCTTCGGACCCGTACAGGCTGGAGCGCGGCCCACGCACAATTTCGATTCGCTCGATCTGTTCGATGGGGATATTCTGGAAGGCCGTGGTACCCAGAGTCGCGGACCCGACTTTGACGCCATCGATCATGACCAGAACGTGGTCGGATTCGGTACCGCGCAGGAACACTGAAGTGGCCTTGCCGGGTCCTCCGTTGTTGGTGATGCTGACGCCCGGCACACCACGCAGCAGATCCTGGACGGATTGCGCCTGCTGGCGTTCAATATCTTTTCGTGTGATGACAGTTACTGAGGCCAGCGTTTCGTCCGCTGTCTGGGCGGTGCGTGTCGCAGTGACTATGACAGGATTGAGTTCAACGGCAAAAGCAGAGTGGGAACCCAATAGCAGTAGTGCCGTCGCCGATAGGCAACGATTCTTCATTCTTATTTCCTTTCCTCAGGCGCACTCACCCGTGCGCCAATCGGTGACACAAAGGCACCGCGGAGGAAAAGAATCAGACGGAAACAGGCAGGGAATACGAACGACCTGTCAGCCGCAGTATCGCCCTCCGCAATACCAACCAACGGCTTCAGGCCGGTCTCCGGGCTCGCGAGTGGTCTTGAAGACCTGACGGATCGCCTTCCCACGTCGAAACGCAGTGGCTGTGTGATCCGCGATAACTCGCTTACCGTTGCGGGGGCAGCGCCGGAATTGTTCTTCGGCTGACTATGTCAAGAACGCACCGACTTCCCGTTTAATCCCTTGGGTGGAAACCCTTAGGACACCTGAAGCAGAACGGTAAATTTATAGCAATATAGATGACGAGTCAAATTTTATAATATAAGTTATTGTATATATTATTAAAATATGGGCTTGTCGTCAGCTCGGCTATGAGCAGCCTGTCGGACTTAAAGAATCGTAGCGAAAATTGAGCTGAGAAAAGGGTGATTTAGACGATTTTGCAGGGTATTTAGTTGTTCTATAGCCCAAAAAAGCGGTGAAATAGTCACCGTTCAGCTAAATTTGCAGCCGATTTACTTTAAATCCGACAAGTTGCTAGCTCACTACCTTACTCACGCTTCCCGAGCCATTCTGCTCTTCGGCCTTGTTCGTGGATGTAATACCAAACGCCGTAAAGACTATACTCAGTGTTCATGCCGATCAATCGCTTGCACGCAAATGTAACCTTCGTTTTTTGATGGCTGAAAGCCTGATCTGAACTATGTTTTGTCGTATCAGTTTTGTTGGAACGGTCTACCAGTAGGAGTCTGTTTAGATATCCAGAACCGACCCCTTGGGGTTTTATTCTGCTGGGCAGCTCCACACTTGCTGACGCAACCGTAACGTTCAATAAGCCATAAACCTCATATTTCGAGTGTAAAAATTTGACACCGGCGCCTGACATCTCGCTTGCAAGCATTTTTTACCCGTGTTGAAAATATTTAATGCTATGTAAACAGAGCAATAAGATTGGATATTAATTTAAAGTGTTATTTATGCTTGACATTTTCTATTTTTGTGTAATATGCCGACGAGATTCCTGTTAAATGAATAGCTTATCCAGTATTCGTATCTGATCTTATGCATTTGCGCACTTCAGCACCTCATCTCAATGTGATTAATTTATGGCAGTTTCTATCAATTCAGGAGATCCAGATGGCGAATAATTTAAGCGCAAGCACAGATAGATGTTTGATAAATACTTATCCTACTGGAGGTTCCATGTCGCACTTGCTGAAGAGAATTTTTTGCACACTACCACTTGTCTTTATAGGATGTCTGGGGAGCATGCCAGGCCATGCAGCTGAGACCAGCGTGGTGGCTATCTCTGCAGGAGATGACTACACCTGTGCGCTCACCTCAGCAGGCGGGGTTAAGTGCTGGGGGTATAACGATCGTGGCCAGCTCGGTAACAATTCAACTACCAATAGTTCAATTCCAGTGGATGTAACGGGTCTTTCCAGCGGCGTCGCGGCTATCTCTGCAGGGGCAACGTACACTTGCGCGCTCACCTCGGCAGGCGGGGTTAAGTGTTGGGGGCACGATACTTTGATACCGAAAGATATGCCTGGTCTTACCAGTGGCGTAGCGGCCATTGATTCAACTTATGGTCGAACCTGCGTGCTCACCACAATAGGCGGAGTGAAGTGTTTCAATGGCATCGGTATGTCATATGGCGCTTCACTGGCAAATCAACCAGGTCTTCCCAGCGACGTGACAGCAATCGCTACAGGTCAAATACATAACTGTGCACTCACCGCGTCAGGCGGTGTCAAGTGCTGGGGGTACAATCAATCCGGCCAGCTCGGTGACAATTCCTATACAAGTAGTAATACGCCAGTGAATGTGTCGGGACTCTCTAGCGGAGTATCGGCTATCTCAGTAGGGATTCTTGGATCTAGCTTTGCACTCACCACGGCAGGTGGAGTCAAATTCTGGGGAAATAGTGGCATCCTCGGTAGTGACCTCGGGGTCTCCGATCTATTACCCTCTAGTTCTACACCATTAGATATAGTGGGTCTTACCAGCGGCATAGCGGCTATCGATACAAGTGGTTTTCACTTCTGCGCACTCACTATGGTGGGCGGGGTCAAATGCTTTGGCCATAATGACTATGGCCAGCTCGGCAACAATTCCGACTCTGGTAGTTTGACGCCAGTGGATGTGTCTGGTCTTATCAGTGGCATGTCGGCCATCTCTACAGGTTCTAGCCACACCTGCGCGATTACCTCGGCAGGCAGGGTCAAGTGCTGGGGCAGTAATGAATATGGCCAGCTCGGCGACGGTTCCAAAAGGGACCGATGGATCCCAGTTGATGTGGTCGGTCTTGACGGCGGTGTGATCCCCGATCCTGTTTTGCCGCCAAACCCTGTCGTACCTGCCTCGAGCGCGGTGGCCATCTCCGCAGGATTTGACCACACCTGCGCGCTCACTACGGCAGGCGGGGTAAAGTGCTGGGGGGGTAATGAATATGGTCAGCTTGGTAACAATTCGACTACCGATAGCTCAGTTCCGGTGGATGTAACAGGGCTTACCAGCGGCGTAGCGGCTATCTCCGCAGGAGGTATCCACACTTGCGCGCTCACCTCGGCAGGCGGAGTTAAGTGTTGGGGAATGTACGGTAGTTTGATCCCGATAGATATTCCTGGTCTTGCCAGCGGAGTGGTGGCCATTGATTCATCCATTGGTGGCGTCTGCGTGCTCACCACGATAGGTGGAGTAAAGTGTTTCATTGATCTTGGCAAGGAAGGTATCTCTATACTGGCAGATCAGCTAGGTATACCGGCAGATCTCCCAGGTGTACTGGGAAAACTGCCAGATTTACTGGCAGATCTGCCAGGGCAATCCAGCGGTGTGACAGCCATCGCTGCAGGCTTTTATTACACATGTGCGCTCACTGCGGCAGGCGGGGTGTCGTGCCAGAACTGGGATTTTGACATCGAGGTTGGCCCCAATATCATCCGTGATAAAGAACCAGTGAATCTGCCGGGACTCTCCAGCGGGGTAGCAGCCATCTCCGCAGGTCTTTCCCAGATCTGCGCACTCACAAGAGCAGGCGGGGTAAAGTGCTGGGCCTATTATGGTGTACACGGCAACAATTCACCTACCGATAGTAATTTAATTGCGGTGGATGTGGCGGGCCTTGCCAGCGGCATAGCGGCCGTCGATACAGGTGGTCCCCACATCTGTGTGCTCACCACGGCAGGCGGGGTAAAATGCTGGGGCTCGAACGAGTTTGGCCAGCTCGGCGACAATACTGTCTCTGACGACAACAACTCTGACGACAGTTTCAGGCTAGTGGTGGATGTGTCTGGCCTTACCAGCGGCGTGTCGGCCATCTCTACAGGATTTTTCCATACTTGCGCGCTCACCACGGCAGGCGGGGTTAAGTGCTGGGGTTTAAACCGATATGGCCAACTCGGCGACAATTCCACCACGGATCGGTTAACCCCGGTTAATGTAGTCGGTTTTGGCGGCGGCGTGTTCCCCGACCCTATTTTGCCACCCAGCCCCGTCGAATCTACTTCTCCCTTGACTGGTCTGTGGTGGAACCAGAATGAATCCGGCTGGGGGATGAGTATCACCCAGCGTGATGCGATGGCTTTTCTGGCGTGGTATACCTACGATTCAATCGGGCAACCGACATGGTTTGTCATATCGTCCTGTCCGCTGGTAGGGAGTGGTTGCACGGGTGATATTTACAGTGTAGTAGGTGGCACCCCGCTGGGTGTGGCCTGGAATGGCAACGGTAAAGTCGTGACCAAGGTGGGGACGGGTACCTTCGCTTATTCTGACAACAACACCGGGACATTAAATTACTCGATCAATGATGTAAATGGAACCAAGCAAATTACCCGGCAAATGTTTGCAGCCGGTGCCGTTCAACCACCAGTCGACTATTCTGCGCTCTGGTGGAACGAAAACGAATCCGGCTGGGGACTAGCCATCACACAGCAGTATGGAATGATTTTTGCCACCATGTATACCTACGATGCCAGTGGCAATCCTGTCTGGTACGTTGCTTCCAGTTGTCCCTTGACTGGTAATAGCTGCGCCGGTGATTTATACCAAGTCACCGGCGGGTCTGCGCCCACCAAGACATGGAACGACGCAGCTAAGGTGGTAACGAAAGTCGGCACTGTCAACTTCGTCTTTCAAAACAGTAGCGCTGGTACCTTGACTTACACCATCAACGGAGTGAGTGGATCCAAGGCGATTTCAAGGCAATTGTTTTAGGGGGCTGTTGTGACGGGTAGAGCCAGCTCTGGACTGGACGTTCTGGCAAGCAAACATTGCTGGAGCGGTTGTGGTTGGTTCTTGAGTCCGACAGGCTGGTAGGGTGGGTACGTCTTTGTGCCCACGCGGATTCGTCATTTTGGTGTGAACAGTTAGTCACGTTATCGCCGCGCAATGGCTGCGGGCTCAAGCTATTTCTTTACGGTGGTCGCTTACTGGCGGCAGTCGATTCTATGTGACGAAGGAATTCGTATGGCATTGCGCGCCTCGATCGAATTGGTCTGGTTCAATGGAAAGCGCGGTGCTGGGATATGATTGACGCTGTCCGCGTGGGCACAGACGTGCCCACGCTACTTGACTGGTAATCAAATATTTATGGTACGGTATCTACTTGACTATAAAATATAAAAATTTTCCTGAATTTCAAAGTCATCTTGCGCCAACAGCCAATTTCCATCGTTCTGAAGATCCCACTTTTCTAGAGTAATGATTCCGCGTTCCACATTCGTTGTCCAACTTGCAGACAACAGAACGGTGGATGCATCGACGACTTCTAGATTTACATCGCCATATCTTAATTCGCCAGCCCCAGAGGCCAGGAAAGGCCTCCAGAAAGCGTCGATCTCACCGGTTCCTTTAAACGTACCCAAAGGTTTGGCGTTGATAACCGCATCCACCTGATATCCAGCGATATAAGTGTCGATATCTCCTTTATTAAAGGCTTCAATCCACTTTTGACTGCATACCAAAACAGCTTGCTTTATCTTTTCATCGTTGCTCATAGTAAGAGTTTTTTAAGGCTTGATATAGAGATATCCCTGCTCTTGAAGATCAGCAATACGCTTGACGGCCACGGGGTGTTCGGTAGGCACAAAACCGGATACCAGAGATTCCAGTGGTTTATTGAAAAGTTTCATTGAGACCTGACACATCTCGGGCTGAACCCCTTTGTCGATAACCACTGCCAGGTTTTTCTTTAGAACAGGGTCGACTGTTTCTTTATCGAACAGCTTCAAAGCGGGACCATGCACCACGACTTTGATATCGATCTTATCGGGCCCGCCTTCTGCTTCCATATGTTTATTGATTAAAGCCATTGCATATTTTACAACTCCGACATCCGAGCCATCGATATGATAAAGAACTTTCAATCTGCCGTTTTCATCACGGTGATTGCCAGTCTCCGCGCTGGAAGTTATTGAAACGAGACAAAGCAAACCCGCAAAAATCAAAGAGCTTATTTTTTTATAATTCATGAGAAATCTCCATTATAAATAGGAACAATACAACGAGTGTATCATTATCCAAATGAAGGAAAGGGCGGATTAAAACAGTGAAGCTGGACCTACGAATTTAGTTATTTTCAGAGTGTTCGAGGCGGGCGATAGCGCGTAATAATTTCTTCTGTGTTTCGATGTGTTCTTCTTCAAGATAACTAGGATAGTTTGGGTCAGCTGTCCGCGTGGGCACAAAATCGTGCCCACGCTACTTGACTACTTGACTGATGAGGGAGGGAAAGCGTGAACCTGTTCTCTACTCTACCCAATTTTTTCTTGGGTTAGGCATCGTTACTGATCACTCTAACGATTTCAATGACAACCGGGAAAATGGCCATTGTCAAGACAGTTATTAACATGATGAGACCTGTACGGGCGTCCTCGGGAGTGAAGGCTGCTGAGATGGCACACAGAACAAGAGCACCAAGCATGCCCCAGAATATTGGCATCAGTCGACGTGCGCGACTCGCAGGTGAAGTCGAGGAGCTTCTTGGTAGAGACAGCAAGGTCGTAAGTACAAATGCGATGATGAACAGAGCAAAGAAGCAGAGGTACAAACCTGCGCTAGACGCCTTGATGGTTCCTGACAGGATTGAAGACTTCAAATCGATCATACCTTCCGCCGCGATACCTTGAAACAGCATCCAAGCGCCAAGGCCAAAAAGACCGAACGCTCCAATCAGTGCAACGAGGCGAATCCAATCGTTTGGCGTCCAATTCCGAGACGTGTCCATATCGTGATGCCTAAAGTAACATAGAAAACATTTTCATAAGCGAGTAGTACTGCCTATATCGGTACACATTGCCAAGCATCACCAACTCCCCAATATTTTCATTATCTTAGCCGTTAATTTGGCTAAACATTAATTATAGAGCAGCCTAAAATTCTGCTGATGGAAGCTCAAGCTGTTTCACTGATTACTCCCAAATTACTCGATCGGTTACTCTCTTATACTCAATGCATTATTGTCTTGAATACGGGGGCCACTATACCAAACAGTTCCAACAATTATGGCTGAACGATTAAGGCCCAACGACTAATTAAATTCGGAGTTGGGCGCACGATTAAGCAGTGCCTCGACCGCGCTCGCTGCCGGCACCTGCTCATACAAAACGCTGTAAACTGCCGTACAGATTGGCATGTCTACGCCCAGACGTTGCGCCAGATGATGCACTTCTCGTACGGTATAGACGCCCTCCGCGACGTGACCCAGTTGGTTCAGAATGTCTGGCAACGCTTGCTGCTTTGCCAGCAAAATTCCGACTTGTCGGTTGCGCGAAAGATCTCCAGTGCAAGTCAAAATTAAATCGCCAGCACCAGATAATCCACTCAAGGTTTCCGCACACGCACCCATTTTCAATCCCAGTCTTGTCATTTCTGCCAGCCCGCGTGTAATCAGCCCGGCACGTGCGTTTTGCCCATAACCCATGCCTTCGGCAATGCCAGCGGCAATAGCCAGTACGTTCTTGACAGCGCCGCCCACCTCTACGCCCATCACATCAGTGCTGGAGTAGACACGCAAGGACGAGTGATGCAAGGATTGCGCGACTTGTTTGGCAAATTTCTCATCGGTCGATGCCAAAATCATGGCTGTGGGAAGGTCGCGTGCCACTTCCAAAGCGAAGCTCGGGCCGGACAGCACGCCACAGGAGAAATTTTGCGGTAAGGTTTCTGCGGCCACTTGATGCGGCAGCTGTGTGGTACTTGCCTCGAAACCCTTGCACGCCCAAATTACCGGAATCGGCACAGGCATTGCCGCGATCTGTTGCAGTGTGGCACGCAGCGCAGCAATTGGCACAGCAACCAATATTAATTCTGCGTTAGTGAATGCGGCTTGCAAGTCGGCAGTCAGGTTCAGATTCTGCGGCAATGGAACTTCCGGCAGGTAGCGTTGATTGTGATGGGTAGCACGCATTGCTTCGATTTGCGCCGCGTTGTATGCCCATAATGTGACACGATGACGTGCAGACAGATTGATAGCCAGCGCGCTGCCCCATGCGCCAGCACCTAAAATAGTAATGTTCATCGATTAACGGCTAATCGCCCCATACTTCGGTCGCTCTCACATAGCCTGCCATGCCATCCGGGTGACGTACTTTGACCCAGCCATTGCCTAAGTTTTCCAACCATTCCAACGCTACTTGCTGACTTGTGTTGAACGCTAACGGCGCATCCTCATCTGGCTCCTCATACACCATGGCAAGTGGTGACGTCACTTCCACAAAGCGCTTGCTGCTGAGGGCATTTTTTTCTATCCAAGCCAGGCTGCCGGAACTATCACGTACTTTAACCCAGCCATCCAAGCTAACTACCTGCTCCAGCGGCAAGTAACGGTTAACCACAAATAATTTTTTTGCTTTAGCCGAGGGCGCATCATAGAGAACAGCGGAACTGTCCGCGACAGACACGTAGTCCAGCGCATGCGAGGAACCCGCCGCTGTGAATAGAGCAATGAACAGGATTGATAAAGCAACAGGTGGTTTCATTTTCAATGCTGGGTAGGCGCTGCGGCTTTTTCTTGTTCTTGTAACTTCTGCTGTTTTTGCTGCTGGTACACCGCTTCAAAATTGATCGGATTAAGGAACACGGGTGCAAACCCAGCGTGAATCGCCATATTTGATACCACTTCTCGGAGATAAGGATAAAGTATGTTAGGGCAGATGATTGCCAATATTGGCTCCAGTTCTTCCGGCGGCAGATTGCGCACATGAAAAATACCGGCCTGCTTAGCCTCGATCAAGAACATGACCTTGTCTTTTTCCGGCAGCTTGGCGGTGACTGTAACCGTGACGACTACTTCAAATAGACCATCTTCCATACGCGAGCTCTGTGTATATAACTGCAGATCAATATTCGGATTTTCGCGTTCCAAAAAAATGCTAGGCGCATTAGGGCTTTCCAGTGAGAGATCTTTCACATACATCTTCTCGATATTGAATAGAGGTTGTTGCTGATCGGGTGCAGCTGCAGCTGCGGCTGCGTCTGCGGGTGCGTCTGCTTCACTCATGATATGTATCCTTCCGTATAAAATTAACTATTCAATAATTGGTTTAATTTACCACTATGGTCCAACGCCGCCAGGTTATCGTAGGTGCCAACAAGGTATGTGCCTATGTAAATTTGCGGCACGGTGCGACATCCGGTAGCTTCCATCATTACTCGACGCGCTTCCGGTTGCAAATCTACACGTATTTTTTCGATTTCCGTTACACCTCGGGCGCGTAACAGGCGCTCGGCTAGCACGCAATAAGGGCAAATTGCAGTGCAATACATCAATATTTTAGGCATCGTTATTTTTTCAATGGTAGGCCGGCCTTCTGCCAGGCTAGCAAACCCCCCGCCAAATTATGCGCCGACTCAAATCCATGCTTGCGTAACAATACGCATGCGGCTGCCGAACGTTGATCGCTGTTGTCCATCACTACGATGGGTTGCGACCGATAGCGTTCTAATTCTCCAATGCTCTCATTAAGCTTGCCAAGCGGAATTTGTTTGGCATTCAGGACATGTCCAGTTTTGAAATCTGCCGCTTCACGCACATCCAGGACTAATGCATTCTTGTAGTTGATCAGTTGCAGAGCAGCGGCACTGCTGACTTCTTTTATCCCACGTATGCTGTTACCCATAAACGACCATAGCAGCATCAAACCGCTACTCACGGCCACTAAAATCATCCAGATATTATCTTGCATGAACTGCATACTGCCGCTCCTTGTATTTTTTTGAGGGCAAATTCTAGCAGAGCAGCGAAGTTCTCGGGGGCTTTCTGTGTCAACGCGCTTAGATATTTACGTGCGGACGTGAAATTATCAGGATAAGATCAAATGGCGCGTTCCATCTGTAACTGTGCTGCAGCCTGCTAACCAGACAAGGCCAACAACAATGCGTCTCGATACACTACTAAATCAATCGGTGCAAAAGACATCACTTTTTCATTCGAGATTAATTTGTCAGCGAGATGGACAGTACACACCTTTATTTTGCCGCTCATGAAGAAATCAAAGTAAGGGGCCGCTAAAAATTCAGTTATCTATGCCATAACGAACAGTATGCAATAACGAACAGAATGTAAATTAAAGAGGCGTTAAGGTTTGATACGATAAAATCGCGTTGCTAGCGTATCCCCTTTGACATCGTCTAAGCGATCATTAATAACAAGCCCCAATTTTTCTAGTCGGTCATCTGGGTGGGGGTGTGTTTTGAATAGCAGTGACACGCTACCGTCGTCTTTGGCGAAATGGCCTATTTGCTGTAGCACTTCGGGAAAAGCGAAGGCGTCATAACCGGCGCGCGTGGCAAGCACTACCGCGATGCGGTCAGCCTCGAACTCAGCATTTTTGTCGAGCGAGCGTGCCACAACTTCCGCACCGTTGCCAATCAGCTTCTGGACTTGGTTATTTCCGCCGACCTGGCCAGAAAGTAATTTTCCGCCTAAGTCTATCAGGCTGCTTTGCTGTAAGATTTTCAAATGATGCTTGCGTATAACATGGCCGATTTCGTGACCTAGCACCCCGGCCAGCTCGGCCTCGTTCTGCAATAAGCTATACAGTCCGCGAGTTAGGAAAATATAGCCGCCCGGTGCGGCGAAGGCATTAACGTCGTTTGATTCAATCACACCGAAATGCCAAGGTAAATCTGGGCGCTCGCTTTGACTTGCCACCCAACGCCCGACATTATTGACATATGTTTGCAAGCTCTGATCTTTGACAAGTGCAGATGCACCCAACAAGTTGCCTGCAATTTGCCTGCCTATTGCAATTTCCTCTTCCTGCGAAGTGCCAGCAAGCCCCAACAATGCTTTACTTGTTGCAGCGTCTGACTTCTCTTCAATCTTTTTTTGAATGCCATCCTTAAGTACTTTTTTGAATCCCTCTTCGAAATCAAAACTCCAGGCAGTACTGCAGGCAAGCGTCAATACAGTGATCGACAAGTATTTTATTATCGCTTTCATCAGAGCAGTCCTTTATTTTGTGGAAACTTCTGGAGAAGGAAGGTAATCGAATTCGCGCGCAACCAGTTTCCCTTGAGTGGCAAACACCTGAGCTTCAGCTCGGGTTATCGCATACGACTCGACCAGATTTAGTTCGGATTCATTAAATTTTGCGGATTGCAGCTCGAATTCGTCTAGGCCACGAATACCTGTAGTGGCAACTACCTTACCTGTTCCTGCACGCCCCGACGCCATGCCCAAAAGCCCGCCTATATTCCCAGAACGCTTACGAATATCTCCTTTGCGGACATTCAGCATGTGTACCCAGCCTTTACCTTTTGGGCTCTTTATGAGTAGCCAGCCGCCATTTTTTTTGACAATTTCCACTTTGTCGCCAATCGATAGCGTGGCAATTTTTTTAGCGTCTCGGAACGGTTCAACCCTGATGCCATCGGCCCTGATAACACTACCTGTTTCAGCGGCAAATACTGGCATAGCCAACAACGCGAATAAAGCAGCCCCTAATCTGATCGAATTCATAGTGTCTTCCTTTGTTGTTCATTCCAGCGCAGCAGTGTTTCCGCAAAGATTACGCGCCAATAGTTGCGCGCATCCTTGCCACCTACCACGTCCCCTTTATGTACAAACCAGCTGACTTTAATATCAGTGCTGATTATGAATTTACTTAACAGTCGCGGAAACGCATCGATGACCGCTGCAACATCCTCAGTCACCCGTGCCGCTCCATTTGCATCTCCTTCATCCACTACCCAGGAAATCGAAAATGTTTTTTCGAATAAATCCCACAGGCCTTTTTGATAGCCTCTCACTATGTCTACACTTTTCTGTTCCAGTCCAGCATTTTCAAGTTTGTAGCGGATTTGATCCAACATGGTATCCGTGAGCAATTTTGGGTCACCATCGAGACGAATTAATAACAGTGTGACACTTAATTTTCCTTCTCGTTCGAGAGAAGCGCGCACCATGCTTCGTTCTAGTATCTTGTTGGTGGCGACAGAATACAGACGTGCAATGGTAAAAAAGGCCAGTCCTATTGTCACCGGCCCAGTGATGTTAATGTAAGTATTGGTGAAGTTAATGCTGGCATAAGAAATCCCAATCAATACAAATTGTGACGTGCCAAACAATACACCTATTTTATTTCGTCCAAAATTACGATAAAAGGCCCAGGCAGTAGCCCAAATGATGCATAGAGTAAGTAAAAGATAAGCCACGCTTGCTTCAGGAAAGCGCAGGTAATCATTATGTTTTAAGTTATCTATAGCGGTAGCAAGAATTTCAACGCCTGGGTGCATTTGGCTCATCGGCGTGGGCTTGATGTCAAATAAGCTGGGCGCGGTGGAGCCGATAATGACGATTTTATTTTTAAACTCGTCTTGAGGGCGCTTTTTTTCCTTGTTTCCCATGTCCATGAAAACATCGTGGAAACTGGTATATTGGTATGAAAATGGCGGGCCACGCCAATTGAGCAAAAATTTTTGTGCGGCAGGCTCAGGCCAGCCGAAATCACGCGCAAGGCTTAATGGCAGAGACGGTAATTTCCATCCATAATCGTCACGGTAAGCAATATATTCGCGCGCAACACCGTCAGCATCGGGATAGATGTTATGCAACCCTAGGCGCCCACTTTTAATTGCTGCTGGAAAATGTGGTAGTACCACTGCAATGGTGGCCTCCGGTTGAGCATCATTAAGTCGCGGCTCAACACCGGGAATCATGGAGGGCTTCACCATGCTTAAGGCATCATTCGATGGATCAAGACGCAGTAAGGGGAAGTAAGTGTTATTTGTGGCGGCAATGGCGTCGTCGAAATAAGCATCGCTGTCAGGGTTGTATATGTCAGCATCGCTGAACAATATGTCAAACACGATTGCTTTTGGTTGCTGTTTTTCAACCTGCTCGAGAAAATCCCCCAGCACTTGGCGTGGCCATGGCCAACGCCCATAGTCGTTGGCCATGGCCGCGAGACTGGCTTCATTAATGTCTACGATTACGATATCGCTATCAGGCTTGGGTACAATAATGCGGTAGCGCACCATCGCATCGAATGCCTCTTGACGCATACCGGAAATGATATGCAATTGCATGGTATCAAGCACGGCAAACAACATGAATAGTGCTGCCAAGTATAGATAGAATTTATTATTCCAGAGTTTGGCGAGCCGTACGGAGAATTTGGAGTAAGCCAAACGCAACCGATTAGTGAAATAAACATTAAGTTTCATTGAAAAAATCCAATATTGATTTCATGCCGCTCTGTTTGATGGTGATTGTCACGGCGCAAGTGGCTCAGTGTATGTAAGTTGATAGTCAATATGTCGTCGCACGCCAAAATGCTATCCTTGGGATGCACATACTAAACCGGCCGGTGCAGAATATCGTCACTCATTATCCTTGGCAGCTTGTGAATGCGCGGGTTGCCAACTCGATTTACACACGGTTGAATCCTCATGTGCGGCTAACACGCACTTATCGCGCAGTAATGAGCGAGGTGCCAAAAATTCTTTATGGGGCCTCTACCTCATCTAAGATATCCTGCACGCCAATTTCCGCATTCCCCAGCAAGCATAATATCTTTATAAGTGCAGGAGATGTGCGATTTCATTGACAGTCTACGTCGCTTTCAAAAATATTGTCATCCGCGAAATTAAATTTGGCTTCGTGCGAGGCTAGGAATGACCGGCAACCCAGAAATCAGCTAAAATGGTATCCTAAAGCAGTAGCCAATTGATATTTAAATTTCCCCAAAGTCCAGCATGAAAATCACCCCTGTCCTCCTACTTATCCTCGACGGCTTCGGCCACAGTGAAGAAACTGACCACAATGCTATCGCTCATGCGCACAAACCTAACTGGGACAAGCTATGGCGTGATTATCCGCACACACTAATCCGTACGTCCGAATTATCGGTAGGGCTTCCGCAAGGCCAGATGGGTAACTCTGAAGTTGGTCATCTCAATATCGGCGCAGGTCGAATTGTGTATCAGGAGCTCACACGGGTGGATGCAGCCATTCAGGACGGAAGCTTCAACAGCAATCCGGCGTTCCTGCTAGCTATTGAACATGCCAAGCAACATGGCACTGCGCTACATATCATGGGGCTGCTATCACCCGGCGGAGTACATAGTCACGAAAACCATATCCACGCCATGTTAGAGCTGGCAGCGAGTGCTGGACTGCAAAAAATATTTATCCATGCCTTTCTCGATGGTCGTGACACACCGCCGAGAAGTGCCGAACATTCGCTGCAGCGGCTGCAGGAAAAAATTGCTAGCTTGGCCGTTGGGCGTATTGCTTCCATCATCGGCCGCTACTATGCAATGGATCGAGATAACCGTTGGGATCGGGTACAGGAGGCCTATGACTTATTGACAAAAGGCAAGGCTGGATATCAGTCGCCTGATGCCCAAGATGGATTGCAGCAAGCCTATGAGCGCGGAGAGAACGACGAATTCGTTAAAGCCACTATCATTGCCTCTCCCACCGAGCCACCCGTTATCATGCAAGATGGAGACGTTGCAGTGTTTATGAACTATCGTGCCGACCGCTCGCGTCAGCTTACCCGTGCGCTGACTGATCCAATGTTTGATGACTTTAAGCGTGCATGTTTTCCCAAGTTGTCAAGCTTTGTCACATTAAGCAGCTACGGCGAGGACTTTCACCTTCCGGCAGCGTTCATGCCCACAGCCATCCACAATTGTTTTGGTGAGTACCTTTCAGGCTTGGAGTTGAAACAATTGCGTATCGCAGAAACGGAGAAATACGCACATGTCACCTACTTCTTCAATGGCGGCAAGGAGCAGCCTTACCCGGGCGAGGATCGAATCTTGGTGCCATCTCCCAAAGTGGCAACCTATGACCTCAAGCCAGAAATGAGTGCTTTTGAGGTCACTGATAAACTGGAAGCGGCAATCCGTAGCGGGCAGTATCAAGCCATGATTTGCAATTATGCCAACGGCGACATGGTCGGTCATAGCGGTATAATGGAAGCGGCAGTCAAGGCCATTGAAGCCTTGGATGTATGTATTGGGCGAGTAGTCAATACCATGCTTGAATGTGGCGGCGAGGTGTTAATCACTGCTGATCACGGCAACGCTGAGCAAATGCTGGATCGCACCACACAGCAAGCACACACCGCACATACTCTTAACTTGGTTCCGTTCTTGTATATAGGCCGCAAGGCCAATATTGCTGAAGGTGGCTCGCTTCAGGATGTTACCCCAACCTTGCTCGCCATGATGGGTCTGCCGCAACCGCCGGAAATGACGGGGCAGCCGCTTATCTCAATCCAGTGACCGCACTTACTCGCCACGTATTATTGTTGTGTATCTGCTTAATAGCAGGCATAAACAGCACTCACGCCTCACCTCAGGAAGAGCTGAACAATCTACGTAAGCAAATCTCTGCGTTGCAGAAGGAGTTTGAAGAAACCAGTGAGTCTCAATCCGAAGCAACAGTCAGGCTTCGTGAATCAGAACGAGCTATCAGCAATAGTAAGCGTAAGTTGGCTAAGTTGTCATTGCAACACCGTGCTGCAGATCAAGCCTTGGAAAGGCTGCAACAGCAAGCGGAGCAACTGGAAATGGATATGCAGAAACAGCGGTCTATGCTCAGCAAATTGCTCTACCAGCAATATTTAGGCGGCAAACAAGAATACTTCAAGCTGTTGCTCAACAATCATGATCCTGATCAAACTGCACGTGAAATGCGCTATTACGAATATATCGCGCGCAGCCGTTCGACTTGGCTGAAGAAGTTACGCATAAATCTTGCGCAGTTAAACGAGGTCGTCCAACTAACTCAGCAAAAACGTAAAGATCTTGCGGCGCTGCAAGAGGAAGAAAATGCGCAGAATAAAATCTTGGAAAAAGACAAGCTTGCGCGTCAGCAAGTGCTCAGTCAGTTTGCTCAGCAACTTAAACAACAGCGCAACGAAATTGGTCGCCTACAACGCAATGAAAGCGAGTTGACGCAATTGGTGACCAGGCTCGCCAAAATGTTAACACGGAAAAAAAGCAAAGGTGTGTTCAGTAATGACAAATTGCCTGATAATCGTTTCGACGGCAAGCCGTTCGCGCAACTTAAAGGCAAGCTGACATTGCCGGTAATGGGTGAGGTAGTCAATAAATTTGGTACCGCGCGACCAGATAGTAACGTGCTTTGGAAAGGTTTGCGATTACGCGCAGAAAGTGGTCAGCCAGTGAAAGCAGTAGCAGCCGGTCGTGTAGTATTTGCCGATTGGTTGCGTGGCTTCGGGAACTTATTGATCATTGATCATGGCGAAGGCTACATGAGCCTGTATGGCAACAATGAATCTCTTTACAAGCAAGTAGGTGACACCTTACAAGGGGGCGACACCGTGGCAGCCGTTGGCAACAGCGGCGGAAATGAGGATTCCGGTGTATACTTTGAAATACGCCATAGGGGCGAACCTACAGACCCCATTAAGTGGATAGCCCGATAGCATTATTCATGAAGAAACATGTTGTAATTAAACAACTTTAGAGGTCAGATATGCGCAGTCGTATTGAAAAAACTGGATTGATCGGACTAGGGCTGATCGCAGGTGTGTTGATTAGCCTGCAATTATCTGCCATTGCGGATAAGAACATCGATGAGCCGTTGCCGATTGAAGAACTCCGTGCATTCTCAGAGGTGTTTGGTCGCATCAAAAGTGATTATGTAGAACCGGTCACAGACAAAAAACTTATCACCGAAGCCATCACAGGCATGTTGACCGGTCTCGATCCGCATTCCGCCTATCTGGATGCAGAAGCGTTCAAAGAGCTACAAGTCGGCACGCAGGGACAATTCGGTGGTTTAGGCATTGAGGTCGGAATGGAAGACGGGCTGGTGAAAGTAATTTCTCCAATTGAAGATACTCCAGCTTTTCATGCAGGCGTGCAGAGCGGCGATCTGATTATTAAACTCGACGATACCTTGGTAAAGGGTTTGAAACTAAGTGAAGCGGTTAAGCGCATGCGCGGTAAACCAGGCAGCAAAATTGTCTTGACTGTACTTCGCAAGGAAGCGCCCAAGCCGTTGACGATTACCATAACGCGCGCCATTATTAAAGTGAAGAGTGTAAAGTCGAAACTGGTCGAGCCCGGCTATGCTTTTGTTCGCATCACCCAATTTCAGGAGCGCACTGGCGAGAACCTCGCCAGTGCGCTCAACGATCTATTCAAAAAGAACGAGGGTGCTATGAAAGGTTTGGTCCTGGATCTCCGAAGCGATCCAGGGGGTTTGCTCAATAGTTCGGTCGCTGCATCTGCCGCCTTCCTGCCAAAGGATGCTCTAGTAGTGTATACCGAAGGACGTAACTCAGCTGCCAAAATGCGCCTGAGCGCCGTTCCTAATGACTATCTGCGCAACCACGAGAAGGATTATTTGAAAGATTTGCCAGCGGCAGTCAAAACTGTGCCAATGATAGTGCTGGTGAATGGCGGTTCTGCATCTGCTTCAGAAATTGTCGCAGGCGCATTGCAAGATCATAAACGGGCTGTCATTATGGGCACCCAAACCTTTGGTAAAGGCTCGGTACAGTCCGTTCTGCCACTCGGCAACAATACCGCAATCAAACTCACTACAGCACGTTATTACACGCCTAACGGGCGCTCTATTCAAGCCAAAGGTATTGTTCCTGATATCATAGTGGAAGATCCAGCGACTATCGGTCAAGATCAATCTTTACGTATGCGTGAGGCCGATTTAGAGCATCACTTGACCAACGACCAGAAGATTGATGTGGAGGTGGACGTCATTGTAAAACCTCCAGCTTCGGCTGAGCCAGATGACTCGCAAACAAAAAGTGAAGAAGGCGATACTACAAAACCGAAAAGACTTGAGTTCGGATCAAAAGATGATTACCTTTTAAATCAAGCTTTAATTTTGTTGAAGGGTTTAAATATATTGCAAGGAAAGTAATTGAAAAACAATAGGTTGCTCCTCTTCCATATCACATGAATGACGAACAGTTACTACGCTATAGCCGCCACATTTTATTGTCTGAAATTGGCATCGAAGGGCAACAAAAGCTGCAGGATGCGCACGCATTGATAATAGGTGCTGGTGGCTTGGGCTCTCCTGCCGCCATGTACCTTGCTTCCAGCGGAGTGGGTACTTTGACCCTGTGCGACGATGACACAGTAGATCTGACCAATCTTCAACGCCAAATCGTACACCGCACTTCCAGCATCGGAATGGCTAAGGTAGATTCTGCACGTATTTCGCTTGCTGAAATCAATTCCGATGTTCGCGTCATCGCTCTGAACGAACGTGCAGATAAAACGCGTTTACTTGAACTGGTTGGCCAAGCCGATGTAGTACTGGATTGCAGTGATAACTTCGCCACACGCTATGCGCTTAACCAAGCTTGCGTTCACTTAAACAAACCATTTATATCCGGTGCGGCTACCCGTTTTGACGGCCAAGTCGCTGTGTTCGATAGGCGCCTTCCTCACAGCCCTTGCTACCACTGCCTGTATCCAGAGCAGTCGGATGCGTTAGAAACACGTTGTGCAGTCATGGGGGTATTTGCCCCACTAGTAGGCATTATCGGTAGTATGCAAGCTGCTGAGGCGCTTAAGCTATTAATGGGTATAGGCACGCTACTGTGTGGCAGATTGCTGGTAACAGATTTGCTGCATATGGAGTTACGTACCGTTAAATTGAACAAGGATCCAGCTTGCCTAATTTGCGGCGCGTCACGTATGTAACAATTTTTAAGCGAGTTCATTAATGACTTCAATCACGAAGCGAGCCAAATGATCTTGCGTGAACTAAACATCCATCGTTGGTGGATATTTTCAGGTATCGGATGGTGGGCTTAAATCAAAGCGTATCATTTGATACGATTTTTGTGACTGTGCCCAAACAACGCAACGCGTGAAGAAAATAAGATTATCTAAAGAAGGAAGTCTTGCTTATAACATCAAACGAGTGGCGATACTTAATTTGTAGAGAATAATTCAGTTCCGACAGAGTCACTGCACCATAAATTGCCAAATTAATGAGAAATACTTAGAGGACAGCTGCAAAATAGACCTTAAATTAAAGAAAATCCTAATGAGTTGACAGAGAATAGAGGGGGCGTCTTGAGCTGAGTTGACTCTCAATTTTAGGTGGTTTGATGACACACTGTACGCATCCTTAAATCCATATTCGGCACAATGAAGAACGCAGCTAAATTTAGCAAGAGGCTGGCTACGCTGCTTTAACCGCTTTGTTGTGCAAAATATTATAAAGGAACTAATTGCGTAATTCACACATCCCAATAGCTGTCAAATATAATTTAGAGATCCTTTAAGGTGGCGAGTAGTGACGTTCAATTTAATGGTTCCTGACAATAATGAGCTTGCCCGTGTTACATTACGCTGTCCATAAGTAATGGCAGTATGAGATTTAAAGATGAGTAAAATTATCACCTCGATCATTTTTTAAAACGGAGAAACCATGAAGTTAGTTTGTATTTCAACCCTACTAATCGGAGCCCTTGTGGCGTATTCTGATGTATACGCGGCTAGCTCTACGCTGAGTGTAACCTGCAAAGGTGACAACGTTGGCGCTGATGTGTTAGTTAATGGCAAGTTCAAGGGCGAATGTCCAGTAGACGTGCTGGTACAGGAAGGCACGCTAAAGTTGAAGGTGCAAAAGGCAGTTGATGCTTCCCGTGCACGCATATTCGAGCAGGACGTTCGCGTGGGCGATAACGTGATCAAAACGATCGAGGCGGTATTAGGTGCGCCGCAAAGTAACGTCGAAGGCATGCGTCAAGAGTCGGTGAAATCGAGTTTGGCACAGGCTGAGGGGAAGAAGGGGGCATTACTTAAAGTCATCTGTAAAATTGATGATATGGGCGCTGAAGTGTTTGTCGACGATAAACTGAAGGGCGCGTGTCCGCTGGACGTGCAGGTGCCTGAAGGTACGATTCATTTGCGGGTGCAAAAGAAAGTTGATGAATGGAATGAGCGCATATTTGAACAAGAAATCCGTGCGGGAGATGGGGCGATCAAAAAGGTCGAGGTTCAATTAGGTGCTGCTCAACTTAGTGCTGCAGGTAAACAACGCGGACCTGAGCAGGTTGAGGTGAAAAAGGGAACGTTCAAAGATTGCCCAAGTTGTCCAGAAATGGTTGTGATTCCTGCAGGAAGTTTTGACATGGGCTCCGAGCGCAGCGATGAGGGTCCTATTCATCGGGTCACTCTGCCGTCTTTTGCTTTAAGTAAAACCGAAATTACCCGAGCTCAGTATGGTGAATTCGTGAATGAGATTAAATATGACGCAGGAACTTGTTGGGCAGTCAACGAAACCGGGATGGTAGAAGAGCGTGTTGGCCGTAATTCAGGCGACTTTGGCTTTCGTAAAGACCTTGAGGGCGACAGCGAGTTTGACAACAGCCCGGTTTCCTGTATTAACTGGTTTGATGCTAAAGCCTATGCCAAATGGATGTCAGAGAAAACCGGAAAGAACTACCGTCTGCCATCAGAAGCGGAATGGGAGTATGCCGCCCGTGCTGGTACGACAACTGCCCGCTATTGGGGTGACGAAGTCGGTCGTAATAACGCTAATTGTCGAGATTGCTTCACCAAGTGGGATGGGACTGATTCCCCATGGATTGGGGGGCTAGCTTCCCCAGTAGGTAGCTTCAAGCCCAATGCTTTTGGGTTGTATGACATGCTTGGCAATGTATGGGAATGGACGGAGGATACTTACCATAATGATTATAATGGTGCGCCAACGGATGGAAGTGCTTGGGTTCAAAAAACGTCTGGACAGGATAGGTCTGTAGGAAGAGTCATTCGCGGTGGATCTTGGAAAGTTCATTCGCTGTTTATGACGGCTTCGTACCGCTTGGGCAGTGCTGAGATAAGACGTGATGAGCACAAGTTTGGAATTCGGCTCGCCAGAACGCTCCCATAAATAGTATATCAAGCTTTTGTTATTTATCATTTTGAGCAAGGAGTGTGCGCAGGAGAGGTAAATAATTGAGTGGTGATTGTTGGATAATGGTAGCCTTAGCAAGATATATGTCTTGCTAAGGCTCTTTTACTATTAGTTTTTGAAACTAACGAACTATTATTGTTTAGTGTTTAGAAATATATAATTGTGCACAATTGCTTACGCACGACATTTCAAATTTAGTCTAATAGTCGCATGGGTTTAAATCGTGAATGATGATCAACCTTATGTTGTGGAGTCGGCTATTAATTCGATGGGTCTGAATCCTGACATTTCCCCCATCTACTATGATGGCTGGCTCTAATTTGTGAAAGTGAACTTCGAATAATATTCAGAGTGGCAATACTAAATTGTTCCTGTCCGGCTAAAATGCTAACAGTGATCATCCGGTGATTACACGCAAACGTATAAGGCGCATTTACGTCATTGCAGCCATATGGTGCAGTGTGTATTGCGAGGGTAGCCGATATTGGATTATTCGAGATAATTTATGGCGCATTGCTTAGACCCTCTGCTCGGTAATAATTCAGTTCAGTGTATTATAGTTGCTAGGCGGATAAATATAGTTTGGGCTTCGTGTTTTAAAATTAAGTTATGATTGCGGTTATATTTAATCAATTGTTTTATATAGAAAATTTATTATAAAGCAGTACTGTCTGAGTGCAAGAGTCGTAGCGAAAATTTAGCTGAATGAGGGTGGGTTCTGGCGATTTAGCAGAGTAATAGTTGTTCTGTTGCCAAAAAATGCGACGAAATATATTCAACTCAACTAAATTGGTAGTCGATCCCCTTTAAGTCCGACAGGCTGCTAGATAAGAGTCTGAGCTCCATCACTTCCAAATTCAAAGAGGATGCCGAAGGGATAGTTGCCAAGAAGATATAGAGAGCCACAATTTTGCTATGAGATTTCCTTTTAAAACGGTCGCTCTGATTGGAAAATACAAGGCGCCGGAAATTACCGAGCCACTGCTGCGGTTGGCTACATATCTTTCCGAGCAAGATGTTTTTGTTATAGTGGATAGTTTCACAGCCGAGCACCTAAAGCCGCACGACTATAGTGTAATGTCACTGGATGCGATGGGGGACAAAGTCGATCTGGCAATCGTGCTGGGGGGCGATGGAACTATGCTGAACATAGCGCGTACCTTGGCGCCCCTTGGAATTCCGCTAGTGGGGGTAAATCAGGGACGGCTAGGATTTCTTACTGACATTTCGCTTGATACTATGCAGCAAACAATAGCCGCTATGCTGGGCGGCAATTTTGTCACTGAGCAGCGCATGTTGTTATCTACATGTGTTTTGCGCGATGGTGTAGAAGTATTTAATTCGCTTGCGTTTAATGAAGTAGTGTTGCACCGCGGAAATACCAGTAGCATGGTTGAATTCGAGGTGCGCATCGACGGTGAGTATCTGTATCTCCAGCGTGCTGATGGCTTAATTGTAGCGACCCCCACTGGCTCTACAGCATATGCTTTATCCGCTGGTGGCCCTATATTGCATCCTTCATTGGATCTTATCGTCCTGGTTCCAGTCTGTCCGCATACTTTAAGCAATCGCCCCATTGTTGTTAAAAGCGAATCGTTGTTAGAAATTTTGCCGCACCGCATTTCAGATGCGCGCGTGCATTTTGATAGTCACGCCTATTTTGATTTACAGGAAAATGACAAAGTGGTGGTGAGCCGTCATATACAGCCAGCTTGTCTGCTGCATCCGGTAGGACATAGCTATTATCATACATTGCGTGAAAAATTGTTCTGGAATAAAACATTGTAATGTTGAAGTTTCTTAGTATCTGCAATTTCGTCATCGTTGATTCCTTGGAGCTCGATTTTTCGTCCGGCTTTACCGCGCTAACCGGCGAGACAGGTGCGGGGAAGTCCATCTTGATTGATGCTTTGTCGCTGGCGTTGGGCGGGCGTGGCGATGCGGGTATGGTGCGTAGCGGTTGTGAACGTGCTGAGATCGGTGCGGAATTTGATATAGTAGATTTGCCTGACCTACAATCCTGGTTGTTCGAGCAAGAGCTGGTAGGTGATTCAAATGTATGTCTGTTGCGCAGAATACTTGAAGCCAACGGGCGTTCGCGTGGTTTCATTAATGGGCATAGCGCCACATTGCAGCAGATGCGCGATGCGGGCGGTTATCTGCTTGATATTCACGGTCAGCATGCACATCAATCATTACTACGTCCAGATGCCCAGCGCAATCTGCTAGATGGTTATGCCGGGTTGATAAGCGAAGTGGAAGAACTGGCAGGATTGTTTCACGAGTGGCATTCATTGCTACACCGTCGTAGAAAATTGGAGCAAAATGCTGAAGCAGTGGCTAGCGAGCGCGAATTACTGTTGTTCCAGCGGCATGAGCTGGAAATGCTTAACTTCAGTGTGCAGGCGTGGATGGAGTTACAGGCCGATTATGCGCGACTTTCTCACGCCACTGACCTGCTTGAAACTGCACAGTTTGGTGTAGAAATATTAAGTGAAGCAGATACTGCCTGTCTTACTCAATTGAATGCGCTCACTACCCGTTTACGCGATGGAATTGAATTTGACGGATCATTGCAGGATGCGCTTAATATGGTGGAAAGCGCCCAAAATGATTTGCAGGAAGCTGTGTATGCGTTACGCCATTACTCACAGAAGATTGATGCTGATCCACAAAGCTTGAGCGAGCAGGAACAACGTATGACTGCGGTGGTGGATGCATCGCGCAAATACCGAGTATTGCCGGAGCAATTACCTGAAACCTTGCAGTGTATTGTCGCGCGGCTGGACGATCTGGGTAGTAATGCTGACCTTGCCACACTAGCGCAGCAAGAAGCTGCCGCACGTGAACAGTATCTGTCCGCTGCGAAAAAATTGAGTGCGGAGCGGCAGAAAGCAGCTGACAAATTGTCGCGAGAAATTACTACTGCAATGCAGACTTTGGCCATGCAGGGTGGTAGCTTCGCCGTGATGCTGAAACCACTTGCAGAAGGGGGTGTGAAGGGGTTGGAAGTGATCGAATTTCAAGTAGCAATCAATCCTGGTTCTCCGTTACGGAATCTGGCAAAAGTTGTCTCAGGTGGCGAATTATCACGGATTAGTCTGGCGATACAAGTGGCTGTCAGTCTGTCAGCCACCGTGCCTACGCTCATCTTTGACGAAGTGGATAGTGGTATAGGCGGGCGTGTGGCGGAAATCATTGGCGCTTTGCTTAAGCGCTTGGGGCAGCGTCATCAAGTGATGTGCGTAACGCATTTACCACAGGTGGCAGCGATGGCGGATGCACAATTGCAGGTGAATAAGTCCATACGAAACGGTGCCTCTGTAAGTACAATTTCTACCCTCAATCATGCGGAACGTGTCGAGGAAATCGCGCGCATGTTGGGAGGAGTAATAATTACCGATACCACACGCAAACATGCGGCCGAAATGCTTGAGGTGGGGTTCGGCCTGTCATCTGGCAGCTTATCGGATTTTTAAAGAGTCGCAGCAATTCTTTAAGTCCGGCAGGCTGTCAGAAGCGGTGTTGATGTATCATGCGGAAATTCTGTTATCAATGGTTTTTACTATGCGCATTAAGATAATTGTTGTCTCAGTGTTGTTTGTTTCGTGCAGTGAAATGACTATGCCCAAGCTACCCACGCTCACTGCGCACAAAATTGAAATTAATCAAGGTAATATGGTTACTTCAGAGATGCGTCATAAACTCAAGCTGGGTATGACGCGACTGCAGGTGCAGGCTGTCCTTGGTACGCCGTTGGTTAACGACGTCTTTCATGCTAATCGTTGGGATTATGTGTATAGGCTCGAAAAAAAAGCTAAATTGCTAGAAGAGCAACGCATAACGCTATATTTCGAAGATGATTTATTGGCTCGTATTGACGATGGCAACATGCCCGCTCTACCTGCAGAGGTCGTGCCCGTAACGGTTGCACCACCAGTCGGCGAGAATTAGCCCTAAAATAGTCAAGGAGTAGCGATGAATAAAATAAAAGTCGCAATTGCCGGTTGTAGTGGAAGAATGGGTAAGGCTTTGCTCGAAGGCATACTACACTCAGATGATCTGACATTGCATACAGCTTTGGAGCACGCCTCAAGTGTTCAGTTAGGGAAGGATGCTGGAGAGTTGGTTGGTAACGCATGCGGCGTGAAAATCACAGCTAATGCGGAAGTTGCTCTACAAGGTGCGAATGTGTTGATTGATTTTACTCGCCCGGAAGGAACGTTGCAGCATCTTGGAATATGTATGAAACTTGGCGTGCCTATAGTGATAGGTACCACCGGTTTTTCTGCGCAGCAAAAGGCAGAGTTAGGTGCTGCAGCTCAGCACATCGGTATCGTGTTTGCTCCCAATATGAGCGTAGGTGTAAACCTTACCTTCAAGTTACTGGAAATGGCATCCAAAGTGTTGAGCCATGGATTTGATATTGAAATTATCGAAGCGCATCACCGTCATAAAGTGGACTCACCCTCTGGTACAGCGCTGGGCATGGGGGAAGTAATTGCAAAAACGTTAGGGCGAGACCTTGCTAAATGCGCTGTATATGGTCGTGAAGGCACTACTGGCGAACGCGATCCTTCCACCATTGGTTTCGCCACCGTACGCGGTGGCGACATTGTGGGAGACCATACTGTACTATTTGCAGGCACCGGCGAGCGTATAGAAATTACTCACAAGGCTAGTAGCCGCTCCACTTTTGCTCTCGGTGCGCTGCGTGCAGCACGTTTCTTGCAAGGCAATGCGGCTGGGATGTATGACATGCAGGATGTGCTTGGGTTGAAGTAAACGTAGAGAGAGTGCTTCAACAGAGAAAAACTGATATTTGCCACAATTATTTTGTTCGCTGTTGTGTTGAGATGCGTATTGATGGCTGCGTGATTGCTCATCTTTCACATTTTTATCAATAGGTTGTCATATTTGATGCAGTTGATGCTATTGATCCCAATCAGGATTTTTTTGAGGGTTTGATTTATCCAGGCTACTCTATTCTAAACGCATGACTGTCATGTTTAAATATTTTGAGCCTGATGCTTCTGAAGCATTGCTACTGGCAGATTCGCTGCCAGCATCTCTGTCACTGGAATATTCTACGTGCCAATTATTTGATAGGATAGGGTGGGTTGCAACTGCTGACGTATTGAATTGTATAAATTCACGGTGAGGTTACTGGAGAAACCATGCGCGATACGGGTGATAACGAGGATATGATTGCATATGTGCAAGCATTATTGCGCAAAGAAAAGCTTAAAGCCAACCCTGAAAGCCAGATATTGGAAGACGTTGTTGGCTTGGTGTTTCTTCAGTGATATCTAGCAGCCTGTCGGGCTTAAAGGGAATAGGCTGCAAATCCAGTCTGGCTGGTGCAGATTCAGGTTTTGCCGGTATTAGTAATGACTATTACCGGCAAAACCTGTCCTCGCCCAGTCGAATTTTCGCTTAGATTCTTCAAGTACGATAGGCTGCAAGCGAATTTTATGGGTAAATATAATTTTTTGAAGAAGAAAAGCTGCATAAGACTCTCTGTGAGACTTGGAAAAATGTCTGAGATTAGGTCACATAACTGAATTGAAATTTAACCCCGCAGCAGGACTACGAGTGGTGGTTAATAAAGCGCTTGATGTAAGGAGCCTTAAAAATTCTAGTTTTTAGGCAAGGCTTGGCACGAGCAAAAAATTTGAACGCAGTATATGATTAATTTATTAATGATAATGTTTTCAAATAACGCCGTATTGTGACGAAATGGGGTAAGCATGCACGCCGCAAAGCGGCTGCTCGCAAAATTGGTTTGTTAGAGCTGCTCTGTAGCTTGGATATTTGCCAAGAAGACAGTGAATTCTATTAAGCGGTCAGGTTAGGTTTACATTTGATACGCCCTACGCTATCAGGTATAATGCAGAATTAGTACTGGCGGGGTGAACGATCGGTTCATTCCGCTTCTTTATGTCATACAAGCTGTTAGCCCGGATGTTTCATAAAATTGGCGCGTGGTTTTTTGGTTGACAAGCAAGATTTGTTCTTACGGATGTATGGCCTCGTTCGTTCACAAAGTTGGCTAATCAAGTAAGCAAGGTTCGCTGAGGTGGGAAAATATTTCTCAAGCCGCAAAATCTTGTGTAAACCATCGCGCGATTTATGAAGAATTCAGATTGATAGCTATCCTTGGAGAATCTCTGGTGCCGCAAACGAACCCTGCCATTCTTGTGCTTGCCGATGGAACGGTGTTTCGTGGTGCTGCCATTGGCGTTTCTGGCATGTGTGTAGGCGAGGTGGTGTTTAACACCTCGATGACCGGCTATCAGGAGATTCTTACTGACCCTTCTTACTGCAAACAAATTGTCACTCTGACTTCCCCTCATGTTGGTAATGTGGGGGCAAATTTCGAGGACGAGGAATCGCGCCAAGTGTTTGCTAGTGGGCTGGTGATCCGCGATTTGTCCTTGACGGTGAGTAACTGGCGTAGCGCGCAACCTTTGTCTGATTACCTCAAAGCCAATAAAGTAGTGGCGATTTCTGACATTGACACCCGTAAACTAACGCGCATTTTGCGCGAAAAAGGTGCTCAGAATGGCTGCATTTCTACCGACATGGACGAGGAGGCGGCGCTGCAAGCGGCGCGTGACTTTGTTGGGCTCGACGGGATGGATTTGGCGCAGCACGTCTCTTGTGAAAAGAATTACGATTGGACGCAGCGAGAGTGGAGCTTGAAGGACGGCTACCGCTGCAATGCGCATTCCGAGTTTCATGTGGTGGCATATGACTTTGGTGCTAAGCACAATATTTTGAGAAAGCTGGCCGAGCGCGACTGCCAAGTCACCGTTGTGCCCGCAAAAACCAGCGCCGAAGATGTGTTGGCACTCAAGCCAGACGGTGTGTTATTGCCAAATGGCCCGGGTGACCCTGAGCCATGCGATTATGCTATCGCTGCAACGCAGTATTTTTTACGTGTTGGTATGCCGTTGTTCGGTATTTGTTTGGGGCATCAGATTCTTAGCTTGGCACTAGGGGCGCAGACGGTGAAAATGAAGCTTGGTCATCGAGGTGCAAATCACCCTGTTCAGGATGTGCAGAGTAAACATGTGGTGATTACGAGTCAGAATCATGGTTTTGCGGTGGATGCAACGACCCTGCCGGAGAATGCGCGTGTGACACATGTTTCTCTGTTCGATGGCACGCTACAGGGCTTCGAGTTGATCGATATGCCTGCGTTTGGATTCCAGGGTCATCCTGAAGCGAGCCCTGGCCCACATGATGTGGATTATTTGTTTGATCGCTTTGTGGCGATGATGCGCAAGAGCTCCTGATATGCCTAAACGTACTGACATAAAATCAATTTTGATCATCGGAGCAGGTCCCATTATCATCGGGCAGGCGTGTGAGTTTGATTATTCCGGCGTGCAGGCATGTAAGGCGCTGCGCGAAGAAGGTTATCGCGTGATTCTGGTGAATTCGAATCCGGCCACCATCATGACCGACCCAGATATGGCAGATGCTACCTATATTGAGCCGATCACTTGGCGGATAGTGGAAGAAATTATTATCAAGGAAAGACCGGACGCGATCCTGCCTACCATGGGTGGGCAGACAGCGTTGAATTGTGCATTAGATTTGGCTAAACACGGAGTGCTGGAAAAGTATGGCGTAGAAATGATAGGCGCATCGCGTGAAGCTATCGACATGGCAGAAGACCGCGAAAAATTTAAACAAGCGATGACGCGTATTGGTTTGGCATCGGCGCGCTCGGCTATTGCGCATAGTATGGAAGAGGCATTGCAGGTGCAGCAGGTGATGGGCTTCCCTACAGTTATACGTCCATCCTTTACAATGGGAGGCTCGGGCGGTGGTATTGCTTACAATCGCGAGGAGTTTGTCGAGATTTGTGAGCGCGGTTTAGAAGCTAGTCCCACCAAGGAGTTGTTAATTGAAGAGTCACTGCTTGGTTGGAAAGAGTTCGAAATGGAAGTGGTGCGTGACCGTGCTGACAACTGCATAATCATCTGCTCGATTGAAAATTTAGACCCGATGGGTGTGCACACTGGTGACTCTATCACTGTGGCCCCAGCGCAGACGCTGACCGACAAGGAGTACCAGGTCATGCGCAATGCGAGTATTGCTGTGCTACGCGAAATTGGAGTAGATACGGGGGGGTCCAATGTACAGTTCGCCATTAATCCCGAAAATGGGCATATGGTAGTAATTGAGATGAATCCGCGCGTATCGCGCTCTTCGGCGCTTGCATCTAAAGCTACAGGTTTTCCAATTGCTAAAGTGGCGGCGAAACTGGCGGTAGGGTACATGTTGGATGAGTTGAAGAATGAAATTACGGATGGGGCAACTCCAGCTTCATTTGAGCCCACAATAGATTATGTTGTGACTAAGATTCCACGGTTCGCTTTTGAGAAATTCACGCAGGCAAATGATCGTTTAACCACTCAAATGAAATCGGTGGGTGAAGTGATGGCAATTGGTCGCACTTTTCAGGAATCGTTTCAGAAGGCGCTACGCGGACTGGAAGTCGGGGTGGATGGGCTTGACAGAAAAACAAACGATCAGGATTTGATTGCCGCTGAATTGGGCACGCCAGGGCCAGATCGTATCTGGTATGTAGGAGATGCTTTCCGCATAGGTATGACGCTGGAAGAGGTGTTTGGGCTAAGCAAAATTGACCCTTGGTTCCTAGCGCAGATCGAAGACCTGATCAAGCGTGAAGCTGCACTAGCTGGTCGAACACTGGATAGTGTGGGTATGACAGAGATGCGTGGATTAAAGCGCAAAGGTTTTTCGGATAATCGCTTAGCTAAGTTGTTGAGAAGTGATGCCGCTGCCGTGCGCGCGTGCCGTCATGCACTGGGTATTCGCCCGGTGTTCAAGCGAGTAGATACTTGTGCCGCCGAATTCGCCACCGATACTGCTTATATGTACTCAACATATGAAGAGGAGTGTGAGGCACAGCCTACGACCAGAAATAAAATTATAGTGCTGGGTGGCGGGCCTAATCGTATTGGCCAAGGGATCGAATTTGATTATTGCTGTGTGCATGCTGCACTGGCGTTGCGTGATTATGGGTATGAGACCATCATGGTCAATTGTAATCCAGAGACTGTGTCAACTGATTATGATACGTCCGACCGTCTGTATTTCGAGCCGTTGACGCTGGAAGATGTGCTGGAAATTGTGTCTGTGGAAAAACCGGTCGGGGTAATTGTGCAGTTTGGGGGGCAGACGCCGTTGAAGTTGGCGCATGGATTAGAGATGAACGGTGTGCCTATTATAGGCACCACGCCGGATATGATTGGCTGTGCGGAGGATCGTGAGCGTTTCCGCCTAATGTTGCAGCAATTAGATTTAAAGCAACCGCCCAATCGCACGGTCAGCTCGCCAGAACAGGCGGTACTAGCAGCCCAAGAAATTGGTTACCCGCTGGTAATGCGGCCCAGTAATGTGTTGGGTGGGCGTGCCATGGAAATTGTTCATTCTCAACCTGATTTGGAACGATATATGCGGGAGGCAGTGGAGAGTGCTGATATTTTTCCAGAACGCATGCCAATTTTGCTCGACCGTTTTCTGAATGATGCGATCGAGGTGGACGTGGATGCTGTAAGTGACGGAACAGAAGTGCTGATCGGCGGTATTATGGAACACATCGAAGAGGCTGGTGTGCATTCTGGCGACTCAGCTTGTTCATTGCCGCCATTTAGTTTGTCGACCGAGCTTCAAAATGAGTTGCGCCGCCAAACCAAGGCGATGGCTAGAGCATTGAATGTGGTCGGCCTAATGAATGTGCAGTATGCCATTCAGGGTGAATCTGTATTTGTTCTGGAAGTAAATCCGCGTGCCTCTCGCACAGTTCCTTTTGTGTCTAAAGCTACTGGAATTCCGCTGGCCAAGGTGGCTGCATGCTGCATGGTCGGTAAATCATTAGCGCAGCAGGGAGTGACGAAAGAAGTTATTCCATCGTATTATTCGGTAAAGGAAGCGGTGTTTCCATTTATTAAATTTCCCGGTGTGGATATCATACTCGGCCCAGAAATGAAATCCACAGGGGAGGTAATGGGCGTGGGTGATACCTTTGCGGAAGCCTTTGTTAAATCGCAATTGGCGGCGGGAGTGAAGTTGCCGACTGCCGGGAAGGTATTTATTAGTGTGCGAGGTGGAGATAAGTTGGGCGCCGTGGAAATTGCCAAGAGCCTGCGCGATATGGGCTTTACCATATTAGCTACGCATGGAACCGCTGCAACAATAGCGGCTGCGGATGTTGCAGTGACTGTGGTCAACAAGGTGGCAGAAGGTCGTCCGCACATCGTGGATATGATCAAAAACGGTGAGATCAATCTGATTGTTAATACCGTGGACAGTAAACGGAGTGCGGTGCAAGATTCTTATTCTATACGCCATGCCGCATTGCAGGGACGTGTAACTTATTACACCACTCTGGCTGGTGCACGCGCTGCTTGTTTGGGCATGCAGCACATCGCTGAATTAAATGTGTATGACTTGCAGACGCAGCATATGCGTCTGATTCATTAAGAATATAGAAGGAAAATCAGTATGAGCAAGATTCCATTAACCGTGGTAGGTGCTGAGTTATTGCGTAATGAACTACATCATTTAAAAGCCGTGGATCGGCCGTCGGTTATAAATGCCATTTCTGAAGCGCGTGCGCAAGGTGACTTGTCGGAAAACGCTGAATATGAAGCGGCTAAAGAGCGACAAAGTTTTGTCGAGGGGCGCATCATAGAGTTGGGAAGCAAGCTGGGAAATGCTCAAGTGATAGATCCAAAGACCCTCAACGCGGACGGTCGTTGTGTGTTTGGTGCGACGGTGAAGCTGGAAGATCTCGCAAGCGGAGATGTAGTGACTTACCAGATTGTTGGAGATGACGAAGCTGACATCAGGCAATGTAAAATTTCCATCAGCTCTCCGATTGCACGGGCACTGATAGGTAAGTACAGCGGAGATATTGCCGAAGTCCAAGCTCCAGGCGGAATTCGCGAATATGAGGTCGTGAACGTACAATATATTTAAGCTTTTCCGGCTGGCTGCCATGGTAGTCTACGATTTGTATGCAGGTGAGCTCTCCATCTCTGCTAGTGGTTGTCAGATTATTGGGAAAGTACGCCTGCATGTTTGCTAAGTGGTGGTAGGACTTAAGATCAAGCTGGGAGGCTTATCGGCTGCTCAACTGTTTTTTACTGAGCGTTTTACCTTTTTGCTGTGTTGGTTTCTTCACGGGTGTATCTTCTTGTGGTTGGTATACAACAAGAATTTTGCCAATATGTTGCACCGCTGCTGCGTTCAATTGTGTACAAATTTTTTCCAGGGTTGCCTCGCGTGCTTCACGATCTTCACTCATAACCCTGATTTTGATTAATTCATGGCTCTTCAGTGCGCAGGAGATTTCTCTCAGCACGGTGGTGGTCAATCCTGCTGATCCAATCATGACGGTAGGTTTAAGCGGATGAGCGCGTGCTTTGAGATTTTGGCGTTGTAGTACAGATAGTGTTAGCAATTTTAGTGGCTCCTCATAAGGCTGACATTTTAAACGATGAAACGATCCAAAAGTAGCAAACAGTGGATGAGTGAACATGTTAATGATTCATACGTGCAGCGTGCACATAAGGAAGGCTATCGTTCGCGGGCGGCATACAAGTTATTGGAAATTGATGCGCGTGACCACATACTCAAGTCTGGTATGGTGGTTGTTGATTTGGGTGCGACTCCAGGAGGTTGGTCGCAAGTTGCTGCCAGCAAGGTGGGTGGTGGTGGCAAAGTAATTGCAGTTGACTTGTTGCCATTGCATCCGATAAATGGTGTGGAGTTTATTCAAGGCGATTTCTGTGACGATAGTGTTTTGGCTCAAATTGAAAATAAATTAGGCAGCAAAAAAATTGGGCTTGTAATCTCTGACATGTCCCCCAATATTAGCGGTATAAATATGACTGATCAGGCTCGTGCTATGCATCTGGCAGAGCTGGCATTGGATTTTTCATTGCTTCATTTGCAATCAAGCGGCGCTTTTCTAGTAAAAGTATTTCAAGGCGCAGGGTTTGAAGAGTATATTAAGCTGATGCGCAGTTACTATGCTCGAGTGGTGACGCGAAAGCCGGATTCTTCGCGAGATAGAAGCAATGAACTATATCTCTTGGGTACTTTCAAAATTTGAGACAAAGTTTTAAAGTCAAACTTAGTCCATTGGGATGAGATGCGAAAAAGAATTTAACACGCAGTATATTTTTAACATGTAAGCGGAAGAACTTAAAGGTTAAAGCAGTATTGCTATATAGTTGGAGATAAAGTGGTGCCCTTGAGTAATCGGGTCAGACGTAGTCTAATGGTCGCATGGCAGCGAATGTGCGCTGGTTTAAGGAGTAACTTTGAACAACTTGTTTAAGAGCATCGGAATTTGGATGGTCGTGGCGTTGGTGCTGATGACTGTATTCAATCAATTTAACACACGTCAGCAAACCTCGCAGACGCAAATGGATTACTCGCGTTTTCTAGAAGAGGTAAGGCTAGGGAGTATCACTAAGGTCACTATCGAAGGACGCATGCTGAAAGCTGTTGCTAGTGATGGTAAGCGCATTATCAGTTATGCACCGCAAGATTTATGGTTGGTATCTGACTTGATCAAAAACGGTGTTGCGATTGAGGCCAAACCTGAAGAAGAGCAATCTTTTTTGATGAGCATTTTTGTTTCTTGGTTCCCAATGCTTCTGCTTATTGGAGTGTGGATTTTTTTCATGCGCCAGATGCAAGGCGGGGGTAAGGGTGGTGGGCTTTTCTCTTTTGGTAAGAGCAAGGCGCGGATGCTGGATGAGACTAAAGAACGAGTTACCTTTACCGATGTGGCAGGTTGCGATGAGGCCAAAGAAGAAGTATCCGAGATAGTAGATTTTTTACGCGACCCAACCAAGTTTCAAAATTTGGGTGGTCGTATTCCGCGCGGAGTGCTATTGCTCGGTAGCCCCGGGACCGGTAAAACCCTGCTGGCGAAGGCTATTGCAGGTGAGGCAAACGTGCCATTTTTCTCAATTTCAGGTTCTGATTTTGTAGAAATGTTTGTCGGTGTGGGTGCGGCGCGCGTACGTGACATGTTTGAACAGGCAAAGAAACAGGCACCATGCATTGTGTTCATTGATGAAATTGATGCCGTCGGTCGCCAGCGCGGCGCCGGTTTGGGTGGTGGTAATGATGAACGTGAGCAAACCTTAAATGCATTGCTTGTGGAAATGGATGGTTTTGAAGGAGCCAGTGGGGTGATTGTGATCGCAGCTACCAATCGGCCTGATGTACTTGACGCAGCACTGTTACGTCCGGGTCGTTTTGATCGTCAAGTAGTAGTGCCGTTGCCGGATATTCGTGGCCGCGAACAGATTCTGAAGGTTCATATACGTAAAGTTCCAGTTGCGCCTGACGTTCAAGCCGATATTTTGTCGCGTGGTACACCTGGTATGTCTGGTGCCGATTTGGCGAACTTGGTAAATGAGGCGGCACTTTTTGCTGCTCGGCGTGGCAAGCGATTCGTAGAGATGGACGATTTCGAAGCAGCCAAAGATAAGATTATGATGGGTGCTGAACGTCGATCAGTTGTCATGCCGGAGGAGGAGCGGCGTAACACTGCTTATCATGAATCCGGCCATGCTGTTGTGGCCAAGTTGCTACCAAAAACTGATCCGGTTCACAAGGTTACCATTATTCCGCGTGGACGCGCACTGGGATTGACCATGCAATTGCCAGCAGAAGACCGTTACAGCATGGATAAAAACCGCATACTTGATACGCTTGCAGTATTGTTTGGTGGTCGTATCGCGGAAGAAATTTTCATGCACCAAATGACTACCGGAGCTTCCAATGACTTTGAGCGAGCCACTGAAATGGCGCGCCGTATGGTAACGCAATGGGGTATGTCGGAAGCTTTGGGAACGATGGTATATGGCGAAAATGATGGAGAGGTATTTCTCGGCCGCTCTGTGACCACCCATAAAAATGTTTCAGAAGCGACCATGCAAAAAGTGGATGAGGAAATTCGTCGCATTATTGATCAGCAGTACGCATTGGCTCGGGGGTTAATTGAAGCTAATCGGGATAAAGTCGAAGCGATGGCGCAAGCATTGCTTGAATTTGAAACGTTGGATGCTGACCAGCTCGACGATATTATGGCCGGTAAACCGCCACGTCCGCCAAAGGTCGTCCAGTCGAGCAAAGATACGCAGCCGCCTAAGGATGCAGCGCCGACAGCAACAGAAACTCAATCCGCTCAGCCTGCGCCGGAAGCTTGAAAAGCTGAAAAGTATAGTTTAAGGGAAAGGCGTGATGTGCATTTTTCCGCGCATCTTTGTGTTTCTAGATCCCTTTTTATGTTTTATCTGCATTTGACATATGCTTCTCCACTGTGGCTTATTCAAGCTTGACCTGTCCCGTACTTTGATTATGGGCATTGTCAATGTCACTCCTGACTCATTCTTTGATGGAGGCCATCATTCGCATCGCGATGCAGCACTGGTTCATGCACACCAACTGATTAAAGAAGGCGCTGACATTCTCGATATAGGTGGCGAATCCACTCGTCCTGGAGCGCTATCGATTAGCGTACAAGAAGAGCTGGATCGCATTATGCCGGTCATTGAAGGTTTACATGGTGCCCCGGTTCCCCTTTCAGTAGATACTTATAAACCAGAAGTGATGCGTACGTCATTGATGGGAGGTGTTAGTATGATTAATGATATCAATGCGTTGCAGCATAAAGAGGCGTTGGCCGCCGTGGCAGCAAGCGATGTGGCGGTGTGTCTGATGCATAAGCAAGGCCCTCCCCAGACTATTCAGCGAGCGAACTATCAAGATGTGGTGGCAGAGGTGCTTCAATTCTTACATTCTCGTATAGTATCTGTGCAAAAGGCTGGCATCGCGCGGGAGCGTATCATGGTTGATCCGGGTTTTGGTTTTGACAAATCCTTGGCGCATAATCTCACTCTGTTAAGACGACTGGATGAATTTTCTGTATTGGGCGTACCTCTACTAGCGGGGATCTCACGTAAATCCATGCTGGGGACAATAACTGGCCAAGACGTGGAGCACCGAATACATGCCAGCGTAGCAGCAGCATTGCTGGCAGTTATGCGAGGGGCATGCGTGGTACGCGTGCATGATGTGCGCGCCACAGTAGATGCTTTGAAAATTTTGAACGCGGTGAAGGGAGTTGTCTTGTGAGCAAGAAATTTTTCGGTACGGATGGTGTGCGCGGACGGGTAGGCGAATATCCTATCACTCCGGAATTTGTAATGCGCTTGGGCTATTCCGCAGGCAAAGTGTTGGCTTCTGCAAATTGGCATTTGTCACAAGGAGAAAATCCCGGAGTACTGATTGGCAAGGACACGCGTATATCTGGATATCTGCTTGAATCGGCTTTACAGGCGGGTTTGATTGCAGCTGGGATTGATGTTTATCTGGCCGGACCGGTGCCAACGCCTGCAGTGGCTTATCTAACTCGTGCATTGCGCTTACAGGCCGGTATTGTGATTTCTGCTTCGCATAATCTGTTTGAGGATAATGGTATCAAGTTTTTTTCCAGTCAAGGCAGTAAACTGGCAGATGAAACTGAATACGCCATAGAAGCCAAGCTAGAAACAGCAATAGAAACCATGCCTTCGTCTAAACTGGGCAAAGCCAAACGCTTACAAGATGCTGCAGGCCGTTATGTTGAGTTCTGCAAAAGTAGCTTTCCTTACGATTTAGATCTGCGTGGTCTTAAATTGGTAGTGGATTGCGCACATGGTGCTTGCTATCACATTGCCCGACATATTTTCCACGAGTTGGGTGCGGACGTTGTAACTATTGGTGTGCAGCCGGATGGTAAAAACATCAACGACGGTTATGGTGCGACCTCCCCAGCCAATTTGCAACAAGCCGTTAAAGATCATCATGCCGATCTCGGCATTGCTCTTGACGGTGACGGCGACCGATTGGTGATGGTTGATGCGGATGGATGTTTGTACGATGGAGACCATCTTCTCTACATTATTGCCAAACACCGTCATGTGCAGGGCACGCTCAAGGGCGGGGTGGTGGGAACGCTAATGACCAATCTGGCTTTCGAACATGCTATGCAACGCATGCACATTCCCTTTGTGCGTGCCAAGGTGGGCGATCGTCATGTAATGGAAACTATGCTGCAACAAGGCTGGCAACTAGGCGGAGAAAACTCCGGTCACATAATCTGTCTTGATCGGCATACAACGGGTGATGGCATCATTTCCGCCTTGCAAGTATTGCATGCACTTCGTATTAACCAACAGACCTTGGCTCAGGCTGTTTCAGATTTGACGCTGTATCCACAAATACTGCTGAATGTGCGTGTCGCCAGAGGGTCAGATTGCTCTGCACATGCCAGCATACGTGAAGTGGTGACGGCTGCTGAAGCTGCTCTCGATGGTTGTGGCAGAGTATTACTGAGGCCTTCTGGGACCGAACCGTTATTGCGTGTGATGGTGGAAGGCGAGGATGGGGAAAAAGTGAGGCACTGGGCGGAAGCCATCGCACAATCCGTACGAGAGGTGACGCAGATAACTTGACAGGAGCACTTGTTAAAAATATTGGATTTTGTAATTCAACTGGCTCGACATCACACGCATCAGCAATTACAGTAGTTGCATGAAACAAAGGGTCGACGGATAGTGCATGGGCAAAGCCTTCATCGGCCCTTGCCCTGATTTAATTTGTGGAGAACCTTAGGCATAACACTACGTGGGGATAATTTGTACCCTCTGCATGAGGTTTTCTGTCAGCAGCTGCACTACCATCGGGAGCCGGATTTATGTATTTTCCAGCTGAGAGTCGCGCTCGTTGCTGAGTGGAGCTCTTCCTGTTTCAATCCATAAATTGAGATATTTGTTCATGATTATATTGAACACAAATACGGGCAGCGATGACGGCTAATCGGACGCATTATCTTTAAACGAGTTGTCTTTTTGAGGGAGATGTGTCGCGCTTCTATCCGGTATGTCTCTTTTGATAAGGTTTTCGACGTTGGCCGTATGCGATTTACCTTCACCATGAGTGGGTAGCGTTAGCTTGAGATGACGAGACAGAGTTTGTGCTCTCAGTACTTCAGCTGCATTCATGAGATTTGCTACATTATTTCGCCCAGCAATGCTGGGTTCATAGCCATGTGCTGACGCGAGGTTATACCAGACGTAAGCCTGTGTCAGATCACGTTGGATACCTTCCCCAGTTTTGTAAAATGTTGCAAGCTGATGCTGAGCTTCAGGATAACCTTGGTGGGCTGCTTTCTCAATCCACTGAGCTGCAGCGGTGAAGTCTTGTAATACGCCACGACCATTTCTATATAGCAGGCCGAGATTGAATTCTGCCCCCGCATGCCCTTGTTTAGCAGCTAAATCAAACCACTTATGCGCCTCTTTATAATTTATTGAGAAGTCGCCACCAGGCATGTACATGAGGCCCGCAGCGTATTGATCATCGGCTTTACCCTGCTTAGCTTTCTCCAGGACAATTGTTCTGCTGGGCTTTATCCCTTGAGAGATGGGTGGAGGTGTGGTGCTAGGGCCAGGTTTGGATAATAGATAAATCGTAACAAAAACACCTACGCAGGTAAACAAACCCAAGGTGGCAGTAATAGAAAGCTTGAGAGGCCTGCTTAATTTAAAGAATCGATGCTTGCACTCACGACAACGATACGGTGCATAAAGAAAATGGTTCATGTGGCCTTCGTTTTTCTTCCACGAAGAACGGCGCACGTTCATACTTTCGCAACGCGCGCATATCATTTGGTTAACGTCCAATGGGCGCAAAACTTGCAGACACTGAAACGATGATCCGATTTAAGGATAAATGCTGAAGTTGCGGGTTGCACTATTAAAGGCACCTTGTAAGAAAATCGAACATGTTACAACAAATACCTTTCTCAATACCGTCTCTGGCGGCAACCACCAGATCGTATTGTTCAATTGTTCCATGCCCATGCAATAATCTTTCTGAGCGTATATGATTTCTCTCCAATTTTATATATAAAACAATAAAACCTAGCAGCCTGTTGGACTTAGAGATTCGAAAACCAATAAAGAGAAATAATTGTTCAAGAGTCAGGTAAATGTACCACTTGTAAATTATTCAACAGCAATCGGAATATGTTAATCAATATTTCTGACAAGTTGGTTTTTTGGGCAGCTGGTCTAGTAGTAAGCCATCTGCTCAGTTATCCTGTCGATTTTGAGTGTAACCCATCCAACAAACCATAAGTTTACCTTGCAATAGACGTTTGGCGTAGTTTTAGGTGGCTAAATTCACTATCTGGTTGGCTGTTATGGTCAGAATTCCAAACATCAGATAGCGCATGATCTTAGCGTGCCCGCATACACGAACTATTAATCTACAAAATTCCTCTTTCAAGAGGGCGTTAACGAATTCAACAGTGTTGAGTTTGTTATAGCGTATTGCACGGCGGTTATATCACTGACAAATTGATAGTGTTTCTTTTCAGTCGTTAGTGCCCAGTTATCGGAGACATTGTTTATAAGTTCCCAGCCGAAATTCAACGTAAGGCGCCACTGGCTTCCAATTGATGTAGTAAAGCACGTGTCGTTGACATGTTATGAATAATTTTGCCACAAAAGCCTTGGCTATGGCAGTACGGTCTTGAGGGGGGCTGGAAAAACACGGCTAAAGAATCGAATTTTTCGATGCGTAGTAATTCTAATGTGGCCATCAATTCCTCTTGTTCTCTATTTAGAGTTTTAACTCTTCCGACAACCATGGTAAGAAAGGTCCTTGTATATTGAGGTATGCTCGTGATAAAGTGCTCCTTGGATTTCTCATCTCATTGATAAAATTAGATTTATAAGTTATGTTATATCATTCTGGTTAAGTTATTTTTCTTTGTTAACTGTTCCAGCTACTAATTCAACTAGCTTGGTTGGGTTTCGCAAGTCCCCAGAGGATGGGTTTGAATTGAATTTACTCAATACGTATACATAATAGAGTTGGGTTTTCTTGTAGTTAACTAAAGTCATGGAGGATTAAATGGTTGCCAAGTATCAGTAAATAGCTTAATGCGTGGCCTAATATTTCTGCCATTTTTGGTGAGTTGCTAAAGCAAATCATGTTCGACTAGCAGATTTTTAAGTTTTTTGGTGGTTAGTCAAACAGTCAATGAGAACTTTTACTTGCTTCAGCCATAATCACTCCAATAATAAAGTCAACTAGCCTCTTGCTATAAAATCATATAAACAAAATTATTCACACACTTACTAAAATATAAATATAATAAATGCGACTCTAGCGCAGTTATAAACCGCCATTTTAGACATTTGCTGCGGTTTGTGTGTGCGAGTACGCGAGTACGTCATTTTTACTTTAATTAAGAGATATATATGCCTTGTATTACATTGCCAGATGGCTCGCAACGCAGTTTCGAGCAGCCCATTACCGTGGCCGAAGTAGCGCAGAGCATAGGCGCGGGCTTGGCGCGTGCGGCGCTGGCCGGCAAGGTGGATGGGAATCTGGTTGATACCTCTCACCTTGTTGTTGCTGATTCCGCATTGTCCATCATCACCGATAAAGACGAAGACGGGTTGGAGATTATTCGCCATTCCACTGCACACCTTCTGGCTCACGCAGTAAAGGAGTTATTTCCCGAGGCTCAAGTGACTATTGGTCCGGTGATTGAAAACGGGTTTTACTATGACTTTTCTTATGAGCGTCCGTTTACCCCGGATGATTTAGCGGCGCTAGAAAAACGCATGGCGGAATTAGCCCGGCGCAATATTCCAGTATCGCGAAAAGAGTTGCCGCGCGACGAAGCGGTGACTTATTTCAAAAACATAGGTGAGCATTACAAGGCGGAGATTATTGAATCCATTCCAGTCGAGCAGAGCGTGTCACTGTATACCGAAGGTGACTTTACCGATCTGTGCCGTGGTCCGCATGTGCCGTCCACTGGCAAGCTCAAAGTGTTCAAGTTGATGAGTGTGGCTGGTGCATACTGGCGCGGCGATCAACGCAACGCTATGTTGCAGCGTATTTATGGTACAGCCTGGGCTAAAAAGGAAGATCTTGATGCTTATCTGTACCGCTTGGAGGAAGCAGAAAAACGTGATCATCGAAAACTTGCCAAGCAGCTTAATTTGTTCCACATGCAGGACGATGCGCCCGGTATGGTGTTTTGGCATCCGAATGGTTGGACTATTTGGCAGGTAGTTGAAAGTTACATGCGTGGCAAGTTCCGTGAGTATGGCTATCAGGAGGTGCGCACTCCAACCATGATGGATCGTACGCTTTGGGAGCAATCTGGGCATTGGGATAATTATCACGAGAATATGTTCACTACCCATTCAGAGGCGCGGGATTTTGCGGTGAAGCCGATGAATTGCCCGGGGCATGTACAGATTTTTAATTATGGCCTACGCAGTTATCGTGAGCTGCCCCTGCGGCTGGCTGAATTTGGATCCTGCCATCGTAACGAGCCGTCTGGTTCTCTGCATGGCTTGATGCGTGTGCGTGGCTTTACCCAGGATGATGCGCATGTCTTCTGTACCGAACGTCAGATAGAAAGTGAAGTGGCAGATTTCATTGTAATGTTACAAAAAGTATACGCAGATTTTGGTTTTAATGATGTTTTGGTAAAACTTTCTACGCGTCCAGAGAGGCGTGTTGGTTCAGACGAAACTTGGGGCAAGGCAGAAGCAGCACTTTCTGCGGCATTACGTCAGAATGACCTGGAGTATGAGTTGCAGCCTGGAGAGGGGGCGTTTTATGGGCCAAAAATAGAATTCTCACTGAAAGACACGCTGGGTCGTGTGTGGCAATGCGGTACCATCCAGCTGGATTTTAATCTGCCAGCTCGCTTGAGCGCGGAATATGTTGACGAAGATAATACGCGTAAAGCGCCGGTTATGTTGCACCGTGCTATTCTTGGTTCATTAGAACGTTTTATGGGGATTCTTATCGAGCACCACGCTGGAGCTTTTCCGCTGTGGTTATCGCCGATACAAATAGTGGTGTTGAATATCTCGCAGGACCAAGATGGCTATGCTACTAAAGTTGCAGAAATTTTGCGTGCGGCTGGATTTCGTGTGCACTTGGATTTGCGCAATGAGAAAATTACCTATAAAATACGAGAATATAGCTTGCAAAAGTTACCTTATCAACTGATAGTAGGCGATAAGGAAATGGCTGCTGAGTTGGTTTCTGTGCGAACCCGAAAAGGTGAGGATCTTGGGCAGATGTCGATTGCGGTGTTATTACAACACCTGCAAGTTGAGCTGCAAGCGGGTAGTACGGTTTAATTTTTTGTGGAGAAACTGCAATAGCTCAGGATAAAGAACAACGCCTCAACGAGCAAATAACAGCACCTCAAGTGCGGCTGGTTGGAGTAGAAGGGGAGCCACTCGGAGTTGTGGCAATCGGAGAAGCGTTACGCTTGGCTGAAGTAGCTGATTTGGATCTGGTGGAAGTAGCGCCGATGGCGGAGCCGCCTGTTTGCCGGATTATGGATATTGGTAAGTTCAAGTATGCCGAGAGTAAAAAGCAGCACGAGGCTAAGCTTAAACAAAAACAAATCCAGATCAAGGAAGTTAAGTTCAGGCCTGGTACGGATAATGGTGATTACAATATCAAATTGCGTAACCTAACCCGATTTCTAGGGGAGGGTGACAAGACCAAAATCTCGTTACGATTCCGTGGGCGGGAGATTGCGCATCAGAGCATTGGTATGCAAATGATGGAGCGAGTCATGATCGATCTCGGAGAGCACGGTACCGTGGAGCAGTATCCTAAAATGGAAGGTCGTCAGATGGTGATGGTACTGGCGCCGAAGAAAAAATAATTTAATGAATTGCCCTTGGCATTGCTAGTGGTGATTTTTTCGACACTGCTCGGGTTAAGGGGCTGGTCAGAGCAGTTTAGCAGTAAACAGTCCCAGATAAGTGATCCCGGGTTTTTTAAGTGTTCCTGTCAGGAGCCTCCTGGTGTTATCAAATAATAAGGAGTCGTTATGCCTAAAATGAAAACAAAAAGTGGTGCGGCAAAGCGTTTTAAAGTTCGTGCAGGCGGTAGCATTAAGCGCGCACAAGCATTTAAGCGCCACATTCTGACCAAAAAGACCACCAAGAGCAAGCGTCAATTGCGTGGTACTACCGAAGTTCACGCAAGCAACACGGCGACTGTTCGCGCCATGATGCCCTACGCATAAGGAGTAGAACATGCCAAGAGTTAAACGTGGTGTAACGGCGCGAGCGCGTCATAAGAAAATTTTAGATTTGGCCAAGGGGTATCGGGGTCGTCGTAAAAACGTCTATCGTATTGCCAAAGCTGCAGTAATGAAGGCAGGTCAATACGCCTACCGCGATCGCCGACAACGCAAACGGCAATTCCGTACATTATGGATTGCACGTATCAATGCGGCTGCACGTGAGCAAGGACTGAGCTACAGTGTGTTTATGAACGGCTTAAAGAAAGCCTCGATTAGCATCGACCGCAAAGTGCTGGCGGATATTGCAGTATTTGATAAGCTTGCATTCATACAGATTGTCGGACAGGCTAAAGCCAGCCTCGGCGTTTAAGCACACGCTAAACCACATTTAAAGAGGCGTTCAGCGCCTCTTTTTTGTTTTTTATACCGTCTTTAGGATGTCTGCTTGACTGGCAACAAACTTTATAACTTTTATGACCGTTCAGGCGATTTGTGATGTCGGCTTAATAGCTCCTATAGCCTTTCTGTCTTGACAGCCGAAGTAGATACATAATAAATAATTATCATGCAAGAACTAGAGAAAATTCTCGACGAAGCGCTGCAGCAATTTGCGGCGATTGATCAGGCAGCGGAATTGGAGCAGGTTAAGGCGCGCTATCTGGGTAAAGAAGGCCGTTTGACATTGTTGTTGAAAGGTCTTGGCAAGCTGTCTGCTGAAGAGCGCCCAGCAGCAGGGGTTAGGATCAATCAGGTTAAGCAGGGCGTCGAAAGTGCGTTGCAGCAAAGACGTGAAGCCCTGCAGTATAGCCAGTTGCAGCTTAAGCTTAAAGCGGAGGCGCTAGATGTTACCCTGCCTGGCAGAGGGCTGAGTTGTGGTGGATTGCATCCGATCACGCGCACACTTGAACGCATTGAGAACCTGTTCCATTCACTCGGTTTTACTGTTGCATCTGGTCCGGAAATAGAGAGTGATTTTTATAATTTTACAGCGCTCAATATCCCGGAGAATCACCCCGCACGTGCCATGCATGATACGTTTTACGTCGACCGAAAGCATGTATTGCGCACCCATACTTCGCCGGTGCAGATCCGCTATATGGAAAATAATGCGCCTCCATTGAAAATTATTGCACCGGGGCGTGTGTACCGCTGTGATTCAGATGTGACTCATTCACCAATGTTTCATCAAGTGGAAGGTCTGTGGATTGATGAGGATGTGAATTTCTCTATGCTTAAGGGTGTGCTATCGAATTTTATGCAATGTTTCTTTGAGCGCGATGATTTACAGGTTCGCTTTCGTCCCTCATTCTTTCCATTTACCGAGCCGTCGGCAGAGATGGACATCCAGTGTGTGCAATGTAATGGTAAGGGGTGCCGCGTGTGCAGTCGTACGGGATGGTTGGAGGTGCTAGGCAGTGGTATGGTGCATCCGAATGTACTGCAGCACGTCAATATTGATAACGAAAAGTATTTGGGCTTTGCCTTTGGTCTAGGAGTCGAGCGTTTGGCGATGCTGCGCTATGGTGTGGCTGATTTGCGCCTGTTCTATGAAGGTGATTTGCAATTTCTGAAGCAATTCAATTAGCATGAAATTTTCTGAGAAATGGTTAAGGTCCTGGATCAATCCCGAGCTTTCCAGTCACGCACTGGCTCATTCATTGACTATGGCTGGGCTGGAGGTGGAAGCTCTGGAAGCCGTGGCGCCTGCATTCAACAATGTAGTAGTGGCGGAAGTGTTGGAGGTGATCAAGCATCCTGATGCGGATCGACTAAGTGTGTGCCATGTTAATGTGGGTGAGGCGGTATCTCTGAATATCGTTTGCGGCGCACCTAATGTTGCCGTTGGTATGAAAGTGCCTTGCGCGCGTATTGGTGCGGTCTTGCCAGGTGAATTTGTAATTAAGCAAGCCAAGGTGCGCAATGTCGACTCTTTCGGTATGTTGTGTTCTGCCAAGGAGCTAGGATTAACCGAAGAGATTCAAGGCTTGTGGTCATTGCCTGGGGATGCGCCAGTGGGTGTGGGGTTACGCGAATATTTAGAGCTAAACGATATGCTGTTTACTTTGAAACTTACTCCCAACCGTAGTGATTGTTTAAGCATGGCAGGTGTAGCGCGGGAAGTGGCGGCAATTGCCGGGGGGGCATTGAATGCGTTGCAGGTAGATCCCGTTCAGTCGAGTTTTGCTGAAACCGTAACCGTCAGTATTGATGCTCCCGAAGCTTGTCGGTTATATTGCGGCCGTATTGTGCGAGGCGTAAATTCTGCTGTTGCGACTCCCTCGTGGATGATGCGCCGTCTGGAACGTGGCGGGCTGCGCAGCATCAATGCAGCAGTAGATATAACCAATTACGTCATGCTTGAGCTTGGTCAGCCTCTTCATGCCTTCGACTTGGCTAAGCTTGCCGGTGGCATTACAGTGCGTTATGCGCGAACGGATGAGGAATTGGTTTTGCTCAATGGACAAAATATCATTCTGCAGGACGACATGCTGGTGGTTGCAGATGATAGGCAATCGCTGGCATTGGCTGGAATTATGGGCGGCATTGCAAGCAGCGTGGAAACGGCCACTAGTGATATTTTCCTGGAGAGCGCTTTCTTTGCCCCCGATGCTATTGTTGGAAAAGCGCGTAGATTGAATATTTCCACCGATTCTTCATATCGATTTGAGCGAGGCGTAGATTTTGCCGCGACACGCATGGCACTGGAACGTGCTACGCAATTATTGCTGGAAATTTGTGGCGGGCAAGCAGGTGCAATAAGCGAGGTGTGCGGACAATTGCCAGCACGTAATGAGATAATGTTACGCACCAGCCGAGTAAAGCGCGTGTTGGGTATTGTGCTGGGTGCTGCCGAAATCACTGCTTTGCTGCAGCGATTGCAATTTAAATTTGAACAGCAGGGTGACGATTTTTATGTGACTCCACCCAGCTACCGCTTTGACCTGTCGCTGGAAGTGGACTTGATCGAGGAAATCGCACGGCTAGTTGGTTACGATACCATTCCGGCACAGCCACCACAAGTTGTAGGCATGATGGTGCCGCAAACAGAAACACAGCGCCCAGTGTCTCGCCTGTGTCAAATTATGGTGGCGCGTGACTATCAGGAAACGATTAATTATGCTTTTCTTGAAGCAGAGGTCGAGCGTGATTTGTGCGCTAATGCCACGCCTGTTACTCTGAAAAATCCTATTTCCAGTCAATTAGCGGTGATGCGTAGCAGCCTCTTAGGTGGTTTGATCGGTGCTTTGTGTATCAACTTGGTACGTAAACAATCACGTGTACGTCTGTTTGAAATAGGGATGTGCTTTACACGTGAAGGTTACACCCAACGTGAGCAGTTGGCAGGATTGTGTTATGGGACACAGCTTCCTGAACAATGGGGTGAGGCGGCGCGCAGCGTGGATTTTTACGATGTAAAGGCAGATATAGAAGCACTGTTTGCGCCAGCGCTATTAAATTTTGTGGCGAGGCCGCACCCTGCTTCCCACCCTGGACGTTCGGCACAAATCTTGCTGCATGAGCGGGCGGTGGGTTGGATAGGAGAGTTGCACCCGAAGTGGTTGCAGCAATATGAAATTCCGCGGGTGGTGGTGTGGTTTGAAGTTGAGCTGAACGCGCTGTTGTCAGGAGATGTGCCGCATGCCAGCGAGATATCTAAGTTTCTGCCGGTGCGTCGCGATCTAGCTGTAATAGTGGATGAAAGTGTAACGGCTCAATCGTTATTGGATGCTATGCTAGGTAGCAATACCCCTTATGTGGTAGAACTTGCACTGTTTGATCAGTATCGTGGTGAAGGAGTGGGAGACGGAAAAAAAAGCCTTGCTTTCCGTGTGTTATTGCAAGATACTAAAAAAACATTAATTGATAGTGAAATTGAACTAAGTATCGCGCGTTTGGCCGAGATTTTGCAGCAAAATGGCGCGCAGTTACGAATATAAGGGGTGATCAATGACATTGACCAAAGCAGAACTCGCAGATTTACTATTTGAAAAAGTTGGCTTGAATAAACGTGAAGCCAAGGATATGGTTGAGGCCTATTTTGAGGAAATTCGTGCTCAACTAGAACTTGGTGAAAGTGTCAAACTATCCGGTTTTGGTAATTTTCAGTTACGCGATAAGCCCCAGCGCCCTGGACGTAATCCAAAAACAGGCGAAGATATACCCATAACGGCTCGCCGCGTAGTGACTTTTCATCCCAGCCAGAAACTAAAGAGCATGGTAGAGATAAACTATCATGGAAAACCACAAGCCTAAGTCAATTCTTCCAGCGATTCCGGCGAAGCGTTATTTCACTATTGGTGAAGTAAGTGACTTGTGCGGGGTGAAGGCGCATGTATTGCGTTATTGGGAGCAGGAGTTTACTCAGCTTAAACCAGTTAAACGGGGTGGTAACCGGCGCTACTACCAGCATCACGAGGTTTTACTCATTCGTCGTATCAGGCAGCTGCTGTATGAGGAGGGTTTTACCATCAATGGAGCTCGTGGCCGCCTGAATAACGCTATCGAGCAACGTGCGGAGGATTCTCAGCCGCAACTACTCCAGTCATCCGCTAATTTGTCCGAGTTACACCGAGAAATCCGAGAAATTCTCGCTTTGCTGGATTAGTGCTTCGATTCTTCAATGAAGTTTACGATTGGTGCGAATAGCATTCATTACGTGGAATTACCACTCTTTGCGGTTTAGATCGGGTGTCTTTTCCTTTGCATGTATTTCTCGGGTACAAAAGCTGGAGCATTCGGTAAATGCTGGCGCTGGTAGATGCGCTATTTATTGAGCACGTTAAGTTATGTCATCAAGTTGACTATGCAGTATCTTGGCTCCTTTTTCAGTGGCAGTGCGAGTTAAGCATGATTTTGATGGTAACGAGAGTTCCCTATTACTATATAGTTGTCAGTAACCAATGAATAATTGTGACGAAGTCAGTATTAATACGAAAGTGTTACATATTGATATACCCAAAAAAATTGACACCTCGCTTCATGTAAAATGAAAGACGTGATGACGTCAATTTCCACTAACAGATTATTTTTGCTATAATCCGAGCAGATTTTCAGATGGGCCTAGGCCCGTTTTTCATTTGTGGGCACGATTTATGGATGTGGTGAAACTGGTGGAAACGACGGTGACTGGCTTGGGGTATGAGTTAGTTGACTTTGAAGTATCTGGTAGAGGCTTGATGAGGGTGCTTCTCGATAAGCAAGCTGGAATTACGGTGAACGATTGTGAATTGGTCAGTCACCAGTTGACACGCTTGTTTGCGGTAGAGGGGGTGGATTTTGGACGCCTCGAAGTCTCATCTCCAGGATTAGACCGGCCAATCAAAAAAGAAGCAGATTTTGTCCGCTTTTGTGGTGAGAAGGTGCAGCTAAAATTGCGTATACCGTTGGCAGGCCGTAAGAATTTCATCGGCATTCTCGGGAGCCTTCAGGACGGTGTGTTGCAATTAGACGTGGATGGCAAGCAGGTGCTGGTTGAACTATCTAATTTGGATAAAGTGCGTTTGGTGCCTACATTTTGATGCTGTAACCGTATATTTGCGGCGAACGATTTGCTTGAGTTAAATGCTTTTAAAATTCGATTTACGCGTTATCGTTAAAAATATATAACAAAAATTTTTTTTGTTTGTCTGACCTCACAATTGTGAAAAGTAAAGTGGTTACCAATTTACTTGGGTGGAACAAAATTTAATATGGCGAATATTAAGCATATACAAATATGCGAGTGAACGCGTTAGTTTAAAAACATTTGGGTTGGTTGGAGGCAGTGATGAGTCGTGAAGTTTTATTATTGGTTGACGCCTTGGCACGTGAAAAAAACGTGGACAAGGCAGTCGTGTTTGATGCACTGGAATCTGCTTTAGCATCTGCCACCAAAAAACGTTTTGCCGAAGAGTCTGATGTACGTGTCAGTATTGACCGTAATACTGGTGAATATGAGTCATTTCGTTGCTGGCAAGTGATGGATGATGAAACATTTGAAACGCCTGATCTGCATGTCAAGCTTAGTGAGGCACGGAAACGTAATCCGGATGTCCAACTAGATGAGTTTATCGAAGAGCCATTAGAGTCTATCGATTTTGGCCGTATTGGTGCTCAAGCAGCCAAACAGGTGATCTTTCAGAAAATTCGTGACGCCGAACGCGAACAGATCTTGAGTGACTTCATGGAGCGAAAAGAGCACTTGGTATCTGGTACAGTGAAGCGCATCGAGCGTGGTAATGCCATCATCGAATTCGGCAAAATTGAAGCATTGCTACCACGTGATCAGATGATTCCAAAGGAAAATATGCGTGTTGGAGACCGAGTTCGTGCGTATTTGTTGCGCGTGGATCGTTCAATACGCGGGCCACAAATTACCTTGTCGCGTATTACGCCTGAGTTTTTGATAAAGTTGTTCGAGCTTGAAGTTCCAGAGGTAGAGGAGGGGCTGTTGGAGATAGTTAGTGCTGCGCGTGATCCAGGTGTTCGTGCAAAGATATCGGTACGCTCCTACGATAAACGAATAGATCCGATTGGCACTTGTGTGGGTATGCGCGGCTCGCGTGTGCAAGCTGTAACCAATGAATTGGCGGGAGAGCGCGTTGACATTGTGATGTGGTCAGAAAACTCGGCTACAAGTGTAATTAATGCCTTGGCTCCGGCTGATGTGGCTAGCATTATGGTAGATGAAGACAATCACAGCATGGATGTGGTCGTTGAGGAAGAGAATCTCGCGCAGGCTATTGGTCGAAATGGGCAGAATGTACGCTTGGCGAGTGAGCTGACCGGATGGGAGCTCAATATTATGACTATGGAGGAATCAAGCCAGAAGAATGAGCAGGAATTTTCCAATGTGCGCGATTTATTCATGGACAAGCTTGATGTGGATGTAGAGGTGGCGGATATTCTAGTTCAGGAAGGTTTTAACACATTAGAAGAAGTGGCTTATGTGCCACTGAGTGAAATGCTAGAAATTGAAGCACTTGATGAGGCAACAGTGAATGAGTTACGTAGCCGTGCGCGTAATGCCCTGTTGACAGCAGCAATTGTCAACGAAGAGCAGGTGGAGCATAACATTGAAGATTTAGTAAAACTTGAAGGCATGGACGAGCACACTGCGCGTGTTCTGGCAGGCAAAGGAATCAGCACACAGGAACAGCTGGCCGATTTAGCCGTGGACGAATTGGTTGAACAGGCGAGTATAGATGAAGAGCGTGCAAATCGGTTAATTATGGCCGCACGCGCTCCTTGGTTTGCTTAATGGTGTTAGCTAAGGGTAATTGTGTTAACCAGTGCTATCAAAAATAGCATGAGATATATTCCAGATTTTATTGGAAATATAGATTTTGTATCGAGTCAATGCGGTCATTTATGTATGTCCGATAGAACAAAGTCTTGCTTAGAAAAAGCCTGGATGGATGGATGGATTTAATTTATAAACTGTTCTGGCTGATGGTTTCTGTTGACTATTGAGTACTATAAGTCTCAAATTTTTGGGGTTAAGGGGTAGTAATGGGAAAAATGAATGTAGCGCAGTTCGCTGGTGAGCTTGGCTTGCCCGTTGGATTGCTGCTTGAGCAACTACAAGCTGCCGGTGTTATTAGACAGCAGGAATCAGACAGCATATCGGAACAGGATAAAGCAAAGCTGCTGGAACATCTACATAGTACGCATGGTAGTGGCAGCGCCAACAATAAAAAAATAACATTGACTCGTCGTGAAACCACTGAGATCAAAAAGTCGGATAGCACGGGCAGAGCTCGCACCATTCAGGTTGAAGTGCGCAAGAAGCGCGTTGTTGCCTCAATCACAGCTGTCCAGATGGAACAACCAGTTGCTGATGTCGTAAAGGTGACCCCAACGCAAACTATATCAAAGACTTCGAAAGCAGAAATATTGGGCGAGCAAGAGCTTGCTCTGCGTAGTGCAGAAGCTCGTAATCAGGCAGAGTTAGCCTCGCGCCAAGCTGCTGAATTCCAAGCTAAGAAAGAATACGCCAAACGCAAAGCGACGCCAGTTGCCCAGCCTGTGGCTCCAATCGTTAATGTGTCAGACAACAAGGTGGCTTCAAATGCTGAAAAAGTGGAAGTCTCTGCTTCAAAGCCCGATTTAGCCGAAGGTACATTGCATAAGCCCACGCCCAAGCCGGGTGACAAGGTTGCTCGACCTACGGCCCAAAAGGGCGTTAAAAATTCAGCTCCAGACAAAGCTAGTCCATGGACTGATACCGGCCACAAAAAGCGCACCCCCGCTGTCATCGATTCGCGACCTGGCGGTTGGACAGCTAGCCGTGGAAAAGGTGGTCCACGCCATCATGCTAAGCATGTCAAGCAAGAAGAAATTGCCCAGCACGCATTCTCCTTGCCGACAGAGCCAGTTGTACATGAGGTTATGGTGCCAGAAACGATAAGTGTCGCGGAATTGGCACAGAAAATGTCCATCAAAGCTATTGAAATTATCAAGACGCTAATGAAGTTGGGATCCATGGTGACCATTAATCAGGTTCTGGATCAGGAAACTGCGATGATTGTGGTGGAAGAATTGGGGCATATTGCCAAACCAGCCAAAGCGGATGATCCTGGCGCTTACCTGACAGAATCTGACGAGCACAAAAATGCTCCTCTTGAACCGCGAGCGCCGGTAGTTACTGTAATGGGCCACGTTGATCATGGTAAAACATCTTTGCTAGATTATATCCGTCGAACTCGCGTGGCCAGTGGCGAGTCGGGAGGTATCACGCAGCATATCGGTGCCTACCATGTAAATACACAGCGAGGTATGATTACTTTTCTTGATACGCCAGGCCACGAAGCATTTACGGCTATGAGGGCGCGTGGCTCGAAAGTGACAGACATTGTGATTTTAGTGGTGGCAGCCGACGATGGTGTGATGCCCCAGACCAAAGAGGCAATCCACCATGCCAAGGCAGCCAACGTACCCATCGTGGTAGCAGTAACCAAGATTGATAAGGCCGATGCTAATTCCGAGCGCGTAAAACAAGAATTGGTTGCAGAGGGTGTGGTACCGGAAGACTGGGGGGGTGACACAATGTTTGTTGAAGTGTCTGCAAAGAACGGGTTGGGTATCGACTCTCTGTTGGAAAGTGTGTCATTGCAAGCTGAATTGCTGCAACTAACCGCACCCAAACTAAGCTTGGCCAAGGGTATTGTGATTGAAGCTAGATTGGATAAGGGCAAGGGGTCAGTGGCGACCATACTTGTGCAATCAGGTACCTTGAGGCGAGGTGATGCTGTGCTTGTAGGCGCTGTATCCGGACGTGTCCGCGCTATGCTGGATGAAAATGGCAAGGCAATAAATGAGGCAGGTCCGTCGATCCCAGTGGAGATACAGGGGTTATCCGAAGTGCCTATAGCTGGTGAAATTTTGTTAGTACTTTCAGATGAGAAAAAGGCACGTGAAATTGCCTTGTTCCGTCAAGGCAAGTTCCGTGCCGTGAAACTTGCCAAGCAGCAAGCCGCTACGCTTGAAAATATGTTCGAACAGATGGCAGAAGGCGAAGTGCGTATGCTGCCGTTGATAATCAAGACCGATGTACAAGGCTCTTGCGAAGCTATTGCACATGCCCTGCAAAAACTATCCACCGATGAGGTCAAGGTTAATCTGATTCACAGTGCTGTCGGTGCGATCAGTGAATCTGACATTAACCTGGCGCTGGCTTCTAAGGCCATTGTGATTGGTTTTAATACTCGTGCCGATGTTGCTGCGCGCAAGCTTGCGGAATCTGCCGGCGTAGATGTCCGTTACTACAATATTATCTACGAAATGGTAGATGTTATTAAAGCAGCCCTGTCAGGCATGCGGGCTCCGGAACAAAAGGAAGTTATCCTCGGTACGGTGGAAGTACGTCAAGTATTCGTCATCTCCAAGATCGGTACAGTGGTTGGTTGCTACGTAACTAATGGCATAATCAAACGTAATGCGCAGGTACGAGTTCTGCGCAACAATGTGGTTATTCATGCTGGCGAACTGGATTCGTTGAAACGCTTCAAAGATGACGTCAAGGAAGTTCGATCGAATTTCGAGTGTGGCTTGTCGTTGCGTAATTTTAATGACCTCGAAGTAGGGGATCAAGTTGAAGCGTTTGAAATAATTGAAGTGGCACGTCCTTTAAATGCCTAAAGGCTACACTAGGACAGACAGAATCGCCGAGCAAATTCAGCGTGAGTTGGCTCAGCTGTTGCGCTTGGATGTGAAAGATCCTCGAGTACGCATGATCACTCTTACAGGAGTTGAAGTGACCAAGGATTATTCTCACGCCAAGTTGTTTTACACCGCCTTGGATGGTGAAAGCACTGCAGTGCAGCAGGGTTTGGAGCGTGCTAGCGGTTATCTGCGTAGTCGACTAGCACATGCGATGAAGCTGCGTATCATGCCGCAACTGCATTTTATCTACGATCCGTCGATCGAGCGTGGCGCACATTTGTCACAACTTATTGATCAAGCAGTTGCCAGCGACAAAATATCTCACAGCCCTTCCATAGCTCATTTTGACCTTTTATTAACAGAGGACGCATCCGATCACTCGATTCCTTCTGACAAGGTAGTAGTGAAGGATGTATCGAGAAGTTAATATGGCCCGTATAATGCGTCCTTTAGATGGCGTTTTGTTATTCGATAAGCCTCTAGGACTCAGTTCCAATATCGCATTGCAAAAGGTACGCCGCCTGTTTCAAGCGGAGAAAGCGGGTCATACCGGTACGCTGGATCCTCTGGCGACTGGTCTGCTACCTGTTTGTTTTGGTGAGGCAACTAAGTTCACCAGCTCACTGTTGGAGGCTGATAAAACATATTGCGCATTGATTCGGCTTGGGCAAACAACCACCACAGGTGATGCCGAGGGCGAAATTACCAACACCTGTGCTGTTGAGCAGGGTGAAGCTGAAGTACGCTCGACACTATGTAAATTTATCGGCGAAATTCAGCAAATCCCGCCTATGCATAGCGCCATCAAGCACCAGGGAAAGCCACTATATGAGTACATTCGTAAGGGCGAAACTGTTATACGTGCAAGCCGTAGTGCGAGCATACATGAGCTGGTGTTGGAGCGGTTCGCAGGTAACGTGATTGAGATTAAAGTGCGTTGCAGCAAGGGTACTTACGTGCGTACACTGGCTGAGGATATTGGATCGTCATTGGGATGCGGTGCGCACCTGCAAGGTTTACGCCGCACAGCGATTGGCCGGTTTGACCTTGGGGGTGCGCATAACTTGGCTCATATGGAGTCGGTAACCATGATAGAACGAGAGGCATATATTTTGCCGTTAGATAGCTTGCTGCGAGATCTACCCGTGCTTGAGTTGGATGCGGCGCAAGTGACCCGCATTGCTCAGGGGCAGCGGCTCGTCATTGATACAGCGGTACTGGATGGTAAAGTCCGATTGTATGGAGCAGGGCGCTTCATCGGAGTTGCCGATCTGGTGGAGCGACGGCTGACCCCTGTAAGATTGTTGTCCAGCGTGGCGAAAAATGCCGCTTGCGTAGTATAAGTTTGTGTTCTATTTAAAGTGCTTCTTATAGAGTTGGTAGAGACATAAATCAGAGCGAAAAGTTGTAAAGCTGCATTGATGATTCTTAATGCTTGAGAGTTAGGTTCGTAACAGTAGGATGCAAAATGAGTAATTGATGCCCACTCTAATTTCATATCAGATGGAACAAAGCTTTACATAGCTACTGCTTCTAAAGAGTAAGCAATGATTCGTATTAATTTATGTAGCTTTCGGGCTGGTTAACGTAATGTTGGGTTACGTTCTTGTCCGAATAAACTTGAGCAACCGCCGCATTCGAGAGTAAAATGCGGCACTTTTTATTTTGTGGAGTGTGAATAATATGGCTATTTCGGCAGCGCAAAAAGCGCAAATTGTGACTGATTACCAACGCATCAAAGGTGATACTGGTTCACCAGAAGTACAGGTTGCATTAATGACTGCACGTATTAATTACTTGACTGGTCATTTTAAAGAGCACATAAAGGATCACCACTCTCGTCGGGGTCTGCTGCGATTGGTGAGTCGTCGCCGCAAGCTCTTGGATTACCTTAAAGGTAAGAACGAGGGTAGCTACCGAGCATTGATCCAGCGTTTGGAATTACGTAAGTAGTTAATATAAGTGGGCCGCAGATGCGGCCCGTGTTGTTTTAGTTGAGTTTATCCCGATTATGGCTTTACCCCATGGCGCATAGGCGCTATGGCATGCATAGAGAGGCGCACTTTGAGTCACTATAAGAAAACATTAGCGTATGGCAATCATCAACTCACCTTGGAAACCGGGGAAATTGCACGTCAGGCAAGCGGAGCAGTCGTGATCAGCTTGGACGATACGGTCGTTCTGGTCACCGTGGTAGGCAGGAAAGATGCCAAACCGGAGCAGGATTTCTTCCCGTTGACTGTGGATTATCAGGAGCGTACCTATGCTGCAGGCAAGATTCCAGGCGGTTTCTTTCGACGTGAAGGACGTCCTAGCGAAAAGGAAGTCTTGACATCTCGTTTGATCGATCGCCCTTTACGCCCGCTGTTTCCGGAGGGTTTCTATAATGAAGTGCAAATCGTTGCAACGGTGATATCTTCCGATAACCAGATTGACTCTGATATTCCTGCCCTGATTGGTGCTTCTGCAGCCTTGGCGTTGTCTGGTATTCCATTTGATGGACCCATAGGTGCGGCTCGCGTCGGTTATCTAAATGGTGAATATGTACTCAACCCGACCGGGGAGGAGCTTGCTCTCACCAAAATGAATTTGGTAGTCGCTGGTACGGAACAGGCGGTCTTGATGGTGGAGTCAGAAGCTCAAGAACTTTCTGAAGACGTTATGCTAGGCGCTGTAATGTATGGTCACCAGCAGATGCAAGTAGTGATTCAGGCGATTAACGAAATGGCGGATGAAGTCGGTGCTCCGGATTGGGATTGGAATGCACCAGTGCATGACATTGCGTTGAGTTCTAAAGTTGCCGAACTGGCCGAAAATGACTTGCAGAAAGCTTATGCTGTTCGCGAAAAACAGGCACGTACCAATCAAGTGGACTCGATTCGTGTACGTGTTCTGGACGCTATGTCCGTATCTGAAAATGGATCTGTTCCAAAAAATCATATTAATGATCTGTTTCAAGCACTGGAATCTAAGATTGTACGTGGCCAGATACTAAGCGGCGAACCTCGGATAGACGGACGTGACACACGTACAGTGCGCCCGATTGCCATACGTACTGGCGTACTGCCACGCACACATGGTTCAGCCTTGTTTACCCGAGGTGAAACTCAAGCACTGGTAGTAGCCACTCTAGGCACTGCACGTGATGCGCAGAAAATTGATGCTTTGCAAGGCGATTATTTGGATCGCTTCATGCTTCATTACAATTTCCCCCCCTATTCTACCGGTGAGACTGGTCGTGTTGGTACACCAAAGCGACGTGAAATTGGTCATGGTCGTCTGGCTAAGCGTGCCTTGGTCGCAGCATTGCCGAGTGAGGAGGAGTTCGGGTATTCCATTCGCGTGGTTTCTGAAATCACCGAGTCGAATGGATCCAGTTCAATGGCTTCAGTATGTGGGGGTTGCTTGGCGATGATGGATGCTGGTGTGCCAGTCAAGACTCATGTGGCAGGTATCGCCATGGGATTGATTAAAGAAGGTAATCGTTTTGCTGTACTAACCGATATCCTTGGTGATGAAGATCATCTGGGTGACATGGATTTTAAAGTTGCAGGATCAGAGCAGGGTATCACTGCTCTACAAATGGACATCAAAATCAATGGAATAACGAGTGAAATTATGCAAGTTGCCTTGAGTCAGGCGCGCGAAGGACGCTTGCATATCTTGGGTATCATGAAGCAGGCCATGCCTACTGTACGTGAAGAGGTGTCGGCACATGCGCCGCGTATGATTAAAATTAAGATCAACCCTGAAAAAATCCGTGATGTGATTGGCAAGGGCGGCGCTGTAATACGCACGTTAACTGAGGAGACTGGTACCACTATCGATATTGACGATGAAGGCAATGTAACTATCGCAAGTATTAGTGGTGAAGGTGGAATGATAGCTAAGAAACGTATTGAAGATATAGTAGCAGAAGTTGAGGTAGGAAAAGTATATGAAGGTCCAGTTGTCAAGTTGTTGGATTTTGGCGCGATCGTTAATATTATGCCTGGGAAAGATGGTTTACTTCACATTTCGCAAATTTCAAACGAGCGTGTTAATGTTGTGTCGGATATTCTGAAAGAAGGTCAGATTGTTAAAGTTAAGGTGCTGGAGGCTGATGAGAAAGGTCGCTTGCGTTTAAGTATGAAGGCTCTTATTGTGGTAGAGCCTTCAGCCCCTGAAGTTCCTGAAGCTCCTGTTGCAGAATAAAAGTTGAAAATATGGTGTAATAAAAAAGCCCCTCAGTATGGGGCTTTTTACATAGAAAATTTCAATGCATTGTAAATGCACATGCGAATGGAATGAATAAACCGATTACTTGCGATATTTTTTGCACTGTGATCGATAACTTCGGTGACATTGGCGTGTGTTGGCGGTTGGCTAAACAACTGACGCACGAGCATGGGATGATAGTGAGATTATGGGTGGATGACCTGTTGAGTTTTTGCAGGCTGCACCCGATAATCTGTCCCGATATGCCAATACAGGATTGCTTTGGCGTGGAAATCAGGCACTGGAGCTCATCTTGTTTTGAGATTCCATTTCTAAATGTAGAGCCGTCGCAGCTGGTGATTGAGGCGTTCGCATGTGAGCTGCCCGAGCACTACGTGGCAGAGATGGTTGCGCAAGAGTACAAATCGATTTGGATTAATCTGGAATACCTCAGTGCGGAAGAATGGGTGGCTGGCTGTCATTGCCTACCCTCCCCCCATCCTACTTTACCGCTCACTAAATATTTTTTTTTCCCAGGGTTTGCACCACAAACCGGTGGATTGCTGCTGGAGCAAGATCTCATTGCACGACGCGATGCATTTCAGAGCGAACCGCATACACAGGCTGCGTTTTGGCGAGCACTTGGCGTGCCATTACCTAAATCAGACGAAATGCGCGTGTCAATGTTCTGCTATGAAAACATCGCGCTGCCGGAATTATTTTGTACTTGGAGTGAGTCCAATTTCCCAGTGTTGTGTTTAGTATCGGAAGGCTGTGTGTTGTCCCAGGTAGCGTCCTTTTTTGGACGGGAACACGTTGAAGCGGGTGACACATTACAGTGCGGTAATTTGGAAGTCCGAGTATTGCCGTTTATCGAACAGGATCGTTACGATGAACTTATGTGGGCCTGCGATATTAACTTTGTACGAGGAGAAGATTCATTTGTGCGTGCGCAATGGGCGGGCAAGCCATTTGTTTGGCACATTTATCCGCAGCAGGATTGCGCTCATATTAATAAGCTTAGTTCATTCATGGAGTTATATTGTTTAGGACTGCAATTAGATATAGCACAAGTATTAAATAATTTGTGGGAAGGATGGAACATTGGGAACAGCGCAGATCAAGCATTCTTTCCAAGCTCAAAGCAAGCTTGGAAAGAATGCTTGGCTCATAAATACTTATGGCAGAGACATTCGCGCGACTGGTCGCAACGTTTATCCGGAAATAGCCTCGTTTTGAATTTGCTGAATTTTGTTAAAAAAATTGATAGAATACACAGCTTAGAATGTAAATCAGATATTTAAGGTAAGTAAACATGAAAACAGCACAAGAACTGCGGGTAGGTAATGTCGTTATGGTCGGCAGCGACCCCATGGTGGTGCTAAAGGCTGAATATACCCGTTCTGGCCGTAATGGTTCGGTAGTTAAAATGAAACTTAAGAACTTGTTGACTGACTCCCCTAGTGAGGCAATATATAGGGCGGACGACAAATTTGAAATAGTACTGCTTGATCGAAAGGAGGCCACTTATTCTTATTTTGCCGATCCTATGTATGTTTTTATGGATGCTGATTACAACCAGTATGAGGTAGAAAAAGAAAATTTGGGCGAATCGCTCAATTATCTCGAAGATGGTATGGCCTGCGAGATGGTATTTTATAACGAAAAAGCTATTTCGGTTGACCTGCCTAATACGGTTGTACGTGAAATTATCTACACCGAACCGGCAGCGCGTGGCGACACTTCCGGCAAAGTAATGAAGCCTGCAAAAATTGGTTCTGGGACAGAGTTGCAGGTGGCCGCATTTTGCGAAATTGGTGATAAAATTGAAATCGATACACGCACTAACGAATTCAAACGCCGTGTTAATGTTTGATTATACAAATTTAATTTGCATTCTGCTAAAGTCAAGTCAATATCTTAAATTTGGTGAGACGGTTACATATTGGGATGAATAATTCTCACGGATAAGCGACAAGGAACCGTCGTTGAGCTTAAGGAGGTTTGACGGAGTTGCGAGCCACTGTTTATCAAGAAATATTATTTATAAACAGCAGGATACGAAAATATGTGATGTGTCAAAGTCCAGATTGATTCTTTCATCAACGCACGTATCCTTCACGTTCTAGTTTGAGCAAAATTTGTTGTACTGCCTCTTCCACGCTGATATTGGAGGTGTCAATTACTAATTCTGGTTTTTCCGGTGTTTCATAGGGGTCACTAATGCCGGTGAATTCTTTAACAATGCCTGCACGGGCTTTAGCATAAAGTCCTTTTCGATCACGACCTTCGCATACTTGCAGCGGCGTAGCCACGTAGATTTCAAAAAAACCGCCCAATGGTTCAATCATGTTCCGTACGTCTCGGCGTGTGACTTGATAGGGGGCAATCGGTGCGCAAATTGCAATACCGTGGTTCTTAGTTATTTCGGAAGCTACGAAACCGATTCTTCGCACGTTGATATCGCGATGCTCGCGCGAGAAGCCTAGTTCGCTGGAAAGATGTTTGCGCATGATATCGCCATCCAACAAAGTTACTTGCCTGCCACCCATTTCCAGTAGCTTGGTCATAAGCACTTTGGCCAAAGTTGATTTTCCAGCGCCAGACAAACCTGTAAAAAATATCGTAAGGCCCTGTCTGTCCCGGGATGGATTGGCTATACGTAATTCGTTCAGTACTTCAGGATAAGAAAACCATTCAGGGACTGGTAGCCCTTCCACTAGACGACGTTTCAATTCCGTATCGGTCAAACTAGCGCTAAATACTCCTTCAGGCACTTCTTCCAGAGGTAGGTATTGTGCACGTTCTTCTACGTAAACCATGCGTGGAAATGGGATCAGTTCTACGCCTACAGCGTTGCGCTTCGCTGCATTGGCGGGCAAACTGTACTCTTGGAACAAATCAATGCCGCGTCGTGTACCTTCATTTTCTGTATATTCGCCACCAACAATTAAATGAGAGCAGCCATAATTACGTTGCACAATGGCTTTCCAAAAAACTTCTCGCAAGCCAGACCCGCGAGGGTATAGAGGAAGTAAGGAGATGGCCGTTGTTGCGGAAGAAAAACGTGGCATGATAGCCTGATAGCAGCGAATCATGGTGAAGTAATCAGGATGATCAGGTCCTGTGTCACCGATGACAGGGTGGATTAATAAATTGGCTTCATAGGCCATGGCAGAACGCAAAGTCAATTCATATTGAGCACGATGTAAGGGTTGATGTGCCTGAAAAGCAATGATACGGCGCCAGCCGCGCCTAGTGAACGATTTGCGCAATTCTTCCGGTGTAAGGTGGAGAGTCGGGTAATCGTGGCGTAAGGGCGAGGACAACCCCTCAAGGTGCCCAGAAACAGTATGCTGGCCTTTTTTCTGGAAAAGGTGGGCTACACCAGGGTGAGCGGGGTCATTGGAATTGAATAGGGCTTGTGCTTCTACTGTTCTGTCAGGCTGCCAAAGCTCTTCCACTGTAATCACAGCTAGCATAAAGCCCTCCGGATCGCGCAACGCAAGGCGGCTTCCGGGCACAAGTTGCTGGGCAGTTGAGGCTGGAACATCCAGAGTAATGGGCATAGGCCAAAACGTACCATCAGCAAGGCACATGTCGTTCAGAACACTGTTGTAGTCGGCCTGATTCATGAATCCGCGTAATGGAGAAAATCCCCCGTTAAGTAGCAACTCCAAATCTGATAATTGTTGCTGGTTAAGATCCAGAGATGGAAAATCTATAGCTTGCTGGCACAAGGTCTCTGCACGTGCTTGGTCGATATTCAGATCAACCAAATCGCCACCATAAGGTGAAATTAATTTGTCTATTATGTTATTCATTGTGATTGAATGTTGTGTTGAATACTTGATTGAACCGGCCAAATTGATCTTCGGGCAGGCAATTAATGCCTGCAGCCCCTTTTCTTCCCCCGCCCGTTTCAAATTGCTCGCACACGTTATTGGCCCCGTTTTTTGTAGCCAATGGTGCGCGCACGCTAACTACGAACCCTCCATTAGTGCGTTTAGTTAAAATGGCATGTGCTTTTAAAGGAAATGCAGTGGCCAGGAGATTTCCAAATACGCCAGAGATGCGCCGACTCCATGGTGCATCGGGAAGCAAGTATATCGCCCCAGCGGTAGTTTCCACTTCTGGTTTCAGTTTTTGGGCGAGTGTAATATCTTCAATATAGCCATTTTTCAAAGTTTCAAAGGCTGGTTCTTCATGGATAAAGGTAAATGGGTTGTGATGGTGGTGTATGACTTGATAAAGTTCAGCTGGGTGAAAATATAAATCTTGTAATGACTCACCATAGGCATTGTAGTTGATGCATTCTCCCAATTCTTTCAGCGCATCTAGCTGAGTAGTGGTAAGTTGCAGAGTTTTGGATGTGTGAATAGCACTTTCATGCATGTTGTCCCCAAATGCGGCGACTACTGCCCAGATTAAAAATTGTCCGTTTAGGTGATTGTTAACCAACATGCTAGTGCAGGTATTGGGGCAAGTGTCGATAAAAGTAGTGAGTTGAGGATGAGCTGGTATGTCGCCAGGAATATGATGGTCAAAATATCGCACTTGCGCTCCGCGCTCCAAAGCTAGCAATAGTGCGTCCCGGTTTTTGCTCATGGCAATGTCTAATACAGTAATTTGGTCACCAACTTCAGCCTGAATTTTTTCCAACAATAAAATATCTCGTTTTACGCCCGTAACAAGAATACTTTTTGCCGGATGAGCGAGACGTAGTTGATGTAAGGCACAAATACCGTCCGCATCGCCGTTAAAGATATCGTAGATTGTCACAATGCTCACTATAGTTAAAATTTTATCTATCAGATAAATAGAGATAGTATGGGCTGGCGATGTTATTAATCACGCGAATTTATGGAAAGCTTGAGTTAAATGGAAATTAACTTATTCTGAATTAAACGGGGCTTTGAAAGTGCAGGGTTTGTCGCAAAATAGCCTTTGATACCACTGAGAATGGCGCGTGCCATTTTCTTCTGGTAGCCCTTGTTATTCAGGCGACGCTCTTCACTCGGATTGCTGATGAAAGCAGTTTCAATCAATATGGAAGGAATGTCCGGTGACTTCAGTACAGCGAAACCAGCTTGCTGAACAGAGCTACCATGCAATTTATTGATGTTGCCCATCTCCCCCAGCACATGTTTGGCTAGCTTCATGCTGTCGCTGATGGTGGCAGTTTGCGAAAGATCAAGCAATGTGCGTGCGAGATCGGGGTCTTTTGCTGCGAGATTCACGCCGCCAATTAGATCGGCCTCGTTTTCTTTTTTTGCTAGCCAGCGAGCGCTGGCACTAGTAGCACCACGTTCGGACAGGGCAAATACTGAGGAGCCACGTACATGGGGTTTAATGAACGCGTCGGCATGGATAGAGATAAGCAAGTCGGCGTGTACTTGGCGCGCTTTTTGTACACGTCCATTCAGTGAAATGAAATAATCGCCGTCACGAATTAATACGCCAGTCATGTCCGTGGTTTCATCTATTAGCTCTTTCAGTTTGCGCGCGATCGCAAGCGTGACGGTTTTTTCGTAGGTGTCACGGTATCCTATCGCGCCCGAATCTTCGCCGCCATGTCCGGCGTCGATAGCAATGATGAGTTTACGTGCTTTCATCTCAGGTTGGCGACGTGATGTGGAATCGCTTGAGTCTGTTTGTTGATTTAACTGACCTACGGTGGCTGGAGCAGATTCCAGCGTACGAATTACTGACTTCTCCTGCAATAGTGCCATCATCGGGTCAAAAGGAATAGCGGGATAGAGATCAAGAACCATTCGATGACTGTATTTTGCTACCGGTGTGAGGTTGAATAATTCTGGCTTAACTTGGGATTTAAGGTCGAACACCAAGCGCGCTATACCAGGTTTGAAGCGGGCCACGCGTATACTTTTTATGTAAGGGTCGTCGCTGTGAACTTTGTTGGTGAGCTCATTTAGAAGACCATTTATTTCGACATCTTTCAGGTCAATTACCAGTCGATCGGGGTTGCTAAGGGTAAATTGTTCATAGCGGATCGGTTTGGCTGATTCCAGCGTTACGCGAGTGTATTCAGGTGCTGGCCAAACGCGGGCTGCAGTGATAGTGGTGGCTGCCTGTGCGTGGGAAAACCACAGTAAAAGGCTAAATACAATTAACTTTGTAGTGTTTCTAAGCATTCCCAACCCGTCTGTGAAATTGCACGAACTTCAATATTTCGACCATTACTCATTGTTCCAGTGGATAAAATTTTGAGTGTAATTTCCACATCTGCCTGTGGCAGAACGTCTTGCGCTTTTTCGGGCCACTCCACTAGACATACATTCCGTCCGTCAAATTCATCGCGGAAGCCAGAGTCATCCCATTCGTCCGCATCGTGGAAGCGATAGAGATCAAAGTGGCATAAGTGTAACCCACCCGCTTGATATAGCTCAAGTAAAGTATAAGTCGGGCTTTTTACCCGTCCAATATAGCCCATCGCATGCAGTAATGCACGAACCAAAGTGGTTTTGCCGGCACCTAAATCGCCGTGCAGGTAAATAACCATACCAGGTTTTATTCCGAGTGCGAGTCGGGCCGCAAAAGCAACGGTAGCGACTTCATCGACCAGAGACAGGCTTATTCGGCTATTATTCTGATTATGCAAATCGAGACACCTCAAATTTTGGATTACACCGCACTGGCCACCAATATAAAGGAATGGGGTATGGCGCTTGGTTTTCAGGCAGTAGGTATCGCTGATATCAATCTGCATGATGCCGAGGAGCGCTTGCTGGAATGGCTCACGCGAGGCTTCCATGGCGAGATGGATTATATGGCAAAACATGGTGTTAAACGCAGCCGTCCAGCGGAATTAATTCCGGGTACTCTGCGCGTCATCTCTGTACGTATGGACTACTATCCACCCAGTGTGAAAGATGCTTGGGATGTGATGGAGGATGGCAACTGTGCTTTCATTTCACGCTATGCCTTGGGGCGCGACTACCACAAAGTGTTGCGCAACCGCTTGGAAAAATTAGCAAAAAAAATTCGCACTCAGGTGAGCGGTTTCAGTTATCGCGTATTCACCGACAGCGCGCCAGTCATGGAAGTAGAGTTGGCATATAAAGCTCGGCTGGGCTGGCGTGGCAAGCACACATTGCTGTTGTCGCGCGATCGTGGTTCGTGGTTTTTTCTTGGCGAGCTCTACACCGATCTGCCACTTCCCATTGATAAACCAGAATCAGATCATTGCGGTACCTGTATGGCGTGTATTCAAGTATGTCCGACACAGGCTATCATCGCCCCCTATAAGCTAGATGCACGACGCTGCATTTCCTATCTGACGATCGAACTTAAAAGTAGTATTCCGGTAGCGTTACGCCCGCTTATTGGCAATCGCATTTATGGCTGCGACGATTGTCAAATGGTGTGTCCGTGGAACCGTTTTGCGCACAAAAGCCTTGAGCCGGATTTCGCTGCAAGACATGGATTGGATGATGTTGCATTAACAGAATTATTTAGATGGAACGAAGAAACGTTTAAGCAGAAATTTTCTGGTAGTGCAATTTACCGCATCGGCCATGAGCAATGGTTGCGCAACATCGCTGTGGCGTTAGGTAATGCGCCCAAAAGCATTGAAGTGCTGGCCGCGCTACAAGCTCGTGCTCAAGATGAGTCTCCATTAGTGCGCGAGCATGTAGCGTGGGCACTGGAGCGGCAAAAAAACTGACAAATTGTTAACTCAAATAATCAATTAGAAATAGTCACGACTTATACATATCCAACGGATCCAGACTTGGATTGACAGCGCATCAAGCCAAAAACCCTCGAACCATTGACATTGCAGGCAAGGAAAACTACATGCCCCACGAGATCTTCAGCAAGGTAATATCCTAGCTAAAATAAGGTTAATCTATGAGGGGCACATGACCACTACACTACTGGCGATTGAAAATACTTGATAAGTACAACCCGTGCTTATTACGGTTAGCGCCCAATCGCATAAGTGTCGAGCAACATAGGTAAACGAAAGAACCTTAACCTCACAAATTTTATTGCCGCGAAACAGTCGCGATGCAACGTGCGGCAGCACTCCGCACTTTGCGATTTATAGGTTTTATTCAAGATAAAATTTCTTAACTGAGAATTAAAGTTGTACCGATGACAACTTTAATTCCATAGCTTATAGAGACAGCACAAATGTCACCAGCTTCTCGATATCTTCATCCGATACTCGAGGAGAGTTTGGGGGCATTGGGATTCCACCGGTTACCTTCGTCCAGTTGCCCTTGCCGCCTGTCTTCACCTTTGCAATCAGACGCGTCTTGGCGTCAGGATCATCCTTGTAGCGATTGCTTACGTCGCGCCATGCGGGGCCGACTAGCTTGGTTTCGATCTTGTGGCAGGCTAGGCAGCCATTTTGTTTGGCTAACATTAGTCCTGCCTCATGACTCAGTGCTTTACCTGCAACACCGTTACTTGCCGCATGTGGCATTTTGGTTTTCGCTGGAGTGGGGGCTACAGATTCTAGCGCTGTCTTCTCCGACACCTTTTTATTTGTGGGTGTGAGCATTGGTTGCTCGGTAACGATTGGAGAGCTTTGTTTTAAGTTAGGAGTTTTATTATGGCTAACCAGCTCATCCTTCATACTGTCATTTGTCTTCGGTAGGTTGCCTGTTTCTTCAGGCGGTGTTGGAGGAGCGACCGTCGGCGCTGGTAGTGTCTTTTCCGATTCTGATTCTGATTCTGATTCCGACTCATTGTCCTCCGTGGGGGAGGCCATAGACGGATCGGGGATAACGGGTGTGTTGTTCTCAATTAAAGGAGGCGATATTGGGGCAACAGTGGGTTCTTTTTCACTCTTGTCTCCACACGCGGATAACATCAATACAGTAATGGCAATAACAAATTTTAGCTGTTTCATATTCACCTCGTTTTGTTGATGCACTTATGCCTTGCCTTTATGAGCGGCGTTCGATGTCGTTATTAAGTGGCATGGTGAACGCTTTGACAAGGTGACCGATTTTAGTATAAGCACTATTGCTATGGATTAGCAATAGTTTCTGCCAATTACTACATCCTTGTGATATTTAGTTGGCACTATACTTATCGATTCGATCCCCCTGTGCCAGGCTAATTACCGTCTCAAATTTTTATGATGAGGCATGGAGGCAACGATGCACGCTATCGAATAGCCCGGTGCGCGCAGGCGTGGCCACCGTGGCCTCGTTATTCCCTCGAACGTCATTGTCTTGGGCTTTACCCGCATTGCTCGATATTTTCCTGCGGGCGTACCCATTCTACGGTCTTGCCAAACAATGGTATGCCGACGTAACCGCGAACTTTGAGCGTGCCGTCGTTCTCCAGGCTAATGGTGCCGTTGAAATCGCGGCCATCGCCCGGATTGTAGATTTTTCCTGCGTTCCATGTGTTGTCATTCACACGTCGAAAGCCGTTCAGAATAGTCAGTCCGCACAATGGACGGTCGCGCAGTGCAATGTCGGGGTTATTCAGGTCTCGCTTTGGGTGGCCACTGGCCGACCGTAGCTTTTTCAGCCAGTAGATACGCCCACAAAGCAGGCCATTGCAATCCTCGATCCAGACGGCCACCTTGCGCTTGTTACTCTCGACCCATGGACCACGAATATCATCGCTGATGATAATTTCCGGCGCGCTTACGACGGGCGATGCCAGCACGAATGTCAGCAGCAGCGATGCCAGCGACCGAGTCAGCGAGCGAAAAACGACTCGCTCAGAGACGGCGTTCTGGGTCAACGCCGCGTGTGCTCGCGATTCCATGCAGCCAAATTCTTCAGCGGTTGCTTGACGTAGGTGCTGGCTTGGATCAAGCGCACGATCAGGTAGTTGACCAGCGTACCGACGCGGTCCATCGGCCGGTCGATGTCGAGGAATAACACGGCGCGGGTCTCGTCGGTGTCGTTGCGCACCTCGTGCTCGTAGGTATCGTCAAATAGTACCACTTCGCCTTCTTTCCAATTTAGAATCTGGTCGTCCACTCTAATCCAGACGTTCCGCCAATCTTTGGGCACCTTCAGCCCTAGATGCGCACGCACCACCGCGCGAGTAGGTCCCTTGTGTGGTTCAATGTGATAGCGTGGTGCCAAGATCGAGAACATTGCAGTTCGCATACCCGGCAACGAATCGAGCAGAGCAGCCGTGCGTGGACACAGTGAACAATTGTCGTCCACTCGCTGACCATAGATATAAAAAGCAAAAGTCTTCCAGTTGTTGCCCTTGGATATGCGCTTTTGGTCTGGAGAAAGCTGATGAAAAGTGGGAATATCCTCAGGGTGTTCAAGCAAGGCATCGAGCTCGGCGCGGATCTCGCGCCATGCGCCTTCGACTTGCGCTACCCAGGCAAATTCAGTGTTAGCAATCACTGGCGTCGTGCTAATCAGTGAATGGCGCGCTTGAAAACGTCCCAGCCAGCGCAGCAGATGTTTGCCACATTTCACAATCAGGCGACGCCACCAAGGCGTTGTGTCAGAAGTCGTAGCGGCAGTCGTATTCATTGAAATTCCCGATCAATAATGTGGTGATAACCTTTCTTATCTCCGAAAATTGACCTTAGATCAAGACGAGTTAATGGTTGAACGCGATCTACTGTTGGTATTGAAGGCTTAAAAATATCCGCTTGATTGTCTTGCTGGAGCATGTAGCCTGATTTATGCATAGAAATGAAAAATACAATTTTATTATTTGATGCAACACGGTTTCAAAAAATTTTTTAAAATAAAGGGCACCTCTAAAAACCATAGCTTTCAAACTTTCCGGCCCAAACTTTATGAAC
>NZ_CAKMNW010000057.1 GCF_927904885.1 Candidatus Nitrotoga sp. M5
TCGTTAAATTAAAGCATCCTTGCTGAATTTCACTGAGGTAGTTGAAATTTATTAAGTTTTTACGGGCCATATATTTAGGTTGTTTACTAATTTACATCTCTTAATAGAATTAAGAGAGATCAATACTGAAATGAACTACGTTTATAAATTAATTGCGCCAGAATGACCCCATTTCCTCCTTAATTCCCATTACCAATTAATGGTTAATTACGGTTTCAAGGATGGCAATAAAGCGTTCAATTGTTTGCAAGTATTTTTACCTATATTCAGTACCAATACAGTGGGCATAACACAGGTTTCTGGCATTCTTGTACACTTATAACGCCTGCACTACTTACTACGTGACTCGGTATTGGCGCCCTCCCCCAACAAACTGAATCAACTAAAATAACATTTTTCTTTATTTGGATAAGCTGGCATTTCGACGCACGGAGCAAGCTAGAAAAATTAACTTTCCGCTCGCTCAGCTCAATTTTTTCTACGATTCTTTAAGTTCGACAGGCAGCTAGACATTTGAAATGTTTAATTTCCGTAATGTTGTCCATTACGATCTACCCCTGTTTGAAATAAATTATTTATGTAACATTATGTTACGTTTGACAAAAAGAATAGTAGACGCTTATTATTTGTTTGGGTTATCACTTTCGTTTACAGTCGTGTAGACTGCATCAGTAGCACATCGATGCCCATGTTGCGCGAACTCGATCATCCGTTTCGAACGGGTTGGATTTGAGATGCGCAGCGGGAGATGCGCTCACCTGCTAAACATAAAAGGGATTGCGCTGTGAATATGAAAAGAGCTATGGCTATTGGAAATGCGCTCATTGCTTTGGTAGGAATGATTTCGTTCCCTGGAATATCTTTCGCGGAAGATCAATCGCTTGCAAAGAGTGTCCTTAAACAGACATGCATCCAATGTCACCGTTTAGAAGGCGAACCCGACTCCCGCTTTAACCTCAAAGCGCCCGATCTTATCTGGGCAGGGAGTAAATACCGACGACCATGGTTGATAAGTTGGTTAACCGGTAAAGAAAAACCGCTCTATGCCAAGGGCTATCGTTGGGATCTGACCGAGGGTCTAACCAAGCATCCAGTTATCTCCGAATCCAAAGCAAATGCTATCGCTGATTATTTTGCTAAACACAATAAGGATCCGCGAGTTAAAGTCGGTGCCTTTGATCTGTTGAAGGTGACAAAATTTGAGGTTGATTTTGGCGGAATGGCTTTCAAGGTTCATTCTTGTCGCGGCTGTCATACGATTAATGAGGATGGAGACATCATCGGTGCACCGCAGAGCACCGCTCTGCAAGCATCCGGACAACGGTACAATCAAGATTGGCTCTTCCGGTTTGGGCTGAATCCACAAGACTTTACGCCTCACAGTGGCGAGTTTTTGGCCGATGCAACTGAGCCACAACTCCGCGCCGTTATCGGGTACTTAATGACACAGGGTGTAAATGACTTTAAGTATTACGAGCCTTGGACGAGCCCGGAATTCGGTATGGCCAGCGTTGGTCGCGGCAAAGTCATCTATAAAGAGTATTGTTCGCAGTGTCATGGAGCGACGGGTAAAGGTGATGGGCCTGCGGCGTCTGGTTTGGATCCGAAGCCAGCAATTCATGCCAATATTCCATTTGATAAGCTTCCCATGGAATATCTGTACAACGTGATTAACCATGGCGGCCCGGCAGTAGGGAAGTCAGAGAATATGCCCTATTGGAATCTGACACTTGGCCAACAGGGCGTGGCCGATGTGATTGCCTACTTGCAAGCGACGTTTAAAGGTGTACAGGGAATAGCAGCTGCAGCGGTCGAAGTCCAGTCGGCAGCATGTGTGCAGCCCCGCAAGACAGTGAAAGCACCAGCAGAGTTTTTGGCCAAGACGAATCCTGTTCCAGCGTCCATCAGGGCAACCCAGGCTGGAATGAGACTCTTTTTGAAAACGGCCACACCCGTTAAATGTGCGATGTGCCATGGAGATAAAGGCGACGGAAAAGGCGTCATGGGCGCAGCTTTGTCTCCTCCACCGAGAAACTTTACCTGCAACGCAATGATGAAAGACATTCCCGATGGTCAGCTATTCTGGGTCATCAAGAATGGCTCACTGGGAACCGGCATGATGTCTTACTCCAGTCTATCGGATGAACAGGTGTGGCAACTCATTCATTACATCAGATCACTGGCACGTTGATCTGAGTACACAGAGTATCTGTGTCAAAGCCACAGATGTAGAAAGGTGGCAACAAAAAGTGTTTTTTCAACTATTTAATTAGGAGATACACATGAAATTTGTTACGAAATTACCGTTGGCATTGGCATTGATTGTGGGTAGTGTTACCGGCCCAGTTTTTGCCGATGATGACCATCACTCAGACAATAAAGATGGTCACCATGCTGGAAAAAAACATGGACATCACGCAGGGAAGCTGGATAAAAAGCTTCAGGCAAAGGCGATAATCTCCGGCCCGGACATTACCGGTGAGGCGCATCTTTATCAGAAATATGAAGGGCTCGTCAATGTCAAGATGACACTTCAAGGTAAGCCTGGCAGCAAGTTAACGCCCGGACGGCACGCGGTTCATTTCCATGAAACAGGGGCATGCGAACCAACATTTGGGGCTGCGAAAGGTCATTACGATGGCAACATCGATCCGTCAGTCAACCCGGAGGCGAATGTCAGTCCAGGTCTTGGAAATCATCCCTATCATTTAGGCGACCTACCCAATCTAGTGGTTGATAAGAACGGTAAAGGCACTATGCATGCTACGACGAGCCGAGTTACTTTGTCCCCCGGTTTAACGTCCCTTTTCGACGCAGATGGAACTGCATTTATTATTCATGGACTTGAAGACCAATTCCTTCCAGACCCTCCGACAAAAGACGCACCAGGTGGCCCCAGAATTGCATGTGGTGTCATCATTAAAAAATGATGCAAGGAAAGAGTGACAGGACAGCATCATGAGTGAAATATGATGCTCAATCTGTAGTTCTTACAAATGAATGAGGAGATAAACGATGTCAACTTTCATAATATCCGGTAGTCGAGGCACAGACGATCCAACGATGGCCACGTTGCCCTTCATGGCCGCGAAGACGGCAAAGGAACAAGGGCATGATGTGGTGCTCTGGCTCTGGAACGAAGCCGTGACGCTCGGTCGCAAAGGAACGGCCGATCATATTCATGGCGTGAATCTGACTCCATTGCAAGAGTTGATGACAGCGGTGCAGGTAGCAGGCGTGCAGATCTGGGTCTGCGGCGCTTGTGCCGTGGCCCGGCAGATCATGGCGGAGGATCTTGTAACTGGTGCATCAATTAAAGGGATGCCAGATTACATCCAGGCCGTGGCCGAACGCGACCGCAATGTGACGTTTTGATCGCTGCACTCATCACCTTAGTTAGCTGTGAATCGGTATGGCGATACGTATCACCATACTGAGGCATGGTGCACGTATTTTTAGAAGCGCCCTGCAGGTAACTTATGTCTACTATCAGCTACGCCATAATACGCATAATTTCAGGGGGTTGCCGATGTTAATTCGAACATTTGTCATATCACTGCTATCACTTGGATCCATTTTTGTTCCTGCAATTGCGCTTGCTGCAGATGAACCTATCCAGCCAATCAAGGAAGTTAAGCCAAAGAATCCAGACATGGTAGAACTAGGCAAGATGCTTTTTTTTGATCCACGTCTATCGAAGTCCGGATTCATTTCTTGTAATTCCTGTCACAACCTAAGCATGGGCGGCACGGACAATCTGCAAACATCCATTGGCCATAAATGGCAGCAGGGGCCAATCAATTCGCCAACAGTATTGAATTCCAGTATGAATCTGGCTCAATTCTGGGATGGTCGTGCCAAAGATCTGAAGGAGCAGGCAGGTGGCCCCATTGCCAACCCCAAAGAGATGGCATTTACCCATGAGCTGACAGTTTCAGTATTAAGCTCAATTCCCCAGTACCAGGCCCGCTTCAAGAAATTATTTGTCACAGATAAAATTGATATGGGTATGGTAACCACCGCGATTGCCGCATTCGAAGAAACCTTGGTGACACCCGACTCACGTTTTGATAAATGGCTTAAGGGTGACAAGCAAGCTTTGAGTCAAACTGAGCTGGAAGGTTATAAGCTATTCAAGGAAAGTGGGTGTACAGGTTGCCACAATGGCGCTGCCGTAGGTGGTGGTTCGTTCCAAAAATTTGGAATATTTGAGACCTACAAAACGATGAATAAGGCTGAAGGCAGGTTCGCCGTAACGGGCAATGATGACGACCGTTTCGTGTTCAAAGTACCCACGCTTCGAAACGTGGAGCTAACGTATCCCTATTTTCATGATGGTGCCGTTGAAACCTTGGAAGAAGCTGTGGACACCATGGGCAGGATTGAGTTGAGCCGCAAGTTCACAAAGGAAGAAAACGCAAAAATAGTGGCATTCTTAAAGTCGTTGACCGGCAAGCAGCCTGAACTCACGTTACCAATCCTTCCCCCTTCAACTAAAGGGACGCCGAAACCTAAACCATTTGAATAGATAAAGATAAAAGAGTGCTACAAACTATTTGTATCGCTCTGATTCGCTGGAATTTGTAAGTATTATCGCAGCTAATCCTTGAAGGATTGATTCGTCATTCCTGCGAAGACAGGAATCCAGTTTACTCGTTAGACTTTTTTGGTCGAAAAAATATGAAAAAATTATTCGTTGCAATGATTTTATTTTTAACTGGGTGCGTTGGAATACCTGAAAATGTGGAGCCTGTTGAAAATTTCAAATTGGAGCGGTATCTCGGTAAGTGGCATGAAATTGCGAGACTGGATCACTCATTTGAGCGAGGATTATCCCAAGTAACAGCAGATTATAGTTTAAGAGATGATGGTGGTCTAAAAGTAATAAATCGTGGTTATTCTGCAATGGAAAATAAGTGGGAAGAAGCCGAAGGGAAAGCCTACTTTGTAAAAGGGGCAGATCAGGGTTATTTGAAAGTTTCTTTCTTTGGTCCCTTTTATGGTTCTTATATTGTGTTCGAACTTGACCATGAAAATTATCAATACTCACTCGTGAGCGGCCCTGACAAATCTTACTTATGGGTTCTGGCAAGAAAGCCACAAATAGATGAAAAAATAAAAAATGCTCTCGTCGCAAAAGCTACAGCATTGGGGTTTGACACAAGCAAATTGATTTATAGTAGTAACGATTAGTTGTCTATTTCAACAACCAAGTCGAACTTGCACTCTTATCTCGTATTTAATGGCAATGTAAGTGTGGTCACTAAGACTAGTATCATGAAAGCGACTCAACAGAGGAGAACATAATGATTAGACTGACTTATGCTAGTACCGCAAGCCATGAATGGAGCTCAGATGAACTGCTAGAGCTGTTAAAACAATCTCGGACAAATAATGGTGCTAAAAACATAACCGGGATTCTCCTTTTTTCTCAAGGAACTTTTTTTCAAGTCTTGGAGGGTGAAGAGACATTCGTTGAAAATCTGTATAAAGAAATAGAAAAAGATCCGCGCCACAAAAATTGCACAATCATTGAAAAACTAAATATAACTGAACGAGCATTCCCATATTGGAGCATGGGCTTTGAGAAAATAGATCTCAAAGAATTGAGGAAAATGGAAGGGCTTAATAACTTCTTTGAGCATGACTTTACTCCAGCCGGTTTTGCCTCGAATAAAAATATTGTTGGTCCCTTATTGACCCATTTACGTAGCAAACTTGTAAAGCAAGTAAGTACCGAAAGTCATGAAGAGCTTCCAGTGGAGCATGATGATCCATTCATAAAATATTTACACCGTACTATAAGAATAGGCGTTAAGTTTTTGTCTATATTAATGGTTTTTGTCATTCTTGTAAGTATTGTTGATGTGCTTTACGTAATCTGGGACAAGATAAGCGAGTCACCGCGTTTTCTGATGAACACAAATGACCTATTGGAAACATTTGGCTCATTTTTGGCCGTGTTGATAGCTATCGAAATTTTTCTAAATATAACCATTTATATAAGAAGTGATGTAATTCCTGTCAAGCTGGTTGTAGCCACTGCGTTGATGGCTATTTCAAGAAAAATAATCGTTTTTGATTATAAACATTTGGATCCCGCGTATGTTAGTGCCTCGGCCTTGGTAGTGGTAGCTTTGGGTATCACTTATGTTCTGCTTAAAAAAGGTGATTAGCAGGTTGTCAGATTTAAGGACGCGTCTAATCATTAAATTTTTCAGATAAGACAAAGCGTGAGTAAGAAGTTTGAACCCAGATAATCCATTAGCCCGTTCGTGGTGAGCTTGTCGAACCACTTGCGCTGTAGAACAAGCCCTTCGACAAGCTTGTATGGTGTTTCTGGCTCATTCTTGAGAGACTGGAAAG
>NZ_CAKMNW010000058.1 GCF_927904885.1 Candidatus Nitrotoga sp. M5
ATTTAGTGCAGTTATTAACAATATTAAGTACAACCTTAATTAAGTGTATTAGTTTCGTAATGTTTGATTAAGTAAATTGAAATCTGCATTAAGAGGTGAATTTTGATTTCGTAAACTTTCAATAGTCTTACATGCATACATAACCGTAGTATGGTCACGTCCTCCAAATGCTGCGCCAATTTCCGGTAAGCTTAATTGTGTTAATTCCCTCGCTAAGCACATTGCAATTTGCCTAGGTCTTGCAATTAACCGTGTACGTTTTTTGGAAAGAAGATCAGTCACTTTAATACGATAAAAATCAGCCACAGTTTTTTGAATGTTCTCAATAGAAATTTGTTTATTTTGAGAAGCCAGTAAATCTTTAAGCGCTTCTTTTGCAAGTTCTACAGAGATGGTGCGTTTGTGAAATTTTGAATACGCTTCTATGCGTTTAAGTGCGCCTTCTAATTCACGGATGTTAGAACGAATATGTTTGGCAATAAAAAAAGCAACATCTTCACTTATCGGGTTGTTAGAAATAGCAGCTTTCTGAAGTAAAATCGCTACCCGCATTTCCAATCCGGGTGGTTCAACAGCTACTGTCAATCCCCAACTAAATCGCGAAGTAAGTCGTGGAGTCATTCCAGAAATTTCTTTGGGGAATGTATCGCAAGTAATTACAACTTGCTTATGCCCATCAATCAAAGAATTGAGAGTATAGAAAAACTCTTGTTGGGTTCCAGTTTTATCAGCGATGAATTGAATGTCGTCAATTAATAGCAAATCTAAAGAGTTGTAGAATTGTTTAAATTCGTCAAATTTTTTAGTTTGAAAAGCGCGTACAACATCTGAAATATAATTAGTAGCATGAACATAGCAAATTTTTGCTTGTGCGTTCTCATGCTTCATATAATTTCCAATAGATTGTATTAAATGAGTTTTTCCTAGTCCTACTCCACCGTAAATAAATAATGGGTTGTACGTTGTACCCGGAGTTTCAGCAACTTGTATTGCTGCTGCATGAGCTAATTGGTTAGCTTTGCCTGTAACAAAGTTTTCAAAAGATAACAAAGGATTAAGCTTATTTTTATTTTTGTGCTTATTTATTGTTAGTTGCGGTACAGACGGGTCACTATTGTTTATAGAAACTGGTATTTTTGATGGAGGCAAATTGAGAGGTTTTTCCTCTATACGCAACTCGAAACTTGGCGGGCATGAAAGAAATAACGCTGCTTGTTTGGAAATTGCTGGTAAAAATCGTTCCTGTACAAGTTTTAATGTAAAAGTATTAGGTGCAGTTAAGGTAATCTGATTACCTTGAATTTCAAATACCAGTGGTTTAATCCAAGAATTAAATTGTTGTGAGGTCAGCGTACTCTCAAAGAAAAGAAGACAGGAATTCCATAATGTGTCGTCTTGCATAATTTTTATGTTGGCAATGCAAAAGATATTCGAACATTCTACTACATGCAAGGTAAAAATTTATTCACAGTAGATAAGCCTTTGACAGAAGTCCTGTAAATACCATTAATAACTTTTAGGGTCTAATTTAATCGAGAAGAATTATGAATTACAAGCAAGGATAATTTACGTATATTTCGATGTTTATCTTGTAAATATACGGTTGTCATCCAACGGTACTACAGGTGTCTTATCTCGTGTGATTCTATCCCCGTCCGTAATAGGCCACTGTTAGGCTGTCGTTTGATGCGAGATAATGCTGAGTAGTTACAGAGTGCCCGACCATTCCCGAACGTCCTCTGAAATCAATGCCTCAGCCGCACATTTGCCTGCTTGTACATCTCACTGTTGCCACCGTGCGTAAGGGGAAAAATAGATTTAATCAAGTATCTCCATAGTTGAAGTACTGGTATCCGCAACTACTATGGCTTTTGGCGAGGCAATCAGAAAATTTTTCTGTCTGTTTGTGGTGAACTTTGCCAACTTGATGATGAATCGATGAAAATTATTATGGCAGTTTTGAAGGAATTGAAAAATAAGCAATCGAGCTAACCCTGCACTCAAGCAAGTTACACGGGTATAGTAATGTAGAGAAACGTTCTAGCTAAACCAAGGTCAAACATACGTTACATTTAACTTGTACCTGATCATAATAAATTTATTGTGGCATTCTATTATCAATATTTTTAGCCCAAATATAAAGATATTAAATTAAAAAATTTTACAAACGTTGCATGCATTTCAACGGCTAAAGGGCACCTCTAAAGCTAAGGATCGAGGGTAATAATGTGTTGACTGATAGAATTTAGGCAAAAATAGTTTTCCATTTTTAAAAGCAAAGAAATGAGTATGTAAATTGAAATCAATACCCCAAAATTTTGCTTGGTTAAATTTACCTAACCTGCCGACACCCGTCAAAGTGCTTTTTTCCGGTTACCTGCTCGCAATTGGGCTGGGTTTATGTATGGCTGGCCTGCAGATCATGCTGACGCATGGCATGGCAGATGGTAAGCCGGGACTTTCCTTGGATGATATCGAGTACAGCTATTATGGAAATCGGAGCGGCAGCACGCTGGAAAGCAAGCTAAATGGATCTATGAAAGAGATGGGGACGCCGGAAGCACGTCTCGACATTATTAAATGGGTTCGCAACGGAGCACCTGAGACAGAATGGGAGCCGCACTTTAAGGATACCTTTAAACAAAATTGCGTGCATTGTCATGGTGCTATCTCTGGCATTCCTGATTTTAGTAAGTATGAGGCGGTCAAAAAATTAGCCAAAATCGACGAAGGCGCAAGCATTCAAACACTGACCAGAGTATCGCATATCCATTTATTCGGGATCAGCTTCATATTCTTTTTTGTGGGATTTATTTTTAGCTTTGCAGTAGGCGTGCCGAAATGGTTGAAAATTTCAGCTATTGTCACTCCCTTCGCTTTTTTGATTGTAGATATTTTGTCGTGGTGGCTTACAAAATGGAATCCAAACTTTGCATGGCTCACGCTTATTGGCGGCTTTGGTTACAGTGTTGCAGCAACAATAATGTGGTTTATTAGTATGTACCAAATGCTTATTTTGTCGCGCAACGGAAAAATTTACGGCAATGCTTGGGAAACAGATTTGAAATAATGGAAGTGGTCTACTAGGGCGGGTACACTTGTTATCACTGACGCTGCAGCGGGTAGGAATAAATATCTGCCGCAAATAATTCATTTATATGTTGACGAAAGACAGATGGAAAATCGAATATATATCACTACAAAGTCCCCCAGCCTATTGAGCAAGGTTGCCAAGATTGTTGCAACCATCGCTCTGATAGGTTTTGCCTTGATGTTTTCTGTGCTGTTATTTGTAGTCATTTTGACTGTCGGTGCAATCGTATGGGGATATCTGTGGTGGAGAACCCGTGAGTTAAGAAGAAAAATGCGTGAGTATCAGTCAAGCGGTGCTGCGGTAGAGGGCGAGGTGATCGAAGGAGAGGTAATTCGAAGTGAGGTAAACGGAATATCTGAGAAATCTGGAGGCGATGGGATTAAATAGTTTTTTCAGACCAACCAGTAACGCCAAATCAAATTTATTGCTCCCCTTCTGAGCGAGCCAATCAATTTACCGTTTTAAACTTGTACCAATAATTTTTATATTTATTATCCGTTATCACTTAAGGACATCTCTAAAAACCGAAATTATGTGAGTAGCGTGCTTTGTGCTTGCCTGTTTACACTGTTTCTTCTCAATACGGCGTTACTCAAAAAATGGGGGAATAATGAAAACCACATTAATTACTGGCGCTAATCGTGGGCTCGGACTGGAGTTTTCCAGGCAATTTGCTGCAGATGGTTGGCGTGTTTTGGCTTGTAGTCGGAATCCAGAAAAGTCAGATGAGCTTAATAAATTGGCTGCCTTATATCCCGAACTTATAAAAATTCTGGCTCTGGATGTATCTGACCATGCGCAGATTGAACGCTTAGGCCAAGAGCTGTCTGATGAATCTGTCGATTTGCTCATTAACAATGCGGGAACCTATCCTAAATTGAGCGTCAATGGTTTTGGTCATACTGATTATGCGGAATGGATGCAGATGTTCCGCATCAATACAATGGCGCCACTCAAAATGGCTGAAACATTTGCTGCTCAGATCGCTCGCAGCGAGCAAAAAATCTGTGTAGTAATAACGAGTAAAATGGGTAGCATTGAGGACAATAGCGGGGGTGGAAATTACCTTTATCGGTCAAGCAAAACAGCGGTAAACATGGTCGTAAAGAGCCTTGCAATTGATCTGCAGCCTGCCGGAATTATTTCGGTCGTAATTCATCCAGGTTGGGTCAAAACTGATATGGGTGGGCCGAATGCCTTGATCTCTACTGAGCAAAGCGTTTCAGGCATGCGGGAAATAATCAATAATCTATCAAAGAAAGATTCAGGAAAATTCTTTAATTATGACGGTCAGGAAATCCCTTGGTAATTAGCAATATTTTTGACCATCTGCACGGAAAGTTTAACTACTTAGATAGTTTATTACGGTTGATTATTTTAGTGTCCGATTGGGGGCAACGGCGTATGGCATGGGTGGAAGAAAAATTATTTCTAAATTGGATGGCTGAGTGCAACCTGGTTCGCAACACATGAATTCTTGTGTGATTGAAGTTGCCGTTGGCGTGTTATTACGCAAGTTTGAAGCAGATGCTCTTACCTCGGAGTCCTCCTTGCGAGGGCGATACACATATGACAGCTTCCTACTGGCGCAGCGGCCGGAAGGTAAGACTTATGCAGGCTACTGGGAGTTTCCGGGTGGTAAAGTTGAAGAGGGTGAAACACTTCTGCATGCGCTGGAACGAGAGCTGCACGAAGAGTTAGGCATAAAAATTGTACGTGCTTTTCCTTGGCTGACATGCTTGCACATTTATGAACACGCTGCTGTGCGACTGAATTTTTTTCGCATTACTGAATGGCAAGGTGAGCTTTATGGTAAAGAGAATCAACAGTTTAGTTGGCAAAATTCTTCCAGTTTGACTGTATCCCCAGTGCTTCCGGCCAACACATTTATCCTCCGCGCACTGCAATTGCCACCTTTGTATGCCATTAGTAACGCTGCCGAAATAGGCATTGAAATATTTATGGAACGATTACAAGTTGCGCTAGAAAATGGCTTAAAGTTGGTGCAGATGCGCGAACCTGAGTTATCACGCGTAGCGATGCGTGAATTGTCTTTGCGTGTGGTGAAGCTGGCACACGTATACGGCGCACAAGTGCTAATCAACAGTGATGTAGAGCTGGCTAATGAAATTGGCGCAGACGGTGTGCATTTGAAAGGTGTCCAGCTTGCTGCGTGTAGCTCACGTCCCAACTTGACTTGGTGTGCGGCGTCCTGCCACAACGCTGACGAGCTACAACGAGCGAATGATCTGGGTCTCGATTTCGTGGTGTTGAGCCCTGTCTTGCCCACTCGCAGTCATCCAGATGTCAAAAGTTTAGGCTGGGAGGCCTTTTCAACAATGGCAAAAAACTCGGCCATTCCGGTGTATGCGCTGGGTGGATTATGTTGTGATGACTTGGAAAAAGCTTGGCAGTACGGTGCACATGGGATTGCGATGTTGCGTCAGGCTTGGTGATAAGGATCTTCTTCAGAGTTACTCTCAGATTGCGGAATGCGATAACTTTCCGTGGCCCATTGTCCCAAGTCAATTAATTTGCAGCGCTCGCTACAAAAAGGACGATAGCGACTTTCATTGTTCCATGTCACGTCTTTTTTACATTGTGGACAAGCGACGATAGTTGCTTTCTTCATCATGGCGTATTCCTAATTATAAAATAAGCGAGCTTGACATTATTTATCACCAGCATCCCCTCATTTGTAGAGAGTGGGGGAATAAGTCATTTAAATCGACAAGCCCAATTATAACGAGCAGAAAGTAAGGTTGAATGATACATCCTGATCGAACAAGGCGCTCTTGGCTACATAATCGGCAGAAAGGAATCGAATATTAAGCATATATTTGTTGGCGCTGACTTCAGGAACGCACGGTAGAGTTTTGTCCAAACTTATTCGCAGCATTTGAGCCACGCGACCACATTGCATTTGCTGAAAACTACCTTGCGAGGCAAGGTAGTGGTGTGCTTTTCCGCTTTCGCGTAATAGCTTGAGAATGATTGCAAGGCCATCGAATATAGGGAGGATAGGGGTTAAGCAGGTCTTTAGGTAATCGCGCCGTAGCATGACATCCTGATGCAGCCAGTGATGATAGGATGGCAAGTCAAACTCACAAGTCCCGCCAGGAATGCCGGCACGCTGTTTAATACCCATTAACCATTCGTTTTCGCGCAAGTGCTGGCCTACCTTGCCGCTCATGTTGAACAGGCCGTTACTGGTGCTTTCAATTTCATTGAGTATTGCATCCAGTGCTTTTTCTGAAATTTCTGGGTTGTTGTATAGAGCGGAAAGATGTTTTTTTTGGCGTTCTAATTCTTGCAACAGATCTGACTTCAGGTCGGATCGGCTAGCGACTTCGATGACTTCAAACAATGCATTCAGAGCAGCGTGGTGGTCAATTGCGCTTGATCTTTCTATAAAACATAGCAGTTTGGCATAAAGATCCTCCAGGCGCAGTAAGGTGCGCATACGTTCATTGAGAGGAAAGTCATAGCTAATCACAGTGCTTTAAAATGGCAGGGAAGTTAAAGTTAAATATTGTCGAGTGCATTGCGGCCATTATATACCGTCAGTCAACTCCTGAGAAATTGCACTTGTAGTGCAGGTGTAGCTGATGTACCTGCTGGCGCAAAGTATCCAGATTGCCATCATTTTGAATAATCTCATCAGCAAGCCTTAACCGTTCGGCACGCGTGATTTGGGATGCCATTATTGTATGCACTGTTTGCTCATCCAGCCCGCTACGTTGTATGGTGCGCGCAACTTGGGTAGTTTCCGCGCAATCCACTACCAATGTACGTTGCACCAATTCGTGGTAGCTAGGCGTTTCAAACAATAGTGGAATGACCAGCAATAGATAGGGAGATGCAAGCGTGCTGCTTGTATTAGCATTGCCTATCTGTACCAAAATTTCCGCGCGGATAAGCGGGTGCAAAATTGCCTCCAGGGACAGTTTGGCAGCATGATCAGAGAATATCAATTGACGCATGCGTGCTCTGTCTAAAGCGCCGTTGGAATCAATATAGTCATCTCCGAATGTCGCATGGATTTCTGCGATGGCTATGCCACCGGATTGAGTTACCTGGTGTGAAATGACATCGCTATCGATGACTAGCACACCGTATTCTTTGAATAATGAAGTTACTGTGCTCTTTCCGCTGCCGATGCCCCCAGTTAATCCTACGCGATATATCATGGAATGCTGAGTAATTGCAGGTAGCCTTGCGTAATGGGCTGCCCCCAGAATAGCGCAATTACACCGCCGCCTGCTAAATACGGGCCGAATGGAATAGGGACGTTACGGCCGTGGCGTGCTGCGATAATCAATGTCATGCCGACGACTGCACCTACTATTGAAGAAAGCATAATAACCAGCGGTAGCATTTGCCAGCCCAGCCATGCGCCGATTGCCGCCAACAGCTTAAAGTCACCATAACCCATTCCTTCCTTGCCGGTGGCGAGCTTGAATAACCAATATATACTCCACAGAGCTAAATACCCTGTAATTGCGCCGATAACGGCACTGTTAATGTCAATAAAAGTGGTAGTCAAATTAAAAAATAGACCCAACCACAGAAGTGGCAATGTGATGTCATCTGGCAGCAGTTGAGTATCAAGATCAATGCAGGTTAATGCCAGTAACATCCAGATAAACAACAACGCAGCTAACGCAGTTAAGCCGAAACCGAAATGCCATGCGACGTAGGCGCTCAGAAGTCCAGACACCGTTTCCACCATGGGGTATCGTGCCGAAATATGTGTGCTGCAACCCTTACATTTTCCGCGCAGCAGCAAATAACTTATGACCGGGATATTTTCCAGCGCGCTTATATTGTGACCACATTGTGGACATGCGGAACGCGGCATGGACAAGTTGTAAGGTGGCACATTTTCTAGTTCATTGCCATTGAGTTCAGCGCATTGGACATGCCATTCTCGCTCCAACATCTTGGGTAAGCGATGAATGACCACATTAAGAAAGCTGCCCACCAGCAGACCAGTAATGCCGCACAAAGCAATAAAAAGAAATGGGAGGTTTTGTAGTAACTCAACGAGTGCTGTCATGGATATTCAAGAATACCAATACGTAATTTTTAACAAAGTAACACGAAATATGTCGAATAATGTAGGAAGCAGAATATCTGTCCAGTGATGCGCGTTGATTATTGATAGTTTTCTGAATGTGGCTATCATTTATTTTTGTGTGACTTCGATTATCATAATTTGTAGCTTATTGACGTTTGCCATGGAATTCGAATAGGTGCCACATTAAAAAAGCCGATATCGATGGCTAACTTTTAGCCTGAGAGTAGTGTCGCAGAAAACTAACTACGTTAATGCTGCTATCATAGATTCAATTAAGCAGTTCATTAACTCTAATGGGTTCCCGCCTTAACGAACAACCTGATTTCCAGTCAGCATAGTGCTGAGTTTTTTGCACTTGAAGTATTGAACTGTTTTATATCACTATCTGTTAAGTGTTGCCCTATTGGCAACCTCGTACAAACCTTAAAATGGTATGATTTAAAGTGATCAGATGTAACTGACATTTTAGACATTTAGATCATTTTCTGTTGATTTGTGGCGTGTACTGTCCTGAATAATCTGTCAAAGAATACCCGTACCAGTGTCCTTCAAAAACCATGCCCTTAACAAAAGCAATGAAATGATTAAGTGTTTTAAAAAAAAATTACTGCTGACTATAATTGTAAGTGCATCACTTGTTGCGATTGCTGGAGCCGCTACCAGTCACGTTTGGCCGCAAATTAAAATGTCGATGGCACCGCCAGTCTGCGCGGTGCGTGGTTCGGTTGATACGCCTAAACTAATTAATTCTATCGGCAAAACCAGTATTGATATTGAAGGCTGGGCTGCTGATACTGCCGGAGTAAGCCATGTTGAGATGTGGGCAAGTGGTAAGTTACTTGCCAGTGTTAAGCCGAGTGTTGCCCGAACCGATGTGACCTCAGCTTTTCCGCAATGCAAATTCTCGACTGTTTCCGGATATACCTTTGCACTGGCACGTGGCGTTATTCCGCCGCATACCTCAGCGCTGGAAGTGCGCGCGGAAAACGGAGTTGGCACAGTATTTAAAGTTGGTCGGGTGCCAGTTGATTTTTCAAAGCCGTTTGGAATGTTAGACGTAACCGAGCCGATCAAGGCTGATGGGCGCAATTTGATTAGCGGCTGGGCGGTGGCGAGGCGGGAGCCAGTGAAAGTACAGGTGTTGGCGCGGGATGAAGAATTGCTGGAGCTGCTAGCCAGCAATCAGCGAGTTGACGTTGCCAAGGCATTTTCAGCTTGGCCGCAGGCAGCAACCAGCGGTTTCGAGGGTGTGTTGCCTATGCATAAATTGCCGCGTGGCAACTATCGCTTAAGAATTAAGTTCGAAGATGGCAAAGGGCATAACAGCGAAATCGTTGGGCCGCAGGTGATCAATGATTTACCATTCGGTAAGGTATTGGCGCAACACGATAAAATTATGTCGCCTGGCACAATAGAGCTGCGTAGCTGGCTGGCCGATGAGCAAGGCATCCGAGCTGCCTACGTGGAGACTGAATCGGGTACACATCTCGGAAAAATGACGCTGACAAAAAAAGAACAGTTGCTATCGGCTTTTTCAGACCCCCGCTTTAACCGTGACAAGGCGGGTGATGCGCCACTAAAGAAGGGAGATTTGTACGATCTGAATGTGCCATTAGCGGCTATACCGTCCGGCTTGCAGCGATTACAGGTGCGTGTGGAGGATAATGCGGGCAATATTGCTGTATTGCCCGGGCCGCTGGTGCTCGATAAAAATTCAGCCGTAAAACAAACATGCTCTGGAGAGAAGTTGCGAGTGTTTTATCCCGGCGGGGCGGTGGATTTTCGCAATAAATTCCGCCAACTGCAGGAATTACGCGACATGGCACAAGGCGGCTGTGTAGAAATTGGCTTTCGCGGCCGTATTGAGTATCTGCGTACCACAAAAGGCGAGCAAGCTGATTATGTCTTTGATCCAAATTTCCCTGAGAGTCTGCGTAATCGCAACGGCAAGGAGATGACCGGTGAATCCTTGAGTGAGTTACTCGATACTGCGCTACGCTTTCGCGCACCAGTGATGATCACTCTGGATGGCGGCGTCTGGGCTGATTCCAAATTCGCCGTGCCGGATTTGGATATTGTCGATATGCTGGAGCAAGATGAGCGTGCTGTGCAATGGAACCAGTTTGGCAAGACAGAGCCAGATGACGCCCTGAAAGACCTGGCCGGTGCCACTGACAGTCCGGAGCTGGCACGTATGATGAGCCTTAACCGCTACAACCGCCGCTTTCTTGATTACAAAAAGCGCAACCTGCAAGCTGCTGTGCGCGAAATTGTCAAATTCAACCAGACGCATCCTGCCCATTATGTGATGATCAACCTCGACCCGGATGAGTATATCAATCCGTGGTTCTACCTGACCCAATGGTACGACTACAATCCGGATACATTACGCCAATACCGCGAATGGCTGTTTCACCTCGGCCCGTACGCAAATGGCGGCGAATTAGCTTTTTCTCGTCACGAACCCGGATTGACATTGGCCGACGCAAACCGGCTCGCTAAGCGATCCTGGAAGGAAGTTAGCGCCATTGAACCGCCGCGTAAATCTATAGATTACAGTGATCAATGGCAGCAATTATGGACTCAATTCAAGCGCCATCTAGTTGCACGCCATTATGACGACCTCGCTGCCTGGGTCGTAGAAGCCGGCTTATCGCCAGAGCGTATCTATACTAGCCAAACCTTTATCCAGGCGGATGTCGCAGTAAGCATCACCGATCATGCCAATGGCTGGAACGACCAGGCTGGGGTGTCCATAGAGGGCGCCAAACCACGTCAAGGCCATTTGGGCGTAATTTTGTACGGCCCTGGCAGTCGCAACGAAGGCAAGCCGCGCAGCGGCAGCAGCCTGATCGACAACATTCGGCGTATCGATCCTGCGTGGGGCGTGGTGGAATTCCATCCCGCCACGATTGCGTTTCCAGAAAAACTGCCGGATCACAATGAATCCTATGCCACCATGCAGGCGTTGATAAACGGCGGTGCAAACTTCCTGTCACCGATGTGGGGAAGTTACGTGGGTGACCGCGTGGTGCACCCAAATAATTTCAAGGCCTATGATGTGATGGAAGGTTCGGCCTATGAATACCAATTTGTCTGGTGGCTGCGCGCAATGCAAGCGTGGCCAGTCGGTAGTCTGTTTTACCCGTTTGGCAATGCTGTGGTGAAAAGCCGTGATGGTTGGATCCCAGCAACAGGCACACTTCTGGCAAGCAGTTATGGAAAGCTGCATCTAACGGGTGAAGGTATGAGTATTGGTCTGGTTTCACCGCAGTGGGAAATGCGCTATTTGTCGGCACCGACTGAACTCATCGTAACCGGGAGTTGGTCAAAGCAAACCCGAGCATCAGCCGAGTTATTGTTGGAAAATGGTGAAAAGCTGACTTGCTCCCTTAAACCAACTAAGCAAAACAGGTCACGTTGTCTTTTCCCAGAGAATAAAAGTAAGCAGATGTCGCGTTTGACGCTACGGTGGCAGCTGCCTGCTGCGCAGAAAAAAGCGGGTGTCAAGATAAGTGATGTCGCGCTTAAGTTTGTTGAGCTTCCTTAGATTGCACGCTCTCTTTAGAGAGCGTGAGTTATTGTGTTTTAGCGCCAAGCGAAGAATACAGTTTGAGCATGTGTGCAATTGATTACCGCTATCTGTTGTTTTTCATATGGAATGCACAGAATAACGACATATTTTGACCAAAATTACGACAAATACCGAAACATCTAATTATTGAGATTTTTCTCCGGTTTTTGAACCGTTATGTAGGGCTCTTCTACAGCCAAATCCAGAATACTATACGGTTGTAACGCTGCATCATACTCAACTATTTCGCTGGTTCTGATTGCTGCGCGGATTAAAATATATCCATAGCTTCGTAGTTCTTTTTCAAACTCAGCCAGGCGAATAGGGTTAAGTTCTTTATAAAAACGCCAATAATCTTCATTGGTGACATTAAAACCTGAACGATCCATTATCGTAGGTTTTGTGGTCATTACCATTTCTTTTAGATCAGCTTCTGGAATGCGCAGATGCAGATGAGGTGTTGAATCAAACTCACCCAAGTGGCTTCCTATCGCCGAATAGTACAAGCCAGGGGCGACGAAAAACAAGCCGCCTGGTTTCAACACTCGATAAACTTCATCCAATGTTTTTCGATATCCCCCTACAATGTGTTCAAGCGAGCCCCAAGATATAACAACGTCAAAACTCTCATCGGCATAGGGGATTTCCTCGCAACTGTGCTGTAAAAAAGTAAAGTTGTCAGGCATTTCTTGTAAAGGCAATCCGTTTTCCTGTGCGACTCTAGGTAATTCTTTTATGTAATCCACAATATCCAAGGCGACGAGTTCTTGTGGCTGATAGCGCAGAACGATACTCAAATCTGTAATTCCTTCGCCCGCACCGATATCCAAAATTCTGCCATGCAGCTTTTCAGTATTAGTGAGACATAGTTCTCCAATGACTTTTGCAGCATGACAAAAATGACGATGAAACCAATTTGTCATACCTTGACGCCATGACAACTGGTTTAAACGCGCTTCCGTTTCCGGGTCAATACTCCACGTCCCCAACAAAATTTGCTGTGCTGACTTAGTCTCGGTGATGGAAAACAATTGTAATGAATCCGGTGTGCGAACCTCGCTTACCGTTCCCCATGAAACCCCAAGTTCATAATTGCCCGCAGGTAGTGAGACTGGCCATTCAAAGTGGAAGCAGAATTCACCGCGTGGCAACCAAGGCAGATATATTGCACCTTGATGTGTATCAGCAGCCAGCAAATAGGTATCTGCTCCCTCATGACGAACGAATAAGCGCAATACAGGATCAAAAATACATAGGTCTCGCACTTGAAGATTCATCTGAACTTTTATGATCTGCCCTTCTTGATAAATGCTAGCGATCGACTGGACATTTAATTCTGCAGGATCAATATTTTTTGGTTGATTCATTTGGACTCTTCGATAAGTTTAATTAAGGCTCTGAAACTGATGTCAAAAAAATATAGATGACCTCTTTATTTTCAAAGCTACGGAGTTTTTGAAGGCTAATTCCCGACCGTATTCTTGACAAGAAATACGCGAATTTTCTATAGTAAATGAACCATGGTTGGTAGAGATAATGCTATTTGCCGTATGTTCTTTGTGTAAGAACAGGTATTAGTTTTGGAGCGCTCCAATAAATTTCTAAGAGAGCTGTGAAACCTGATGGGACAGCATGTTTGTTATACTGCGCCCTCATTTTCGGCATGTCGCATTACTTCTATGATGTCTGCCCTGATCTTGGCTGAAGCGCGTCTTGTATTAGCTTGCAAAAAGTTGTTTAACTTTCCCTAGTTTGCATTCATCGCAAATTATATACGCAATCACGGCCATTCGGAGTGTTGAGTATTTATATTCAACACTACACTTTCTCCACGTCAGAAAAATAGTAAATGCCGCGATTTGAAGTACCATAAAAATTATTTGTAGAAAGCTGTGAGATGTTGCACTTTGAATTAGGATTCGCTTCACATTTCGTTGTGATGGCAAGCATCGCGACATTCAATAATAACTTCCATTCTTATAGATAAATAATGCCGTTTATGTGTCTATATCATGCATAGGCAAATCCCTAAGGCATCACAAATGCAAAATAATAAGGCCGTTCCTATTGGCACTTCTATCACCCCAGAGGGTTTTTACAAGTTGGGATTGCAGGCTTTCAGTTCAAAAAACTTCGAGCAAGCATCAAATTATCTTGATAGAGCAATACAGGCTGACATAACGCAGCCACACTATTGGCTTGCTTTCGGTTTAGTCTCGCAGGCGCAAGGGAATGTTGACGAGGCAGCAGAATATTTTTGCAAAGCGCTTGAACTGAATCCAAATTTTGCACAAGCATATAATCAGTTGGGTACGTTAGATCAAATAAATGGCCATCTCGATGAAGCCGCCGCTAATTTTAGACTAGCGTTAAAGTTTCTTCCCGATTTTCCCCAGGCTTGGAATAACTTGGGAAGTGTACTTAATTTGCAGGGGATAGTTGACGAGGCAACGGTTGCCTTTAGCGAAGCAGTAAAGTTAAAACCAGACTACGTTCTAGCTTACAACAATCTGGGCAGCGCATATCAGTCACAAGCACGAATAGAAGAGGCCGAGCGTTGTTATCGTAAATCCATTGAGCTTCAGCCAAATAATATTTATGCCCATTTTGGCTTGGGCCATGCCCTTCTTGTGCAGTGGGAGATGGAAGAGGCCGAGAAAATATTACGCCGTGCGCTCTTGCTCGACCCGGGCAATATTCAAGTATTAAACAACTTGGCTTATTCTTTAAAGGAGCAAAGTAAGCATGCCGAAGCGGCAGCCGTTTATCAGCATGCTTTGTCACTAAATCCAAATGGCTTGAAGGGGTTCCTCGGTGCTCACCTCATGTTGCCTACAATTTATGCCAATGCCACAGAATTGTTCACAGCACGTAAACGTTACACTGAGGGCCTGAAAGCTTTACGGAATAACACCGAAAAATTCCTTGAAGTAGGATCAAAAGAATTATTGTCCGGATTGGGCTGGACAAATTTTTATTTGGCTTATCAAGGTCAAGATGACAAATCTTTGCAAGTGGAATACGCAAATTTTGTGGCGGATATTCTTCGGATTGCGGCTCCAGAATTAATGCAGCCTATAAAACAAGAGCCCACAGCCAGTCAACGACGTTTACGCATTGGATTTTTGTCGAGTTTTATGCGTGATTGCACCGTAGGATCATATTTTAAAAGCTGGGTTACTTCACTTGACAGAGGATTGTTTGAAATTTACTGCTATTACATTGGGCATATACAGGACCATATAACTCAAGAATTTACTGATGCTTCTGACTATTATAAACATCTTGTTGGCGACGTTGATTATATTGGTAGGCAGGTCAAGAAAGACCAGCTAGATATCTTGATTTATCCGGAAATTGGTATGGACCCGTGGGCATTGGTATTGGCAGCTATGCGCTTGGCACCAATGCAATGTGCTGCCTGGGGACATCCGGTAACCACGGGTCATGCCAATATAGATTATTTCTTGTCCAGTGCATTAATGGAGCCAGAAAATGCGCAGGCTCACTATAGTGAGCAATTGATATTACTGGAGGGAATTGGAACGTGCTACTTAAAACCGACGCTCCCTTCTCCAGCCAAGCGCTCAGACTTTTCATTGCCAGAGGAGAGAGTTCTTTATCTTTGCCCGCAATCTTTATATAAAATTCATCCCGATAACGATAAGCTGATGCTGGAAATCCTGGCGCGGAATAAAAATGCTGTTCTGGTATTTTTTCAAGCCACTGATATTTCAATGACACGTGCTTTTATGAAGCGACTTGAAATTATATTGGATGAAAGCAGGATGGAGAAAAGCGGTCAAATAAAAATATTGCCGCGTATGGATCATGAGAATTATTTGCGTGTCAATATGCTGTGCGACGTAATGCTCGACACACTGCATTGGTCCGGCGGCAACACAACGCTGGATGCGCTGGCATGCGGTTTGCCAGTGGTGACAAAACCAGGCGAGTTCATGCGCGGACGGCAAAGCTACGGTATGTTGAAGTGCATGGGCTTGAATGAACTGATCGCGCATGACCATAAAGATTATATAGAGATAGCAACCAGACTTGGCACAGACAGGGCTTGGCATCAGCAAGTTGTGCAACACATAACAACAAGTAGCGATGCAATCTTTTCTGCGGAGGCGCCATTGCGTCAGATGGAGCAATTTTTTGCAACAGCATTAAATACTCAACCATTAAATTCAGCTTCTAACAATATTTGTAATTAATTATCCATGAATAACTCCGACAATTTGTTTCAACAGGCATTGCAGAATCATCAAGCAGGACGGCTCGTGGACGCCATGATGCTCTATCGACAAGTTCTGTCGTTGCAGCCCAAGCACCCACAATGTCATTACAACTTGGCGCTTGCGCTGCAATACCTGAATCAAACTGATGCGGCAATTGCCAGCTATCAGCGCGCCATTAAAATCAACCCTGATTTTGCCGAAGCACACAACAACCTGGGCAATATCTTTCAAACCCTGGAACGCCTGGATGACGCCCGGCAATCCTACAGCCGCGCTCTGGCAAGTAATTCCAGATTGCCGCAGGCGCAGTTCAATTTAGGCCTGATACTTAAAAAACAAAAGCGGCCCAGCTTGGCGGTGGAACACTTCCAGGCGGCGCTAGAGATTGCGCCGGAATATGCGGAAGCTTATGACAATCTCTGTTCACTGCTGAGGCTCCTCGACCGCACCGAAGAATGGCTGGAAGCATTCAAGAAATATGAGCGTCTGGAAAACAAAACCGACTGGTTTTTTGTTGCCGGACTTTCCGCTTGTCGCTACTTGGGCGACTTCTCCCGCGAAGAATACTACCTGCAAGCCTTGTCTGCGCATTCATTCAAGGATGGTGACATAGGGGTGCTGGATAACATTTTAGGTGTGGCACAGTATTTCGATGTGCCGCAAGCGCAGCTACTGCGCTTGTACCATGCCTACAACCAGGCTGTGAAACACGAACACTTCTCTGAATTTCCGCTAGTTTCTCCACACCGGACGCAGCGAACAAAATTGCGCATTGGCTATTTGTCGGCGGATTTTCGCGTACATGTGATGGGCAAGCTTATGTATGAAGTACTGGCGCGCCATGATCGCAGTCAGTTTGAATTGTATCTGTATTCACTGGCGACCCAGGAAGATGCACTCACCGCGCAATTTGTCACGATCAGTGATAAATTCGTTGATCTGCATATGCTGCCTGCGCGGCAAGCCGCCAAGATGATCGCCGAAGACGACCTCGATATACTGATTGACCTGTGCAACCACACCTCCTATTCCAATGCATTGATTCTTGCCTACAAACCGGCACGAGTGTTGATCACCCATCTTGGCGCGCACGGTGCCATAGGTTTGGATACGGTTGATTACAAGCTGACCGACCAGTATGCCGATGTGCCGGAAAATGCGACATATTTAATTGAAAAGCTGTTAACTATGGAAGGCTGTATTTTCCCCTTTCACCATGTTGAACCCGCTTCGCATGCCCATTTAAGCCGCGCCGAGTTGGGTATCGAGGAAAATGCAGTGGTATTTGGCGTATTCGCTAACATAATGAAGTTCAGCCCGCGTTGTCTGCAAGCCTGGGCTACCATCATGACCAGAGTTGAACATGCCGTGCTGGCATTTTCGCCCCTGAAAGAAAACGAAAAAGCCAGCTATTTACGTCAAATTACTGCAGTTGGAATCGATCCGGCGCGAGTGAAGTTCATTCCAGTGGCAAAGAACGAGCAGTTTAACCGTGCACGTTATGCACTGTTGGATATGGCTCTCGATACTTTCCCTTACAGCGGTGGTGATACGACTTTGGCAGCGCTGGATATGGGGGTGCCAGTGGTCACATTGTGTGGCCAGCGGCATGGTGAACGCACCTCCTTCAGTATTCTGATGAACCTCGGCGTGCCTGAAACAATTGCTCACAGCGAAGCCGAATATATCGATCTCGCTTACCGTATCGCGAGTGACGCTGAGTGGCGCGGTATAGTGAAGGAAAAAATCCGGTGCGGTCTTATCGATTCACCGCTGGTTGACATGGATGCTTACACCCAGCACCTGGAAGACGCTTATCGTCATGCTATCGCCCAATGCCCCCTAAAAGACCCAGTCGCAAACGACGATAATAAAGAGTTGTTCCAGAATGGCGTGCGGCAACACCAGGCCAACAACTTGATCGAAGCTGCAGACCATTATCGGCAGGTACTATTGCATGAGCCCGATCACGCAGCAGCCCTCTATTTATACGGCGTACTACTTGAGCAAACCGGTCAGGAAGATGAAGCCGTCGTGCAACTTCAGCGTGCAATTTCGGTGAGCCCGAGCTATCTTGATGCGCATTTGGCACTTAGTAATCTTTTTCTTAAGCAGGGACAGATGGAGGATGCGGTCGCCGGCTTTAACAAGGCGTTGCAAATCAAGCCCAGCCATTTCGCCGCAATGAATGGGCTGGGTCGTGCCCAGACTGGGGCTGGCCATCTGCCGCAAGCCGTCACCACTTTGCAACAGGCGATTCAAAGTCAGCCGCAGGAACCGTCTGCATATTTCAACCTTGGTGTGGCATATCAAAAGCAAGGTATGTCAGACGCTGCAATGGCTGCCTATCAACGTGCCTTGGCGTTGGAGCCGAGCAATACCGAGGCCTTGTTTAACTTGGGCGTACTGTTCCAGCAACAAGGCAAGGCCGAACGCGCTGCTGCCTGCTACCAACAAATTCTGCGTATTCAGCCGGATCATGCGTCAGCCTATTATCATCTGGGCGATGTATTGTTCGACGCCGGCAAAATCAATCTGTGGCTGGAAAATTTTAAACAGTTCCGTCGTCACACGCCGCCCTCTGCCATGCTCGCGGTGTATGGCCTGCAAGCCTGCCAGTATTTGGGGGAGGTCGAACAGCAACAGGCATATCTGGACGACTTGCTGAGCGATAGGCTTTCGTCTTTCAATGTCGCTGATGCGCTCGATCGGCTGGAGGAAATGCTGTTTTTACTTTTGTCTTTTGATTTTCCACCAGAACGTTTGTTCGCCCTGTATCAGCGCTACAACCAGTTGAGCAAGCAAACATATACCCCTCAGTTGTCGCTACCTGCGCGCACCGCTGGCAACAAAATCCGGCTGGGCTATTTGTCGGCCGATCTGCGTGATCACGTGATGGGGAAAATGATATATCAGGCCATTTCCCGGCATGATACTGATCAATTTGAGGTGTACTGCTATTCACTGTCATCGCAGCAAGATGCATGGACTGAGCTTTTTCGTGCCTGCAGTTTTCGGTTTGTCAGTATCGCAAATCTGGATGCGCTCAGTGCGGCCAATCGCATTGCCGAGGACAACCTGGATATCCTGGTAGATCTGTCTACCCACACTAAGGGAAGTCTGCCAGCGATACTGGCGTATAAGCCCGCGCGCTTGCAGATTACCCACATCGCCAGCGCCGGAGCAGTGGGGCTGGATAGCATTGATTTCAAGTTAACGGATCAATACGCCGACACGCCAGCTAATCAGGCGTATTTACTGGAGCGATTGTTGCCGATGCAGGGCTGCGTATTTCCTTATCGCCACATCGCGCCAGCGAGCCAGCACAACTATCAGCGCAAAAAATTTGGCATAGCAAAGCACGCTATAGTGTTGGGTGCTTTCGTCAGCTTGATTAAGCTGAGTCCGCGGTGTCTCGCGTTGTGGCGCCGGGTGCTGGAAGCGGTACCGTACACGGTTCTTGCGTTCTCGCCGCACAATACTGAAGCCAAAACCAGTTACCTGCAACGACTCAAGGTTGCTGGCATAGCTGCCACCCGCGTCGTTTTTATACCGCCTGGCAAGGATGGAGCCCATAACCAGGCGCGCTATACCATGGTTGACATGGTGCTGGATACACTGCCGTATGGCGGCGTCAATGGTACGCTGGAAGCGCTTGACATGGGCGTTCCGGTGGTCACGCTATGCGGGGAACGGCATGGCGAGCGCACCGGCTTCAGCATTCTGACAAACCTCGGCGTAACGGCAACGATTGCCAGCAACGAACAGGAATTTATCGACATTTCCAAACGCCTCGCTAACGATCAAACGTTCTATACTAGTGTTACGGATGCTATCCGGCGCGGTTTAGCCGACTCGCCGCTAGTCAATATGGATGATTATGTTCGCCATTTGGAAGAAACCTTTCGACAAGCGTTGCTGCAGAAAGGCATCGTAACCTCACGATGAATTTCCTATGCAGCCATGACGGATAACGCTGATATATGAATCAGGTCGAGGCGCTGCTGCAGGCTGCTGCTCAGGCGCGGCAAACCGGTGATTTGGAGCGGGCACTGGAGTGCCTTGATCAAGCCATCGTTCTCAGCCCGGAAGATCCACGCAATCATTTTCTGCGCGGGCTCACGCTGGAAGATTTGCACCGGCCAGACGAGGCCATCGCTAGCCTGCAAAATGCAATTCGCGTGAAACCAGATTATGCCGAGGCCTGCAACAATATAGGCATTATTCTGCATGACCAAAAGCGTTTCGACCTTGCCGCTGCAAATTTCCGCGATGCAATCCGTCACAAGCCGAATTATCCTGGTGCTTATAACAACCTGGGCACCTCGCTTCGCGCGTTGGGTGATTTCGTTGGCGCTCAGCAACAGTTTGCTCAGGCTGTTCTGCTGAATCCGAATTACGCGCTGGCCCATTACAATTTGGGCATTGCTTACCTGGATATGGGGCAACTCAATCAGGCAGAAAACAGCTTCAACCATGCGCTTCGCTTGAGGCCGGATCATGTTCAGGCTTACAGCTATCTCGGTTCTGTTCAGCACGATATGGGCAAGCTCGATGAAGCGGAAGCCAGCTTCACCCATGCCGTACAAATGAAGCCGGGTAAGAATGGCGCGGAACTCAACAAACTTGCCCGCGTGTTTTGGGAGCAAGGCCGTATCGAACAAACTCTTGCGGCCTATCGGCAAGTGCAAACGCTGAATCCGCATGAACTGAAATCGGCACTCGGTGCCTTTCTATCGTTCCCCGCCGTATATCGTAATCAGATTGATCTGCTTGAAGCACGACAACGATTTGCTAACGGCCTGAAAATCCTGCACGAAAATATTCCGAATTTTATTTCACACAATCAACCCGAGAAATTATTGGATGAATTGCGTTGGAGTAACTTTTACTTGGCCTACCAAGGATTTGACGACAAGGATCTGCAAACGGACTATGCGCGTTTCGTCGCTGCTATGCTGGAAAAAATTGCTCCGCAAGTCATGCAGCCGCGTGTGAAGAAAGATACAGTGGGACGTCGCTTGCGCATTGGTTATCTGTCCAGTTTTTTCAGGGATTGTACTGTCGGGATGTATTTTCGCAGCTGGATCATGCGGCTCGATCGTGAGCAATTTGAAATTTTTGTCTATCATACCCGTCAGGAAACAGACCATGTTACTCAGGAAATAGTCGACGCTTGTGACCATTTTCGCCACCTTGTTGCGGGCCCCGTTTCGCCTTCTAGCATCGCTGCTGCCGTGCTGAAGGATGACCTGGATATTCTGGTTTACCCAGAGCTTGGCATGGATAACACCAGTTTCCTGCTTGCAGCCATGCGACTGGCACCGGTTCAATGTGCTGGCTGGGGGCATCCTGTAACCAGCGGCCACGCAAATATCGACTACTATTTTTCCAGCGCCGCAATGGAACCCGATAACGCTGAAATTCATTACTCTGAAAAGCTGAAATTGTTTGAAGGTCTTGGCACTTATTACAGCAAGCCTGTGCTACCCACATCAGCGCAACGCGCCGACTTCGCATTACCAGAAGGTAAAACGCTGTATCTATGCCCGCAATCATTATTCAAGATCCACCCAGACAACGATGCCCTGCTAGCTCGCATCCTTGAGCGCGACCCAAATGGAGTCATCGTACTGTTTGCTGGCCGTCATCCCAACATAACCAATGCTTTTTTTGCTCGACTGTCGCAGACCCTGCGCGAGCATGGCATGGAGCCACAAGGGCGCGGTATTATTCTGCCTTCAATGGCCCATGATGATTATCTACGCGTCAATCTGTTGTGCGATGTGATGCTCGATACACTGCATTGGTCTGGGGGCAACACAACCCTGGACGCGCTTGCCTGCGGCTTACCAGTGATAACTTTACCGGGTGAATTCATGCGTGGACGGCAAAGCTATGGCATGCTGAAATGCATGGGGTTGGATGAACTTATATCTAAAAACCAGGATGACTATATAGAGAAAGCCATCAGGGTCGGCAAAGACAATGCATGGCGCCAGCAAGTTGTGCAACGCATCATTGCCGGTAGTAATAGCATCTTTAATATGGAAAAGTCATTACGGCAAATGGAATCGTTTTATCAATCTGAATTCAACGTGAAATGTGGCGGTGGGTAGGTTTTACCGTTAAAACAATTTCAGGGCACCTCTATAAATTAAAATTTACGTCAATCCCGCGAAGGTAGGAATGACAAATTGTAGAGATGCTTTACAAGTACCTTGCTCCGGCTGCGCTTGTTAAAAGCCGGTATTGGCGTGACGATAGCGGTTCGACATGCAGTATGGTTTTGCTGCAACGTACTACAACTAGACCTTATCTCGATTGATAATGGAGCCAATTAACATGATTTCAATTATTATTTGCAGCGTCAATCCGGAAAAATTTGAATTCGTCTCAAAAAACTACACCGACCTGCTGGCGAATGCGCCGTTTGAGATAATCGGCATCCACGATGCGCAGTCACTCTGCGAAGGCTATAACCGTGGCATCATTCAAAGTCGAGGCGAAATCCTGATTTTTTGCCATGATGACATCGAGATAATCTCGCCTGATTTTTATCCACGTTTACGCCAACATCTGAAAGTCTACGATGTAGTAGGCTGCGCCGGCACAAATCATTTAGTCGCCAGCAACTGGGGATTTGCGGGAGACCCCTACTTGCATGGCACGGTTGCCTACCCGGTTACCGATAATGAATGGCCCAGCAATCGTTTTGACTTGTCGGTGTGGGGCGGGGTAAATTCGATGGTTGTTGAAGGGATTCAAGCTTTGGACGGCTTTTTCTTTGCCGTGAACCGGCGGGTAGTCAATGAAATACGCTTCGATGAACAAAATTTCGATGGCTTCCACATTTATGACACCGACTTTACCTTCGCCGCCTATTTGGCCGGATTCAAATTGGCAGTATGTAACGATATTTTAATCGCCCATCAGTCGCGCGGAAATTATTGTGAAAAATTCGAAAAATTTAGTGTCAAATTTATGGAAAAGTACCGAGATCGCCTACCCGTTCAAGTATGCAATAACCGCCAGGTGGCATTAGCGAAGAACCTTGATCGTGCACAAATGCTACATATCGGTAGCACTTTTCGGTAGATCGAAACTGAATTAAATAGCTTAAAAGATAGTCCGAAAGCGTTAGCGTGAGTGAAGCAATTCTATTGAAGCTATACCTCGCTACGATTTTTGGACTGCATCGGATATTATGTTGTCCTAGCTACGATAACTGGCGTTAATTTTGACATAGTCATAAGAGAAATCGCAGGTCCATACTGTGGCAATTGCCGTGCCGCGATCTAGTATTACCCGAATGGTAATGTCGCTTTGTTGCATGATGCGCTGACCATCTTCTTCGCTATAGCTGGCGGCGCGCCCACCATTTTCAGCCACTAGCACATCGTCAAGATATAACTTGAGTCGATGCACATCGAGATTCTGTACATCGGCATAACCGATAGCGGCGAGTATGCGCCCTAGATTGGGATCAGAAGCGAAAAATGCAGTTTTGACCAAGGGGGAGCGTGCCACGGCATAGGCGATTTTCTTGCATTCCGCCACGCTCTTGCCACCTTCAATTTGGACACTGATAAACTTGGTCGCCCCCTCTCCATCACGCACGATGGCTTGCGCTAGCAATATGGCAACATCCGTAATTGCAGCCTGCAATTTCGTGAACGCCGTGCTTTTTACATCAACGATAGCTTGCGCACTGCTCGTGCCGGAGGCGATTACCATCAGTGCGTCATTAGTAGAGGTATCGCCATCCACGGTGATGCAGTTGAATGAAGCATCACTGGCGTGAGTGGCTAACTGTTGCAACAGGGGCTGTGCCACCGCCGCATCGGTGGCGATATAGCCGAGCATGGTAGCCATGTTGGGATGGATCATGCCGGAACCTTTGGCGATGCCGGTAACAGTGATGGTTACACCATCGAGTGTTATTTGTTTAGACACGGCCTTAGCAACGATGTCAGTGGTCATGATGGCCTGCGCGGCATTAAGCCAATTATCTTCGCGTAATTCGGATACGCAGGTTGGTAGCCCAGAGATCAACCGCGACAGCGGCAACGCCTCCATGATCACTCCGGTGGAGAATGGCAGCACCTGCTCTGACTCGCAGTCCAGCAGATTTGCAATTTCGGCACAGGTGGCGCGAGCCGCAGTTAAACCCTGCTCACCGGTACCCGCATTAGCATTGCCCGTGTTAACTACCAGTGCACGCACGCTTTTGTTCGCAGCCAGATGTTCACGTGCCACGATAACTGGTGCGGCGCAGAAACGGTTTTGCGTGAAAACGCCAGCCACCGTGGCTTGCGCGGTCAGATGGATGAGCAACAAATCCTTGCGTCCAGGGTTTTTGATGCTCGCTTCCGCCGTGCCCAGCAACACGCCTTTAACAGGTAGTAGAGCGCTCGCGACAGGGGGTTGAAGATTAACTGGCATGCTTTTTAGCCCAAATATTGCATAAATTTGTACGATGAGCGCACGGCATTATTTACCATGCAATGAATATGAAGGTGTGTGAGGATAATCATATGAAGCGCTGAACAATATATTGCATGAAAATTTATAGAGATCAGTGAGGATACGCTTCACAATTAAAGCAATTGAATTTGTTGCTAGTAGCGACCACCATGCTGGTGGATGTAGTTGCTCATTTCTACAGATTGCATATTCATACGTCTCACAATACCGTGCACATGACGCACAACACCGCGCATTACGTAGTACACAATGGCGGGATTTGTGCTGAGAAAAGACTCTAGACGAGAGCGTTCTAGCAATAGCATTTTGCTGTTTGTCTTGGCCACTACAGTTGCACTGATCTGCGCGGCACTCCCACCAACAAACGTGATGATGCCAGCCAAATCACCGGGCTGTAACAGATGCAAGGTTGCTTTCTCTCCGTCCAGAGTGGCATTTGCCTCAACCTCGCCTGTAGCAAGGATCATAAGTGTATTCCTGAGCGAACTATTACCAGGTTGGAGAAGATGTTCTCCCGCTTTGTATTCATGCACCGTAATGACGCTTGCCAACGCTTCAATTTCGGCATCTCGCAACTCTTCACTCAACGTGGAGTTGCGCAGGGTCTGTAAAATCAAGTCATCCATTGTCATTGTGATCTCCCACCAAGAGTAACTACATCAAGTTAATTTGCCATGGCATTGCTTGTATTTTTTACCAGATCCACAGGGACATGGATCATTGCGCCCAGCTTTTTTGTCAGCGCGTACAAATGGTTTTTGCTCTGCATTATCATCTTCCGTAGCCAATGCCTCATCGTAATCAGCATGATGATACTGCACATTTTCCGGAGCGTGGGGTGCTTCTACCGCTTCTATATCTTCTTCGCTGCGGATGTGCACGTTCATCAGTATCCGCGTGACATCTCGCTTGATCGATTCAAGCATATTGGAAAATAACTCAAATGCTTCACGCTTATATTCTTGCTTGGGATTCTTCTGCGCATAACCACGCAGATGGATGCCCTGACGCAGGTGGTCAAGTGCTGCCAAGTGTTCACGCCAGTGAGTATCCACGCTTTGCAGCATAATAAGGCGCTCATATCCGCGCATCATCTCGGTCTCAACTTGTTCCACCTTGGCCTGATACTGTTCCTGTGCAGCCTGTACTACACTGTCATGTAAACCAGTTTCATCAAGTTGCTTATTTTGTTCTAGCCACTGCGAAAGCGGTAGTTCCAACCGAAATTCGGTAGCTAATTCCTTCTCCAGGCTCGGAACATCCCACTGCTCTTCCATGCTTTGCGGCACGATGTGTTCGCTAATAATGTTATGCATTACCCCTTCGCGCATTGCATTAATGGTTTCGGAAATGTCCACGCTCTCCAATAACTCGTTGCGCTGTTGATAGATTACCTTGCGTTGCTCATTAGCTACATCATCGTATTCAAGAATCTGCTTGCGCATGTCAAAGTTTCTAGCTTCGACTTTGCGTTGTGCGTTTTCAATGGCGCGGGTGACCCAAGAATGCTCAATCGCTTCACCTTCAGGCAGCTTGAAACGGTTCATAATGGCTGCCACACGGTCGGAGGCAAAAATTCGCAATAACGGGTCTTCCAGCGACAAATAAAAACGGCTGGAGCCGGGGTCGCCCTGACGCCCTGCACGACCACGCAATTGGTTATCAACGCGACGCGATTCGTGGCGCTCGGTGCCGATGATATGTAAACCACCGCTCTTCACAACCTGATCATGTATTGGCTGCCATTCAGCCCGCAATTTGGCTATTCGCTGATCACGCGTGACGTTGTCCAATGTCTCGTCCATGCGTAACAGTTCGATTGGCTTTTCCACATTACCACCCAACACAATGTCAGTGCCACGCCCAGCCATGTTAGTGGCAATCGTAATCATTTTTGGGCTTCCCGCTTGCGCGATGATCTCAGCTTCGCGCTCGTGCTGTTTGGCGTTTAAAACTTGGTGCGGCAACTTTGCTTGATCTAGTAATTGTGACAATAATTCAGATGTTTCAATTGAGGTGGTACCAACCAGCACCGGCTGACTACGCTGGTAGCAATCCTGAATATCCAAAATCGCTGCTTTATATTTTTCATCTGTCGTAAGATAAACCTTGTCCATCATATCCTTGCGAATAGTGGGCAGGTGCGGCGGAATAATAACGGTTTCAAGGCTGTAAATCTGTTGAAACTCGAAGGCTTCGGTATCTGCCGTACCGGTCATGCCGGCCAATTTTCCATATAGACGGAAATAATTCTGGAAGGTAATGGAGGCTAACGTTTGATTCTCCTTCTGGATAGCCACACCTTCCTTGGCCTCTACCGCTTGGTGCAGCCCATCGGACCAACGCCTTCCCGCCATCATGCGACCAGAGAATTCATCTACGATAATCACTTCGCCGTTCTGTACTACATAATTTTGATCGCGAAGATATAGCGCATGTGCGCGCAACGCAGCATACAGATGATGAATCAGCATGATGTTGGAGGGGTCATACAAGCTTCCCCCAACAGGCAGTAGACCTGCTTCACTAAGCAGTTCCTCAGCATGTTCATGCCCGTTTTCCGTCAATAAAATCTGACGGTTTTTTTCATCAACACTATAATCGCCGGGGCCACCTTCTTCTTGCTGACGCACAAGCTGCGGCGCCAGTTTGTCCATACGGACATAGACGTCAATATTGTCTTCAGACTGGCCAGAAATGATCAGCGGGGTACGCGCCTCATCAATCAGGATGGAATCCACTTCATCCACGATGGCATAATTAAGTTTGCGCTGGAAGCGCTCACCAGCATGGGTGGCCATATTGTCACGCAGGTAATCGAAGCCAAATTCGTTGTTGGTGCCGTAGGTGATATCTGCATTGTAAGCAGCAAGTTTGTCGGCATGGTCCATATGCGACAGAATTACCCCAACCGACAATCCAAGGAAGCGGTACAGCCGACCCATCCATTCAGCGTCACGTGCCGCCAGATAATCATTAACTGTCACCACATGTACGCCGTTACCTGACAGCGCATTGAGATATGCGGGCAGAGTCGCCATTAAAGTTTTGCCCTCGCCAGTGCGCATTTCCGCAATCTTGCCATGGTGCAGTGTCATGCCGCCAATCAGCTGCTCGTCGAAATGGCGCATTTGCAGCACGCGTTGCCCAGCTTCTCGCACCACGGCGAATGCCTCTGGTAACAATGCATTCAGCGCTTCGCCTTTGGCGATGCGCTGTTTGAAGGATTCAGTTTTAAGGCACAAGGCTTCGTCCGAAAGTTTTCCTATCTCGGCTTCGAGAGCGTTAATTACCTTCACTGACTGGCGATATTGCTTGAGTAGACGATCGTTACGACTGCCAAAAACACTTTTCAATAAATTAGAAATCATTATTTAGTTTTTTTAGGTTTCAATTTGGAGATTTTAATTCTGGAGTTTTAATGCTGGATTTAAATTCCGAAGTTTTAATTAATTTTCTACTACACCAACCAAAAAAGGGTGAAGTGCCGCACCTCACCCTAAGTACAAAAATCAATGCTTATCAATTCGCGTCGTTTCAAATAAACGCTTGTGACTATGTGCGACATTTTTGGTATTGTATTTTCAACGTCACGTGTAAGACTGCAAAGCAGCTTATGTCTGTTAGCCTTGGCAATCTACAGTCCGCACTTTTGTCAAAATTTGTGACAACAGACTAAAAATGTACGCATCTGATAAAAAAAACATTATTGTTGTAATCAGTTTTTAGTATATTATCATATTGCTCTCGTTAATCCGAATGCACTCCTAATAACAAACGAGCTATACCACGTGTCCTTATTTAAAGGCAGCACCGGAGCTCGGCTTATGTATTGTTACCGAGTAATTCGACGAGTGCGTTAAAAAACAACAAACAATGGAAACTAAATTATTATTCACGTTTCCATTTCTGAATTAACCTGATGTTGTGTCAAATCGATTAAATTCATATTTCAATGCCAGCGAAGAGTTACGTCAACTATCGCTCAAGGTAGACCAACTTCTCGTATTACAGCGGCACTATGAACAAATTGCGCCACCCTCCTTGGTACGCGCTAGCCATGTGATACAAATTGATCAGCAAACTCTCCTTGTAGCCGCAGATAACGGCTCGGTGGCGGCCAAATTGCGCCAACTCGTCCCAGAATTTACCAAAATATTACAAAGTAGGGGATATGAGATTACTGGAATTCAGATTAGGGTGCAAGTTGCCGTGCCAATCGCTCAACCACCCTCTCGCACTATCTCGCTCAGCGCCATAGGACGGCAACAGCTGGTTGACTTCACGGTAAAATTGCAAGATTCACCTCTGAAAACTGCGTTGCAACGCTTGGCAAGAATCGAAGACTAATGTCAGCTTAGCTAAGCTAAGGGCACCTCTAAAATCCAGTTTTGCGAGCAGCCGCTTCGTAGCTTGCCTGCTTACTCCGTTAAGTCACAATACTGCATTACTCGAAAAAAATCGCTTACACATACAAATAGTATGGCGTGCAAGAATATTTACTCTGGTCTTGTCACGGTTAGAAATTTAAATTTTTAGAGACGCTCTTAACTTAACTGGGATGGTGATTAATTTTTGTGATTTATATTGTTACTCAGCTGCCCTATCCAGACTCAAATAGAAAAGCTATGGCACAATACGACAATGGGAAGGGATTGATTTCAGGAACCAACGATGTCGAAGGCAATTCGGAATTGACGTTGCCTGAACTCTTACTTTCGCCGAGCGAAATCTTATAAATAGACAGTTATTATATTATCGAATATCGAGCTTACCAAATGAGCACGTGTAATATATCAACCTTGCTAATTTTGAAAAATTTAGCCCCCAATTTTCTTGCAGGTTTTATTCTTTTAAAAATGATCACGCCTCTATATAACTGCCTGTCGGGTTCATCCTTATTGTTTCTGATCAGGCGTTAATTCTCCAGTTTATAGAGGCGCTGATTGCATGACGGTTGCTCCCCAACGGGGGGCGGTTTACCTTTTAATTGCTGCTTATGAGCGGTATCTGTGGAGTATGCTGGGATGAGTCGCTTATTGCTCGTAGTTGTTATCTTCATAGCCATCTACTTGTTACTGAAGTACTACCGCAAGCAGGTGTCAAAAAAAGATGTACTTGGCGAAAATACGTCCAAGTACAGTGAAAACATGGTGCGCTGCGCGCACTGTGGTGTGCATTTGCCCAAAGGCGAGAGCCTTATGCTTAATTACAAGCATTATTGTAGTGAGGCGCATCGCAGTGCACATAAAGATGAACCTGAATAACCTCTGATTGTTAGATGAGTTTTGATGTGGGATAACCTACCCCTCACCACGTGGCATTTATTGCGCACGGGATCTGATTCTGCGCCAGCACCGGAAGCCATGTGGCGCTCAATTTACTTCTTTAACTTATATCGACTAGCCCTGGGTGGGCTATTTGTGTTTTTGGTGAGCACATTTGGTGAAGCTCTGTCGTTGGGTTCACGCGACCCGTCATTATTTTTGTACACCAGTCTTATATACATTGCGCTGACCCTGGTTTCGTTTCTAACTATCAAGTTATGCCGGCCACGATTCAACATGCAATTGGCATTTCTGGTAGGAACCGATATTGTATTTATAACCGTTTTGTCATATGCCAGTGGAGGCATTCAAAGCGGCTTAGGAGTGTTGTTACTCGTATCTCTGACCGCTACAGGATTGATTGGTCGCGGCAAAATTTCCCTGTTCTTTGCGGCACTTGCCAGTATTGCAGTGTTGCTGCAGCATTCCTACGCAGTACTTACCCAAAATGCGACGGAAGCCCGTTATGTACAGGCCGGGTTGTTGAGCACCGTCTATTTTGCCGTTGCTTGGTTGGCACATATCAGAGCCAGATATGCTATTGCCAGTGAAAATTTAGCGGCTTTGCGTGGTACAGATTTAGCCAACATGGCGGAAGCTAACAGACTGGTGATTCAGGACATGCCAGACGGTGTGCTGGTAGTGAATGAAAACGGAATGGTCAGGCAATACAACCCTAGTGTTGAGCGTTTGCTTGGAGTTGAGTTTTTAAATACTGGCAACACCACGCTTGCCAATTGTGTGCCCGTGCTGGCGGATCGGTTCGCCGTTTGGCGGCAGCACCAGAGACGTGGGCATGAAGTATTGCGTTTGCCTATCACCAATCATCAGGTGCGTGTGCGATTCCTGCCTGTACATCGCGAAGGATTCAGGGGCGCGATAATTTTTCTTGAGGATATGCAACGAGTTCAGGCGCAAGCTCAGCAGATCAAGCTTGTCGCATTGGGTCGATTGACCGCTAACATTGCGCATGAAGTGCGCAACCCATTGTCGTCTATCAGTTACGCAACTGAATTGCTGCAAGAAGAAAAGCACGATCCGGCGCAGACTCGGTTATTTCAGATCATTATGGATAATGCCGCAAGGTTGAATCACATCGTGGAAGATGTATTGCAATTGAACCAGCGCGACAGAGTACAAAGCGAAGATTATAATTTATCCGAAAAATTACCTCTCTATATTGAGGAGCTTTGTCATACTCAAGGCGCGTCGCAGGAGATATTTGTAATTGAGGTTGCATCTCCCTGCGTAATCAGCTTCGATCGTGGCCATTTAGATCAAGTATTGTGGAATTTATGTCGCAATTCTCTGCGTTATTGCAGCAAACAGGCAGGCAGTGTGCAGCTATCTGCATGGCGATCCAACGAGGGTAGGGCGATACTGGAGATTTTTAACGATGGGCCTCCAGTTGCCCCTGAGGCCGTTCATCAATTGTTCGAGCCTTTCTTTACCCTGTCGGCGGGCGGCATGGGTTTAGGTTTGTATCTCGCACGCGAACTGTGCGAGGCTAACGGGGCAACGCTTGAATATAGGCAGCCAGCAAAGGACGGCGCATGTTTCCGCATTGTATTTGGAGAGCAAGATGAACGTTGATATGCCGACTAACACTGCGCGCGTCTTGGTGGTGGATGATGAGCCGGATATCTTGGAGCTGATTGAGTTGGCGCTGTTACGCATGGGATTGCAAGTCGATCGCGCTAGCAATGTGCACGAAGCATTGCAACAGCTGACTAATAAAACATATCAACTGTGTCTGACAGATATGCGCCTGCCGGATGGAGACGGGTTGGAGGTAGTGCAATATATTACTGCTCGTAACATTCATGTACCTGTTGCAGTGATTACCGCGCATGGCAACATGGAAAATGCGATTTTTGCACTTAAGGCGGGTGCTTTCGACTACTTGGCCAAGCCAGTTGCATTGACCCAGTTGCGCGCTTTGGTTAATGCCGTGTTACAGCTGCCACCACCATCCACTTCCGTACGGAAAGGCGTACGAATATTGCTGGGGCGTTCCCAGGCTATGGAGAAAGTGCGCGATCTGATCGACCGCGTGGCGCGTAGCCAGGCACCGGTGCATATCAGTGGGGAATCAGGTAGCGGCAAAGAATTGGCTGCGCGGCTGATCGTTGAAAAAAGCGCTCGGCGCGACCAACCTTTCATCTCGGTAAACTGTGGTGCAATCCCGGAAACACTCATGGAAAGCGAGTTTTTTGGTTACCGCAAGGGCGCGTTCACCGGTGCGGAAAAGGATCGCGACGGTTTATTTCAAGCTGCCAATGGCGGCACTTTATTCCTTGATGAGGTGGCCGATCTGCCTCTCTCCATGCAGGTAAAGTTACTGCGAGTAATCCAGGAAAAAAAAGTGCGTAAGCTGGGTGCTACACAGGAAGAGCCGGTAGATGTACGTATTATCAGTGCCACCCATAGCGCGTTGGCGGAGCAAGTTCAGCAGGGAAAATTCCGTCAGGACCTGTATTATCGCCTGAATGTGATTACCTTGCTTATGCCGCCGTTGCGCGCAATGCGCGATGACATCGCCGAGGTCGCCAGCCAGTTTTTAACTCGCTTGTGTGGTGATATGAAGGTTGAATTTGCATCGACGGCTTTAAAGGCGCTTCAACAATACGATTTTCCGGGGAATGTCCGCGAGCTGGAAAACATAATTGAGCGGGCACTTGCATTGTGTTCGGACGGCATTATCATGCCAGCCGATTTGCAATTAACGCCCATTGATATTAATGAAACCGTTGTCAAATCAAATATAGCTGGCAAATATCCGCTTACCGATTATCTGGATGGCGTCGAGCGCGCTGCTATTCTGGAGGCATTGCAGCAAACAAATTTCAACCGCACAGCTGCAGCCAAGATGCTGGGAGTGACTTTTCGCGCCTTGCGCTATCGCATGGATCGGTTGGACATCACTGACAAGGATGATAAACATTGAAAGTTGGCACAAATGGATGGCTCAGTGGTATGCGCCGTCTAGTTTCGTCAAACTGTGATTCCCGCCCATCTGGTACCAGAATAAACTTATTGGTGGTTCACAATATCAGCCTGCCACCGGGTGAATTTGGTGGTCAAGCGGTTGCTCAGCTATTTACCAACACGCTTGATACGGATACTCACCCATACTATGCTCAACTCAAAGGGGTAAGAGTTTCTGCCCATTTTTTAATACAACGTACGGGAGAGATTGTCCAATTCGTGTCTTGTAATAAACGCGCTTGGCATGCGGGTGCATCGGAGTGGCAAGGTCGTGCGGCCTGCAATAATTTTTCCATGGGCGTAGAGTTAGAAGGCACAGACTTTCTGCCATTTAGTGATCAGCAGTATGCTGCACTAACACGGCTGACACGAGTGCTCAAACGTGCCTATCCAATTCGCGATATTGTAGGGCATTCGGACATCGCGCCGGGACGCAAGTCAGATCCCGGGCCGAAATTTGACTGGCCGCGCTATCTTGCAAAAGATTGCTTGAAAGCGAGCAGAAAATTGGACATGTAAGTCTATTTGCGCCGATAGAAAACACCTTGTGTTGTGTTTGATTTTTGTAATTTTTCGTTGTGCTAAATAGATTGATTTATCAGAAAAAAACTTGCATTATTTTGTTGGCGCACTAAATTTTTTATTACTATAAATACTTCAATATGTAATACCGAACTACTACATATAGTGGTTTTTGTATGTCGACCTGATTTAATATAAAGAAACAATTGTTGTAGTTCGAGCAACAATTATTGTGGTACGATAAACAAAATTTATTCATAATTTAAGACTCAATTCTAAGATCGGCATGACATGACATGACCTCCTCTCCAGCCTCAGTACACCTTGTTTCCGTCGAAGGCACGCCTTCTTCCAGCCCCCCCTTTAACCAACACAAGGTTATTCGCCGCAATGGTTCAGTAGTTGCGTTTGAAGCAACCAAGATTGCCGTCGCCTTGACTAAAGCGTTTATCGCCGTAAACGGCGAGGCGTCTGCGCGCGTGCGCGAATTGGTTAACCAATTGACCGATACTGTGGTTAATGCGTTGCTGCGCCGCCATCCGCACGGTGGGACGCTGCATATTGAAGATATTCAGGATCAAGTCGAATTGGCTTTGATGCGCTCTGGTGAGCATGATGTGGCCCGTGCCTACGTGCTTTACCGCGAGGAGCGCACGCGTGAGCGAGCCAAGGAAAAGATCGCGCCTGCACATGTTCTTCAAGTTAACGACAAGGGTGTGCTTCGCCCACTGGATGAGGCGGTGCTTGCGGCACGCATCACGGCAGCTTGTGAAGGGCTCGGCAACGCGGTAAGTGCTGCCCCAATTCTAAAGCTGACACTACGTGATCTTTATGATGGTGTACCGGTTGAAGAGGTGCGCAAGAGCGCCATCATGGCCGCTCGCGCGATGATCGAACATGATCCAGCCTATAGCTTCGTTACCGCCCGTCTGTTGTTGAACGACATCTGCTGTGAAGTTGTCGGTGAAGACGCCAACATGGCAACACGTTATGCCGAATATTTCCCTTCATTTATCAAGCGTGGCATTGAGGCAGAGCTACTTGACCGTGACATGGCGAACTTTGATCTGCCGCGATTGGCTAATGAGCTAACGGCAAGCCGTGACTTGCAATTCAGTTATCTTGGCTTGCAAACCCTGTATGACCGTTACTTCCTGCACATAAACGAAAACCGCATCGAGCTACCACAGGCATTTTTCATGCGCGTGGCTATGGGGCTGGCGCTCAGGGAGAGTGACCGCGATGCACGTGCTATCGAGTTTTATCATTTGCTATCCAGCTTCGATTTTATGAGTTCGACACCGACTCTGTTCAACTCTGGGGCGATCCGCTCGCAACTTTCTTCCTGCTACCTCACTACCGTACCGGATGACCTGTCTGGTATTTTTGAAGCGGTAAAGGAAAACGCCCTTCTGGCCAAATACTCTGGCGGTCTTGGCAACGACTGGACCCCCGTGCGCTCCATGGGTGCTCACATCAAAGGCACCAACGGCAAATCGCAAGGCGTGGTGCCGTTTTTGAAAGTCGCCAATGATACTGCTGTGGCAGTCAATCAAGGAGGTAAAAGAAAGGGCGCGGTATGCGCGTATCTGGAAACATGGCATCTGGACATTGAGGAATTTCTTGAGCTGCGCAAGAATACTGGCGACGATCGCCGCCGTACGCATGATATGAACACAGCCAACTGGATACCTGATCTGTTCATGAAGCGCGTTATGGAAGACGGGGAATGGACGCTGTTTTCGCCGTCAATCTGCCCTGATTTGCACGACAAATTCGGCGCAGAATTCGAACGTGACTACATTGCTTATGAAGCCAAGGCAGCGAATGGCGAGATCACCCTGTTCAAGAAAGTTCCGGCAGCCAACCTGTGGCGCAAGATGCTTACCATGTTGTTCGAGACTGGCCACCCATGGATTACCTTCAAAGACCCATGCAACATACGTTCGCCACAACAACACGTCGGCACAGTGCATAGTTCAAATTTATGCACCGAAATCACGCTAAACACCTCTGAGTCCGAAATTGCGGTATGTAATCTTGGTTCAGTCAACCTCAAGGCGCATCTGAACACATCCGGTCAGCTTGATCACGAAAAGCTTAAGTGCACTATTACCACCGCCATGCGTATGCTGGACAACGTAATCGACATCAACTACTACGCTGTTGAAAAGGCGCGCAACTCCAACCTTAAGCACCGTCCTGTTGGGCTGGGTATCATGGGGTTTCAGGACTGCCTGCATGAAATGCGGATTCCCTATGCCTCGAAAAAGGCAGTTGAATTTGCCGACAGCTCCATGGAGGCAGTGTGCTATTACGCTTATTTTGCATCCACAGAACTGGCCGAAGAAAGAGGCAGCTACGACAGCTATAATGGCAGCCTGTGGGATCAGGGCATATTGCCGCAGGATACACTGGAGCTTCTGCGCCAGTCACGTGGAGGGCATGTAGAGGTAGATATGTCCACCAGCATGGACTGGGACAAGCTGCGTGCGCGCATCAAACAGTACGGCATGCGTAATTCAAACTGCGTGGCCATAGCGCCCACTGCGACTATATCGAACATCATCGGCGTATCAGCCTGCATTGAACCTACGTACCAGAACTTGTTTGTAAAATCAAATCTGTCTGGTGAATTCACTGTCATCAACGAATATCTGGTGAAGGATCTCAAACGGCTTGGACTGTGGGATGAGGTGATGATAGCCGACCTGAAATATTTCGATGGAAGCCTTTCCAAAATTGATCGCATTCCGGCCGAATTGCGTAGTCTGTATGCGACCGCATTCGAAGTTGAACCCCAATGGGTAATAGAAGCGGCGGCACGGCGTCAGAAATGGATTGACCAGTCACAATCACTCAACATCTACATGGCTGGCGTATCGGGGCGCAAGCTCGACGAAACCTACAAGCTGGCATGGCTGCGCGGCCTGAAGACTACTTATTATTTACGTACCATGGGTGCGACTTCGACGGAAAAATCTACCTCGCGCGCTGGTGAACTGAATGCGGTGCAGATGTGCACAATTGACAACCCGGAATGTGAGTCATGCCAATGAATAACTATACTATTGCATCAAGCTCGGCTGGACGGATACGCGTGGAAGATAAGCGCATCATCAACTGCAATGCAGATGTTAATCAGCTAGTGCCATTCAAGTACAAGTGGGCTTGGGAGAAGTACATCTCCGCCTGTGCAAATCACTGGATGCCGCAAGAGGTCAACATGTCTGCCGACATTGCGTTATGGAAGAATCCCAATGGCCTGACCGATGATGAACGTCTTATGGTCAAGCGCAATCTTGGGTTTTTCACCACAGCGGATAGTCTCGCGGCTAACAATATCGTGCTTGGCACCTACCGTCACATCACCAACCCGGAGTGCCGTCAGTACCTGCTGCGTCAGGCATTCGAGGAGGCGATCCACACGCATGCCTACCAATACATCGTTGAAAGCCTGGGGCTGGATGAAGGCGAAATTTTTAACATGTATCATGAGGTTTCCAGCATACGTGAAAAAGATGAATTTTTGCTACCCTTTATCGACACCCTGACTAATCCGGATTTCAAGACAGGCACACCGGAAACGGATCAACAATTATTACGCAGTCTAATTGTGTTCGCCTGCATCATGGAAGGACTGTTCTTCTATGTCGGTTTCGTGCAAATTTTAGCTCTTGGGCGTCAAAATAAAATGACCGGTGCCGCCGAGCAGTACCAGTACATCATGCGTGACGAATCTATGCATCTCAATTTTGGTGTGGACGTAATCAATCAGATCAAGCTGGAAAATCCTCACCTTTGGACACCCGAATTTCGCGAGGAAATTCGTGGCCTTATGCAGAAAGGCGTGGAACTGGAATATCGTTATGCTGAGGACACTATGCCTCGTGGTGTGCTTGGAATGAACTCATCAATGTTCAAAGAATATCTGCGCTTTATCGCCAATCGACGTTGTCAGCAAATTGGGCTGGACATGCTATACACAGGAGCTAGTAATCCGTTCCCGTGGATGGCGGAAATAATTGATCTTAAGAAAGAGAAAAACTTTTTCGAAACGCGCGTTACCGAATATCAAACAGGGGGCGCGCTATCTTGGGATTAACAGGCTTCGGTCATTATGTATTCGATATGTACTGGGGAAGGTGATAGTTGTTAATGTTGAATTTCTTTGAACTTTGATTACCAAAGGAGGTTGAAATGGCAGCAGCACAGAAAGCTAAACCCGCAGCTAAAACGACAGGTGCTACTAAGAAACCCGCAGCTAAAACAGCAGTAGCTGCCAAGAAACCCGCAGCTAAAACAGCAGTAGCTGCCAAGAAACCCGCAGCTAAAACAGCAGTAGCTG
>NZ_CAKMNW010000059.1 GCF_927904885.1 Candidatus Nitrotoga sp. M5
AATAGAATGTCTGGATTTATGCGGACACTAAAAAATGAAGGTTTCGGATGTTGGGCTGAATTTGAGGCAAGCAGTAATTACTTAGAGATTCGGTTTAGTCTTGATATTCGATGAGCTGCGGGATTTTCACAGGTATTCCGAAAGGCGATGACTTCGCATATCAAGTAAAACAAAAAAATTCTTGATTATCTATAATAAATAATACAAGTTATTATTGTCATTTCCCGTTATGGAGAAAATATTATGCCGTTAAGTATTATTAATAATTATAAACCTGACGAGACTATTTAAAACCATATCGGTTTACAGAAGCCGACGAACCCGAAGCGGAGTTTAAAATAAAATGTTGCTATTTACACTGAGGGTTATTAGCCGTATTTTTCTCTATTCGCCGTCACGGCTTTTGTCGCTGTCACGGAACATGCGCTCGCTAATAAAGGCCGATGCTTTTTCGGCGCCAGCCTGGACGACGCTTTGTAAACGATCGATCGATTTCTCTTTCATTCGCGCTGTCGGACCAACTACGCCAATACTAAAAAGTCCCGGCATATTGGCGACGATGACCGGGCATGCAACACTGAAAACACCCTCATCAATCTCACCGTCGCAAATCGCAATTCCATTCTTGCGCACCTCTTCAAGTGTTCGGCTAAAACTGAGCCAATCATGGCTCGGCGCGTTATTGTCCTTCTCATAGGCTTCGTATATTTCTTTTGCGGTTTCATCCTCGACATAGGCAAGGATTGCTTTGCTGGAGGAACATGTGTCGACGGGTCGGGAACCTGTTCCAGGATAGACATAGGATCGCCCGGACGCTTCCGGCGGAATTGCCTCGAGCAAATCAATGTGTTTATCAACACGGCGCGCAAAGAATGCGGTTTCGCCAAGCTCGGCCGTGATTGAAGAGAGGACCGTACGCGGTAGATAATCCGTCGCGCTTGCAGCAAGGCTCCGTTTTAATAGTTCCAACAACGCCGGTCCAAAGACATAGTGCCCATTGTCCTGCGACTTGAGGTATCCAGCTGCACAAAGCGATGCCGCCAATCTGTGTGTAGTACTCCGCGGCAAACCACCTCGTTCAACAAGTTGACTCAAGCTTACTCCCTGAGGGGCACTCGAGACAATTTCCAGTATTTGATTATACCGTGCCAACGGTGTTGGAATTAGCATTTTTACCTCAAAAGGTTGATGACTCTGTCACGCGACCACACGCCGCGATGAGTAAGTCTATTTTTATTGTACGGTCTCATTTTTTAGGATTATATCTTAAATTATAGGATCAAAAAGTTAACTAGTCAACTTTAGATTAATCCGGCCTTACAGGACAAACCCAAATTTCCATTGTAAATTCTAGTAGTGATAGTCAAGCATATTCAATATTTTATTTTTGTAAATTCTGGTCGAATTAGTATCCACGAAAAGCAGTGCCGACACTCTCACGAAGATTCCATCATATTTCATCGACGCCGATGAAAGCCGAAAGCAATGCTGGATCGGTACTCAACCGCGATGCATCGCCGGATTTTACGATTTTTCCTGCCTCCATTACATACGCGCGATGCGCCACGCCGAGCGCGGATTGTACATTCTGTTCCGCGATCAGGACAGAGCAGCCTGTCTCCAGAATCGTTAAAACAATTTCAAAAACCCGCTCAACCAATAGGGGCGCCAGACCTAACGATGGTTCGTCCAATATTAATAGCTTAGGTTGAGACATGAGCGCTCGCCCTAGGGCAACCATCTGTTGTTCTCCACCGCTAAGCGTTCCAGCAAGCTGATTTTTCCGCTCATTGACAACGGGAAACAGTTCTTCAATTTCTTTTATTTTTGCTCTGGTTTGCGCATTCGAAAGATTGAGTTTGGTTGCTCCCAACAGCAAATTATCCCGCACCGACATTTCGGGAAATAGATGCCGGCCTTCCGGGCACAGGATTACGCCTGCGCGAACCGCGGCTTCAGGGGTCCATTTGGTAACATCTCTGCCGTCGAAGGAAATGGACCCGCCAAACGAATTTTGAATACCGACAATCGACTTCAATAGCGTACTTTTCCCTGCCCCATTGGCGCCCACCAACGCGACACATTCACTGGCGGCAACTGTCATGGAAGCCTGATCGACTGCAATTCGGGACCCATATGCAAGCGACAAATTTGTGACATTTAGGATCATTTCGATCTTCCCAACCCTCTTAATCTGAGCCCGCCGGGCGTCCAAGATAGGCATTCTGCACATTGACATCACTCGCGATTTTCTTCGGAACATCGAGTGCAATCATTTTTCCCGCGGACATCACCATGATCCGGTCCGACAGGTTCATCATGAGACGCATTTTATGATCAATAACAACGATCGTGATGCCCCGAACTCGAATGCTTTTTATAAACGCTAGCAATTCCAAGACCTCAGCTTCAATCAATCCGCCAGACGGTTCGTCCAACAGTAATAGCTGCGGGTCCGTAATAAGCGCCATACCGATCGCGAGCTTTTGCTGCTGAAGATTAGTCAGCTCGGAAGGCAATAAATCCTCCATTCCCGCCAAACCGATAAAATCCAAAAACTCTAACATTTCCTGTCGATCAGACTTTAAATCTACTGGTCGCAGCCAGCCCGCCACTCCCCGATGCTTGGCGGAACCTGCCGATAGCAAGCTTTCTCCAATCGTATGGGTTGGGAACATTTGCGCAGCCTGGAAAGTCCGTCCAATTCCCAACCAACACCGCTTTTGCGTTGGCATTCGGTCAATTCGATGGCCAAAGGCCTCAATCTTTCCATGACTGGGCGGAAGAACTCCCGCAATCAGGTTGAATAAAGTGCTTTTCCCGGCGCCATTAGGACCGACGATGCCAAACACCTCGTCCTTCTTAACCTGAAAGGAAACCTGGTCGACGGCAGCTAGTCCACCGAAAGACCGGGACAAATTTTCCGTAGAAAGGATCCATTCAGTCATGAGGCATCTTTCCGATCTAGCAACACGTTCGACGAATTTCTGTTTGGATTTGTAGGCTTTCCCGAGAATAGGTTAGCTATTTTCCCGAAAGCGATTTTACTTAGGCCTGCCAATCCGTCAGGCGCAAACAGGACCACTAGTATAAGTATGAGCCCCAAAGTGATTATGCGAAACTCGTCCGCACTTCGCAGAATCTCGGGCAGAACAACAAAGATCGCCGCTCCCATGAACGGACCCGCTACTGTTGCACGGCCGCCAATAATAATTGCCATAAGAGCTGTGAAACCAACCTCGTAACTCGCGATTGAAGGCTCGATATATGAAAGATAGGATGCCTGGAAGCTGCCTGCCAAAGCAGCCATCCCCGCACTAATCAGAAAGGCGACAAGTCTCGTTCGAGAAACGTCTATTCCGACAGCTGCCGCAAGAGCTGAGTTATCCCGTATCGCACGCAGGCGACGCCCCGTCGATGTCCGCATCAAAAGATAAGATCCGGCAACACAAACGAAACTGACAATTGCCATTAGATAGTACATCGTTAAAGACGGGTTTAACGGAATACTTTCAAAGGAAATTGGTTTGGGAACGGGACTTAGCCCTAACTCACCATGCGTCAACTCCGTCCAATTGCGTATAACAATTGTAATCAGCAAACCAATTCCAAGGGTTGCAATGACGAAGTAATGCCCTTCCATTCGAAGCGTAAGCAAACCAATTCCAAGCCCGACAAGGGCACCAACCAGAATTGCGACCGGTAAGGTTGACCAAAAACCCCAACCCACATCAACAGTTAAAATCCCGGTGACATACGCACCCAGACCAAATAGGGCACCGTGCGCTACCGATACGAGCCCTGCGTGCCCAACGGCAATATCAAGTCCCGTAAACAATATCGCCCAAATCAGTAACTGTGTAAGGATTTGAATATGATATGGAGACTGAAAAATGAAGGGCAGCAGGACTAGCAATAGCACTCCCGTTATCGTCGGGAAAATATTTGCCCGCGTTATCATTATGCGACCCTCACAACTTTGCCATACAAGCCTTGTGGGCGAACAAGTAAAATCAAAATGAACAGTGCAACCGGATAGGCATCTTTGAATTCCAGCGACAAGTAGGCTGACCCGAAGGATTCACACAAACCAACAATAAACCCTCCTAGTAGAGCGCCATTGATGCTACCCATTCCAGCCAGAACAATGATAATGAACGCCTTGATTACCAGTGTATCCGCCATCGTCGGGTAAACTTGCGCGATGGGGGCGAGCAAGGCGCCGGCCAGTCCTGCCAAGGCACTACCGATTGCCATTGTAATCAAACCGACTCGCCTTGGAGAAAGCCCAACAACCAGAGAACCGGTACGGCTCTGGCCGACTGCTCGAATATTCCGGCCGGTTTTCGTGTAGCGAAGGAAAACATTCAGACCCAGGACCGCGATAATCGCCGCGGCAACCACCAACATTCGCTGATAGGTGATTGACGCGCCGAGTATTGTTGTGCCGCCAGCGATAGCGGGCGCCACTGAATGGTTGTTCGGACCGAAAAGGACAAGAGCCATGCCTTGAAGGACCAGCAATAGACCGAAAGCTGCGATAAACAATGTTGCTGGCGGCGCGTTTCTCAATGGGTCGAAAATAAGTGCCTGAACCAGAACACCAAGGATCGCCATCAAGACGATCGCCGCCGCAACTGGGATCCAATAACCATAGCTGGCTAATATTGCAACCGAATAGGCCCCCAGCATTGCATGCGCACCGAAGGCAAACTGCGGTACTTCCAGCACGCCGAAAACAAGGGCAAGAGATACCGCTAAAAGCCCGTATATACTTCCAGCCATTAGCGCGTTGGCAATATTCTGTGCAATGTCAGCCGCCATGATAATCTCCCAAGAACTAATTGCTGTCCGTGTAATCGATAATTTCATCCTTACTTTTCACAAGGCGAGGATGAATAACCGCAGTAGTTTCGCCGTTTTCTTCCAGATCATTAATATCCAGAATATTCCAGTCCTGATCCATTACTGCTCCCATTGCCGCGCGGATATTCTCGGCGCTATCAAAGTTCCCGGCCTTTTCTACAGCCGCAAACAGCCACATTGCTTGCGCGTAGCCGTCAGCAGAAATAACGACAGTTTCTCGGTTGAATTTTGCTTTAAAAGTGTCTTTGAAAGACACGACTTTGGCAGATTTTCTGTCCCAACCGCTGCCTTCGAACACGGATCCCTCAATTGCATCCCAACCGACAAAGGTTGATACCTCTTCCGGTCCGCATGAAACCTGAAAAATGAAAGGTCCTTTAAAGCCCAGTTCCAAAGCTTGCTTTACAACTGGCGTTACCTGTGGGCAGGCCCCTGGAACAGCAAGTGTGTCAGGCTTATCTTTCAATAACGCAGTTAGCTGTGGATAAAAATCCGTTGAACTATTTGCATAGGTTGCAATTTCCCCAAAATCACCGCCTGCAGCTTTCCAGCCCTTGGAAAACGTGTCTGCCCAAGCTTTCCCGAATTCGTCTTCACTTTGCATAATGGATATCTTTCCAAGATGGGGAAGAGTATCCTTGAGAGCCTTCGTGAATCCCGGCATGTACTTATAAGTATTATACCAGTACCGGGCGACGAGAGGATTACCTTGCTGCACCAGTTTATTGGAGGCGGAAGAGCTGATAATCAGGAACGGAGGAGCAGCCATCGTATTGAAGCTCATGATGGGGAAGGTTTCGATACTTGTAGAGATAAGCATCGCCGGAACCTGGTTTTGTGAAGAGAGGCGACGTCCGCAAGCGGCGGCCGTTGCGGAGTTTGCCTGGGTATCACAGAAGATTGCCTCAACCTGGACGTTCCTCCCGTTGACGGAGATGCCCCCCTTCTGGTTAATTTCCTCCACGGCGAGCCGGATACCATCAGAATAGTTGGCTCCATACTCCGCAAATTTGCCTGTTTCAGGGTATGGCACGCCAAAATGAAACACGTCTTTATCTTCACTGGCGGCCGTTGCTATTGTGGCAGTTGTTATTGCGAAAGCTGCCGCCAATCCCGCAGCGACGGCCCATAATTTAGATCTTCTAATCGTCATTTTACGCTCCCTTGGTTTTAAATTATTTATTGTCGATCTGCTCCTATGAACGATCGTTACTGTACTCAACGATGCCATCCTTGATGGCCAGCTCGCCCGATTGCGTGGCGAGATCAAATGTTACGACTTGCCCGTCGCCATCATCAGAAGCATGGACCTGATAGGTTAGTGTCAGTTCCGTCGGGACGATCACCATGGCACGCAATTGGCCTGCCACCCGTGAGATACTTGTTGGATTTCCACCAGAAATCTTGGCGGTAATGGCTGATACGGCCATGGCAATCGTTGCCGTTCCATGGAGAATGAGCCCGGGCAAGCCTGCCTCTTCTGCAATTCCGAGATCGGTATGGATAGGGTTCCAAATCCGCGAACATTCCGAGTACACATGGCACGCCGTTGAGGGAATATTCAATTGTTGGATAACTTTCTCTCCAACCTTGGCACCGAGCCGCGGCAAAGCCGGTAGAGCGGCAGGACAATCTTCTCCATCGACCTCAACATCGCGAAAGATCGCGCCGGAAATCGTCGTAGCTAATAATTCCCCGTCTTTGCTTTTCGTATCATTTTGCACCGTTGCCCAGGCGCCGGCGCGATGTCGGTGAACCCCGATTACTTTCGCCGTTGTTAGCGTACTAATTCCGGAGACTAGAGGCTTAAAAATACGGGTGTCTTGCGTTACCTGAACGCCCCGGCTCATCTCCTCCGCAGTAAGTCCAAACTGATCACGAATTGCCTTATGGCTCTCCCATTCAGGATGAGACAAAATCAGGGGATGAACAGGGACAGATCCGCTGCGGGTGTCATATAGAACGTCACTTCGATCATCAATCGCGGCCGCATAGTTCATCGCCCAACGGCGATCAATCTCGCAAGGTTCGGGACGAGAACAAGTGCCAATGACACGAGTCGAATACGGCATGGGGATACCTTTCTTTTCTATCGGGCAGATTTGGTTTCTTGAGTCACACGTTTTATTGTTTCAGGATCTAATCCCGCCAGTCCACCGAGCACCGCACCATTATCAAAACCGGGAGGTACGGTTTGCGCAGGTTCAATATCGGGTTTCGGAGAAAGCCGAATTGGACTAGCCGGAATAGGCCATTTACGCCCATCCGGAGCGATAACCTCCTCGATCATGTCGCGGGAAATTGCCTGTTCACTTGCCAGCACCTCGCCCGCTTCCAGCACCGGTCCTGCCGGCACGCCCGCCGCCGCCATGGACGCGGCCGCCTCCACTCGCGTTCGGCTCGCCAGCCAGTCCGACATCACGGGTTCAATGCGATCATGAAAATTTTTCACGCGCCCATCACCGGTTCTAAGTTCTGGATCGTTAGAGAGATCTTCTGCCTCAATTGCCTTGCAAAAACGCAGCCATTGCTCTTCGCTTGCAACGGCGATGCAGACATAGCCATCTGACGCTTGATAAAGACCATAGGGCGCCAAGTTAGGATTAATCCGACGGCCATATTCAAATTTATTACCCGTCATGTTAGTCGTGGCGATTGCCAGTTCATTTATCGATGTACATGAATCGAACATGGCAATATCGACGTAACTTCCTTCGTTGGTAATTCCACGTCGTAGCAGCGCCATCAGAATTCCTGAAACCGCATGCAGCGATGGCACCAGATCGCCGATTGCCGGTCCAAGCGCTATTGGTTCGCCGGTATCTTGCCCATGCTGGACCAACCCCGTCATGGATTCCGCAACCAGGTTAAATGCCGGCCAAGAACGGAGCGGCGATTCCGCCCCCCCAAATCCACTGATCGAACAATATACGAGCCTGCTATTTACTTCACGCAACACATCCACGCCGAGCCCAAGACGATCCATCACACCGGGCCGGAAGTTTTCGACCACCACATCTGCTTTCCGAACAAGTGCAATAAAGGCGTCTTTTGCCTCAGGGTTTCGCAGATCCAGGCAGACACTCTTTTTGCGCCTGTTCAGCCGTAGAAAATAGGAACTGATTGGCTCCCGATTATCTTCTCGCAAAATCGGTTCGAGGCTTCGGGTGATTTCGCCGTCACGCGGCGGTTCAATTTTGATTACTGTGGCCCCCGCATCCGCCAGCATCATCGTGCAATAAGGACCCGCGAGCCAACGGGTGAGATCCAAGACCACCGTACCTTTAAGCGGCGCTACATTCGATGTGCTCTGCATATGTCCCCCTGCTCACGTCTTGACGGATCCGAAATTGGTTCTCTTCCGTCATGCGTCCCGTCAGATCAGATTTTTCATTTCGTCCATACGGCTCAGTAAAACCAACGCCGCACGAGCTTTTATTTTCTGATTTTTCCATTTTTCGGGATGTCATCCTAAATATTAGGAGTATTAAATTTCTTGTCAAGGCGTTTCTAGAGAGGATCGATTTGGTTTGCGGAAATAGCGAAGGCACGACACGGTGCTGTCAGACGAATGCGACCTCGTCTCTGTTTGGCGTAAATTGGCACAACGGCGCCTCTATTATGCCGCACTAAGTTGCTGCCACTCGACCAGTGCGGCAATTCTTCGACGCTTGAATTCGGTGCTGTCAGACGAATGCGACCACGTCTCTGTTTGTCATAAAAGGGCGATAAGGTGCCTCAATTATACCGCGCTAAATTGCTGCCACTGGACCAGTGCGGCATTTCGTTGAAGCTTGAATTCTTTTCGGCTTGTTAGGTGACGCTCATGATTGAAGTGATTGTGGACTGATGCGTGAAGAGATACGAATTTCTGTAAACTTTGCAGGCGCCTAAACTTTAGCATTGCGTATTCTCGTCGCCGGAATGGGAGGTGAGAGTTTTCACAGCGATTGTTCTTCCACCGGCCAACCTCTTGAACCTCAGCATTTCCGATGGTCTTCATTGCGGCACAATATGAGCGTAACCTATCTGTGACAATAACACGGGGCCTCCCATACCGTTTCATGATTTTCTTAAGGAACACCAAGGCTGCTTTGCGGTCGCGTCGCTTGGAAACAAAGGCTTCCAGGACTTCGCCCTCGTGGTCAACGGCACGCCACAGGTAATGTGTTTCGCCATTGATCTTTACGAAGACTTCATCAAGATGCCATTTCCAGTTCGAATGATTTTGGGGAGGATGAAGTCGTTTCTTCCGGATCTCACCAGCAAATATTGGACCAAATTTATTCCACCAATATCGAACAGTTTCATGACAGATATCGATGCCGCGCTCATGAAGAAGGTCTTCGACATTTCGTAGAGAAAGCGGAAATCGGACATACATCATCACCGCCAGGCGGATGATCTCAGGCGATGTTTTGAAATAGCGAAATGGATTATGATTTTTCATTCAGGGAGAGTAGAAAATGACAAATAGGACGACAAGCTATTTTATTCTGACAGTCCCCGCCAGGGAGCTAATCAGGATAATGCGGCCTTCATCTCGCATGAGGGGAAGCAATGTTTGAACGCCGAAGAAAGTACCGCGTGCGTTCACGTCAAACTGGAGATCAAAATCTTCTGGCGTAACTTGTTCCGTCGACGACAGGTGAATAACACCGGCGTTGCTAACGTAAATATCAAGCCCGCCAAACCTGTCTTTAATTTCAGTCGCCAATTTTTTATGATGATCAAGATCGGAGACGTCGCCTTCTATACCAATGGCGCCGTAGCCAATCTCCTCAACAGCATTGTCCAGAACATCTTTTCTGCGGCCTGTAATAATCACCTGCGCTTTTTGTCGCGCAAATAACCGGGCTGTCGCCTTGCCAATACCACTATTACCGCCCGTAACAACTGCTACTTGCCCATTCAAAGATTGCATAGATCTATGCCTCCAAGATTACTGATTGACGAATTTATTATTCTGTTCTTTCCTCACACTTCGTTCCTGAAGCAGTGAAGAAAGCGAATTTGTTGGCATGGCCCACAGGTGGCGGGCCATGCCGCTATGGTTTTGTCAGCTTGAGATGAAAGAATGCAGATCGCGGTTAATTACATCAGGATGCGTTCCGCACATTCCATGCGGGAAACCGCTGTAAGTTTTGAGGGTCGCATGCTTGAGAAACTTGACCGACAATGGTGCGGAATCGACATAAGGGACAATTTGGTCGTCATCACCGTGCATGACAAGCGTTGGTACATTGATAGATTTCAGGCCTTCCGAGAAGTCTGTCTCCGAAAAAGCCTTAATGCAATCATAGTGGGCCTTGGCGCTTCCAGCCATACCCTGGCTCCACCAGTTCTGGATCAGCCCTTGGATGGGGTTCGCGCCGGAACGATTAAACCCGTAAAATGGCCCTGATGCTAAATCAATGTAGAACTGTGATCGGTTCGCGGCTAGCGTAGCTCTGATTTCATCAAACACATCGATCGGTAATCCACCGGGATTATTGGGCGTTTTCAACATGATGGGCGTTACAGCGCCGATGAGGACCAGTTTCGACACTCGTCCAGACTTCGATCTTGCAACATAGTGAGCAGCTTCTCCGCCGCCGGTTGAATGTCCGATATGAATCGCATTCTTGAGATCGAGTTCATCTACCAATGCAGCGACATCGGCCGCATAGGTATCCATCTCATTTCCCTCATCGGTTTGAGTTGAGCGCCCATGTCCCCGACGATCATGGGCGATTACCCGATACCCTCGCGCAAGAAAATAGAGTAACTGATTGTCCCACTCGTCAGCTGTAAGCGGCCATCCGTGATGAAACACAAGAGGCTGCGCATTCCTCGGACCCCAATCTTTATAAAATATTTCAACGCCATCCTTTGTCGTAATAAAATTCGCCATAGTTTGTCCTTTCAATTTTGGGGGCTGCGAAGCAGAGGGTTGCGGAAACGCTTCCGCGCATGAAGTTAGAAGGATCGCGCAGGCGCTGGCAGACAGAAATTCGCGACGATCAAGGCTTATAAATTCATTTTTTTCCATTGTTGATTCCTCGGCATAAATTTGTTTAACGTAGTAATTTTTAGAGACTAAAAATCTACGACTGAGCTCGGTTTAGCGTAAGCAAGAGCTACATTCCGATCCGCTTTGGGAGGGTAAATCCATATAGTATTGACCTCCTGTTTTATCGTTTTGGCATCGGCACCCGTCGCTTCAACCTTTCGGTCCCAACCGCGTGTGAAGAGCGCGCCAGGTTCCCCGAGGTCAAGACATGTAACGTAGGTTCGCTGGTGATAGGGCTCTGGTTCAACATTCATTAAGCTTGCAGCCGCATTGTTGCCTGCAAAAGCACCCATTCGCTTGGCGTGTTGGCACGACATCAGCGTATAGTTCCCAAGGTCGTCGCTTGCTGCTTTCGCAGCATCTCCCGTGGCATACACGTTGGCCACACCGGGAACTGCCAGATTTGCGTCTACCAACAATCTGCCGAGATTGTCGCGTTCAGCGTTAATTAGCGCAGTTAGATCTGTGGCGCGCATCCCAGCGGACCAGATTACGGTAGATGCATCGATCCTCTCGCCATTTGATAGGGTGACTCCGTCGGCATCAACACTCGTGATCCCCGCACCTGTAACTGCTCTAATTCCAAGTTGATTGAGTGCCTTAATTATATGTGGTCTCGCTTCATCGCCCATATCAGGCGCAATAGTCGACGAACGTTCAACCAGGACCACCTGTACATCATCATCTCGGCCAAGTATTTTGCGAAGGCGGGTTGGCATCTCTGTGGCAACTTCTATGCCGGTAAAACCGCCACCCGCGACGACAATTGTGTTGCGCTTCGCGCTCGCCGGACGCTTGACGAGACTGTTCAAATGGCCGTCAAGAGATACGGCGTCAGAAACATTATCAACACTGAATGTATGTTCGTCGACGCCAGGAATCGGAGGGCGGAACAAGCTGCTACCTGCAGCAAGGATCAATCGATCATATGTCAGTTTCGGCTTGTCATTACCCAGGTTCTCAAACGTAACCGTCTGATCTTCAGTATCTATCGCGTTGACGGTTCCCTGAACAAAGTTCACATCAACGGCGCTGAAAAGATCCAGAAGCGGAACTACCATTTTTTCAGGGTTTGGTTCGTAGAGCCTTGGGCGAACTGTTAGAACCGGGTTGGGAGCAATTACCGTGATTGCAAGGTCCCTGCTGGAGACTTTCTGTAGGTCGCGTAACCGGGCGGCAGAGAGAGCGGCGTCGGTGGCAGCGAATCCTGCACCAACAATCAAAATGCGTTTAGTCATTATCTTTCCTTCCTAATTGCAAAAGAAAGGCCGACAGCCTGGTCCTTGGGAGAAAGGACCATTACGGGGAGAGAAGAAGGTGACTGCCGGCCTGACTTGAATTGCCTGACAACTCTGCGGCGCCAAATTGAACACAAAAGACACGGCCAACGATATTGAGAGTACTACGTTCTCTTTACTTACATTTAACGGCATTCTTCTTGTCCTGTTTTAGTGACGAGTATTACCAAGCAAGACAAAAATTATGCTTTCCGAGCGCGTAGGACGATCGGACTCAGGTGTAGACTGACTATTACCGAAGTATAGGATAGGCCCGCCAAAATTAGATTGGTGCTTGACTTTGGTAATAAATCTATAAGCGTGCAGCTATACCGATCGGGTCGGGAACAAATACCTTTGGCGGTGCTGTGTTCGCCTAAGTAAGCAAGCGAGCCCTAACATACGTTGTTTTTAGTATTGGATCTTTCAATGAAACCAGGGCGACTAGGCCTATTGGAAGCACTGAAAGAGGTTATTATTTGGATTTAAGGCCGCTATTTATGACGGCCCCGTTTTTAGCTATGCGGATATTTTCTCGAAACAGCGAGCCAGTAACAGCGTCACAGGGAAGATCACGATTTTATTTGTATAGAATTGTTGTTTCTTCCGACCAGTCCCTTTGATTTTTGTTGTATTTATAAGGGAATAAGTCGGATAATGCCGAATTTCAATTATGCTAGCGCAAAATATAAGATCTACGCTTACTTGGCTGCGCCGTGTCAGGTTAAAAAAATAATAAAGCTATGCGCGAAAGGATATTTGGCGGCACCGCTATTCATATATGATGTATTGCCTCGATTGAGGCCAGGACGCCGAAGCATGTCAGCACAAGCGCCGCACGTCACAACAATCGACTCCCTTCGAGTAGAGGAGAACTATTGAGCTGGATGAATGGCCCTAGTACCAATCTGCACACGGTTCCAAAGATTGATTGTGCCGACTAATAGCGTGAGATAAGCAATCTCTTTTTCGCTAAATAGGCTTTCAAGAAGCTTGTAATCTTCGTCAGGCGCCCCTGTTTCGGAAACTGTGGTAAGTGTCTCTGTCCAGGCGAGAGCCGCACGTTCGCGGTCACTAAAAAAAGATGATTCTCGCCATCCGTTGAGTAGTAAAAGACGCATATCGCTCTCACCGGCCTTCAATGCATCTGTAACATGCATATGGATGCAAAAAGCACAGCCGTTTATCTGCGATGCGCGAACTTTCACTAGTTCTACGAGCTCCGATTCTAGCCCCCCTTTCTTAAGGCTGGTTTCAACGCCCATCATGGCCTTAACAACTTCTGGGGCCTGTTGGAATATATTCATACGTGAAGACATTATTCTTCTCCTTGGTTTTAATTTGAATGAGCAGAACGATAGGAAATTGATGAAATAGTCACTCAAACTGCTTACGATCTGCATTCTTAGCCTCGCCAATGGCCCATGCAGTCAATGCGATACCGATTAGGGCAGGAAGTGTGACCGCAGAGAAATCGCGCGCAAGGGCTGAAGGACCGCAAATACCGACTGCTACCTCCCAGAAATGAAAAAGGGCGTGACCAGATAGCCAGATTGTCGGGGCGGACCAAAGAAGTAGCCGGTACTTTCGCTGTGCAGCTCCGACGAGGAACGCGGCACCGATTAAAATGAAAATCAATCCGATGTCGCGGAGAAAGTGCTGGTTGAAAGGACCGGTTGTCGTCACACCAGGCACAGAAAAATACCAGTTTTCAGGCGAGATAAGCATGAAGAGACCGTTCGCCTCAAGCACCAATCCAAGTGCTATTGCCGTTCCGATACAAAGCAGCTTAAGCATTATTCTAACTCCTTGGTAAGATAGAGAGGTCCTTTGGAGACCCGAATTTACTCTGGTTCTGTTTGGAATTTTGTCGCCTTTATAGTGACTATCAAGAAGACGGCGACGGAGTTTGATTGAGCCACTCGTCGAATGTGATTGATCCGAGATGCGCACCAATATCGGGAACCAGTGTTTCTCTTTTTGCTTTGACGCCGAAATAGGGTGCCTTCGGGTCAATGTTTACTTTTTGTATGGCGTTGTCATATTTGAGAACCTTGCGGATTGGTTCGTCCAGCATGAATGTATCTGGGCCAGCAATCTCCAACGTATCGTTCAGCGGCTCGGCAAGCGCTGCATGCGCGATCGCAATCGCTACATCCTCCGCCGCAATCGGCTGAAAGAGCACTGGCGGTAGATTCACTGTATCACCCGTGGTCGAAAACTGGGCGATTGCGCGTACGAACTCGAAGAATTGGGTGGCGCGGATCAAGGTAAACGGGATGGGTGACTTCTTGATCAAGATTTCCTGAGCGAGTTTAGCGCGGAAATATCCGCTGTCCTGAAGCCGTTCAGTACCCACTACAGAAAGAGCGACGTGATGCTTGACGCCCGCTGCCACTTCGGCTGTGATCAATTTTCGGCCAGCGGTTTGGAAAAAGTCCATTGCAGCTTGATCGTCGAATGAGGGCGAGTTGGCAATATCCACGACAACGTCTGTACCTGTTAGCGCTTCCGTCAAGCCTTCTCCGGTAATCGTATTGACGCCGGTGCTTGGCGCTGCCGCAATGGTTTCATGGCCAAGCTGCTTTAACTTCTTGACAGCCTTGGCTCCTATAAGACCCGTGCCCCCGATAACAACAATCTTCATGATTTCACCTCTGTTTATTCGGCGATTACGCTTTGTGTTGCTCAATGTATTCCATCAAGCGTTTGTACGTTTTCGCATTAAGACAGGTAAAATTATCATCGGATTGATGTACTTTCGCCATCATGCAGAGGTAATAGTTCTATTGGCGAATGATTAGACAAACCTATATTTTGGAATAGGTTTGGGGTTTGCTATCTAGTCCGTTTCTGCATGTTTGCAATAATGCCCAACTTGGACAATATTCCCGCTTTCGGATATATGCACCACTTTGCGACAACCCAAGAATAGCCCCCTCCACTAGAGCCCACGACTAATTAGCCGTCTGGCTGAAGGGGTTCTACCGGAAACAAACAACGAAAATGAGCCCCTCCAGAAGGGTGGTTCGACGCTGACATTTGTCCGCCATGCTCCTTTACGATCGATTGGCAAATAGCAAGTCCAATGCCGATACCATCTTCCTTGGTGGTGAAAAAGGCATCGAAAATATGATCAAGATCATCTTCCGCAATACCTTGCCCGCTGTCGTGAATTGACATCATGATCGAGGTTTCATCCTCAATATCTGTTCTAAGCACAATTCTTCGCGAATTTCCATTGCTACGCTCGACGGCATGGATACTGTTTATGAGCAAGTTGACAATTACTTGCTGAAGCAAGACCCGATCGCCATTTACGCGTGGAAGCGAAGGAAAAAGTTGCACTGAAAGGTCAATCGATCCGAAATCAATTTCATGATGGACAAACAATAGTGCGTCATTAACAACGTCGTTTAGATTCAGCAAAGCTCGTTCCGGCGAGCGCTTCGCCGCCATAATTCGTATTCGCTGAACAATGTCGCTAGCGCGTCTAGCGCTTGCTGCGATACGGGTAATAAGTTGCTCGACCTTGGAGAGGTTGGGGGTATCGCGAGCGAGCCAGCGTATGCTCGTCTCTGCATTGGTGACAATGGCAGCAAGTGGCTGGTTTATTTCGTGCGCGATCGAGGTCGCCATCTCCCCAAGTGTTGATATCCGTGCGGCATGTGTGAAATCTGCCTGGACCTGCCGAAGTTGAGCCTCTGTCTGGAGCCGTTCAGTCACGTCCTCAAGACTGATAAAGAGTATATCCCGTTCCTCCAAAAAAGTAGGAAATGTCAAAGAAAGCAGAACGTCCAAAATACGCCCGTCAAGCGTGCGCACCTTCGCTATTTCAGCGTAGTCTCGCGTTCCATTGAAGCGCGCAATCATGATCCGTCGAGCTGTATCTGGTGACTCAGTGAATAGATATCCCACGGGCCCAATGCAATCGGCAGGAACACTACCGCCGAGAAGAGAGACCGCGCTACTGTTTGCCTCAGCAATGCGAACAGTTTTATTCGCAATATCAATTAGTTCAGGATGGTCATTTAAGTAAATTTCCAGATCACTAACACCCTCTGATTTCAGCTGATCGTATTGTTCTACGATTCCATTTGAGTCAATCCGTAATAAAGCTGTCGGTATATAATGGAATAGCTTGCGATAGTGCTCTTCACTAGCCTTCAGATTAGAGTAGAAATATTCACTTTCCACGCTACCACTTATTGTCAGAAACAAGATTTCAGGATACTTGGTTTCTTCCGATCGCTGAACAGTAACAACCGGGTTGCAGAGTAATCCATACGACGATATCTCACGTGATCGCCTGTCACACTGTTTGGTATCTGTCATCGCAATGTATATGAGCTCCGCGAGGACAGGTCTGCTTTCAGGTGGCCAAAAGTCCGAAACCGGACAACCGATCATACATTCGCGACCGGCATGCGCTCCGACAAGACGAACAGCATATTCATTGACGTCGACAATGAGGACATCGGCTAGAACCGCGTCCCTCCAGTCAGACCTAAGCTTCAAATCAGCAGCATTGTTATTCTTATCGAGCGAATTAAACCCCCTCAAGATGGTGCTAACAGCCGTTGCGTCTATTTCGAAACGAGCCGTTGCTTGCATATGTTGTTCTGCTTCGAAAAAATCAGTCGGATCGTATTGATTTCCTGCGAAATCGGCTTCCGTGTTTCCAGTTATATAAGGGGCCTTATACATAATCCTCGCCCTCCTCAAAATCCCCTGGTAGAAGTATGCTTGATTACTCCGTGTTCGTGTAAGCAACGACGAAAACCGGCAATTCACAAAACACAGATAAAATATCCCAATTGTGTGCGAGGCTATCGAACCGAAAGCATTCCCGCATTCTTTGATCTAGTCTATCAATCCTGACTCGGACCGCGAATTCAGCTGCATATTCGAGGCAACGAATAATGACTTTTTCTTAATCAACTTTCACCGCCCTTCTATTTTACATTCCCGTCTCGTGAAGGCTCGAAGTCAAGCAATAGTCGGAGATGTTGCAATAGTTCCTCATCCGCAAAAGGCTTCGAAATATAGGCATATGCGCCCTCTTCCAGCGCACGTTGCAATGTCGTGGGATCGGTGTGAGAGGTAATAATAATTACCGGCATCGAAGACCCCATCTCGTGCAATATCTTCTGAAGTTCCAGTCCTCCCATTCCTGGCATTTTCACATCGGTAATCAGGCAATCGAAAGCGTTAATCGGATTTTCTGCCAAGAAATTTTCCGCATTCTCGAACGTAGCCGTTGAATACCCCATTACTTGAAGGAGGTTTGAAAGTGCCTCTCGCATGGCTTCGTCGTCGTCTACAATGGCGATAACAGGTACTTTGGACAAATGTACGGTCCTCACTAAAACGGCCGGGTTGATCTCTCCTATACTGCGCAGGTTTGATCGATGAATGTAACCATACCATTGTCTAGGTTCGCCCTTGTACGCGTAGATTGATGGGCAATGCTTCCCAAGCGCGAATAAGTTCACCGAGGGACGCAAACTGCATTTTTCTCATCACATTGCTCCGATGAAGTTTTACAGTTACTTCACTTATCCCAAGGTCGAACGCTATTTGCTTGTTTATACGGCCATTCGCCACTTCTTTGAGTACCTGACGTTCGCGCGGTGTCAGTGTCCCTAATCGCTCAGCATATTCTTTGGTAATTTGGGAGGAATTTCTCTGTGCTGCATCTCTCTCAATACCAAGAGTCACTGCATCCAGCAGCGCTTGATCCCGGACAGGCTTGGTGAGAAAATCAATTGCTCCCGCTTTCATTGCCTGGACTGTCATCGGAATATCACCGTGGCCGGTAAGAAACACGATTGGTCTTGTATCACCTCTCAACATCAGGTGATTCTGAAGATCCAGACCGCTCGATCCCGGCATGCGGATGTCAACTACCATACAGCCTACCCTTTCAGGCAATTCTGTTTCGAGCAGTTCCTGCGTCGAAGTAAAACAGGTGGCATCCAGATCAACGGACAGAAATAGTTCCCGAAGCGCATTTCGAACGTCGTCGTCATCATCCACTATGACAACCAGGGGGCGTTCGATCGAAGTGTCGAGCATATTCATGACATAGCCTTTCGAACTGATGAAGTCAGACTTGAAACCTTCGGCTTTCGGATACGAGACTTGACCCGATCATCGATCCAGTCTTTGACACTCGCTGAAAAATCCGACGGCGCTTTGTGATCTACCATCACTGCCAGGTCAGCAAGAGATTGCTCTGCCAGCGTTTTACGCATCGCCTTTTCCGCTTGCAGCATTATCTTGTGGATCGAACAAAGGCCAGATGTGGCCCAAGTTGGTGGCTGATCTCCAAAGACAGCACAACGACCCCGAATGTCCTGACAATCAAACAACGGTTTCCTGCCTTCAATAGCATCCACTATTTGAAGGAAGCTGATACTTTCCGGTTTCCGGGCAAGAACATATCCTCCGCGTACGCCCTCTGTCGCATTAACAATGCCTGCTTTCTCAAGCTTTGCGAATATTTTGACGAGAAAACTAGGCGAAATACCCTGCAGTTCCGCGAGGTCCCGACTGCTGAGCGGAACAGCATCTGCTTCGATGAGCCACAGCAAGCAATGAAGACCATATTCTACTTTAACTGTTATATGTGCCATAACACGGACTATATCACTCCTTGTTATTTTTTTCAAGATAAAACGAGGACTATTAAACTCCGCATTTAAGAAAAGCTGACCGCAAATAACCTGGGAAAAATGTTTCTTATAATAGGCGACTTGTGGTTTCATCGGCGATTTCCGACAAGCTTTTGCGTTAACTTGAATGCAAGGACTAACGGAACGGCCACCAGGAACAACAGTACAAGCGAAAAGAAAGCTTCGTTAAACGACAGAGTGGCCACTTGAGTTATAATACTGTTTTGCATTAGCAACGAACCCGCGGTGCTGCCAGCTTCGGGATCCAACCCGCGGCTCGTCAATGCCGTGGCCAGCAACTCCTGATACTGCTGGAAGGATAAGCTTGCAGAATTGATATTTTCGATCAGCACAAGCCTGTTGAGTGCGGTCTGGTGGTTCAGGTATGTGGTCAGGAAAGATACTCCGAGGATACCACCCATCTGTCGTCCGAAATTAAATAGTCCCACACCAGACGCGACTTGTTCGGGAATGAGTCCGTTCAAGGCGACTATTGTGATGGAGATAAAAAGGAAGCCAAGTCCGAGACCTCGTAAAAGCAGGCTCGGCCACAGGTCGTTAGCACCACTTGCCGAACTGGACCATGACAACATCCACATCGCCATCATGACAAGAGAGACGCCAAAGGGAACGAAAGTTAAGGGGCTTATATTCTTGCGCGACATAAGTGCGCCAGCGAATAATAATGCTGCTCCGATTGTCATGCATGACGGAAGCATCAGCATTCCCGCTTCCTTTGACGGCAACTGCAAGACGTTAAGTGCGAAGACTGGAATGAGGAATGCGCTGCCAAAAAGCACAAAGCCGGCAACAAAACTGACCAGGAATCCAAAGGCGAATTGCGTGTTTGCAAATACTGCCCGATCATACAGTTCGGAACGAGTGGGATTGAAGAACCGCCACACGATAAAGGCAATCAATGCCCCGACACTAACGAGGCTCCAGAATGTAATATGGTCGTCGTCGAACCAGTTCCAGCGAGAGCCTTCCAGAAGCACATAAATCAGGGCGGTCATGGAGAGAAGGAAGAAGTGGAATCCGATCCAGTCGAATGGGCGACGAACTCGCAAACTGTTCGGCAGGTGACGACGATAAGGCCCGAGACAAGAAATCGCCAGCAGCACCAGAACTAGATTCACCCCGAATCCCCAGACCCAGGAAAATTCATCTGTCAACCAACCCATAACAGCAGGTGCTAGTGCTGTTGGCGCTACGACAACACCGAAGGCGTATACTGCTTGTACAAGACCTTGCTTGTTTATTGGGAAAAGCCGGAAGAGAATTGTCTGGGCTGCGACAAGCAACACCGCCCCCGCGCCCCCCTGAAAAATTCGGGCGGCGACAAAGGGTAGCAAGTGAACTGCCAGTAAACAAGCTACAGACGTCACGGTGACTATAAAGATTGACCAAAAAAGCGATCGAGTTTCACCAAAGCGATCTACGAACCAGGCAGCCACAGGCAAGCAAACCGTTTTAGATACCAGATAGGCGAGATTTACCCAAGTCACCTCGTCAGGGGTCACCCGGAAGTCCCCCATTAAATGCGGCCGTGCAATAGTAAATATTGCACCGTTGAATGCATCCGTAACCGCAGCGAGAGTCAATCCTATCGCTATAATCCAGTGCGCCGCGTTCACGGACCTGTTCTTTGTTAATGCACCGGATGAAGGCAGCTCATTGGCTTCGGAAACTTCGCCGGAATCGAATGGACCGCGTTCCAATTCTTTCACCTCGTCAGCTCTGCTTTCTGTATATTCCGGAAGCCTGATTTCTCTCGCGTGCCAATATCGAGAACAGAAGTCGTCTGCCGCTTAGCCGCGCCGCGAGTGTCCACCTGCACCTCCGCCGACATGCCTGGGAGAAGACGCTCCTGAAAATTGGCGTTCAGGAGGATCTTGACCGGAATACGCTGCACGATACGAATGAAATTCCCAGTCGCGTTGTCGGGTGGCAACAAGCTAAATTCGGCGCCGCTAGCTGGCGCAAGGCTATCAATATGACCGGTAAACTTCGAACGCCCAAAAGCATCGACATACACGGTTACAGGCTGACCCGGCGCCATACGTACAAGCTGATCTTCTTTGAAGTTAGCTTCGATCCATACGTTGTGTAGCGGCACGATAGATACCATCGGTACGCCCGGGCGGGCGTATTGCCCGGCCTCCAAATGCCTGTTGCCGATGACACCGGAAACAGGTGCAAGCACAACTGTATCATTCAACGCTATATCAGCAAGGCGAAGTTTGGCCGAAGCCTGATCGACCACCGCGTCGAGCCGCTTGGCTTCGGCGGTCAGGACACTAAGGCGCTCCTGTTGTGCCGCCAAGCCTGCTTTGGCCTGCTCAACGCCAGCGCGGGAGTGTGTCTCGTTCGCGATTGCGAATTCGTGTCGTTGCCGCGTGCTCCAGCCTTCCTTTACCAGCTTGTCGGAACGTTTGCGATCACTGGTCGCAAGTTCAGCTTCCGCTTGGGCAGCATCAATACCTGCACGCGCTTCATTTATGAGCGCGCCTTGCAGTGTACGTTCCTCAATAAGTCTCGCACGGGCCGCACGGGCTTCGTCGAGTGCCGCCAGACTTTGCGCATGGCGTGCCTCGTAGTCTTCTGGGTCAATACGAAATAGGGGATCACCTGCCTCAACGTACTGGTTGTCGGCAACGGCAACTTCGACGATATAGCCTGAAACTTTTGACGCGATAGCGACAATATCGCTTCTTACATAGGCGTTGTCAGTGCGTACGATGTAACGTCCGGAAACCCAATACTCAAATCCATTGTAAACCCCGACGGCGCAAACCGGCAAAGCGACACATACGATTATCATTATTTTCAGATTTAGCTTAACCATGATTTGCCACTATAGTAATTCGCAGGGCGAAACACGCCGTGCAAGGCTTTAATTAGTTCCAGCGATTTACCTGGAAGGCCACCAGTCACTATCATCCACCAACTGACAAACGATACGACGTCGTACCCTTGACATATACGGTACGGTACCGTACATGTCAAGTGATCAGGCTAAATTTTAAGGAGTAATTGATTGAAACCGACTATTCAGGAACAAACCCGTTCTCAACAATCAGACAAGCGAAAGCAGATCCTTTCAATCGCAACCAAGATCTTTTTTAGAGAAGGGTATGGCCGTGCCAGCATGGATAAGGTTCACTCTGAACTCGGCGGTTCAAAGCGCACGCTATATAACTACTTTCCCAGTAAGGAAGCACTTTTCGAGGCAATTGTCACCCAGGTGTCAGATCAGGTGCTTACCGCTTTGAGGCCGCCACTTGGCGACGCTGACTTGCGCACGACACTAGTAAAAATGGGCAACGATTACCTCGGGGTCCTGCTGTCCCCGGTTGGAATTTCCCTTTACCGCGCCATGGTATCGGAAGCGCCGCACTTTCCCGAGCTCGCTCATACTTTTTTCGAGAACGGGCCCAGTCGTTCAAGCCATCATCTGGCGGCCTTTTTCCGTGATCAAAATGCGCAAGGCCTAATTGAAGTGTCCGACCCTCAAATCGCCGCGGAGCATTTTCTTGGAGCCGTCCGCGGCGATATTCACCTTGCGGCCGTCCTCACTGCAAAAAGGCCCTCAAAGCAGATGGTAGAAGCCGCTGTCGCGCAGACGGTGAGGACATTTCTCGATGGTGTGAATCCTAAGCTTTAGCGCAATATTAAATGATATGCTGTGATTCATTTCTGGGGTTCAACTTTTGCTGCTGTCAGAAAAATGCGAATTCGTCTCAGCCTGACGAAATCTAGGCAGAACGAAATTCGCACCGTTCGGCAAGAGTGACATTACGTTGTTATTTGAAAATATCTCGTTTGGTTAAGCGGCTCGCGTGATTGAAATGGTTAAAACGGAGAAGTGGGCCGCCGCAAATTTTTCTAATGTTTTTGCGCTCTTGAATTTGATTATTGCGCGGTCTTGCCGTCGGTAAGGTTGATGAGAATTCTCACCACGATTGTTGACCCACATTCCCTTCTCTTCGTTTTGAGTTTGCCGAAATCCTAAATGGCAGTACGACAAGATTTAAATTTGTCAGAAACAATGTCAGCTGGATTCCCATTTCGTTTCATGGCTTTTTTCGGCAATACATTATTACAGCCATATGTATGAATTCAGGAGAGCGTTTAAAATGGCAAAGCAGGTTCCTTTTTGTCATGCACGAACGCATATCGACGAACAAATAACTATCAAGCAATTTACTTCCGGTAATTCTCTCCTCAGGCCTCTACAGCCCATGCAAGCGGACTGTAGAAGCCTGGACGTCGGGTTTCTTGCCCAACAAGCATGATCAGTAATCCCAGAAAGCCGCTACCCAGCGAAACGCGTCGCCCTCAACTGCCACCCGTCCGACGGAGGGGAACGGCAGGTGGGTGGCTACTAGCAACTCGCCGGTCGCCGCCGCTTCCTGCAAAAGACGAACCCGAACGCGAACCGACTCTTCAGGATCATGTTCAAAACCATTGTGCCATTCAGGATGGTCGAAGCCGACCGGGAAGATGGCGTCCCCGGCAAACGTCAGCCGCTCGCCGCCGGACGTCACGCGGACCACACTGTGACCAGGAGTATGGCCACCAGTGCGCCAAACGACTACTCCAGGTGCAACCTCGTACTCCTCGTCAAATGTCCGCAGATTGCTATGGTATTCGTCCAAGAACTGGCGGGCGGTCACCCGAAGTACATCCGGCACCGGGTTCGGCATAGACGTGTGCGAAAAGTCGGGCGACGCCCAAAAATCGACCTCGGTGGCTGCCACATGGATGCGCAAGTCTGGACGCAGCCGGTTCTTCACCTCGTCGACGAGAAGCCCACCGACGTGGTCCATGTGCATGTGGGTAATCACCACGTCGGTCACGGACGCGAGATCGATGCCAGCGGCCTCCAGACGCTTAGGGAATTGCCCTGCCCGTGGAAAACCAGGAAACTGCCCCCCCAGTCCAGCGTCAACGAGTATGATCTGGTCGCCGCTACGCACTACAAGGACATTCAGCGCCCAATCGAATGCGTCCGGTGGGAGGAACATGCCTTCAAGCCAGGCTGCGCGGACGGCTGGGTCGGCATTGGTGGCCATCGTAGCGGTTGGCAAAGGCAGCACACCATCGCTGACCACCAGCACATCAATCTCACCGACCCGCAACGCATAACGCGAAGGTACCAGCTCCTCGGATCCGTTCCTACGGGGGGATGAAGTGTTGTCAATGCCCATCTTTGTCTTCAGCGGGCTGTTCCTTTTCTGCTGTGTTTCATACTTATTAGTGGGGGAATTCAAAGATTTTGACATAATCGTTCTCCTATTACTTGGGTAAAGAATCTCAGGCACATGCCGCTCTCTCGGCGCGAGACAGACGGATCGCCCTGAGAACAAGGATGCACCGCAACACGCCGTGTTCGATACTGATCCCGTGTATAGGTCGCGATAGCCAATCGTCAGGTGCGCATGTGCTTTAGCATGATCGTTTCCGGCAAAGAGGTGCTTGAATTCGGTGAACCGGATGCTGTCAGACTAAAACGACCGGTTTTGTCACATTAACTTAGTGGCGAGAAAATTTATGATCCTCTAATCTCCACCGATGCAAAAGATCTCCTATTCCCGACATCGCTTCCCTTCTCACATAATTAAACATGCCGTTTGGATTTACGCTCCATTTACATTGAGCTATCGGGATGTTGAAGATTTACTGGCAGAACGCGGCCTGGATATTTCGTACGAAACAGTTCGGCGATGGTTTCTAAAGTTTGGTGACCCAGTAGCCAGAAACCTAAGATCTACCCGCCCTACTCCCAATGATATCTGGCATCTGGATGAAATGGTCATCGTCATTCGAGGAAAGCGACACTGGGGTGCTGTCAGACGAATGCGACTTCGTCTCCGTATGGCATAAATTGGGGTAACGGTGCCCCTATTATGCAGCACTAAGCTGCTGCCACTCGGCAAGTGCGGTGGTTCTTTGAAGCTTGAATGTTGCTCTGTTGTTTAGGTGGCGTTCATGGTTGAAGTGGTTATGGACGGATGAATGGATTGAGACGAATTTCTGTAAACTTTGCAAGCGCCTGAATTTCAGCATCGCTTGCTCTCTTCGTCGGAATGGGAGATGGGAATTTTCACAACGATTGTTCTTCCAATGGCCAACCTCTTGTACTTCAGTGTTTCCGATGGTCTTCATTGCGGCACGGTAAGAACGTAATCTGTCCGTTACAATCACATGCAGCTTTCCGTACCGCTTCATGATTTTCCTAAGGAATACCAGAGCTGCCTTGCGATCGCGGCGCCTGGAAACAAAGGTTTCCAGCACTTCTCCCTCGTGATCGACGGCCCGCCACAGATAGTGTGTTTCACCATTGATCTTCACAAATACTTCGTCCAGATGCCATCGCCAGTTGGAGTGATTCCGGGAAGAAGGATGAAGTCGTTTCTTTCGGATCTCGCGCGCAAACAGGGGGCCAAATCTATTCCACCAATAGCGGACCGTTTCATGACAAATATCGATGCCCCGTTCATGAAGAAGGTCTTCAACGTTGCGAAGTGAAAGCGGAAATCGGACATACATCATAACCGCAATGCGGATAATCTCGGGCGATGTCTTGAAATAGCGAAAGGGGTTCTTTTTCGTCATGCTCGGAGGCTAGTCGACGAGCAAATGAACATCAAGCTGTTTTCTTCTGACAAAGCCCTGCAACGCTATCCCACGCATTATTCAACAATGACATGCCGATCTCGTCAAAATCCTCCCTAGTTGGAAGGTCTTCTATCATCTTCCTTCTCCCATGTGACGAAGCAATTAAAACAGGTCAAGGCTACTTCAAAACTGGGCTTTGTTGATCCGATTTTCGCGCAAAAATTCTCTACATAGCGCAGGATGAATAAAAAGCGAGGTGAGCGATGGAAATGTATGGGGAATTTGTGTGGGGAAAGCGTGTGGGGAAATTAAATTCTACCCTCTTCTATAACATTGATTTTATTGACTATTTTAAGAAGAAAGAAGCGTGGCGGTGGTGTCAGACTAATGCGACGTAGTCTCTGTATGTCGCAAAATGGGCATAACGGTGCCCCTATTTTGCCGCACTAAGTTGCTGCCACTAGACCAGTGCGGCATTTCGTTGAAGCTTGAATTTTTCTCGGTTGGTTAGGTGACGTTCATGGTTGAAGTGGTTATGGACTGATGAGTGGATTGAGACAAATTTCTGCAAACATCGCAGGCGCCTGAATTTTAGCGTCCCCTGCTCTCGTCGCCGGAACGGGAGGTGGGAGTTCTCACAGCGATTGTTCTTCCACCGGCCGACCTCTCTTGGACCTCGGCGTTTCCGATAGCCTTCATCGCGGCACGGTAAGAACCCAATCTGTCCGTTACAATCACTTGAGGTTGACCGTAGCGTTTCATTATCTTCTTAAGGAAAACCTTTGCAGCCTTGCGGTCGCGGCGCTTGGAAACAAAGGCTTCCAGCACCTCACCCTCATGATCAACAGCACGCCACAAATAGTGTGTCTCGCCATTGATTTTCACAAAGACCTCATCAAGATGCCATTTCCAGTTTGAATAATTTTGAGCTTGATTGATCCGTTTCTTTCGGATTTCACTTGCGAATAACGGACCGAACCGGTTCCACCAATAACGCACAGTCTCATGACAGATATCGATGCCGCGCTCATGAAGAAGGTCTTCGACATTTCGTAGAGAAAGTGGAAACCTGACGTACATCATCACTGCCAGGCGGATGATTTCAGGTGAAGTCTTAAAATAGCGGAACGGGTTCTTGTTTTTCATTCCAGAATTTTATGGAATTACTAAAATATGGTCAAAGCTCGATTTTCCTCTGACAGTGCCATGACAATGCCGTTAGGAAGCGAGTTGACAACAAACCCACGATTAGATAATACTATAATATAGAACTTGATTACGCATACAGTAATTATTCGATAGCTTATTGTGGCACTCAGTAACAATAAAAAATTTGAGAATTCTGGATGTAAAGTAGTTTGATATAGACCGATAAGATAATCGCATTAGTTGATTATGCGTTGAGCGAGAGGCATTTACCTCTCTTGATATAGGGAGTTATTTTTAAATGGACGTGTTTGGCATCACCTCAGAACAGAAATTTTTCAAAGAGACACTTACAAAGGCAGTGCAGCAACAAATTGCACCCAAAACAATTGAAATGGACCAAACCGATATTCTGCCGTCGACAGTAATACCTTTGTTACAGGAGCTAGGTGTTCTGACTATGTGCCATGGAAAATCTTATGGCGGACCTGGTTTTGATCCCGTCACGTGCTGCCTGGTAACAGAAATATTGGGCGCAGTTTCGCCCGCAATTGCTGTGATGACGGTTACCAATTGGGCGGCGATAAACCTTCTGGCCGCACGTCCTACGAATGTCAACATACAATTTCTACGTCGTTGGATCGACTCTCCAACTCTTGGTTCATATTGCTTAACGGAACCACGCGGCGGGTCAGATGTTGGAAATCTTGAAACGATGGCCGTGCGCAAGGGAGATAGATACGTCATCAATGGGACGAAATGCTACATAACAAACGGTGGACTTTCCTCTGTTTACGTAATTGTGGCCGCGACCGATCGAAATGCGGGTGCACGCGGAACCACTGCGTTTGTTGCGGACGCTGGTACGTCTGGACTCAGCGTTAGCCGGTTGGAAGATAAGATGGGTACACGGGGATGCCCTCTAGCGGAAATTACTCTGACTGACGTCGAGGTGCCAATCGAAAACAGAGTTGGCGAAGAAGGTGAGGGACTTACCCTCGCTATGGAAAGCCAGAATGTTAGTCGTGTCACGCTCGCGGCGGCTTGCGTAGGTCTCGCGCAAGGCGCGCTGGACCATGCTTATAGATATGCGTCAGAACGGGTGCAATTCGGTCGAAAGATCAACGAATTTCAAGCATTGCAGTTCAAGCTTGCCGATATGGCCACCAGTATTGAGGCGGCACGGGCTTTAGTCTACCAAACCGCGAATATTATCAAAGTAGAAGGCCAAAGCTCAAAAAATGCCCGCAGGTTCGCGGCAATGGCAAAGCTCTATGCCAGTGACGTTGCCATGGCGGTTACAATTGATGCTGTTCAACTCTTTGGCGGCGCCGGTTACATCAAGGGAAATCCCTGCGAAATGCTGATGCGTGATGCAAAAGTCTTCCAAATATTTGCTGGAACAAACGAGATCCAGCGCCGAGCCATTTTTAAAGCATGGCCGAATTAAGTTGGATCGGCGCAGACGAATCAGTGTCTGGATGACCTGATGATCATCGAAGCAGGTGGTGGATGACCGATTGTACTTGCCGGACGCATCCTCTTTGAACTCGGTGCGACGCTGATAAAACTTAAAATACTCAAAGGAAATTCGTAGAATAATAAAAAAACTTTGATCAGTTATAAGGCGGCAGAACACATCTCGCTTAAATACTAAATTACACCATCTTGTCGCAGCTTCTCCATTTCAGTAGGCGACAGCCCCAACCACTCTGAATAAACTTCCTCATTGTGCTCACCTAGCAATGGGCTTGCGGCCATCGCAACTTGGTCTGTTCCGTGAAGTCGTATTGGAGTCGAGGGAAGGACAACGCGCCCTAGATCAGGGTCGTCAAACCATTCAAGCATACCACGCGCATGCATGTGTGGATCGTTCATGACTTCATCCAGGTCGCGTACCGGTGCCGATGGAACACGATGCGCGCTTGTCAGTTTGAATATATCCGCCCGCAACATATTTGACGTCCACTCTTCGACGACTCTGTCTGTGTCGGACAAATTCGCGACTCTCAACTGGTTTGTAGCAAATCGAGGATCTTCGCGAAGCTCATCTCGCCCCATTGCAGCAACCAATTTAGCCCAGTGATCCTCAACAACGCAGATGATTGCCACAAAGCCGTCTTTGGCACGATAAACATTGTAAGGAGCAAGCGCCAAACCGCCGTGCCTATTCCCGACACGGAGCGAGGCGGCAGTCCCACTGCTGTAAAGGAGTCCCAAATTCGACGCGAGCGTCGGATAGACTGCTTCCTCCATAGCCACTTCTACAAGTCGCCCGATACCAGTCGTCGATCTTTCATATAGAGCCATCATGATACCGGCGAAAAGATGGACGCCACCGAGAAAGTCGCATATTGAGGGGCCTGCACGCATGGGCGGTCCATCGGGCATCCCAGTGATACTCATAATTCCAGAAACGGCCTGAACCGTCAGATCCATTGCAAGATTATCGCGATCTGGGCCGGAGAGGCCATATCCCGTTGCCGATGCATAAATCAGACGGGGATTTGCCTCATGAAGAACCGACCAACCAACACCCAGTCGGTCGAGCACGCCTGGCGCGTAGTTCTCCACAAGAACGTCGGCTTTTAAGACTATCTCTTTAAGCAAATCACGGCCTTTCTCCGTCTTTAAATTCAGCGTAATCCCTCGCTTGTTCGTGTTTAACATAACCATAGGTAGTGATGCGCCGCGGCCAATTTTCGCACGCAAACGTGATGGCTCCCCTTTAGGTGGCTCTACCTTGATGACATTTGCGCCCGCTTTTGCCAACAAAAATGAGGCGTACGGTCCTTGATAAATTTGACCTAAATCCAGCACCTTCACTCCCGCCAACGGAGAGTTTTGACCAATTTGTTGTTTCGTTTCCATTACTTTTTTGATCCTTGTAACCTTAACGCGCTTCGCTCAATATTCTCCGCGCAATCGTCATCCTATGTATTTCGCTCGGCCCTTCATAAACTCTCATCACGCGTGCTTTTTGGGCCAAGAGATGGAGAGGCATTTCCTTGGTAACACCCATAGCACCGAATGTTTGCATGGCATTGTCAATCACGCTCGTCGCCATCTCTGTGGCGAACACCTTGATCATGGACGCCTGGGTACGCACATCATGGCCCTCATCCTGCATTCGTGCGGCATCGTAAACCATCAAACGACAAGCATGAATTCGAGTTGCCGCGTCAGCAATCCACCATTGAATGGCCTGCCGGTCGGCGAGCTTGGTACCGAACGTCGTGCGCTGCTTCGCCTGTTCGATCATCATATCGAGCGCGCGTCTGCTCATGCCGATGCACCAGGCTCCCATTTGCAGTCGCCTGACCGTCAGCCGCAACTGCATCGGCGCAAAGCCGGCACCAATTTCACCGAGAAGCTGCTTTTCCGGAATTCGGCAATTCTCAAAAATGACTTCGTAAGTCCGATGGCCGGCAAGCATCGGGATTTCCCGTGTAACTTTAAAACCAGGCGAGCCCTTGTCCACAATGAATGCGGAAATCCCCTCGTGTCGTTTACCGGCGCCGACCCGCGCCATGACAATCGAAAAATCTGCAGTCGCGACGCGACTTATCCAGATTTTGCTTCCATTCAAGACCCAATTTTTGCCATCTTTTTCCGCACGCGTGGTCATCCCGGCCGGATCTCCCCCCGCCCCCGGTTCAGAAATAACGATGGCCGCTTTAAGTTCACCCTTTGCATAAGGTTCAAGATATTTCCTTCTCTGCTCTTCGTTCACTGTCGCCAGCAGCATATGCATATTCGGGGATTCCGGCGGGAATACGAATGGTGTGATCGTTCTGCCGAGTTCTTCGTTTATTCTAACCCACAATGTATTCGGCAAATTTGCGCCGCCGAGTTCTGGCGGAGCGTCAAGCGCCCAGAGGCCTAATTCTCTGCATTTCTTCAGCAGCGGTTCCTCCTCTGCTTCTAAAAGACGGAGTTGCTCTCCTCGCATCTCCCGTTGTAGAACTGCGGCTTCGACAGGTATTAATTCCTTGTCAACAAATCGCTTTACCAAATTGAGCACCATCTGGTGCTCCTCCGAAAGTTCGAAGTTCAAACTGTCCTCCTTTCGGTACGCGTCGTACCGCTGTTAAAGGTTGGTCAATGTACGCCGGGCAACCAGAGTGCGATTTGCGGAAATATCATCAGGGCGGCAATAAAGAATAACATCGTGACGACAAATACCGACGCCCCGATCACGACCTGACTGAAATTTCCGGTTTTCCGTAGCGATTGAATAACAAATAGATTTAAGCCAAACGGCGGGGTGATGAGAGACATTTCCATTAGAATAACGAGCACGATTCCATACCAAATAGGATCGTAGCCCAGTGTGATGACTATCGGGAAAATAAGTGGGATCGTCGTGATCATCATTGAAAATGTTTCCATGAAACACCCAAGGACGATGTAGAAAATAATGATCGCGATCATCGTCCCTACTTTCCCGAAGCCAATATCCTGAACAACAACCGTAAGCTGATGAGTCAGCCCTATCGCCGAAATCACAAAATTGAGAAATGTCGCGGCGGCAATTATCAACAACAATATGGCCGTCATGCGCATCGTCCCTTCGGTCGCGAGACGAAGCATCTCCCAAGATAACGATCGGTTGAACGCGGCAAGAATGATTGCACCGACGACCCCCAGGGAGGATGCTTCGGTGGGCGTCGCCACCCCACCGTAAATCGAGCCTATTACCAAAATGAAAATGAACAGCGGCGGCAAAAGGTTTGGTAAAGTGCGCATGCGCAATTCCCAGCTAGTCTGCACCGGTACCCCCCCCCAAGCCCGTCGAATGAAGCAGGAGATGATGACCATTACGGAAAATATGACTGCGAGCAGGAACCCGGGAATGAACCCAGCCAAATAAAGCGATGGGACCGACGTTTCTGTCAACATTCCGTATATGATTATGTTGATCGAAGGCGGAATGAGAATCCCAAGCGTGCCCCCAGCAGCCAGCGTTCCGAGATAGAGGGTCTCGTTGTAACGGTGTTTCTCAATTTCCGGGAGCGCGACGGTCCCTACCGTCGCCGCCGTGGCAACACTAGATCCGGAGGTCGCCGCAAACATCATGCAAGCGCCTATGTTCGCGTGCATGAGGCCGCCGGGCAACCAGGCCAACCATTGCGCGAGCGCGCCGTATAGCTTCGCCGCAATACCTGCCCGAAGCATGATTTCGCCAAGCAGTATAAACATTGGGATCGCCACAAGTAGCGAGTCTGTGTTCGATTGCCAGAACATCTCTCCCATCGCGAGATCCAATGGCATGGGAGAGAAAAAATGACTAAATAGTATACCGAGAATGCCCAGAACGGCCGCGACCGGAATACTGAGCGCAATTAAGACAAGAAGAAGGAGAAGACCGGCACCCAGCATCAGCCCTCTCCCTCGACAGAAATTCTCTCTCGTTCCACTTCAATATCATGGCTATGCGTTCGTATGCCTGCCAAGTCATTAATTGTCTGCAGATCACCCTTTAAAAGAGCAATCGTAGCGCGAGCCAACAGCAGGACGATAATTAACGTAAAACCTATGATCCCAATAAGCCACAAGCCTTGAGGAATTGCGAGCGGTGTCTGAAGCGGTGTATTGGCTGTCGACCAAAAGTGAACGCTCGTTTGAAATACTACCGTGGCTCGATAGGACAGAATTCCAGCAAACGCCAAGAACGCCAATAGAGACAATACATCTAGGAACGCAGCCCAGCGACGTGGTAAAGTGAGATAAATGATGTCGATACGGATATGATAGCGCTCGAGCAACGCAAATGCCAATGCCCAAGTAGTGCCAATCGCAAAGACATAACTGGTTATTTCGTCAGACCCCGATATCGAAAATTCAAAAAATTTACGCGATATGACGTCAAGGCTGACCAAGAATGCACAGCACAACATCATGCCGCCACCAATCCAAGTCGCCCATCGGGATACCCGGTGACTTAGCGCGATCAACGCGCTCAACTGAACAAGCATTGAAATTCTCCGTAGGCCCGACCGTCAACGTCCAAAACGCTGATGGTCGGTACCCTAGCCACAATCAATTTGCCGTAATACCTAGAACCTTGCCGACTGTTTTGTTCCAATCATCCGCACAAGCTTCGCCGCAACGTTCCACCCAATGTTTCAGCACGGAATTTTTCAAGATAAGCTTCCGCTGAGCAACATCTTCCGGTGAAGGCTCGAAAAGCTTCATGTTTGCCGGTTTACCAAGCGAGCATGCTTTGCCTATATTGCAATCTATGCCTTCTTGATCTTCACGAGCAATTCCGTCCCATATGCGGTCCTCATATGCCTTCATCTGCTCAGTTATCAGCTTCTTGGTTCCGTCGTCGAGGCTATCCCATGTGTTCAGGTTTGCAAAGATCATGGCCATGCCGTAGCCGACGCGAAGGCCATAGATAGAATTGGCGACTTCGTACCATTTACCAGCATAGGCGGTTGATCCACCTCCAATCGAACAATCGATCGTGCCTTTCTCAAGTGCAGGAATGACTTCGGGGAAAGCAATCGTAGCGCTGACTGCGCCGCTACCCTCAACGAAATCACCTAAAGTCGCCGAGTACACTCGCACCTTTTTTCCTTTCAAATCTGCCAGGCTCTTGACTTCCGAGCGGCAGAAGACCATCTGGCTCGGATACGGATTTAAGCCAAGCAATTTCACACCATGCTTCTTTTCAAGCAACGGCTCCAAAATCTGCTTGTAACGTTCCGATATCTCGCGCTGTGTTTTAAAATCTTGAGTAAGGCCTGCAAGGTCGAGACCTTCGAAAGCCGGATTATCGCTCGCAATATATCCGATGACGACATGCCCGAAGTCGAAGACCCCAAGATTCAAAAGGCGAAGAATTTCGAACCCTTTCAAACCCAGTTCCGTGTGTGGTCGGATAGTGGCCGTGATGCTGCCGCCTGATTTTTCGGCAATAACTTCCGTCCAAAACGGCTGCTCGTACTTAAGGAAAGGTGAAAGATTGGCAAATGAGCCGAGCACCTTAAAAGAATGCGGCGGCAACTTTTCCTGCGCGAAGGCGACGCCCCCCGTAAATATAAACGCACCGACAATTGATGCGGCCAAAATCTTGGCCATTAATCTATTGTTCAACATGATTCCTCCTTGCTTGCTTTTGCTATTTTTGCGTTGGTCGTTTCTCTAATGTAGTCCGTCTTACGCAGCGATTGATTCTAAATCTCACGCTCCGGTAAATTTTGCCTTTCTCTTCTCGAGAAAAGCACTCATACCCTCCTTGCGATCCTGCGTGCCGAAGGCAGCAGCCGTCAGCAGCTGCTCAAACACAAGGCTGGATTCCAGATCAAGCTGCTGTCCGATATTGATGGCAATCTTGCTAAGCCAGACACTCAATGGTGCTTGCTTCGCGTATTCCTCGATACGCTCGATAGCGGCATCTAGCACTTCATTTCGAGGCAAAACAGTTGTCACAAGGCCGATATCATACGCTCGCTGCGCGTCAATGAAGCGTGCACTGAACAGAAGATCCTTTGTGTGATCAGAACCGATAAGGCGCGCAAGCCTTTGCGTGCCGCCAGCACCGGCGACAGAGCCGATCTTCGCGCTGGTTATCCCGAATTGAGCGTTATCTCCTGCAAAGCGTAAATCGCAGGCCAATGCCAATTCAAGACCGCCAGTGAGACAATAGCCACAAATTGCCGCGATAACCGGCTTGCGGCTACTTTCGATCACACTATTCGCGTTACGAAAATTGTCCAAAAAGGAAATAATCTTCGGAAGTTCGGTCGCAGCAAGTGCTTCGTTAAGATCAGCGCCGGTTGAAAAAAAATCATCTTGGCCAGCAATAACGATTCCGCGAACACTGGGATCCTCATCCAATGCACGCACTGCCTGCGCGATTGCAATGAGTAGCTCGCCGCTCAATGAATTGTGCTTTTCAACACGATTCAGTGTCAAAATTGCGGCTGCGCCGCGCTGCTCTCTCAACAAAATATCAGACGTTGACATTGGATTCCTCTCCTAACCCGGCATGGCGTAACCGCCATTCACACTGATGACCTGACCGGTGACGTTGCAAGCGGCATCGGAAGCAAGAAATACAACCATATTCGCAATATCTTCGGGTTTTCCGATACGGCGAAGCGGGTAAAGGCGGAGAATTTTGCGCTCGCGTTCGCGATACTTTTCCTCTCCCAGCCGTTCTAACTCTTTTTGCTCGACGCTCTGCCGCAAAGGCGTGTCCGTACCAGCTGGCGAGATCGCATTTACATTTATGTTATACCGCCCCAGCTCTTGTGCGAGAGATTTGGTCATCCCAATCACTGCAGATTTTGACGCCGCATAAGCGACTTCGCGCGCTTGACCAATACGGCCCGCGTCGGATGCAATGCTGACAATATTGCCCGTTTTGCGCTCCACCATCCCTTTCGCAACAACGTGGCAACAGTTGAGCGCTCCGTAAAAACAAACTTTAATTTCCCGATCCCAATCATCCGGGCTGGTCTCAAGAAAATCATGATGGCCTAAGAGGAAGGCTGCGTTATTGACGAGTATATCCACACCGCCATATTCAGATTCTATTTTATGCAGTCCCTGCTGCACCGCACGATAGTCGGTAATATCAAAAACGGCTTCAATGGCGGCACCTCCCGCGTCATTGATCTTGGCTACCGTTTCCGACGCTCGTTCCGCATTAATATCATTCACGGCAACTTTGACTCGTTCCTGTGCAAGACGAAGAGCAATTGTCTGTCCAATACCCTGTCCGGAGCCGGTCACCAATGCTGTGTAATTGTGAAGTCCAAGATTCATTTGTGATACGTCCGTCGTTGTTGATCTATTTATCCACTTGAGTGGCAATGTCGTTGAAAGCAGGTCCACCCCTCAATATCCGCCCCGGCGTCCTGCTCATTTTGAACGGAGATCCGGTGAGTAACAGCTCTCCGTTATTCAATCCGTGAACATTGACCAGCATGTCCCGTTCCACCGTCCGCTGGTTGGTCATCGTCTCCTCAATTGTACGGACCGGTGATGCGGGAATGCCCGCCCCCTGACACTTTTTAGCGACTGACGATGCCGCCTGCGATTTGGTCCATTCCGCAACGTGGCTGTTGACTATATCCCGCTCAAGAAGCCGACCCGATGCATTGGCCCATTTGAGATTGTCTCTCACATTTAAAAGCTTGCTTAGCGACATCCATTGTCGATCGTCCTCGACTCCAATGAAGACATCGCCTGTCCGTGTCGGATAGCAACCATAGGGGACGTAAAACTGATGCTGATTCCCCATACGCTGCACGTCGCCTCCTTGCCAAATTTTCGGCCAAAGAGACTGCGTCGCTGACGCACAAACGTCATACATCGAAACATCGATCAACTGCCCACTCCCGCCGCGATTTCTGTGGTGAAGCGCCGCAAAAATCGGGATACAAGCAAAAATCGGCCCTAACAGATCGGCCGCTGATACCCCAATTTTGGTTGGCAAATCGTCACCGGTCGCGCCCATCATGCCGGACATCGCTTGAATGACCGTATCGTAAGCCCGGTTACCGGAATAAGGGCCGGTTCGACCGAAACCGCTAACGGAACAGTAAACCAGGCTAAGATTACTTTTCTTGAATCGCTCATAGCCAAGACCGAGCCTCTCAATCACGCCAGGACCCAAGTTTTCAAGATAAACATCAGCGTCGTCTATGAGTTCGCGCGCCAGCTTGAGACCGCTCTTCAATTTTAGGTCGAGGACAATCGATCTTTTATTGGCGTTGTACAAGTGAAAGGGATATGCCGTCCCATCAAGTTGCGGTTGATAGTGCCGCATCCCGTCACCATCAGGCGACTCTATTTTGATCACGTTCATGCCCAATTCAGCCATCAATTTGGTCGCGAATGGCCCTGCACCGAAAACGCCGGATTCAACGATCGTCATTTCGAAAAGCGACCGCGCATTGAGCGATTTTCCTTGCCCTGCCGATTTGTGCTCAAGCATTCGTTCCGTGATGAACGCACGATCCGCATCCAGTACAGGACCGCATCCGACAATAATGCCGGGCGTTTCAGACATTTTGCATAGCGGACCGGCGACTGGAACATGCCCTCCCGCATTGTCCGGCACTTCGGCAACAATTCCTCGTGCCTTGGCATGCGGATCTTTAAGCATCTCAGTGACCGTTAAGATCGGTCCCGTTGGCACACCTATTGCATGTAGTTTCTCGACAACATTGCTCGTTGTCTGCGTCTTTACCCATTTGGCAACGAGTTCATCGACAAAGTCCACGTTATTCATCCGCTCGGGCAGCGAGTCTAGACGCCCACCTTTGAGATCAGAACGGCCCATCAGATCGCACAACCTTAACCATTGCGCGTCCGTGCTTGTGCAAATCATGATCCAACTATCCAGCGTCCGATAATTGTTCCAAGGGACACTACTCAAATGGCGATTACCTTGACGGGAAGGCGCACTACCGGTCATGAAATACTTCGGCAACCACAGCAAAAGTAACGTTATGAGGCAATCATACGACGCCATGTCGATCTGCTGCCCCCGACCGGAGTGATCCCGATGCAGTAACGCGGCAAGAATAGCCGTGACCGTGTAAAATGCTGCGACGTGATCGGCAAGGCCGCAACCGGCGCGAACTGGAGAATCTCCAGGAAATCCAGTGGTCGCGATAATTCCGGCCGCTGCCTGAATCACGCCTTCGCAGCCGTGTTTCCAAACCGTTGGCGGCATCGTGCCAAACGGCGTAAGAGTAACATAGATCAAATCCTCGCGCGCGCGCCAGGCGTCACCACCCAGTTCAAATTGCTCGCCATCGGTTAGCACAACGTCAGCCATATCAATAAGTTGACGAGCTAAATTCCGTTCACTTTCGTGATCCAAGTCAAGCGCAATGGACCGCTTGCCAGCTGACACGGAGTGCCAAACGTAACTTTGTCCATCACTATGAATTGGACCAACGTGCCTTAATGAATCTCCTTTGGGCGTTTCAAGCTTTATCACCGTTGCGCCGAGTTCAGCGAGGACACGACCGGCAAGCGCAATCGGCCATCCACCCCCTGCTTCGACAATCGTCAGGTCATCAATACACTGATTCATCTGTCCCGATCCAACTTAATTCGACCGTACTTTAAAAATGGCTCGGCGCAGGATCTCGTTCGGTCCATATCAATCGATTTGGATGTAATTTGTTGCTGCACTGACTTTGTAAGTACCTCTTTGAAAAATCTTTGTTCTGAGGTGATACCAAACACATCCATTCGTTAATTAACTCCCCATATCAAGAGCGGTAAATGCCTCGCGCCCAGCGCCTAACCAATTAATGCGGTTACTTTAATTGGCCTATATCAAACTCTTCTACATCTAGAGTTTCTAAGTTTTTCGTCGTTACTGAGCGCTATAATAGAGTTGCTCAATAATTTCTATATGCGTAATCGAATTCCGTATGATAGTATTATCTAATCGCGGGTTTATTGTCAACTCGCTTCCTAACGGCCCCAAAAGTGAAAGGCAGAAGCATATGCAAGACTACGAGGATTTGATCTATGAAGTTCGCTCTGGCGCAGCAACAATTACAATCAACCGACCAGACAAGCTTAATGCCCTTCGATCTCAAACATTTATCGAATTGCTTGACGCCGTACAGCGCGCCGCATGGGACAAGCATATCCATGCAATTGTTTTGACTGGGGCGGGCGATCGTGCGTTTTGCGTCGGAGGAGACACCGGGGAAAAAAAGCATGAGCGCGTGTCGCGCGGAGTTATTGGCGTACCACTTGAAGATTTACATTCCGCCCTGCGTGACGCTCCAAAGCCGACATTGGCTAAAGTACGCGGCTTTGCAATTGGAGGGGGTAATGTTTTAGCTACTGTTTGCGACTTGACTATCGCCGCCAAAAGTTCTGTGTTCGGTCAAGTCGGACCAAAAGTCGGCTCCGTGGACCCTGGCTGGGGCACGGCGTACCTAAGCCGGATCATCGGTGAAAAGAAATCGCGTGAATTTTGGTTCATGTGCCGCCGCTATTCCGCGGACGAAGCAATGACTATGGGACTTGTCAACAAAGTCGTAGCGGACGAGCGGCTAGACGCCGAAGTCAACCTATGGTGTGAAGAAATTGGTGAAAAAAGTCCGACGGCATTAGCGATCGCCAAGCGTTCTTTTAATGCCGACAGCGAAAATATTCGCGGCATCGGCGCACTCGGTTTTCAAGCCGTCTCGCTTTATTACGGCACCAATGAACAGAAGGAGCATAGCGTTGCCTTTAAGGAGAAGCGCAAACCAAAGCGCCACTAATCTTATTTTCTGTAACTAGAGGCGACATTGTGTCGTCTTAAGTAATCTCGGCGGACATGACATTGGACTACATCACGCAATCTGGACAATCTGACCTCCTTATTGAAAAGGAAAACTGCGTTGCGACTGTGACGATACGGCGGCCTCCGCACAACTTCTTCGATTCGAGTTTGATTTCACGAATAGCCAAAATATTCGAAACACTGGATCAAATGGCGGATTGTCGCGCTATCGTGCTTGCCGCTGAAGGTAAATCATTCTGCGCCGGATCCGACTTTTCCAAGCGTCAAGATTTAACTAATGCGCCGGATTCGCAAGGCGAGCATATTTATAAGGCGGCGGTACGCCTGTTCCGTATACGGAAACCGATCATAGCCGCGGTTCATGGTGCGGCCGTCGGCGGCGGGTTAGGCTTGGCGCTTATAGCCGATTTTCGCGTCTGTTGTCCTGAGGCGCGCTTCAGCGCGAACTTCAACCGAATAGGCATTCATCCAGGATTCGGGTTAACCGCCACTTTACCGCGTGTAATTGGTGCGCAGCGTGCGTCACTTCTTTTTTATACCGGACGCAGAATCACCGGCAACGAGGCTGCAAACATTGGCCTCGTGGATGTCTTAGTACCGCAAGCGGAGGTCTTAGAAGCGGCAAGAGCATTGGCTCAAGAGATTGCGCAGTCCGCTCCGCTTGCCGTACAGTCGACGCACGAAACAATGCGCCGGGGGTTAGCCGACGCCGTATCAATAGCCATTGAACGCGAATGTATGGAACAGGATTGGCAGCGGAGCACGGCTGATTTTCGCGAAGGGACGAAAGCAATGTTTGAACGCCGCAAACCAAAATTCTTAGGTGCCTGAGAGTTATATTCCTCCGGCTCACAAATTTTTTGAGGAAAAAAATGGACGACGATGTAGGTTTTCGAAAATGGCTCGGCATTCAATACCGTGATGTATCAGACAGTCGCGCCGTTGTTGCACTCCCTCTCGATGATGCGAAGCGCAATATTCGAGGCGTGGCGCATGGCGGAATCATTGCTTCCCTTCTCGATATCGCGATGGGAACAGCGGCATCCGGCGGCACTTATCAAACGCGCACACGCCTCGTTGTTACTCTTGAACTAAAGCTGAACTATCTAGCACCGGGAAGTGGGGACGAATTGGTGGCTATCGCGGAAGTCGTACGCAACGGCGGCCGCACGCTCGTCACACTTTGCAACGTGTTCACTGACAGCGGCGAAATCTGTGCCACAGGGTCGGGAACATTCATTGTCCGGAAGCCGCATAAAAATGATCCACCACGTCTTCGCCAACGTCAAATTGATTAAATCGGCCTATGCCGCTTATGGAATTTCAAAAAGTGGTCGGCTATATCCGACTCGATATCCCCCAGACCCGCCGGACCAAGGGCTGGGTAGCAGCGCGCTGTGGTAGTCATTAGAAACTCGGCTGGAACATCGAAAAAAATTCCTTGGGCGCGGAGGTACTCCATGTATTCGCGCCCATTTGCATCGAACGGCTTCAACAGCGCGTCGTCACAACTCGCTGCGCGGCCAGCGAAGTGGTCCACGCACGTCGCGAATTCATAACGCGCAAGATGTCCCTCCACAGCGTACGCGTTCGCAAGCCCAAAATATCCTGATCAACACACGGCGGTCGTCAACACGCCCCCGCGACTTATTCGGCAACAAAGGCACTATCGCAGACAACACAAAATCTGTTAAATCAAAACGCGCCGTCTGAGAGTCCCCTTAACTAAGAACGTCGGGCTTTCATCAATGTATTGAAATTGTCTTTATGGGTAAATGACCTTGTCTCAATTTCAATCACAATCGTCTTCATGTTTCTTGAGATAACCTAGTTCCTCTGAAATTTCCTCCGCCACAGAACGAATTTCTATAGCCAGTCGACCGCCCGGGTCTATATCGAAGTACTTGGACGCTCCAAAAATCGCGATAACGCCTGGGAGATCGCCCCTATAATCGAAAATCGGCGCAGCAAGCGCACTGGTCTCCTTATTAACCTCTCCCACAGTCCAGCCAAGCCCCAACTGCCTAATTTCTTCGCGCCATTTATTTAACTCGGCTTGCTTAGTTTTCAAACCTCTTGCGCCAATTCCGTACCGCAGGATCAACTCCTTTTGTAATAGTGGCTGGATACTAGCTTCGGGCATCCAAGCCGAGAATACACGACCAATCGCTGATGTGTACAATGGCAAAATTTCACCGACTCGAGTCGTTACTGTGATCGGCCTAGTTGCGTCTTCCACCCACACGACCGTCGGGCCACTCTGCGTCCAAATCGCCAGTGTCGATGAGAAGCCCGTTACTTTTGAAAGATTTGGCAGACGCTGGCTCGCGGCATGGATAACCTGTGCGCCGCTTATAGCCGCTACCCCAATTAATCGAGCATTCGGACCAAGCCTATAACGTCCATTATCGGCATCCTGTTCGACCATACCGGTGCGCTTGAAACTAACTAGATAACGGTGGGCCTTAGAGGCAGGAATTCCTGCAGCTTGGGCAATCGTTTTGAGCATCTGTAGGGGTGATTCTGCCGATAAGCGCGCCAAGGCAACCAACAATTCTATACCTGTCTCGACGGATTGAACGCCTCCTGGGCCATAGTTCCCGTCATCCTCTCGACGTTTGACTTTCATGTCCTCGGATGATGCTTTTTGTCTTGCCATATAGCCTTCGCTGCATTTGTCACTTGCTAAATCTTCGCTGCGCCACAGACTGGTGCGCCTCAAAACTTCATTAGTTAAGATTCTATCTAATATATATTGTCACTACTATTCGCGACCAATTTCCTATCACCACTGAAAATTACATTTGGATATATACCAGACACGGTGTCAGAAGAAAGTTGCTTGTGCCTTTGGAAAGTCGACTTTAGCGTTCACGGACTGTCCATCATCACATAAAATGGACTTAGTTATAGATCTAGTTAAAAATACCGTTCTCGTAAATAGTTCAGTCTCAGCCAGTAAGCAATACTAATCTCATAAGTTTTACCGCGACCGGGTGCTGTCATGTCTGGATGGCGCTCCTATGGCAAGGTAAAAATGTGATGTTTTCTGGCGGCTGGGTGCAGTCATGTCTCCGGCCTTTAAACGCGGCTTTTATCTTACAACCGCCGGCCCTGATGTTTTTCGCTGGAACTGATCCCTATCAGACTATCGCGCTTGAGTGGCGCAAGACAGCACCTCGGGTTTTTCAGTCCTGACGATTTCCATTTCGCCTTTGTTTCACATCATCCCGTAATCACTCCGCCAACTATAATGCCCAATAGGGGCAAATTCTGAATATTACTTTTCTTTAAGTCCTTTGTGAGGAAGCTTCCTTGAACATCGGGTTGTATGTCGTCTTTTGTGCCATAACC
>NZ_CAKMNW010000060.1 GCF_927904885.1 Candidatus Nitrotoga sp. M5
CGATAGCCGGCATAATAGTTTCATTCTTGCTTGGCTTAATAGTTTCTTGCTTGCTCGGCTTAATAGTTTCGTGCTCGCTCTGGGCAAATACGGTCATGGGTAACAGGGTTGTGGCAATAGCGATGACCAGTCGTCGGTGCAGGAAAACAGAAGGCATTGACTTACTCCATATAACAGTGGATTAAAAATGTGATTAAAAACTGAATCAATAATGATAACAGTTATCAATACCATTAGCAATTAGCAATAAAGCTATCCAACGCTGTTAGCAGAAAGTAGTAATGCCCCCGTTCTCCCCAATAGAAATGCCCCTGAGTGAGTACACTCAACGCCAGTTAAAACAAATGGCGGGCATTTTTGAATCGATGATAATACAAAGCATGTGCAATCAGCATGGGCGGATTAAAGATACGCTGAAATACATCCTTAAATATGCTATTTAAATCAGGAAGAAAGCAGGTAGCCAATAATGATTGTGGCTATAGGGCCATCCAGTTAAGAACAGACTTAAAACCACCCAAATCTAATTCGCTGCCTGAATAAAAACAACAAATCCATTGAAATAAAAAACTTCACTTAAGGGGTTAAAGCCGAATGCCACTAAGTTAAGCCTTTTTAGCAAGGTTAGACTATTGTGGAACCCGCGCAAACAATTGCTTAAGCAATTGCTTTAGATATGCTGTAGACCCTTAACTTAGTGTCATTCGGGTCAAAGCCCTTTACTGAATAGCTATACATCCTGAAAACTTGAGCATTGATATTGCTCTGGCGTAGACACCATATTAGCGCGTACAGGATTCAGTTCCGAAATTGGTATTTTCTTTTACAGTGATGAGAAGAATAGCAACAAAATGCTCACACGAAAGCGCACTGCTTCCATCAAGCGCATTCCCGTGCCGTACAAAAGCCTGATAATTAATCAAACCGGCTCTGGCGCACCATCCGTTTCACGCAATAAAGCTTGCACCTCCAGCGGTGTCAACACCACTGGTAAACGCTGCGGCTTTTTGGAACGCTCAAAACCATCCAACAAGGGCAAATCTACTGCCAACACCCCACGATATAAAAAAAGAATAGCCGATAATGCCTGATTCTGATTAGAGCTGGCCACAGTACACTAAGTCGTCAGGTAGGGTAAAAACTTCTCCACCTCAGCAGCGCCCATTTCTGTTGGATGATGCTTGCTATTAAAAATAATGTATTGTCTTATCCATGAAATATAGGTATTTTCTGTGTTTAGACTTTAGACTATGGTGTTTGAAGCGAATTTTATCGCGTACTTGATCCAGTAATTTTTTAGCAGACAGTGATGTCGTATTTTCTTGCATTCGCTGCCTTATTTACTTAAAAAAGTATTTATAATTAATAGGATTCTTAACTATGAGCAAGATCATACGACATGTCAGCATTATTATTGGACATACAATGTCGTATATTTCACGTTAAGCTCGCGGCTCACGCCCCTTCGGGGTGTCGCGCAACGTGAAACGATTGCTTCAAAAATAAAAAGAGGATTTTGTCATCAACGAGAAATATAATTCCAACTCCACTCGCCGAAAGCCTTGGGTTTTTATTGGTGTCATCATATCCATATTGATACTTCTAGGACTTATATTAACGGCAATGCCTAAAAGTTTTAAGATGACCCACGAGCAAATAGGTACAGGCATGCCGGCTCTGGTGTTTGTCTACGATCCAAACCTTATGGTTAGCATAAGCCAGACTGAAGAAATGAATAAAGCTCGCGATCAGCTTAGCGACCAAGTTTTCTTTCTCGTCGCCCAAATTAGCACCCCAGAGGGCGACCAGCTAATCGCTGAACACCGTGCCAGCCCATCGGAACTTTTACTCTTCGATTCATCTGGGAGGCTGATTAAAAGGCAGTTCGCTTTGAAGAATTCTAGCGAACTAATCCAGTGGATCGCGGTAGATACGCCTTAATTCAGGAGTGATATTTTTGCTTGAAATATGCGTGGACAACCGCAGCTTGTCTCATAGATCAAAATAGGTATATATGTCATGGCGACAGTGTTTTGATTTAGAATTAAAACAACAACCGTGTAACCAATTGATTATTTTTAGTTAGTTCATGTTGCCACTAAGTAGTTGTTTTGTGCACGCTTAAACAAGTACGCAGCAAAGCTGCGCCGTTTAGCTCGGCGTTATGCGTAAAGGCAACTAAATGATTTCTTCCATACTTTGCTTTTTTGAAACTTTTCAAACCTTTTTTACAGGTTTACTAGGATTTACTGGTGTAATTATTACCATGATTGTTAATGCCAATCACCAAACAAAATTACACGCTCAAAAAATTGAGCATGAAAGAACATCATTGCGTATGGCAATCAAGTCTGAATTAATATCAAATAAAAACACCTACGAAGCTAGGATTGAACAATTTAATGAACAGAGTGAGTATAAGAACGCACTGATTCAAAACTACACCGTCGATCATATTTATAAAACACTTCTAGATAAAATCGGCCTGTTAACTGAAGAAGAGGTTGAAAGTATAATCAAAGCATATCTACTAATGAGCGACCTACCCTATCGACTCAGAATAGTAGTTGGTACTGAAAACATTGGTGGGTTTAACGATGAGTTTATTAGATTAAAAAAAGAGCATTTAGCTATTGCTACAGATTTACATAAAGGATTTCTACCTGCCATTATTAATGCAATAGATTCCATCAACAGAAACATTGATTAATAATTAAAGGGGTTTGACCCGAATGCCACTAAGTTAAGCCGCTTTAGCATGGAAATAATACGGAGAAAAAGCACTGAAAATGGCATAATTCGCCATGCAAAATACAACGCTTTTATTCCCTGGCTTTCACCTCCCAACGCTTCGTAGAACACCCCGCTCAGCGAGTCAGAAACTTTCCGATGAGATCGCAAAGTTAAAACAAAAATCGTTTAGTCAACTAGGTGAATGTTTTCGAAATTTCATTCCCAATCAGTACCTGCGTCCCTCAGAATCTGGGGCCCTCAGTCGTCGACGTTTCTTCAGTAAAGAAAACACTTTCTGGGCCTTTTTTTCTCAGGTGTTAGGTGATGATGGTGGATGTCAGGAAGTGATACGCAAACTCCAGGCCTTTGCCGCGATAAAATCCAAACCCTTGCCCTCGTCTTCAACTGCGGCCTACTGCCAGGCACGAAGCAAACTGGAACTGTCGGGGCTTGAGACCATGCTTCAGCAAACCGCTAATCGGCTGACGCTCTCTGATTTTGAGCGCATGAATTGTCGTTGGGTTGTCGTGGTTGATGGCACGGGCGTCAGCATGCCCGACACAATAGCAAACCAGCTCGTGTGGCCACAGCAACGGCATCAAAAGGCAGGCTGTGGTTTTCCGCAAGCGGCTATATGTGCTTGCTTTTGCCTGCAAACAGGCGCTTTGTTGAGCCACAAAGTAGGCAACAAGAAAAGCCATGAACTGCCCATGCTAGGCGAGCAATGGGATACCTTTAAACCCGGTGATATATTTCTCGGAGATAAGGGGTTTTGTAGCTATTTTGATCTATCGAGCTTTAAAGACAGGGGCGTTGATTCGGTCATTACATTGGCTCGGCGTATTCCCGTTACCGAAGTCAAAGCAGTCAAGGTGCTTGGCCATGATGATTTGTTAATCCACTGGAAAAAGCCGGTCAGAAGTAAGGCGTCAAGATATTCCCAAGCCGATTGGGAAGCCCTGCCAGAAACCCTGATTTTGCGGCAAATAAAAGTCAGCGTTAATCAGTCCGGATTCAGAACTCAGGGCTTCTATATCATCACCACATTGTTGGATGCAAAGGCTTATACAGCCGACGACCTGGCCGATCTTTATTTCCAACGCTGGGATGTTGAGCTGTTCTTTCGGGATATAAAAACGACTATGGGCATGGATATTTTACGTTGCAAAACACCCGATATGGTACGCAAGGAAATCGTGATGCACTTGATCGCCTATAACTGTATTCGTTATCTCATGATTGAGGCAGCACAACAGGCTGGTGAGCCGGTACGCCGAATCAGTTTTAAGGGCAGTGTCCAAGCGCTTCGGCAGTGGGAACCGCATCTTAATCAGACCAAAAACAGCCATCAAGAGCAGCGCCGTTTAATCCAGTTGTTGTATGACTCTATCGCCGATTATATCGTGCCAGAACGACCCGGTAGAAGTGAACCCAGAGTAGTTAAACGAAGGCCCAAACCGTATCAGTTATTAACCGCTCCACGACATGAAATGAAGGTGACTCTGCATAGGAGCAGATATCGTGCTAAAAGGGCTTAACTTAGTGGCATTCGGGTTTGACCCGAATGCCACTAAGTTAAGCCCTTTTAGCAAGGAAAAAAAGCTGAAAATTAATGAGTGAAATAACTAATTCGCCATGCAAAATACAACGCTTTTATTCCCTGATTTTCACCTCCCAACACTTCGTAGAACACCCCGCTCAGCGAGTCAGAAACTGTCCGATGAAATCGCAAAGTTAAAACAAAAATCGTTTAGTCAACTAGGTGAATGTTTTCGAAATTTCATTCCCAATCAGTACCTGCGTCCCTCAGAATCTGGGGCCCTCAGTCGTCGACGTTTCTTCAGTAAAGAAAACACTTTCTGGGCCTTTTTTTCTCAGGTTCTACAACAACTTAAGGGGTCAAAGCTCTTACCGTTATTATAAAACAATTATCGCTGATACCAGACCGATCGCCCCGCCAAATACACCGCCCCAGACGACTAACCAGCCAAGGTGCTGCTTAATCATTTTTTGAACCATTTCTTTAACCAGTTGTGGCGTCAACTCTTCCAGACGGGCGTCAATAATCTCGGCAACTTTTGTGCGAATGTCGGCCATTACTTCGGGTTGGTCAATCTCATCTTGCAGCAGTTGATGAAAGGATTCCTTTTCGGTAATTTCCACAAATGACTCTTTCATGCTGGCAATAAATGAATCTTTTAATGGCATTAAAGCTTCCTTGCCCCCCAGCATGGCAAGCATGCCGCCAAATGAAGAATGCATAATCACTTCCACTAATTTATCAAATGATGGCGAGAGGTCGACTTTTTCAATCACAGGCCCAAGCTGAAGCGTTGATTTTGCCGCACCGCCGGAAACAAAACGATCGACATTTTCCTGAGTAAAAAACTGCTCCATCATCAGAGTCTTGATGGCCATTTTAAACTCTTCAAAACGGGCCGGAATCACTCCCGAGCCTATCAGGCCCGGCACCTTCTCAAACAGCATGTGTACGGCTAGCCAGTTGGTTAATGCGCCCGACAAGGCAAACAGACCAACCATCATGATTAAATTATTGTGTAACGTCCAACCCAACATAAAAGTTAGGGCAGACAGTAAGTTAGTCAAAAGGCTTTTATTCATGAGATTGATAGTTCTTTCTTAAAAAAGGTGTCAGTAATTGCATGTGTATAAGATTTGAGTTGGAATGAGTTTCACCATTTCTTCCGCAATATTTAAGCCCGGTAGCCCGGCAGTTGGGTTGAATGTAATGAAGCCCGACATCACAGGGATAAGTATAAATATTTAAATGGCGTTGGCCCAAATAGTACTAAGTTAAGTCTTTTTAGCAAGGTTAGTCTATTGTGAAACCCGCGCAAATACTGGCTTAAGTTATTGTTTTAGCTATGCTGAAGCCTATTTACTTTGTGGCATTCGGCGTTTCCCCCTTTAGTTGACCTTTGTTTGTCAAATTCCTCGTTTAATAGTTTGCAGCGCAATCCACGCCTGACCTAACGAAATTGCACTGTCGTTGGGCTGCATCTGCTGCGCAATCAACACTTGCAGCCCATGCTTAGCAAGCCTCTCAGACAGTGCGCACAACAAGATGTCATTATAAAAGCAGCCGCCTCCCAACGCGATATAGGCAATGTTGTGCTCGCTGGCAGTACGCTCCACCCACTCGGCTAGACCTGCGGCAAGCGTGGCATGGAACAGTGCTGCGCCATAAGAAGCATCGCGGCAATCGCTCAGCACGGCGAGTAACGGCGAAAAATCCAGCACGTTTTTACCAGTGATTCGATAGCCTACAGCCAGCGGCGCGATCTGGCCATGACGCTCCGCCAAATTCTGCAACAACAACGCGGCTTGGGCTTCAAAAGTTTGAATATCGTTCACGCCCAGCAATCCTGCGGCGGCATCGAACAATCTGCCCATGCTGGAGGTGGCCGGGCAGTTCAAGCCGCATTGCAGCATGGTCGCCACCGTCTTCGCCCCCGGCTGATTGGGGAAACGCTGCGCAATCTCGTCGCTACGCCCCAAGTGGAATAACACCGCTGCCGCCATGCGCCACGGCTCGCGAGCGGCACGATCACCACCCGGCATCGCGAGTGGAGCTAAATGCCCCAGGCGCTGGAAATCTGATCCCTCCACGCGCAACAGTTCACCGCCCCACGGCGTGCCATCAGTGCCCAGCCCCACGCCATCCAGAGCCAATCCCAGCACAGGCTGGATGACACCATGTTCAGCACAAAGGGCGGCGATGTGCGCATGATGATGTTGCACCGCTACTGTTGGTAATCCGCGCTGCGCGGCATAGGACTGCGCAAATTGTGTACTGTAAAAATCGGGGTGCAGATCGTGCGCCACCACTTCCGGTTGCACATCAAGGTCTGCGCACAAATGCGTTACGCTTTTCTTCAGCATCAGCCTCGCTTCGGCACTATCCAGATCGCCGATAAGCTGCGAGACATAAACCTGGTTGCCGCGAGTAACGCAGACAGTATTTTTCAGCCAAGCGCCACAGGCCAATATCGACGGGCCGGAAACTGGCAGGGTGATGGGTTTATTCAAGCAGGATTTTCGGTTCAGCGGTGCGCTGTACAGTGGCGACTGCATTGCGGCAACCGATTGCTATCCAGTCCAGCCATTCCGTCATTCCCTCGCCAGTACTGGCGGATATGCGGATCACTTTCAATTTAGGATTGATGCGGCGCGCATAATCAACAGCGAGTTCAGCATCAAATTCCAGATACGGTAACAGATCGCATTTGTTCAGCAACATCAAATCGGCGGCGCAGAACATGTCTGGATATTTGAGCGGCTTGTCTTCGCCTTCGGTCACCGAGAGGATTACGACCTTGTGCGCCTCGCCCAGATCAAAGCTGGCTGGACAAACCAGATTCCCGACATTCTCGATCAACAACAGACTGTCGTCCTGCAAACCAAGTCGTTGCATGGCCTGACCGACCATGTACGCATCCAGATGGCAGCCCTTGCCAGTGTTGATTTGTAAGGCTGGAGCACCGGCGGCGCGGATGCGTGCTGCATCGGTGTCGGTTTGCTGGTCGCCTTCAATCACTGCAATGGGCAGCGTGCCGTGCAAGGCTGCGATGGTTTTTACCAGCAAGGTGGTCTTGCCTGAGCCGGGACTGGAAACCAGATTGAGTGCAAAAATGCCGTGCGTTGAAAAGTTGTCTCGGTTCTCAGCGGCGTAATCATTATTTTTGGCGAGAATGTCGCGCTCGATCTTTATCATTCTGGACTGGCTGACGCCTGGCGCATGCGTGCCTGCCGCGCCTGCGCCAAAGTCCAGCGCACCATTCAACACATCATGTTGATGCGTGTGAGGATGTGCGAGTGCTGCACCATCCTCATGCACCCGATAACGCATGACCTCACCTGGTTTGCGCGGCAGTTTAAGCGCATGGCCTGCGATGAGCGTCTGACCGATTCCACATCCGCACGTTGTACACATATCTAAACCTTTCTATTCAACTTCAAGTTCTTTGACTCGCATTTCGTCGCCACCCGTTACCTGAACCTCGTAGCTTCCGCACTTTGGGCAAGCTTCATAAAGCGCAGCAATCGGCATTTCAGCCGAACATTGCGCACATCGCCCCTGCCCCGCTATCTCGGTGATTTCCAGGCACGCCTCATGGGCAATGCTGTCGCGCACCACCAAATCGAAACAAAAACGCAGTGACGCTTGTTCCACACAAGCCAGTTGGCCGATCTCCAGCCACACCGTTTTGACCCGCGTGTATCCTTGCTTGCGCGCTGTATCCTCAATGATTTGCAACACGCTTTCAGCTAGCGACATTTCATGCATGGCTTAGATGATCCGGTTCCATAATCGGTTCAAGCAACCGAATCTTCATTGTTCACCAAGCACCGTCGCCAACGTTGCAGACTTGCATCCATACACAACTCATGAACCAGTTTTATTGCCGCATCCAGATTGGTTACAGCTTGTTCGGTCAATGGGTCACCCAGCGCGAAATCGTAGCCGCGTATACGTAACAGAAAAGCTGGTGGCGCATCCTTACCATACACCTGCTGATAAGCGTATAGCAATGCTGTCGGACTCATCGCATGGCTTGTATAGCTGCCATCTTTTTCGGCTAAGATTTCGGAAAAAACGCAAGGCTCCCCGCAGGATATATCGGCATCAATGAACAACACCTGGTCACAAACAGCCAGATCGGTGACGTGCTCAACTTGCAGTTGCATGTCGTTCTGACACTCGACACCGGCGAGATTCAATTGCGCAATGCACCCGATCAACTCCGGGCCGAGCGCATCGTCTCCGCGCCCGGGATTACCGTATCCGAATAGCAGCAGCTTTACCATGTTAACTAGACCGTTCGTTCGATCACGCCATTGCTGCCCTTGGACAACCTGTCAAGTAGCGTACCATCGGCATCAAGCAACTCCACCTGCAACGGCATCTTGCCCAAGGCATGGGTAGCACAGGACAGGCAGGGGTCATAGGCGCGCACCGCGACTTCCAGATGATTCAGCAAGCCTTCGGTAATTTCGTTACCTTCAAGGTATTCATTGGCGACCGAGCGCACTGATTCGTTCATCGCCTGATTGTTGCTGGTAGTCGAGACGATCAAATTAGCCTTAACAATAAGTCCCTGCTCATCGATCTGATAATGATGGAACAGTGTGCCGCGCGGCGCTTCGATCACGCCAACCCCTACCATGCGCTTTTCGTCAAAATCTGCGACCAGATCAGTGCCCGTAATATCTGGATCATGCAGTAACGCCTGAATCGATTCAGCGCAATGCAGCACTTCGATCATACGCGCCCAGTGATAGGCCAGCGTGTCTTGCACGAAACCGCCCTGGCCGAATTCCCTGAAGTGCTTGCGCGCGGCTTCCGCCAAAGGTGTTGAAATAAAATCGCAGTTGTTCACTCGCGCCAGTGGACCGACACGGTACCAGCCTTGCTCCTTGCCCAGCTCGACCAAATACGGGAACTTCATATAGCTCCATGGGCGCACTTCTTCGCGCAGAATGTCCTGAAAACCGCGATAGTCGAACTGATCAAAAATCATCGCGCCCGTCGCCGAACGCGCGCGCAATCCACCGTGATACAACTCCAGCTCTCCGCCGCCACCAACCATGCTCAGAAAGTTGCTGTGAATGGTGGCGAAGCGGTAATGCTCGGGATGTGCGGTATGAATCTGCTCGTTCAGGGCCAGCGCATCCTGGCTCCAGGCCAGTATGTTTTTGATATCAACCAGCAAGGCATCGCGTTCGGCAACGGCGAGCGGCTTATTCATGCCTCCCGGCACGGTGGCGGTGCCGTGGATGCGCTTGCCGCTGATCGCCGCGATAACCTGTTGCCCGTACTTTCGCAGTTTCACACCTTTCAATGCGAGATCAGGATATTTTTCCAGCACGCCGATAATGTTGCGCTGCGCTGGGTCACTGCCGAAGCCGAACAGAAAATCAGGGGAAGACAAATGAAAAAAGTGTAATGCATGCGATTGCAAGGTCTGGCCGAAATGCAAAAGGCGGCGCAGCTTCTCAGCCGTGGGCGTGAGCTGCTCCACGCCAACCAGCTGATCCACTGCCTTGCCCGCCGCCAGTTGATGACTAACCGGACAGATCCCGCACAGGCGTTGAACGATGAACGGCACTTCCCAGTAGGGACGCCCCTGAATGAATTTTTCGAAACCACGAAATTCAACGATGTGAAAACGAGCCTCATGGATATGGTTTTCCGAATCGAGCAGTAGCGTGATTTTGCCATGCCCCTCAACACGGGAGACAGGGTCAATGGCAACACGCCTGAGATTGGGCGGAGATTTAATGTCGGATAAGGGTCCCGCGTTCTGTTCCATAGCCGCGTTCCGTTAATCGTAATGCAGGAGATTATAGGGGAGTGAGGGCGCTTCGCCCGCTAACAGATCACCCAGTATTTTGAGAAATTCATCGGCCGACGGCGGACAACCAGGCAGGTAGTAATCGACGCGTACTACATCATGAATAGGGTGTACTTTGTCGAGTAACAAAGGTAGCTCTACATCATTCGGAATTTGTGGATTTTCTACGCCCGCTCCATTTACATAAGCCTCTTCCAGACATTCGCGTAAATTGAAATGGTTGCGCATGGCGGGCACCCCGCCATTGATGGCGCAGGCTCCAACCGCGATGAGTATCTTGCAGTTATCACGAAATTCACGCAGTACATGCACATTTTCCGCGTTGCTTACCCCGCCTTCGATCAAACCGATATCGCAAGAACCGCAATGCTTGATGTCGGTAAACGGCGAGCGATTGAACTCAACATGTTCCAGCAAGGCGACCAGTCGTTCATCCATATCAAGGAAAGACATATGGCAGCCAAAGCAACCTGCCAGCGAGGTAGTGGCAATCCTGATTTTACTCATCGGGTTGCCTCACTTTAGTCAGGACGATTTTTTCCAAACCAATCTCGCTGACTTTGTGCAGGTCAAAGGTGCGCTGTCCGATTGGCACTTTATAGCCACTTTCCTTGATCAGGATCGCACCTACCGGGCAAATGTGCGCCGCCAAGTCACTGGTTTCAAGTTCGCTATCCACCAGCTTTCCACTCGCTGAATTCACGATCAGACGCGCATTGGTTCCACGACCTGCAATCTCGAATACGTTCTTTCCATCCACTTCGCGGCTGGCACGCACACACAACTCGCATAGTATGCAACGGTCTCGGTCCAACATCACGGTCGGATGCGAGGCATCCACTTCGCGGCGCTGGAAGAACTGCGGAAAATGACCGTCCAGCATTCCCAGATGATAGGCCATTGCCTGCAGTGTGCAGTCACCACATTTTTCACAGGATGGGCAGATATGATTACCTTCGATGAACAACATTTGCGTGATGGTCGTGCGCGCTTCATTCAGCGCAGGCGTATTGTTGCTGATCTGTTGTCCGGCCACGGCAGGCATGGTGCAGGCCGATGCATTCTTGCTGGCGATATCGACCACACAAAGCTTGCAGCTGCCATGTGGCGTGAGCCCCTGCCGGTGACACAGATGCGGAATGTACACACCGGCTGCCAGTGCCGCATCCATGATGGTCTGCCCAGCCAGAAACGGGATTTCCTGCCCGTCTATCGTGATGGTATTTTGTTTTGTGTCCGCGCTCATGTTGTCACTTTCATTCAATGTGAGCTGCCGTATCATCACGATGGCTGACCTGGCGCGCTTCCTCAAGTGCGGCGTCCAGATCAAAATGCGGCTCATAATCGCGATGCACCAAGCGTTGCTCGAACGCCTGCGGAAAACGCTGCAATCCATCCAGAATAGGGTTCGCTGCGGTCTGCCCCAGCCCGCAATGCGAGCGGTATTTAACCAATGCGGCGATGCGCTGCATCTCATCCAGATCATATCGCGTGCCGTGACCGCCGGCGATCTTGTCCAACCCGTTCTTGAGCAGTACGGTACCAACTCGACACGGGGTGCAAAAACCGCAACTCTCATGGGCGAAAAAATGTGCAAAATTGACTATAACCGCCAGCAGGTCTCGCGCTTGATTAAAAATCATTAGCGAACCTCCAGTCGACAAATCATCGAAACCAAGTTTGCGATCGAATTCCGCACTGTTAATCAGCGTCCCGGAAGGTCCACTGACTTGTACCGCCTGGGCATTTTTAGCCCCGCAGTCGTCCAGCACCTGCCGGATAGTGACACCAAACGGATACTCATAAATTCCCGGTGCAGCACAGTCACCGCTGACGCTCAGAATCTTGCTGCCAGCCGATTTCTCGGTACCCACTGCCTTGAACCAGGCACTGCCGCGCCGCAAAATATGAACAGCTGCGATGAACGTCTCGACATTGTTGACGACGGTAGGTTGGCCGAGATAGCCATGTGTCACCGGGAATGGTGGACGCACCCTCGGAATACCACGCTTACCTTCCAGTGACTCTATCAGCGCCGATTCCTCGCCGCAGATGTAGGCTCCAGCGCCCACCACGATGTCAATGTCAAAACTGAATCCAGGCTGACCGAGGATATCGCCGCCCAGCAAACCCAATTCACGGCGGCGCGACAATACGGTTTGCAGATGCGGCAATAGATATCGGTACTCGCCGCGCAGATAGAGATAGCCCTGTTTTGCCCCGATCGCAAAGGCACACACAGTCATGCCTTCAAACAATCTATCTGCATAGCTGTGCAATAGCACGCGGTCCTTGAATGTGCCAGGCTCACCTTCATCGGCATTGCATACTATGTAGTGCGCATCACCCTGCGCTTCGCGGCAGAGCTGCCACTTCATGCCGGTACTAAATCCCGCACCACCCCGCCCGCGCAAACCAGAATGGATAATCTCACTCAGCGTGCCTGCAGCGCCATGCGCGAATATCGCACGTAAACTAATATCCTCTGGAAGATCATCTTTGAGCAACAGGCCGTTAACACGGATATTGTCTTCTACATGAAACCACTCGGCTGGCCAATCCTCCAGCGGCATCGCTGCCTCAACCAGAGCGGCGATGCGGGTTATCATGGCAACATCCAGACTGACAATCGGTATGCCGTTAACCAGCAATGCAGCACCATGGTCGCACATGCCGATACAAGAGGTCTGGTCCATGCTGACCAGACCATCACCTCGCGTATGGCCGGCAACGATCTCCAGCTGCCGGCCGAGCACAGCCATCAAATTCACTCCCCCGGCCATATAGCCGCAACTAGTGCAGTTGCTAAACAGAATATCGTATCGTCCGCGCGGGATTCTATGAAAAAAGGAATAAAACTCGATCACCGCATCCACTTGGCTGGTCGGCAGTTCAAGATGTGAGGCAACTTCACGAACAGCTTCATCAGAGATATGCAGGAATTGCCGTTGCAATGCATACAATACGTGCAGCACGTTGGGCGATTCCGCATAGGCTCGAGAAATTACCGAGCGAAGCAGGCCTGTCATGTTTGAAGAGTTCAAATCCGTGCCACCTGTACTAATTAAATATAAAATATCAATTAGTTATAAATAATAATCATGCACAATTCGTGTTATTCAGTGCCTGAATGTTCAGTGTTTTGTTCAACCCGTAGCGGAATCGATTGATCACGTATACCTTAATGGTATTAGCAAAATTCAATGCCCGAAGAGCTACAGGCCACTGCGGACTTTCCCTCTGGCTTTGTCACCCACTCATGGCACCATTTCACTATATCTGAACACTTTTTTCTCCATACTTTGACTCGACAAACATAGTCGAAGTCCGCAAAGGCCGTTGCCACTAACTTTGTAGATCAGAAACTTACGTGCAAGCGTAATCAAGCACTTTACTTTAAACATTGGTAAACGAAGGAAATAGCCCCGATCTAAGTGTGGAAAGGTCACTGTCACGCACCGGGGCCACAATCCCAGCACCGCTTAATCGTTTCTGGGCCGATGTTCAGGTTATGGTTGAGATCCCTCAAAGCGGTGCGCAGCCCTTCTTCAATGACAGGATGATAGAAAGGCATTTCCAACATCTCTGAAACCGTCATGCGCTTTTGTGTGGCCCAAGCCAACAAGTGTCCAATATGCTCGGCGGACGGACCGAACATTTCCGCCCCCAGAAACAAGCCGCTGCCCAGCTCAGCGTAGACTTTAAGCATGCCTTTGTTACGCAGCATGACGCGGCTGCGACCCTGCCCTTCGAAAGATACCTGACCCACGGCATAGCGCCCCTGGTAGAGCTGGCGAATCTGCTCATAATTCAAGCCCACCGACACGACTTGCGGTTCGGTAAACGCTATCGCCAGCGGTGTTCGGCGCAAACCTGCCCGCACATCGGGATATCGTCCGGCATTATCGCCAGCTATGCGCCCCTGATCGGCAGCCTCGTGCAACAGTGGAACTTCACTGTTGGCGTCGCCAGCAATGAATATCGCGCTGTTACCGCACTGCATGGTAAAACGGTCGAATATTGGCACACCCCTTTTGTTCAATCCCAAACCGGTGTTTTCCAGCCCTAATCCGGCGACATTCGGAGTACGACCGGTCGCCGCCAGCACATAATCGAACGACTCGGTTTTCCACGTGCCGTCCTGATGCAAAAAATAGATGTCCACTCCGGTGGCAGTTTCGGTGACCGATTTCACTTCAGCCGATGCATCCAGATAAAACTCTTCATTGAAAGTTTCATTGGCATAAGCGCGTATGGCTTCATCACTAATGCCAACAATACCACCACTCATGCCAAAAATTTTCACATTTACCCCCAAGCGGCTCATAGCCTGACCTAATTCCATACCGATAGCACCCGGGCCAAATACCGCTAGACTTTTCGGTAATGTGGGTAAATCGAACACTGACTCACTGGTCAACAAACGTGTGTACAAACCCTTAAACAAAGGCGGCAAGAACGGGGTGCTACCACTGGCGATCACAATGCGTTTGGCGTGAATCAATTGACCATGCTGCGTCACTAAGGTATTCGCATTTTGAAAACGTACCTTTTCTGTTAACCGATTGGTTTGAGGAAAAGATTCGATGGTCTCCAGCACGAAACCGACGAAACGATCCCGTTCTCGCTGCACTCTCTCCATCACCGCCATGCCATCAATAGATACGCGTTCCACACGCACCCCAAATGGGTCAGCATGGCGAGCATGGTGTGCGGCGTCTGCTGCAGCAATTAACAATTTACTGGGCATGCAGCCGACACGGGCACAAGTCGTACCATAGACCCCACCTTCAATCAATAAAACAGATTCGGTATGGGACAGGGCAGCTCGGTAGGCCCCCATGCCGGCGGTACCAGCGCCGACAATGGCGACATCGACATTGATTGGGTTCATGATGAAACGCTCCTCAGAAAGTATTCGACCTTTCACATCGACCTAAGACAAACGTAGCTCGGATTTCAGCCCAAACCAAGAAAACTCATTTCGCCAACCAAGCTTCCAATTCGTCCGCTCCACCAATATGGTGCCCATCGATGTAAACCTGCGGTGTAGTACCTTGCCCAGTCACCGCTTTCAGGGAACTGAAACTGATGCCGTGGCTGCCCAATTCGATATCTTCAAAGCGATAGCTTTTTTCTATCAATATCTTGCGGGCGCGGGCGCAATGCGGACAGCCAGGCTTGCTGAACAGGGTTATCTGCTGCGGCAGGCTGGCATTGGGGTTAATGTAGTTTAATAAAGTATCAGCATCAGAAACGTTGAAAGGATCGCCCGGCTCTTCCGCTTCGATAAACATTTTTTCAATCACACCATCTTTCACCAACATGGAATAACGCCAGCTCCGTTTGCCGAAGCCAATATCTGATTTATCCACCAGCAGACCCATGCCTGCGCTGAACTCACCGTTACCATCAGGCAGGAAGAAGATATTTTCGGCATGCTGATCTTCCTTCCAGGCCTCCATCACGAAAGGGTCGTTCACCGACAGACAGATGATGCTATCGACGCCATTCATCTTGAATACCCCTGCAAGCTCGTTGAAGCGTGGCAAATGGGCGCTGGAACAGGTGGGGGTGAAAGCGCCAGGCAGTGCGAACAGCACCACGGTTTTTCCTTTGAATAATTCCTCGCTGGTTACTTTCTCCCATTCATTGTTGACTCTCATCGGGAAAGTAACTTTAGGAACTTCATGACCTTCTCTTGACTGTAGCACGGTTTTATCTCCTCTTTCTGTTTGTCAATTGTTCCTAAACGACACCACTAAACATTCAAGTTTCTAACAGCCTGTCGGTCTTAAAGAATAGTAGCGAAAATTTAGTTGAGCGTGGGTAAATTTGGACAAGTTTGAAAGCAATAGTTGCTCTATTACCTAAAAAATAGGCGAGATAGTCACTAATCTCGGCTCAATTTTCAAACGACCTATTTAATTTCGACAGGCTACGTGGGACTGCCATGGATACTTGCAAGAGCCTGTTCGCCAAACTGATGGACTCTCTACCTTCGATCACACTCATCAGAATCATCGAGCAGCATGGTAGCGACCGCCACATGAAATCGCTGGCGCGTAGCGATCAAGTCTCCCATGGACAGGAATCTCTTTCAACGCATTCATTTTTTAGCGTTACTGCCCAATAAACCCAAAGGACAGTTGTTATCGTAACGGTTATCCACGCGCTGACAAAGGCAAGCAATGCCGCTCCTGCGTAAATTGGTATAGTCATGTATAAACCATGCGTTAATTCCACAATATCGTCGTTAACTGCATCGTCTTTCAAAAACTTTTTATTACTTGATACTGTACGCCAAAGTATGATGAACGCAACGTTCGCCACAACCAAATATCCTGCGTAAAATGCAGCGGCCGCCGATGCGGCATCGGTCATAAGATATTTCGCCAACAAGCTTGTCGGATACGATACAGCCGCTACGAAAAACAACGCTAAACCGTTAGCGAGCATAAATCGAGTGTCAGTCTTGCAAACAAATTTGAAAATACTGTGATGACATATCCACATCAACAGAACCACGACAAAACTGTTGGCGAAAGCGAAGTATTCCGTCCACCGCTCCAATACCGCCTCCATCAAACTAACGTTGTTAACTATTTCCAGCGCCGGAGCTCTCAAATCAATCGCAAGTAGCGTCAGAGCGATAGCGAAAACGCCGTCGCTAAAGGCTTCAATGCGACCAGTTTCCTTTTCATTCGGAATATTCACGATATTCGTAGCCCTAGTGTAGTGCGTAATAAATAATGAAATTTATGTGTAAGTTTGGTTCAAAAAACCTATTGCTTAGGAGGTCAGTGCCATGCGTATCGCCAAACCAATTGAACTACGATGATACTCTTCATCTGACCGCTTCAGCTTATTTTATAGGCCCATTGTGACAGCTAAAACAGTTGATCTGGTAACGTACAGATTGGCGTCGTTGCGGTGCTAGTTTGACTGGTTTTATGCGCTTTATCTCAGGTATCGCCCATTGTTTGCATACCCTGCGGACCAGCATAGAAGTTGTCAGTATAATGATGTGGCAAACCTTACACTCGGATATGGCCCCAGCATGCCTTGAACAGCTAAGATCTTGATATTATAATTAACATAGTTACTTGAATATTCGGCATAGGTCGAACAACTCTTCTTCACAAGGGCGCGTTTAATCACCAACGAATATTCAATTGGGAGCAAGCATACGTCACTACTTTGCGCTCACATAAAAGTGCAACGAAATTGACAGTACGACGCAAAACACGGAAACTACGTACCAGTGCCGATTTGACATCAGCTTGCGGGGCACTTTAAAAATTCCAGCTAAAGCGAAGCAACCCGCTCCGCTTTAGCTGAACGGGTTTTTTTTTGGGGATTCTTATTTGAACGTATCAAACAGCATCGGCATCGTCAGTACTCAGCACGCGCAGTTCAACACCTTATTTTCATGTAAAAGCGGAGCTGTTCTTCCGCGTTATGAGCTGGCATATGAAACTTACGGCACGTTGAACAGCGATAAATCCAATGCTGTCCTTGTCTGCCATGCGCTTTCTGGCCATCACCATGTAGCGGGTTATTACAAGGATGATCCAAAAAGCATTGGTTGGTGGGACAATATGGTAGGTCCCGGCAAACCTATCGATACTCAGAAATTTTTCGTGATTGGGTTGAACAATCTTGGCGGTTGCCATGGCTCCACGGGCCCTATTAGCATTAATCCGGAAACAGGCAAACCTTATGGTGCGAGCTTTCCCCTGGTGACAGTGGAAGACTGGGTAATAACGCAATCGCACTTAGCCGATAAGCTTGGCATTAACCAATTTGCTGCAGTAATTGGCGGCAGTCTGGGCGGAATGCAAGCCTTACAATGGTCGCGGGCCTATCCTGAACGCGTGCGCCATGTACTGGCGATCGCCTCGGCACCTCGTCTGACCGCACAGAATATCGCGTTCAATGATGTGGCACGCAATGCGATTTTGACTGATCCAAATTTCTACGGCGGTGACTATTATGAGTACGGCGTGGTACCTACCCGTGGCTTGCGCTTAGCACGCATGTTAGGGCATATCACCTATCTGTCAGACGATGCGATGGCGGATAAATTCGGGCGTGAGCTGCGCTCCGGCAAGTACAGTTACAGCTATGATATCGATTTCGAGATCGAGTCTTACCTGCGTTATCAGGGCGATAAATTCGCCTCACATTTTGACGCTAACACCTATCTGCTTATGACCAAGGCGCTGGATTATTTCGATCCCGCCCGGGAGTACAATGATGATCTGAATAAAGCGTTCGCTGATGCTCGCGCAAACTTTTTAGTACTGTCCTTTACCACCGATTGGCGCTTTGCGCCGGAGCTTTCGCGCGCTATAGTCAAAGCACTGCTCCATAACCGTCTAAAGGTAAGCTACGCTGAAATCACTTCAGCGCATGGGCATGATTCTTTTCTGATGAAGCATACGCATTACCATGATGTATTGCGCGCTTACTTTGACAATATTGCCAGCGAGTTTACTGCATGAGTAAGCTCGATCAGTCTACTCTCGCCGCGATCCGGCCTGATTTCGCTGCGATAGCGGGATGGATTCCGCAGGGCGCTTCAGTCCTGGACTTGGGTTGCGGTGACGGCAGCTTGCTACGCTATTTACGGGGTACGAGTAAGGTGCACGGCTACGGCGTAGAAATCAACCATGACAACATCGTGGCATGCATCAAGAATCAAGTAAATGTAATTCAAGGCGACTTGGAGTCTGGTCTTTCCGGCTTTGAAAGCAATGCTTTTGATTATGTCATCCTGTCACAAACGCTACAAGCCACTCGTCATACAGCACCTCTGATGCAGGAAATGCTGCGCGTGGGACGTGAGGGATTAGTCAGTTTTCCCAATTTCGGTTACTGGCGAAATCGTATAGACATATTACAAGGCAATATGCCAGTATCTGAAGTACTGCCCTATCAGTGGTATGACACACCCAATATTCATCTGTGCACCCTGCATGACTTTGAGACATTCTGTCATGACAATGGAATATGTATTATTGACCGCCGCGTCATGACAGGCAATAACGAGATAAAGCTACTACCTAATCTGTTAGGCAGTACAGCGGTGTATCGCTTCAAACGTGCTGTTTAATCGATGAGTGTTTTCGCGCAGCTGTTCACTCGGCGCATGTTGATTTGTGTATTTATAGGCTTTAGTTCCGGCCTGCCGCTGTACCTGTTGTTCAATTTATTACCCGCCTGGCTGCGCAGCGAAGAAGTTGATCTCAAAACCATCGGCCTATTTGCACTGATTCAGTTTCCCTACACCTGGAAGTTCCTGTGGTCACCACTGCTGGACCGCTATGTCCTGCCTGTCCTTGGGCGAAGGCGCGGCTGGATGTTGCTCACCCAAATAGGTTTATTGGTCGTAATTGCCTCGATGGGTGCGTTTTCTCCCCAAAGCGATTTACGAACGATTGCCTATATCGCAACAATATTAGCATTTCTGAGCGCTACTCAAGACATCGTCCTTGATGCCTATCGACGCGAACTGTTAGATGACAGTGAACTGGGATTGGGCAATGCAGTGTATGTAAATGCATATCGCGTATCTGGCTTGGTGCCAGGTTCATTGGCACTGATCTTGGCAGATTTTATACCGTGGAGCATCGTATTTATCATTACAGCGTTGTTTATGTTGCCCGGCATGGTGATGACGCTAATGGTGAAAGAGCCATTAAATACTAACTCGCCGAAATCCCTGCGTGATGCGGTTGTCGAACCTTTCCATGAATTCACCACCCGACATGGTTGGCGCAGCGCGTTGCTCATCCTCTCCTTCCTGATCTTTTACAAACTCGGCGACAGCATGTGCACCGCGCTGGCCACCCCGTTCTACATGGATATGGGATTCTCCAAAACACAGATCGGCCTGATCGCCAAGAATGCGGGCCTGTGGCCCGCTGTAATTGGTGGATTGCTTGGCGGATTATGGATGATAAAGATCGGCATCAACCGTGCCTTATGGTTGTTTGGCGTGGTTCAGGTGGTGACAATCTTTGGTTTCTTCTGGCTAGCATCTGTGGGATATCATGCTGAAATCACCATCGTTGAACTCACTCAACTCGCCATAGTGATCAGCATGGAAGCCTTGGGTGTGGGACTAGGTACAGTCGCGTTCGTCGCCTTCATTGCGCGCACCACCCATCCCGCCTACACCGCCACACAATTCGCGCTATTCACCAGCCTCGCAGCTATGCCACGCACCTTCGCCAATGCAGCGACTGGCTGGTTGGTGGAAGCAATCGGCTGGTCTGGATTCTTTTTACTGTGCGCTCTGCTGGCAATGCCAGGAATGCTATTACTATTAAAAGTGGCACCGTGGAATGGTTCGAATTCATTGACTTATAAATGATCTTGGAAGCAAATCAGTTTGTACCCTATTGAATTTTGCACGTCTAATCTCATAAGATTTTCACACTTGTTGGCAACTCAGCAAACCAGCGCCCGTTGCAAGAGATCAGTAAAAATTGTGCCTCTAACGTATCAAAATCAGGTGATTCAGAATGCGCTGCGGAACAGGGAGGCTATTAAAATTCAGGACATGTTCGAATTTGTTATTGACCCCCTCGTAACGGAAGCATTATTTCAACAAGCTTAAGCTAAATCTACCCGTGCAGAATCGTGTCAAATTGCAGAGGTTTGTTAGTGACAAGCATATTTCTCAGCTTGTGCACAAGCTCACGATGTGAAGTTTGGTGTTTGTGATGGATTGTCAGGCAAGCATTGCCGAAAGTCACAATGCCTTGACAGGCATGTTTTTGGCTCGACTGAGACATAAAGACAAATGGTATAATTTTGCTACAGCGATGCAGGATGGACTTTTCATGCGCAAGCCTGCAAGCGAATGAAAAAGTCCATTGCAACACCTCGTTCCGTTAGAGGCATTGGTTCTGATTTCGCCGGAAAATCAGCAGGTAAAACTGCATTCTGGCATTGCGAAGGCGGACGAAACCTTAAAAAAGCGCGCGTCCGCTATCTCAAAACGACAAATTCACGCTATTATTAATCGCCTTTAACTGCGTCTTGAATTTTATCTCCAGCCTTTTCCATTTGTTCTCCGGCTTTTTCGGCTGCCTCATCAAGTTCCTCTTCGGTTTTTTGGACTGCCTCATCAAATCCCTCTCCGGCTTCTTTGACTGCCTCATCAAACCCTTCTCCGGTTTTTTGGACTGCCTCATCAAATTTCTCGCCGGTTTGTTGGGCTGCTTTATCAATTTCCTTACCAGCACTCTCGGCCGGACCTTCCTTTTCCTGGCAACCCATCAGCGCCAACATTAAGGCACTTACTGTTAGGGCTGCGGCAGTACGTTTTTTAAAATTCATCATTTTAGTTAATCTCCCTGAATAAATTGTATATCTGATATATGATTCATTTTCACATTCAACCACTTATAACAACATAAAATTGAAAGTAAATTTTCTACTTACTGATTTCATGACCGACAATACCTCCAACAGCAGCACCGCCAACAGTTCCAATAGTACTCCTCCTGTAAGTACCGCACCGCCAATAGCCGTACTTTTATCCTAATAAGTCATGTAGAACATCCACTCAAACCAAAAAACATAGCTACTGTTAATATGTTTAGTGTAACTTTATGTGTCGGTTTCATGTTAATTTCTTTTTAAATCTAATAAAATCAATCGTGACCACAACACTAAGTCACTCAATTTCCTGTACGAAGTTTTCAACACCGCAACCGCACCAATTTTGCAGCAATCATTACAACTTTTTGTTTTTCAGTTAAATCATCGCATTTTTTCTGACAATTCTATAATCCGCTTGTATCTTGGTGACGTGAACCATATAAAAAGGCTTTATTGATGGCTTCTTTAGTACCTGTTCGGTTCCTGCAATTACCTCCTTACCCTTGGCTTCAGCTGTGCATCCGTCTTGAATAAACGTTGAAATACATTGCCCTTTGATACATAGCTCAAATCATAAACAATTTATTTATTTCTGTTTTTTTCCCATTCAGAAATTTCCGCTCCCGCTTTTGCTGTTGTGATTCCATAAGCCTCCTGAATTTTGCCTGCTAGCTGATCTCGCTTGCCCTCTATTACGTCAAGATGATCATCTGTAAGCTTCCCCCATTGCTCCTTAACATTACCCTTTAACTGTTTCCAATTACCTTCAATTTTATCCCAGCTCATTTTTTTCTCCTTATTAATATTAATCAATACAAGGGAGTTATTTGATGCGTAATTCGTTAATAACATTGTGCACACCCTCTGTTCTGCGTGCGACATCGATTGCGCGATCAATTTGAGTCTGGCTGTCAACAAAACCATTAAGCTGAACTTCGCCATTATTTGTTACCACTGCAATGTCGAAACTCTTAATATCGGGATCAGCAAGAAATGACGACTTAATTTTGGAGGTTACTATACTGTCATCAATTTTGACGCCCATGGACGTGTCACGATCACTTTTTAAGCTCATTTGATTGTTCACATTCTTAACACCTTCTATTGAATGCGTGATCATAATGACCCTATCAATTTGTGCTTGATTATCTACAAAGCCACTTAGATGCACATCTCCTTTACGAGTCTCAACTTTTAAATCAAAACCCTTAATGTCCGGATCAGCCAACAGCTTAGACTTTATTTTGGCGGTAACAATGCTGTCGTCAATCTCTGTTCCCACCGTAATGGCAGCGTCGGATTTACTTGCATCTTCTTGAGTTTTACCGCAACCGGAGAATGACAAAATGCCTGCAACTGACACAATCAAAACAAGTAACTTGTAGTAAACATTCATGACTCTTCTCCGATAAAATTTAGCTAGCAACAGAATATAAATCTGTAAACATCTGATCAATCTATGTCATTGAATATTAATCGACATATTGCAACTTTTACATACTTCAAACCTGCTCAATGCGCTAGCGAACATATTTGCAGATACTTAGGTAACTATTTAGTTATCTACGTGT
>NZ_CAKMNW010000061.1 GCF_927904885.1 Candidatus Nitrotoga sp. M5
TATATTTATATTTCCCTGAATATTTGTGTCGTTACATGACTACATAATGCCTGCATACTAATGCTAACTACTTGAAATGGAGTCAATGCTATTGTCGTCGAGAGCCGACGAATTAAATATGACCATATGACTGATGGAAATGTGGAGCTGAATAAATTCAGTTATAAGTGTTTCAAACGCAACAATTACAGTGAAGACAATTCAGGCTATTACGATAGAGTTGTTGGTATGGTTTAAAGCTTTATTAATCGTCCGAACTTTGGAATTCAAAACCTTTCATAGGTTTGCTAAATATCTACAGGGCACCTCTAAAAATCTAATCTTCGTCACAATACTGCGTTACTTGATGAAACTATCAGCTACATATCAAATATATCCCGCGTTCAATCTTTTAATCGAGCCTTGTCTTGCCTGACAAAGGGGTAAGCAGGCAAGCTGCGAAGCGGCTGGTTGCAAAATTGAATTATTGAGACACCCTGCATTTTATTTTTGGCAGCAAGGGGATGCGAAACTCGCAGGGTCAACTTTAATTAACATAAATTTTCCACTGTCTGCCGTTAAAGTTTCTTGCAGCCAAAGAACAAACAGAAGTCTGCCGCAATGCGACAATGCGATCAATAAATAGGACTGAGTTGGCTTCTTTGCCGTTTGGCGTGATAGTAATGGCTTTGGGGACGATGACACATCTGGCAGTGTTGTGTGCGATGAGCTTAAAAAACTAAAATCTTTAAATTTTCACATTGCATGCGGCATAAGCTGTATGACAGCTATCCTTGTAGCCGCTACAATACCCAAACCAAGCGCTTGAACGAATCGATGCTGTATGCCATTTTCAGCGCAGATATTTTATTTTGCATAGCCTCAACCTAAACAATAGCCTTGACCCAAACAACCGAGTTTGACCTTAAATCATATATCGCCAGTCTGCCCCTACTGCCTGGTGTGTACCGTATGCTGGATAGTCAAGGTCAAGTGCTTTATGTCGGAAAAGCTGGGCGACTAAAAAAACGCGTCGCATCCTACTTCCAGAAAAAAAACATCTCGCCGCGTATCAGCTTGATGGTGTCGCATATTGTCCGTATTGAGGTGACGGTCACTCGTTCCGAAGCTGAGGCCTTGTTACTGGAAAACAACTTAATAAAAGCATTAAAACCGAGATATAACATTCTTTTCAGAGATGATAAATCTTATCCATATATCGTCTTGAGCGGTCATAGTTTCCCTCGACTGGCTTATTATCGTGGTGCGACCAGCAAGCAACATCAATATTTCGGACCCTATCCGAATTCACATGCAGCCAAGGAAAGCATTCAGTTGCTGCAAAAAATTTTTCGCATCCGTACTTGCGAGGACAGTACATTCTCCAATCGCACTCGTCCCTGTTTACTGCACCAGATTCATCGCTGCACTGCCCCTTGCGTTGGCTTGATTAGTCCGCAGAATTACGAAATTGATGTGCGCAATGCGAGTTTTCTGTTACAGGGCAAACATGGCGAGGTAGAAGGATTGCTGCGCCAAGCTATGGAAAAGGCGGCAGAAGCCCAACACTACGAGCAGGCCGCTGCGCTACGTGACCAGCTGCATGCGCTGCATACGGTGCAGCAAAAGCAGTTCATGGAAAGTGGTCGTGCAACGGATGCGGACATCGTTGCTGTTGTTGAGCTGGATGGCGTATTGTGCGTGAATCTGGCCATGGTGCGCGGTGGCAGGCATCTGGGTGATAAGAGCATTTTTCCACAAAATGCCGAAGGGCAGGCGGCTGACGAAGTGTTGTATGCCTTCCTGTCGCAGCATTATTTAAACAATAGCGTTCCACCTCTTATTCTCACCAGCACGCCTCTCACGGCAGGTGCCTTGGAGGAATTGCTGGGCGAGCAAGTCGGGCATAAGGTGCAGATACGACACAGCGTCAGTGGAGAGCGCCGCCAATGGTTGGATATGGCGCTGAAAAATGCTCTGCTGGCATTACACCAGCAAACAGGCCAACAGGCCGGGCAGCTGGATAGACTGGAAAAATTGCGCGAAGCGCTTTCGCTCCCGCACCTGTCACGCATCGAATGTTTTGATATCAGCCACACCATGGGCGAAGCGACTGTGGCTTCCTGTGTCGTTTACGATAGTTTGGCTATGCGTACTGCTGAGTATCGACGCTACAACATTAGCGGTATTACTGGGGGAGATGACTGCGCAGCAATGCGCCAAGCCTTGTTGCGTCGCTATCAAAAGTTACAAGCAGGGGAGGGCAAGCGCCCCGATTTAATTTTGATAGATGGTGGTGCGGGACAGCTAAATGTGGCTTGCCAGGTGATGGAACAACTTGGTCTGATGGAAATTCCGTTAATGGGTGTGGCAAAAGGCGTGGAACGCAAACCCGGGTTAGAGCAATTATTTCGTCCGCAGCAAGAAAAGCCGCTACAATTGTTGCCAGACAATCCAGCCTTGCATTTGATTCAACAGGTGCGCGATGAAGCTCACCGTTTTGCTATAAGCGGCCATCGTGCCAAGCGTGGTAAAGCTCGTACAACATCAATGCTGGAGGAAATCAGCGGAGTAGGGGAGAAGCGCAGACGTAATTTACTGGCTCGATTCGGCGGTCTACAAGGTGTGTATCAAGCCAACTTGGAAGAATTGTCGCAGGTAGATGGCATTAGTCTGGCGCTGGCGGAAAAAATTTATCAACAACTGCATTAATCATGCCACTCAATATCCCAAATCTGCTAACTTGGTTTCGCATTCTGCTCATACCGATTTTTCTAGGGGTATTCTACCTGCCCGACACAACACTTGCGCTGCATCATAAACATTTAGTCAGCTCAGTGATCTTCGCGTTAGCTGCTTTCACAGATTGGCTTGATGGTTATTTGGCGCGCGCGCTTAATCAGACTTCCGCCTTTGGCGCATTTCTGGATCCGGTTGCTGATAAGCTGATGGTGGCTGCTGCTTTGATAGTACTGGTAAAGCTTGGCTATGTGGACATGTTCATTGCATTCATCATTATCGGTCGAGAAATTGCCATCTCTGCCTTACGTGAATGGATGGCTCAGCTTGGTGAAAGCAAGAGCACCAGAGTTTCCATGCTGGGTAAGGTGAAAACTGTATTTCAAATGATTGCCATATTGTTGCTGCTTTACCACGACTCGCTGGCTGGATTGCCTGCTGATACATTAGGTACATTTTTGATTTATCTTGCCGCTGTTTTGACATTGTGGTCAATGATCTATTACTTGAAACTTGCGCTGCCACAAATTCTGCGCAAATAAGTAGAGCACCACGTTAAATAAATATTTTCTTACCAGCTGTACGGCTGGTAAGAAATAAAATTTAGGCATTGAGCTAAAACTCATAATGAATGTTTCATACGAGTTCAAAAAATCACCAGGACATGATTGATTTTTTACCTCATGCAAGATATACTGCTTCGCTTTCGGGGTGTAGCGTAGCCTGGTAGCGCGCCTGCTTTGGGAGCAGGATGTCGGGAGTTCGAATCTCTCCACCCCGACCAGTTAATTTAGTGGTGCAGAGTCAAATAGCTCCATAGGAATTGTGCCCGTAGCTCAATCGGATAGAGCACCAGCCTTCTAAGCTGGGGGTTACAGGTTCGATTCCTGTCGGGCACACCAACGATATGTTTTGTTGGGTGTTTACTCCGGATTTTACTCTATGGTGGCTGTAGCTCAGTTGGTAGAGTCCCGGATTGTGATTCCGGTTGTCGTGGGTTCGAGCCCCATCAGTCACCCCATATAGAAAAAGGCTTGCAGCGATGCAGGCCTTTTTTACGTATAGTCTGAGTTTAAATTTAGTGACCTTCAGGGGGTTCGGCTGGCGGCTTTGAGCGGGACGACTTCTACACCCAGCGCATCCAGTAGCTCATCATCATTCATGTCAGCCATTGCGTGCCCCATTTTGCTTGGCAGCCTTGTAACGTGTAAAAGCGGCCACGCCTTCAGCCATGCGCTTTTCCCACGCATCGGCGGAATTGATATCTGGCAGGCGACCATGCTCGTTTTTGAACTGCAAGGCACGCCTTGCCAGATCACGGGCTTCGTCTTCAGGGATGCGGACCTTCTTAGCGGCAATGCTGGCCTGAACCTGGCGTAGCGATTTCTCATCCATCGCTTTCGCCAGCACAGCATAGGCAGCATCGAAGGGATTGATGCGGTCGATCAGGTCAATGTCCAGGTCGCGCACATTAACAAATTTACGCACTCCATCCAACAAGGCTGTATTGCCTTGCAATGTGTCGTCGCCAGCACCACCACCATTAGCATCAGCCTGAGCCAATGCCAATTTAGCTTGCTGTGTAATATTCATAGCCGCAATCGCGTGTTGGCGGATGACCTCTTGATCAGTATTGCTCAAGTCTGGGTAACGCTCACGCACGATCTTGCCCATGCGCAACTGGGTCAGTTCTTCGGGCAGCGTATTTTCCTTGTCAAACAAGCCACGTTCCAGCACGGTCTTGTCCTGCAAGAAACTGGTGACGACTTCGTTCAGGTCTTCCTTACAGATGCGCGTTGCCTCTGGACTTTTCGGTATTGCCAGACTATTGATCTCGACGTGAATCTGGCCGGTGCCTGTGTTTACCCCGATGTTGTGACCGCCATCTTTGTAGCCTTCTTCGCCATAATCAAATCCTAGCTTTGGGCCAATGTTTTTTGGCGTGAACTCATAGCGCGGTGCCAGCACTTGCTCCATCAGCAGGCTGGCGGAAATGGCCTTGAGCATTTCGTTCACCGCCTCGCTCACGGCAGCTTGATCGGCTGCAGGTTCGGCAATCAGGTTGGTAAAACGTGATCGTTCCTTGCCCTCGGCGTCGCGGGTGGCGCGGCCAATAATCTGCACGATTTCAATCAGGCTGCTGCGGTAGCCAATGGTCAGCGCATGTTCGCACCAGATCCAGTCAAAGCCCTCCTTCGCCATGCCCAGTGCGATGATGATATCCACGTGGTTACGGTTGTTTTTTTGCGCTGGGTCTTTCAATGCAGTGAGTACGCGGGAACGTCTGGCCGGATCACTGTCGTCCACGAGGTCCGCCACATTCAGTGTGCTGCCATCCCTGGTTTGTATCTGATGAAAACCGGTGGCCGGGTCAACGCCTTTCCATTCACCCAAGCCGTGCATGATTTCATTTACCTCGCGCTTCTTGTCTTTGAGGCTTTCGCGGGCATTCACGTTGGGAATAAGGACGATGGTTTTCAAGGCCGGGTCCAACACCTTGGTGATGGCATCAACGTAAGAACCGGTGTAAAAGAAGTAGCCGATGTCCAGCGATTTGAGCCATTGGTAACCGTTGAGCTGTTCGTAGTAGGTGTAAGTTATCGTCTCGAACCGAGCCTCATCCGCCGGATTCAACACCGCTTCGCTGTCGCCTCGGAAGTAAGAGCCAGTCATGGCCACCAGATGCATCTTGTCGCGGGCGATGAACGCGCCCAACTGACTGCCCAGCACGTTGCCTGGGTTGCTGGAAACGTGGTTAAACTCGTCAATAGCGATCAGGCGATTATCGAACGCTTCGATGCCCAACTCTTCCACCGCAAAGCGAAAGGTGGCGTGGGTGCAGACCAGTATTTTGTCAGTGCTTGCCAGAAACTTACGCACTGCATCCACCTTGGACTTAGCTACGCGCGGTTCGTCCATGCCGGGGGCATTGCACAGATTCCATTGCGGGGCGACCTGCCAATCCCAAGCGAAACCGTACTGACTCAGGGGTTCATCGGCAAAGCTGCTGCCGATGGAACGCTCCGGCACCACGACAATGGCCTGCTGCAAGCCCTGGTTATTAAGTTTGTCCAGTGCGATGAACATCAGCGCGCGGGATTTTCCCGATGCCGGTGGCGACTTGATCAGCAGGTATTGCTCACCGCGCTTGGCATAGGCACGCTCCTGCATGGCACGCATCCCCAGCGCATTGGCCTTGCTGGAAGCACCGGTACGCGCAGTAGAAATGGACACTGACGGCACGGTGTAGGCATTGGTTGGGTTGGTCACTGTATATCTTCCTCCGTGGTCATGTCGTCGCCTGCCAGTTAGTGCTCGATCTGTTCGATGCTGGGGCAATTGTGCTGCAGCCTGCTGCACAAATTTTTCATCCGGCTAGACCCAATACTGCTCACTATAGAAAAATTCCGTTCGCTCTAAGTATGATATTCGTCCGCAGGTCGAAAGGCGTTAGCAAGATATTGATCTCCCAGATAATCGGGGGCTGTTTGACCATTTTCATAATTTTTAACCAATTGATATATATGGCCATAAAAAGCTGTTTCTTGAGAGATTCTATTGTTCGTGTCAAGCATTTTTTGTAATCCTTTCCGGGTTGAAAGTT
>NZ_CAKMNW010000062.1 GCF_927904885.1 Candidatus Nitrotoga sp. M5
GTTCATAAAGTTTGGGCCGGAAAGTTTGAAAGCTATGGTTTTTAGAGGTGCCCTTAGTTAACATTTCGTCACTTGAGGAGACATTATTTGGAGCCAAGCCAGTACCAGAGAATACTAGCCTATCCCAAGTCAATCGGAGCTGATATGGAAAGACATGTAACTTTTCTTTTGCAAATCTTTGGTGCAAAGGATTGTCATCAGGTAGTACAAAAACTTTTATTGTTGTTCCATCTGGCCACGTTTTCAAATGCATGCCAAAAATGGCTCGTAATGAATTAACAGATAGACTTTTTGTTCTAATACTAGGATGTGCTACAACTTCATATTGTTCATCAGCCCATCCTTTTGGTATGACGCAAAAAAAACATATCAAAAGAATTGCACGATTACTTACGTTATTTTTTAACATTACAATTCATACAAACCAATATCAAACTTATAAGTATTAATGCAATTTAATGGGAACACTAGCTCAGTTCTTCGTTACTTTGCAGAGCGAAATGATGGTTGTACTGTAGAGTTAGACTTTTGATAGTGTTATTTTTTGGCCTTGATTCTGCACGTTAATGTAGTATAAATAAATAACTTGCATTCCAAACCGCCACTAATGAGCTAAGGTGTCTATTATGCCTTAAAAACTTTCGTTAGCTAATCGCTTAACAGTCTAATACATACGTTATAAATTGATTACTCATTGCTTTTTCTGCGAGACACCTGACTTTCAGTCTTCAGATAATTGAATAGATAAAGAGAGAGGTGGGTACGCTCTATTAATCGCAATCTTTCTTCGCAAAAGTTGTCGTAGCTGAAGATTTACAATACATCCCCTTCTCAGTCACTACTTCCCAAGCATCACGATGCGTCAGATACATTTTTTCTAACATGTCCAAATAATTCGAGAAGTAAGGTCTACGCACACCGAGGTAATTAACCTTTGGCCCAATGGGAGTAAGGTCTGAACCATAATATCCTAATAGTCTGTTTAGTGCAGGTTCCATAACCGACAACCAATGCCTGACATCACCTTGATCACTCATACGTACGGCAGCAGCCACAAGTAATAAAGTTAAATTAGGGAGGCACCTCCGGTCTCTTCCGGATGTTTCGTTATCAATATTTCTTGTTTCGAGATTGCGGCGTTCACTCTTGCGACGATTAAAGCTACTCAGGACAATTAAACGAGATATTTCAACCATATGTTGACGAGACAATTCCTTTATATTACAGAGCGCAGGGTCAATCAGCGTATGTAGTTCGACAGGAAATGGTTTTCCAGAATGGAGCGGATCACACCGTATCAAGCGCACTGTCCCAATATATTTCCCCGTTTCTCGATGTCTTAAAAGAGCATGGGAAGAATGATGATCATACTGGTCTTTTTCAAGTTGATCAGGATACTGCGACATATCAAATCCAGGGAGGCACTTTTCAACGCACAACGCCTGATAACGAATGTGAAAAACTTCACGTAATAATTCCGACGTATCGGCTATGACAATCTCAAAAGACTTATGAAATTCCTCATACATATTACTCATAATTAATTAACCCAGTATTTTGTATAAGCAGATGTATTTCACACTATAAAATCAATTATTACCGCTCATTCCCATGCTCCATAATCATCACCCAAGCCATCACACCATAACAGCTCACGCCTTCGAGCATTTAAGTATGGAGTTGATAATTTATCAATAGGGTCGGCGCGATTTATACTACGTGCCTTAAGTTCAATTTAATGATCTACAGCTAATTCTCTAAAAAAAACTTATAACTTTTAAGCCAAACAACAAAAAAATTTCTGTTTGAGCTTGTTAATAATTGCAATTGACAATAAGTCTTTCAACGCTTCTGTAGTGAAGGCTATATCACTGTGAATTCTTGAACTGAGTTCATTCCCAAAGTAACAAGCAAAACTGCAATAAGTAGTAGAATTTCATGTGCGCGTACAACAAGTCTTTGCCAGCCGAGATAGTTAGCAAGACTAATGAATGTACACCGTGACAACGGCGCATCCATTCTTTAAGTTAGCTATCATAATCATTGGCGCTTGAATATGGTAAACCCCGGCAATAACACGAACACTAGCAGTCAACTGAACCGGACAATGCATGTTTCCCACTGCTCGTGCAGTGGCACTCAAGGTCTTACCACTCTTAAGCAATGCATCGCAACTTATTTAGTATACAAATATATTTGAGAAGACTGACCTTTGACGATGAGTTTCAGCTTCATTTTTTCATCACGCTAAGCCAATTGCCGCAACGCGTTTCTACGATATCGATTTCGATGTAGTCCCGTCCTTGATCGGTAAACTCTTCCCCTTTGACGTTTACTTTGAACGCCATTTAAAAGAAAATCGGTTTTAAATACCCCACCCCGCCCGATAAGGCGTCACGTCTAATTTTTGCTGCACACCTGTAATCTCATTTAACAAAATTTCAGCGCTAGCTGGGGCCATCGTCACGCCATAACGAAAATGCCCGCTATTAAGATAAAGATTGTCCAGCTTTGGATGTCGCCCGATAGTGGGAATATTGCACGGAGAGGCGGGACGCAGTCCGGCCCAATGTTGCACCAACGTCATATCACTAAGAGATGGCAACAGTTTTTGCGCACGTTGCCACAACATGTTGCGTGCTTCATTAGTGGTGCGCTGGTCAAATCCTACGTCCTCCATAGTGCTGCCGATCAGCAGATAACCATCACGACGCGGAATCAAATACAAATCGTCTTGCAAAACAATATGACGGAGTGGCGACACATCGAACTTGAATAACAGCATCTGCCCGCGCATTGGCTTAATGTTTAATCGTAGTGCCTGTCGTCCCAATACTTCTTTGCTCCACGCTCCGGCGGTAACGATATAGCCCTGCGCATTAAATTTGCCGCTAGACGTAGTAACTGAGTGTACTTGTTCATTTTCGACAACAATATTGCTTACTTCACATTGCTCTATGATGCGTCCCCCAAGCGATCTTACATGCTGATGCAAAGCACGTAATAACCTGGGATTACGTACTTGAGCAACTTCCGGCAAAAAGAGCGCATCTCCTTGCTCGAGTAAATTGTAATCTGCTGCACGCACTTTATTTACTGAACAAGCACTATGCGCATCACACCATTGGCCTGCTGCCTGTGCATCAAATGGTGGTAAAACCAGCATTCCGCTTGTTTCATATTCAGTGTTTACACCGGTAGCCGTATGCAATTCCTTTGCCCAAGCTGAAAACAGCTCTGCGCCACGAGTGGTCAAACGCGTAACTTCATCGGGATAATTCCACGGGCACAGCGGCGACAAAATACCGCCGCCTGCCCAAGAAGCTTCCTGTCCAATTTCGCCGCGCTCTAACACAGTTACTGCCGCCCCCTGCTGAAGCAACCGTTGAGCAGTCGATAACCCGGCCACCCCACCCCCAATAATCAAAAAATCGGAATTCAAGTATCCAGCCTCTAACTACAGTCATAATCAAGCCTGACAAAAACATTGTTGGCGAGTATTAAAAAAAATTTTACAACAGACAATCCTGTATAAAAATAACCAATTGATTATATTATAATGTTTAATTAAAAGTAGCGTTAATAAAATTTGTTTTGATAATTCAGAATCGTAACCTTTATCAGGCCGCCAAAAATTTGCGTCTAAAATTGCATCTTTAAAAGATGTACTACTTGAGTGCAGGCGTCTTTCATTCAGTATAGTTTCTGCCAGTTCAACTGGTTCGTTTCCAACTCACTCATGAGTCAAGCAAATATCCATTTGATTTAGAAAGGCTTGTCAAATAGAACGAACAATAGTTCTGAAACATATTTAAAGATTGACCCTCATCGACAGGCTGCTAACATGCGCGCCATGAGCACACAAAATTCAACAAAATCACACCAATGGCTGCTGTATTGTCGCCCCGGCTTTGAACGAGACTGCCTGCAAGAAACACTGGCGGTGCCACTCGAAATCAATGCCAACAGCGGCTTTCTCATCATTCAGAACAAACCGCGCCTGCATTATGACAAACTCACCTTTACCCGCCAGTTAATCACCCTGCTAGCCGAAATAAGCGAGTTACCCGATCGCGATCGCCTCACCCCACTGCTTGCAGCCATACCCGATACACCTGCACAATTCAGCGCCTTGTGGCTGGAAACGCCTGACACAAACGATGGCAAAACCCTGTCCGGTTTTATCAAGCGCTTTCAACCTCTGCTGGAAGAAAAGCTGCGCGCCAGAGGACGCATGACTAAAGACCCCCATCTGCCTCGCCTGCATATCTTTTTCCCGGACAAGAATCGCGTACTAATCGGCGCAAGTGATCCGCGCAACAGTGCAACCTCAGCTATGGGCATCCTGCGAATGAAGATGCCTTATGAAGCGCCTAGTCGCTCTGTACTCAAATTGGCCGAAGCTTTCGAAACATTTTTATCAAAAGATGAAAAGTTTCGATGGATTAGGCATGGTATGCGAGCGGTAGATCTGGGTGCAGCTCCCGGTGGCTGGACTTGGCACCTTGTCAGATTGGGTATGCAGGTGGAGGCGGTCGATAACGGCCCGCTCAAAGGCGTGGTGGCCGAGCACCCTTCAGTCAAACATCAGCGCCAGGATGGCTTCCGCTATCGTCCCAAACACGCGGTAGACTGGCTGGTATGCGACATGATAGAGCAACCGAGACGAGTGGCCGCGCTAGTCGCTGACTGGGTCGCCAGCGGATCAACCAATCGAGCCATTTTCAACTTAAAATTACCGATGAAGAAACGATTGGAAGCCTTGAACGATGCGCTCGCCAGTATCCGCGCGGTACTGGATAAAAAAGGCTTCAAGTATCGCTTGCAATCGAAGCAGTTATACCACGACCGTGAAGAAGTGACAGTGTTTCTGGCCAGGATCAAACTTTAAAACAAAGGGTTACCACGCCACGCTGCTATAAACTGTTGATGACACGTATTTTTTCTTGGTCAGAATTAACTCGAATAATCCATGTTAGACTTACTCAATCAGAACGTTCAATAAGGAATTTAAATGCTACACGAATACCGTGACGTCATTACCCAAATGAAACAAAATAATGCAGCAAATGCCCATTTTTTGAAGATTTTCGACAAACACAATGCGCTTGATAGTCAAATTACCAAAGCTGAAAACGGCGAAACCCATCTGACTGATATTGAACTTGAAATACTCAAAAAAGAAAAACTGCTTCTCAAAGATGAAGCTTACTCATTGATCATACTTTACAAAGAAGAACACAATCTTTAAGATTTCTGTCACCAAGCTATATGTCCGTACGTGGTCAATGAATTGTGTCGGGCAACCAAGCCAGAGCCTTCGTAACCAAACCTAACTACAGCAAAATTAGAATATATACGTGTCACTTACTTAAGACATGACGCTACCTGCATTTGCTGCTATTTAGTACTCAAAACTCCTGATCTTATATACATCTTTAAGTGTGATGACCAAGGTTCAGGGGCATGACAAGCACTTGCTGATAGTTTCGGGTAGCTCAAATTTTCTCGGTTGATGTTCCTATCTTTCTTTTTACTAAGCTGTCTAGGTATTTCCAGCAGCCAACTACTTGCGCTTACTATCGATAAAAATTGCTTTAACCACAGAGATACACATCAGCACCATTACCATTGAGAATGGTAATGCACCAATGATCATTGCCTTCTGCAGTGCCTCTAAGCTACCATCACCCACAATCAACAATGTTCCGATAACAACCGTAAGAATCACCCCCCAAACAATTCGATGTTTAATGGCCGAATGTTGAGTGCCACCTGCCATAATGGTATTTAAAACTAACACACCAGAATCTGCCGAGGTAATCAAAAAAGTAAGAATAAGCACCACAGACATTGCAGAAACAATTTTTGCCACTCCACTAGAGAGCAAAACATTCAATGTTTCGAATAACTGTGCGGATGAGGCCGCGTTGATGATACGACCATCCGCGATGCCAGACAGCTCTAGATTTATCGCAGCTCCTCCCAACAAAACAATCCAAAGAAAACACACGGCAGCAGGCGCAAGCAGAGCACCTAATATAAACTCTCGAATCGACCGACCTCTGGAAATACGCGCTAGAAACAGCCCAACAAATGGTGCAAATGCAATCCACCAAGCCCAGTACAAAATGGTACCTTGTTCTTGCCAATCACCTAATGGTGTATTTAATTCAAATACCTCAAAGGAAATAATGGGCAATGTAACTATATAATCAATCAGTGCGCTGCCATATAAGCTAAAAGAAAATATTAGTGGCCCAGAGAACAGAAAAACTAACAGCAGAATTAACGACAACACCAGATTAAGATTACTAAAATATTTAACCCCACGCTGGACCCCTGTTGACGCTGAAATGGTTGACAGACACATTACAAAAATCAAAACCAAAATGAGCGCAGTTTTATTAGGAACGGGATCCTCACCAGAGGACATCAACCAATTAAATGCGGTTAAATTATTAATACCGGTAACCAGTTGATCAACACCGTAACCAATCGTCACGGCCACACCGAGCAATGTCGCTATAATTGCAATGATATCAAGTGCATGCCCAATATAGCCATTTACATAACGTCCCAACACTGGCACAAGACATGAACGTACTGTCAACGGAAAATTACGCACGTGGGCAAAATATGCCATGCTTAATCCTGTTGCCACATAAATGCCCCAAGGATGTAGCCCATAATGTAGAAACGCATAGCGAAATGTTGACTGGACTGCTTCGCTTGTGTATGGCTCAATATTTCCTTTGATAATTTCTGGATTCCCGCCGAAATGCCAAAGCGGCTCTGCCGTAGAGAAAACCATTAAACCGATACCCATACCTGCACTGAACATCATGGAAAACCAGGAGAAATTAGAAAACTCTGGCTTTTCGTCTGGCTTACCCAAAATCACCCTGCCAGTGGACGGAATAACCGCCAACCCAATGCAAAACATAAGAAAAAATGAAACCACATAAACATAATAAACATTGAATGTGTTTAGCAATGCAATATTAAGGTCATCTAAAATGATCAATGCTTGAACCGGAACAATCGCCGCCCATAAAACAAGGCACGCAATAAGCACTTTACTGCCTATAGTAATAAAGTGGCACAGTCCCTTGTAAAAACCAGCTTCTGCAAGCTTAATTTGAACATCTTCAAATAATTCTTTAATTTCTATTCCCCTCTTTTCCTAACTAATGTCGATTTAATTTGACAAATTTCGATCTTGCCTAGGCTATCCTGCGCCGCAATCGTAATTAGTTTGTGATTGAAATTGATAATTTCAACGTAGGTCAATAATGGCCGTCACTTATGCATACGGCCATCATATATATTTCTAACAGCCAATCGGATTTAAAGAATTTCAGCGAAAATTTAGCTGTACGAGAGGTGGTTTTGCCAGCTTTCACCTTACGGCGAAATGTCTGCTTGCGCTACTTGACGGTTTTGCAACGTACCAATTGTTCTATTGCCAAAGAAAACGGCTAAATACATGCAGTTCAGCTAAATTTTTAGCTGATATCCTTTAAGTCAGACAGACTACTAGCACGTAATAACTTTGCCCTTGACGTGGTGCAGGGAGGGCTGGGTTACGTGCTTGCTGAGCGTAACTTCCTGCGGCACCGAATCTGCTATGCCCTCCAAATTTTTCGAGTCATTCTGCAGATGCCCGTCCCTAGACATGCAGGATGCCAGCACCAGCGACTCAGCAATGTCGTCACGACGCCGCAGTTCATTTATCAAGCTGTTTCTGCAGGATTTCGCGGCTCAATTGGTACACGGCCATTGCATACATTGAGCTATGATTGTACCGAGTAATCACATAGAAATTGTTCAATCCAAGCCAGTACTCGTCTCCGCTCTCTCCATCGAAACGAAACACGGACGCCATTTCATCGTCTTCAAGTGACTGCAGCGGCGTTACACCATTGAGCTTTAACTCACCGATGCTGGTATGCGGTTTGAGGTTATTTATCTTATCAATACTGTCAGGGGTGGCGACAGTAGCGCGGCTGGTGACCGGTTCGCCCTTGCTCCAGCCGTGGGTGCTGAAATAATTAGCAACACTGCCGATTACATCGGCTGGATTATTCCACAGATCACGTTTGCCATCGCCATCGAAATCAACGGCGTAGTGTCGGTAACTGCTGGATATAAACTGTGGCATACCCATCGCACCTGCATAGGAACCCAAAATCTCGCTAGCATCGATATTTTCATCTCGTGCAAGCAGCAAAAACTGCTCCAGCTCGGAGAGAAAAAAACGGCTGCGCGGCGGGTAATCAAATCCCAACGTCGTCAGTGAATCCAGAACCAGTGTACTGCCACTGCGCTGACCGTAGAAGGTTTCAACGCCGATAATCGCAGTGATAATTTCTGCCGGCACACTATACTTCTGTTCAGCGCGTGCTAGCGTCTCACGGTGCTGGCGCAGGAATTCCCTACCCTCATCAATGCGCTTGTCAGTAATGAAAATTGAACGGTATTGGGCCCAGGTTTTGGTTTTCTCGGCCGGCCGCGCGATGGCTTTGAGCACCCAGTCTTTTTTTTCTGCCCGTGAGAACATGTCATGCAGCTTCTGACGGTCGAAGCCATGTTTTGTGACCATTTGCGTTATAAACTGCTGCACATCCTCTCGTTCTTCATAATTCGCAAAAGCCGTTAAGGGTATCAAGCACAGCAGCAGGAGAAGTGACCGAAGTTTACTGATTGTCATAAGTTGTCATTAATAGTTATTGGTTGTCATTAGTTATCATTGGTTGTCATTTGGTTGTTTTGACAATAGTCAATGATGCGCATTAATCGTTACCAGCATACCAGATGGTCCTCAAAGTGACCACATTCAACATTGAATAACACTCTTAAACAGGGAATGGCAACATCGAATTGGAGCAGGTAAAAAGTGATGGCGTAGATGGTTAGCAGTGAAATGCAGGCGTCGTTTAATTCAGCCCAGCCGAGCTAAAAATTCAAGCTACTACTAGCCTGTCTGACTTAAAGAATCTTAGCGAAATTGAGCTGGGCGTGGGTAAAATATGCCGATTTTTCATGGTAATAGTTGTTCTATTACCATGAAAAATCGGCGAAGCAGTCACCATTCAGGACATGAACACTTCCAAGACTGTAGCAGTACTGACAGTCACTTCGATCAAATTGGGTAACTGTCAGATGATGTCGCGATTACTACAAATTACAAACTCAACTCATGCATTCTTTTATTTCATCCCATAACAACTCATAAGCCAGAGCCGCCCGACACTTTGGTGCATAGGTGGCAAGTGCTGCACGATTAAGCCCCATCCGCTCGACATCACTGGCATAGGGAATTGTAGTATTAAGCAATCCGGCTAACGTTTTCGGTGGTTTTTCAACAATCATACGGTGCAGCTGTTTACGCATGTCCACCATGGAAAAAAAAGGAAGCACAAGAAGATCATCCAGATTATTCTCTTTGCAAAATTTTAGAAGCTGGTCGTACGTGCGCAACGATAAAATAGTAGGGATGGTCGGCACCAACAAGATATCAGCCGCCTGAAATACATTTTCGGATACAAGTGAAATACTCGGCGGACAATCCAGAAAAACAAAGTCATAGTCATTGTCAAAATTTATAAGCAGTTTTCGTAATCGACGCGTTGGTTTTTTTACATCTTCCAAAAATAAATCCATATTGCGGAAGGAAAAATCCGCAGGAATGAGGTCAAGATCGGCATAATCAGTTCCCTTGATTAGCTCATCCAAACCCTGCTTGCTATCCATCAGCGTTTTCAAGCCTCCTTTTATCTTGGGTTTAACTCGAAAGTAGAAAGAAGCCGCACCTTGCGGATCCAAGTCCATAATCAATGTACGGGCACCTTCACGACTTGCCAGGTAAGCTAGATTGACAGCGGTTGCAGTTTTACCAACCCCACCCTTAATGTTATAGCAGGCTATGATTTTCATTGAAAGAGCGTATCCTTTTGGATTTTAGGTTTAAATAGTCTCCTGAAAGCGACTCGATTCTTAATTTCCGCGAAGGCCGCAAATCGTGACTTAAACATTTTTCGTACATGGCTTTGGCGTTGTTCGAGTGTCTGTATAACTATATCAATTGCCACCAATGTACGGTCAGCCGCACCGCTTTCGGATTTCATCTGGGTTCTGTATGTTTCCAATGATGCGATTTGAATATGAATATCCTGGTATTGTCCGAGTTTATTTTGAAGCAATTTCAATGTGTTAATTAACTTATTGATCTCTTCCGTGGGATAGAGACTTCGAAAAAAATCCATCAAATACCTTAGTTTTTTGCATGACTTGCGTAATTGATGCAAATCTCCAGGGGGGCTGCTCGCACTAATAGCTTCTCCTTCTTTAACGACACGTCGAACCATATGCCATATTCTCGAATTTGCTACATCTAGCGTTGAGCAATGGGCATTAGGAAGTGTAGTTCGTTCTGATAATGGCGCTTTCAAGTACGCTAGCCAAGCAGCAGTCATTTTTATATAACGTGCTGACTCTAGATGCATCACCAACTTTTTGTGTTCAATTGTCTGATGTTTCATCAGAAAATAATAAAACGGGTCAAGGTCATCCCTTACAGGTAACGGCAAGCTTTTTTTGTAAGCTACGAAATTCAGCAAATAGACATCAAGGTCACGGGTTGGGCCGGTTATTTCTCCTAGCCATTCAAATTTTCGACTAAATCGAACCCATATTTTATGTGGTAAAACACCTTTGATTTGCCCTAAGGCCGTGCGACTCCGTCGCACAGCAATGCGAAAGTCATGGAGAAACTCTGAATCCAAATTAGATCTTATACCCCGCTCATTAACTTGCATCATCTCAAGCAGGCGCAACAAAATGTTGCGCATCACCACTTCAATATGTGTCTCTGGACTCAGCAATAAATTTAAATTGGAAGAATATGACGCAGGCTGCAATTCAACTGCTGCCATTGCCCTTTGCACCATTCCCTGATCATCAACTTCAAGAGCCAATTGTTGATCAATTACCTGCAAAATCTCTTTAAAAACGGTGTCATAACCTTTCACTGACTCAGCATACAATATGGCAGGAAGCTTAAGTGATTTTGACTTGGTCGATCCCAAAATTCGATTTTCTTCGATACTCAACCTGGCGACCGTTTTTTTGTCTTTATTTAGCACTATCAGGCCATGAGCCTGACAGTTCATGCAAAGAAGGGGCAACAGGGCACGTACGTCCAATATAGGCTCCAGACGTTCGCGCAAACTACAAACAGGCAGATCCCAAACGAAACGAATCTTTTTATTAATCGAGATGTTGCCAAAAGTTTCTATAGGCACAACATTGCGCCAACGCAAAGAAACACCGCTAGTTCCGATTTCCTCTTCGATAACGCCACCGGCACAATAAATTCGCCAGTCAAAACTATCAAAGTAGGTGCGCTGCAAAACTTTTGTATGCAATTCTTCACAATGCATGCATGTGAAGAATTTATATTTGATGTCCGATATTTTTGTGTCTGCCGGAATAACAAAGCTCATCCGATGAACTGAGGCATTCGCCCTTTTCATAGGCATGATTTACTTAGAATGTTAGTCACTTTTGAGCCGTTATATAGCTGAAGAAAAGTGAGTGTCCAGAACTCATAATTATGAATTGCAAGATGCCATATACATGCATTTCTCTGCTGATTTGAATAACATTACTAGCAGGGTAATAGCAATTATCAGCTCGAAATTACTGGATTTTTTTTACATCAGAGTAAGCACTATAAAGCATATAGCCTCGGCCAGCCTTGCTTCTATCTTCAGGCTGCAAAGTAATTGATTTACGCAATTCTCGGGCCAGATCGAACAGTGACTCGGGGACTCCGGACTTCAATTCCAATTCAACTTCACAAATCGGAACATGCTTATTTTTCGCCTTTATTTCCCCGACATCCAATGCCAGCTCAATTAAACCGTTAGGAAGCTCTAACAGCCAGGTCGTGCGCCAGAAATCCGTAAAAAATATCGGCACTAATCTGTTTTGGATATCCGGTGTAAAAAAACTGCGCCATGGTGATTCTAATAATTTATCTAAATCCGGCAAGTTGCCAGTCACAGGCACCTCCCATTCTGAACGTTGATGCAGCCCTTCCTCCACCTTGCCACCGCCTTTCACAGTCTGAATCCAGTGTTCACCATTCTGACGTAAACGAAGGGCAATCTGCACACGCACAAGTGCCAGATCCGGAGTATCAAAGTAAATGCTGTGAAGCTTTTCCTTTAACGGCCCGGATTTACAAGCCGATTTCAGCAGTGGGTGTCGCAATAACTGGGGAATGCTTGAGCTATCAATGAGTAGCTTCAATTCAATTTCAGTATGCATAACAGATAGTAAGAGATATGATTAAGTCACTAAGATCTGCTGACAGATGGCAATATTCTCATCATAATTTATATTAATTCACTGACTATTGAAAAGTTGACTCCTACAGCTTCCCATTCTTTGACCTCGGCCTGCAACGCATTTTCTGTTAGTGGATTTTGCTCAATCCATTGTTTATCTAATGTGATGCGGTACTTTTTGCCGCTTCTTTCCAACTGCATTTTAGGCAAGGTCACATCCGTACGACTACGGCAAAACAATACGGCAAGGCGCAATGCTAATATTGCAGTCCAATCCTCTATTACTTCCGACAACTTTAGCACCTTGGATAGTGATCCGCGTTGCGCTCTTACTTGCGACCCAAGCTGAAACTGCTCCATTTTAGAAAAACCAGGCATATCAGCGTTTTCCAAAATGTAAGCTGCATGTTTTTGATAACCACTATGTGCGATGGAAATACCTATTTCATGCAACATGGCCGCCCATTGCAACTGCTGCTGCGCAGCATCAACATCAACGTCACAGCCCTGCGTAACTTGCTTGAAAAGCGACAACGATAAATCCTCAACTCGCTTGGCTTGCAATGGATCAATATGGTAGCGTCGCATAAACTGGTTCACAGTGACATCGCGCATATCCTGATGATGCAAACGACCTAACAGGTCATACAACACCCCTTCTTTGAGAGCGGTGCTCGCTACGCTCATATGCTGAATATTCAATTCAGAGAATACTGCCGACATAATGGCGAATCCGCCAGGCAGGACAGGAATGCGATCCGGTTTTAGCCCCAATGTATCCAGCCGCTTGCATTCTCCTGCTTTCAGTAACATGGAACGCAGTTTTGCCAGCCCCTCTGCCGATATACCTTCATTGCTCCAATCATTTTGCTTTAACAAATCGGCCAATGCACGTGCGGTACCAGATGACCCAATCGCTTCTTGCCAATTTCCGTCCAAAAACTTGAAACGAATTGATTGTAGCTCCATGCGCGCAGCAAGTTCTGCCTGATGCATAGCATCTTTCGTAATTTTACCGTCACCAAAAAACCGCTTGCTATAGCTGACGCATCCCATATACAAGCTTTCCGTTCGAAGCGGCTCCAATCCCTCGCCAATCACGCATTCAGTAGAGCCACCGCCGATATCAACCACTAACCTACGATTTTGCGTTGGTGGCGCGCAATGTGCCACGCCCAGATAGATTAACCGAGCTTCCTCTCGACCAGCGATTATTTCAATTGGGAAACCCAAGGCAGCTTCTGCTTTTTCAAGAAAAGCAGGTGCATTTTTAGCCAGCCTAAAAGTATTTGTACCCACCACCCTTACGGCATGGTTTGGCAGGCCACGTAAGCGCTCGCCAAAACGCTTGAGGCATGCGAGAGCACATCGTTGAGAATTATCATCGAGGTATTTGTCCGGCGTTAGCCCTGCAGCCAATCTAACAGTTTCTTTAAATGAATCAAGCGGATATATCTGATCTTCCACTACTCGCGCGACTTGTAGCCGGAAGCTATTGGAACCCAAATCCACTGCGGCAATCGTATCGTATGCTTGCATAGTAGTTACCTATCAATACTAAGATTGCCACTCACTCAGTGTGAAACATATAGCTTATCTAAAACTTAGTATATTCCGGCGCGGAAAATTGCAATCGTTTTGTTATGGCTATGTCGTAGTTATCTGTTGATTCTTGGTAACCATTTAATTACAAAGGGTTTTTCGTTAACCGCAAAAACACGCAAGCCTATGATTTATAAGTATTTAGTTATTCTTCAAACTAAATTCAACAGCTAATTGCGACATAGCCTTTGTTATCGCCTACACTCTTTTCGCAATATATGCACTATAAGTGCTTTTCGCGTCCATATGTTTGCCAACGACAGCATCTTAAAATGGCATAGTCACTCTGCGATATTGCGGGAAAATTCGCTGCACAACGACACCTTACCTAGGAAAACCATCGTTCCAAGCATTTAATGTTTATTTGGTCGGCCTGTTTTGAGCCTTTCTACTTGCTCTACAGTATTAACCAATTCAGAGTCAGACAGACTTGACAAGCTAAGCAAGCCGGCTCGCAGCAATTCGCTTTTATTAACATCAACACTAGCCAGCAGACACCGCTTCCTTAATGTGGAGAATTGCGAGTAATAATTTTCTGGCATGCTGAAACTATCACGTACCATTTTAATTTTTTTTGGCTCATCTGTCTTTGATAACTTACCCGCTTTAACTACTTTAGCAGTTGTTACAACAGATTTTGCGACAGGATTATTGTTCGCCCTTTTGCCTGCGGCTTTTGTGGGAGTCACTGCCTTAACCTTTAGAGCAGGTTTAGACTTGTTATTCGCCAACACTTTGGCCGGCAACGACCTCTTCGGAACTTCATGTTTAGTAAGAAGTACTTCATGTTCATTAAAATGAGATTCATCTAAATTCATCGGCGGCCTCTCTAACAAAAATTTATATTTGCATACCTTCGAATGTAAATTATTAGTGTGGCATTAGACAAACGATTTTAATTGGACTTTAATATCGGCATATCCGATACAAACTCTATGGGCATAGATCCAATTAGAACTTATTTGAGTGTGGCCGCCGATAACAGCTTTATTGAAGCTGCAAATAGACTCCATCTTATCCAATCAACTATCAGTGCACGCATACAAAAACTGGAAGCCTATCTGGGTGCTACTCTAAAATTGTGCGTGATCGCACCGATGCAAAATTAACACTCTCAGGGCAATGTTTTTTTCGTCATACACAATCTTTTTATTAACACTGGAACAAGCGCGACATGTCATTAGAACGCCTCTAAAAATTTAATTTTCTAGTCAAGTCTAAGATGCGAGTGAAAAATTTTAGCGCGGCATATGGTTGATATGTAAAAGATAGTTTTTTCGAGCAACACTATATTGTGACGAAAATTGGATTTATAGAGGTGCACATTAGGTTACTTAATCGCTTCCGCGCCGGCATTACTGTATATGAACTATAAGGCTTTTCGCGCCCATAGGTCTGCCAACGACAGTATCTTAAAATGGCATAGTCACTCTGCAATATTACGAAAAACACGCTGAATAACGATACCTTATCTAAAAAAACCATCGTTCCAAGCGTTTAATGTTTATTTGGTCGGCCTGTTTTGAGCCTTTCTATTTGCTCTACAACATTAACCAACTCGGAGTCAGAAAGGTTAGACAGTCTAAGCAACCCGGCTCGCAACAATTCGCTTTTCTTCACATGAACACCAGCCAGCAGACACCTCTTCTTTAATGTGGAGAATTGCGAGTAATCAATTTCTGGCATGCTGAAACTATCACGCACCATTTTAATTTTTTTAGGTTTATCTGCTTTTGATAACTTACCCGCTTTAACTACTTTAGCAGCTGTTACAACAGATTTTTCGCCAAGATTCTTGTTCGCCATTTTGGCCACGGCTTTTGTTTTTATGGGGGGTACGGCCTTAACTTTTAGAGCAGGTTTAGACTTATTATTCGCCATCACTTTAGCTGACAACGATTTCTTAGTAACTTTAGGTTTAGTAGCCGGTATGGCTTTAACAACATTTCTTGCTTTTGTCTTCACAACTCACTCCAAATTAACTGTAAATTAAAAAATGTTACCTGTGCACATCCGCGAGACCATATTGTTATGATCACGTCATATACAGGTTATATAGATATAAAAACACGCAAGAAAATTAATTTTACCTGCGTGTTTTTAACAAATTGACTCAATATATTCGATCATACAATTAAATTTAATGCTGGTGATGGCACAAAGATAAAAATTATCAAATCAAATTGATTTGCCACAGCTGGTGCAGTTTTTGAATGCTGAACCGTCAAAATTACTAAAAGTAGCAAATACCCATTACTAACCACACAGACCATTTAGTACGAAGCGGCATAATGACGTGGACAGTTCAATCGGCCCGAAGTTCAGCGTGCGTCGTTTTCCTAGCCAACGAAGATAACGATATTTCCCTGTCTGATTTGTTGCATGTTCATTAGCAACGCGTTTATGATGATAGCGCTTAAGCCTGTCAAAAGTATTTGGGCTACAACAAAGCGCTCAAGGCCAGCTATTTCACCAACTATCGTACCCGTAAGGCTGGTGTAAGATCGATGAGGTCAAGCGCTGCAAGAACCTAAAAAGTCAAAGATAAGTGCCCGCATCAAACACATTTTTGCCATGTTCAAAAGGTTGCGGGATTTTACAAAAATACGGTACCGTGACTTAGCCAAGAATGACGGTTGCGCATTTATCGCGCTGGCATAGGCGAGCATTTACTGTCTCAATATCGATTAATGGTGTTGGTGCACCTATAGCGGGCGAATAGGGGGCTGAAAAATCGAAGGAGCAGCCCAAAAAGGCAAAAGAAAATGGGCTGAACTTGTTTTTTTGGCATAATCACGCCTATTTCGTAATTGGAGTCTTGGAAATACGGGGAGTGTGCAGCTTAGCCTGAATTAAGCCTACCATGCAAAATATCATCCCCAATCCTATTCTTAGCAAGGGCAACAAAGCTTCAAACGGACGAATGAATATTGAAGATACCCCAGTAGTACACACTCATAGCTTCCCTCCAATCGAAAGTGACAATTCAAGCATCCTGATCCTCGGAACGATGCCTGGCAAGGCCTCGTTGCAAGCACAACAATATTACGCACATCCGCGAAACGCATTCTGGAAGATCATAAGCGAAATTCTTGGCGTTAACGCCGAAAATACTTACGAAGTTAGAACATCATCAATTGTCAAGGCCAGAATTGCGCTCTGGGACGTTTTGAAATCATGTACGCGAGAGGGCAGTCTCGATTCTAATATTGCTAATGACACAATCGTACTTAATGATATCGCGAGCTTTTTTAACAATCATTCGCATATTCATAAGGTGTACTTTAATGGAGCTAAGGCAGAAATTCTATATATGAGACATGTACAACCATCTCTTCGCAACTGCTCAAGTATCGAATATATTCGCCTTCCTTCAACCAGTCCTGCGAATGCTGCAATTTCATATGATCAGAAACTGGAGGCGTGGAAGGCAATAGCTTGCTGTGCTCAATCTTCTTTATAGGTTCGCTGCCGCACTGACTCCTAATTCAGTAAATGAGATATTCTTACTAGATACGGTTTTGATTCTACACCATATCTACGACACTCCTTCCAAATCGCAACTTGTTATAAGGAACACTGCAATGTAATATAAATCTCATAGACATCCAATTTTAATCAGTGATTGGCCGCTTGAAACACTGGATTCATTTCAAGTTACTCGATTGCCTGCAAACTAACCATCGAATAAAGGAACCTCCATGTATATCCATAATTTTTTCAAATTCCAAGCATTTGCACTACTATTTGCCACAATCACCTCTCCTCAAAGTGCGCTTGCCGATACTAATTCATACCAGAGAACGATAAATTTTACCTTGGGTACGAACGAAGTTATAGGTACAAACGTGGAGTGTGCTCCTTCTTTTATTGGTGGCGATATTACTGGGGTAGGGACAGGCTCGATTACTGCGAATGGAAATAGAAGAAGTTTAGGTGTACTTACTGTTACAGCTGATGATTGCATCACTCCGGAACTTTCGGATCCTTCTCATTTTATGTCTGATGGAGACTTGACGCTTTCTTTTAGAAATGGCGATACAATCAATGCTCATTATTCTGCTTTCTTTATTCCAACCGATTATAGTGCACAATACTATAAGTATAAGGACTTCGCTATCGAAGTCACCGGAGGAACGGGGCGCTTCACAGGAGTTAGCGGATCCGGCACCTTGAAAGGTGTGTCTGATATCACATCGGGAGTAGGGGTAGTTAAAGGTATTATGCATATTTACAAATAAACGTAATTTTCCAAATGAGCCTTTCAAAAGGCGATTTACATTAATTATTTCGTGGCTGTCCATTTTCAGTTGAATACTTAGTCGACGCTGAAATAAACATAACCTATTGATGTTATGTTGCATTATTT
>NZ_CAKMNW010000063.1 GCF_927904885.1 Candidatus Nitrotoga sp. M5
TGAATAGCCCCTAGTTTTCTAGACGCCTTCGGTTCTCAATTTCTGCTGCCGTTCGAACTCGACGGGCGATAACATCCCGTTCCTTACATGTTTACGCTTCGGATTGTAGAACATCTCAATGTAGTTGAATACATCCTGCCTGGCCTCTTCTCTGGTTTTATAGATCTTGCGTCGTATCCTTTCACGCTTTAGCAGGTTAAAAAAACTTTCTGCGACAGCATTGTCGTGGCAGTTTCCGCGCCGGCTCATGGAATGTTCCAAATTATGAGCCTTAAGAAAGGAAGCCCAATCAATACTGGTGAACTGAGAACCCTGATCGGAATGGATCAGGACCTTATTCGTTGGTTGCCTGTGCCATATAGCCATAAGCAGGGCTTGTAGCACCATATCTGTCGTTTGCCTGCTCTGCAGTGACCAACCGACAACGCGGCGGGAATACAGATCAATCACAACAGCCAGATAGGCAAACCCTTCTTGTGTTTTGATATAGGTGATGTCCGTCACCCAGATCTTGTCAGGGGCCGTTACATCAAACTGTCGGTTCAACCTGTTGTCGACAACCTTCGAAGGCTTGCCACCATAACTGACGGGACGTCTTTTGTATCCGATCTGCGCTTTGATGCCCACCAGTCGCGCCAACCGTGCAACACGGTTCGGACAACATGTTTCTCCCTGATCGAGAAGATCATCGTGGAGCTTGCGATACCCGTACACCTTGCCACTTGCCTGCCAAGCATCGCGGATAAGCTCCGTCTGGCGAGCATCCTCTCTAGCCCGACGGCTCAGCGGTTTCCTGAGCCAAGCGTAAAAACCACTGGGGTGGATGCGAAGGCAGCGACACATTGTCCGCACCGAAAACAACGGACGATGATCGGCGATGAACGCGTATCTCATTTTACATCCTTGGCGAAATACGCGGTGGCTTTTTTTAGAATGTCACGTTCTTCTGTCACTCTGGACAGTTCCCGCTTCAAGCGCAAGATCTCGTCATCCTTGTCGCCCCTGCCGGAAGGGGATGCAAACTTCTTCTTCCAAACGTAGAGTGAATGCTGGCTTACGCCTAATCGCCTCGAAACCTCCGCAATTGGATAGCCTCTTTCGGTGATCTGTGTCACCGCATCACGTTCGAAATCATCACTGAAATTAGACTTAGCCATCATAGCCTCCTTACCTCAAATTTAGGTTAGAAAGCGTCTACATATCTAGGGGCTATTCA
>NZ_CAKMNW010000064.1 GCF_927904885.1 Candidatus Nitrotoga sp. M5
CGCCAAATTCCTGGGCGCTCAGCCAGAGCAGGTTGGTAGCGGCGATTCTGCTCAAAGTAGTTAAGAGCTTTGTTTATATTGACATTTACATTTTTATAAACATTGCGGGCAAACAAAATTGGACAATGTTACTGAAATAAAAAATTGAAGTTTTATTTCAGTCGATAAAATTAGTAATATCAGCACAGGCTAAAAGCTTCGAAGGTCCAATTAAAATGAATACTCTGCCTTAGAAGCTGTATGTAAATTTGGCGTGCCTGATCAAGTAATGGAAACACGCAAGGAACAATAGAGCGGGTTAACAATAAAACTGTGTGGGAATGTAAATATGAGTGAATCGAGCGACTTCCAAGAGGGGCTGAATTTTTTCTTGAACAAAGACTATATCAAGGCTGAAAAGTGTTTTATTAAAGCAGCAAAGCTAGGGGATCCTGAGGCTCAGTTCTGTCTTGGTGATATGCACAATAACGGTTACGGCGTTAAAAAGAACGAACAGAAGGCCGTAACTTTCTTCCGAAAATCTGCAGAGCAACGATTTACTCCATCGCAAATTAATTTAGGAATTATGTATTCTCAAGGGCAAGGTGTTGAGCAGAACCTCATAGAAGCATATAAGTGGCTAAGTATAGCTGGCCGAGCGGTTGATGAGGAGGGCGGAGAGCTTGCTGTTGATGAGGAAGGAAGGGAGCTTCTTGAGGTTGTGGAAGAGCAAATGACGGAGGGTCAAATTGCGGAAGCAGTACGACTATCAAAGGCTTGGTTGAAAGCGAATCAAATAATCTAATCTTGGTACTCCTATTAGCATGTATTGCTGACTTGCCATAATTAATGGAAATGTAAAACGTTTGGCAGATGATGGTTGCTTGTTGGACTATACGATAATAGCTTATTAGGTGGGTGTACGGTCTACTTCCGTTAACGATATACAAGAACTCACTCAAATGGAATGCAAATTTATTTGTCCAAATTGCCTAAAAATTTAGTAGATAGCGATATGGAGTAATAAATTTCGAAGATGCTCTTAAAATGATGGCTAAATATCAATCTTATTCAATGATTTTTTCACAATGATTCGTTCCGCCAGTTGATAAACGAGTATAGCAAATAAGCATACTTGCTTCTGACAAGCAACTGAGAGTTGCCTGCGCTTATTGTCGCTCAGCTTTGTGATTGCAGCTGACAGGTCACATTTTGTCTAATGATTCCATCAGCAGCTTCGGGTCATATTTGATGTGTTGGTTGCCCTCTTAATAACCGGCTTTCAGTTTCTTCTAAAACTCATGGTTTAGCACAATACTGTGTAACTCGAAAAAGATATCGCTTGCATCTTAACTATATTTCGCACACAAATTTTTTTTCGTGCCTTCTTTGCTCATCACCATAAGTTTTGAAAGGTTCCCTTGATACAATGATGCTGCATTTCGCAATGCTAGATATTTTGAGCGAATTTTAAAAAATGCAACTTGATCAATTGCTTAAAATGTCGGGATTCAAATAACCTTGCGGCAAAGCAGCATCTATCCAATTAATTCTATCTAGCTAAATTGGCGAACATTACAGGCACATAATTTTATATGTGCGAGTAAATCTCTACCCCAACTAGTCTGCTAGGTATTACACATCAATTTAATTAGAATACGATATTCAATTAATTTATAGTGTAATATTTACAGCATAATTACTAATGAAATTTACTCAATTTACCGATTATTCATTGCGCACCTTAATTTATTTGGGTGCACAGCAAAGCATGCTGGTTACGATCAGCGATGTTGCTGAAAGCTATGGTATAGCGCAAAATCATTTAACGAAAGTTGTGCACCAACTGGCCAACCGCGGCTATATTCAAACTACGCGCGGCAAGGGTGGAGGAATGCGCTTGGCGCGCTTACCGCAGTTAATCAACATCGGAGATGTAGTGCGCGATATGGAAGACAATATCGATTTGGTAGAATGCTTCAATTCAAAAAATCAAAGTTGTCCCTTGCTACCCGCATGCATCCTGAAATCAGTGCTGACAGAGGCGCGTAAAAATTTCTTTGACACTTTGGACCGCTACACTTTGGAAGATTTATTGATCAATCAATCAACTTTGAGAAAACAGCTTGAACTTAAAAGAAACGCACATTAAACGAAGTTTTTATTCCGCCCGTCATAAGCATTCTATGTTTAAGGCTATGATGCAATTATCTGTTGTAACTATCTTGCTCTTCCACTATTTTGACCAGTAAACAGTTGGCGTCATGCTTTGGTTGTGACGATTAATCATTTTTGCCTTCTTAGATATCTCGCGAGATCCTGCGGTGCACCGCCATGAAATTTCATCATCCATTGTTAGTCAGCTGCCATGACCTTACGCCTCTGGCTCAGTTAAACCAACTGAGCAGGCTTTGTTAAGATAGCCCAACATCTCAGGCAGTTGAAGAACAGAAGCGTTGGTCACGCTGTAGATGCAGCGGGGGCGCACAATTAAATTGGTAAAGTCGTGACATCGCAACTGACATCCAGCGTGAACTAACTCTCGACTATACTGAGTGCAAAGTGCATCATCACGCCATCCAAGTCAATAAACGCTTACCTACCCATCAAGGCTTGACGAAGCGATATGCGAATTTATCGGTCGGTATGTCCATATTGAAATAAGCTCGATTGCGAGGGTCAGACGAATTGCGAAGAAAGTTGCTTTCTTGTTCAAGTCGGAAACCGGTTTTTTGAAGCTCCTCCAAAACGATAGCTTGGTCAATGCGACGGAGCGACTTTGTCGTTTTAAGATCAGCACCCTTTTTGGCGGAGTGGTCGATCACGATGAGGTGTCCGCCAGACTTCAAAGCCTTAAATAAGCGCTGGTTTATACTGGAGCGACGAGCCACTGACAGGTAGGTACTATTGTGATAATTCATGACGTTGGTAATCAAATCCAGTTTGGGTACATAATCGGGTATGGGGTCTTCTAAAGGGCGTGTCACCGGCACGATGTTCGATTGAGGATGATCGGCCAATCGTTTGGTGAATGCTGGCCGTTGGCGCTCTCCTTGCGCCCATACCGTTCCGGAGCTTCCAACAACCAGTGCAAGCAGTTGTGTGGTGTATCCATGGCCCGTTGCGAGATCTAGTACCCGCATTCCTGGTCGCACTTGGGCGAACTGTAGGAACTCAACTGGTTTGCGAGTCGCATCAGCACGCTTATCTTCATTAGTTCGAATGGGGCTGGTAGCCGCCTGTTTGTACAATTCGGATAAAATTTGCGAGTTGCTTAATCCTGGCGCGGCGTATCCGTTTATCCCCCATGCTAACTCTCCCCATACCAAGCTAAAGATAGCGGTAAGCAGCAGCACCCATAGGCCAGTCAAATAGTATTGTGTAAGCATGAAATAATCATTTTGAAAGTATCAAGGTTTGACGAAGCGCAAGGCAAATTTGTCTGTTGGAATATCCATATTGAAGAATGCTTGATCGCGAGGGTCGGACCGATTGTGTAGATATTTGCTTTCTTGTTCAAGTTGGAAACCTGCTTTCAGTAGTTCTTCACCAACGACCCTTTCATCAATACGGTGTAGCGATTTTGCTGCTGAAATTCCACTTCTCGGTTTTGCTGAGTGATCGATTACAACGAGGTGTCCACCAGATTTCAATGCATCAAACAGTCGCTGATTTAGTTTGGAACGGTCAACAGGTTTATAGACGATATCGTGGTAGTTCAAGATGATGGTAATCAAGTCTAGCTTGGGTATATCACTGGGTACAGGGTCTTCAAAAGAGCTTGTTACCGTAACGATGTTCGACTGGGGATGATCGGTCAGTCGTTTGACGAGTGCTGGCCGTTGTTTTTCCACTTGTGCCCATACGGTTCCCTTGCTTCCAACAACCAGTGCGAGTAATTGTGAAGTGTTTCCCCTGCCAGCTGCAATATCCAGAACCTGCATACCTGGCCGCACTTGGGCGAACTGCAGGAATTCAACTGGTTTGCGTGTTGCATCAGTACGCTTGTCTGCATTGGTCCGGATTGGGCTGTTAACTGCCTGTTGGTAAATCTCTGTTACAGCTTGCAAATTATTCCGTTGAGGCGAGGCATGTCCGTTAATGCTCCACGCCAAACTTAAGCTGAAGATTATCGTCGGAAGCCAGCCTCTCGTAATGCAGTATTTTGATGTTAACATTAAGGCTCCTTATTTATAATTGCTTACTTGATTTTTTAAACTAGAAAAGTCGGCACTTAAATTGTCGGGTTCATTGTATTTATGAAGAAGTCTCAATTGCCCTAGCGTCTTCTTAATGCTATTGGGGACAGAAAAAATGCTTTTATACCTCTTTGACAGCATTTGAGGTATTCTTCTTCAAGTTAACGTACGATGCACTTAAGTGTATTTTGAATTAGTACCACTACTTCTATTTTGTTCGCATGCGCTTAATAAATATATTATTTGTTAATTGGCTACTTGTCACGTTACATACAGCTTGGGTGGATAAAGTTGTCAAAAATGATGCGCCTGCCTTCTCCACTGACAACGCAGGGTTTGCGCGCTGAATTATTACGCAACACGATGAGTTTGATTGGTATGAGTTACAAAATAGGTGGGCAGTCTTTCGATACTGGGATGATTTACAGCGGTTTCATACGGCACGTCGACATCTATCTGAGTGCAAACCGATTTATCTACGCATCCTGCAGAAAATTCAAGAGTGTGATGGTCTCCGACATGGGCGTGTGATAGTGGACGAAACGCTTTAATGGTGCGCTGTGCATCCTTTAATCTAAAGCACAGGATGGCAGTTAAGGCTTTTCCTGAATGACAAATAACAACGAAATATATGTATATCGCATTTGATAATAGTTATCACTTGTGGTTAACTAGCACTTAGATAGCTATCTCTTTATTGAATTCATCTAACTGACACTTTGGAGTTTATAAAAATGGACAAACACCAGTCGTTATTACGTCGTCTTTCCGGAATTTTTGCAGCTACTGCGATGCTGTCGGTGGCAATGACTGCTTTCGCTACCAGTGAAATTGTAGTTTATTCGGCCCGTAACGAGCAGCTTATCAAGCCGCTATTTGACGCCTATACCAAGGAAACCGGCACCACTATCAAGTTTCTCACTGACAAGGAAGGTCCCTTGCTACAAAAACTGAAAGCTGAGGGTGCCAATACGCCCGCTGATATACTGATTACGGTAGATGCTGGCAACCTGTGGCAAGCGAGCAATCTGGGGTTATTACAGCCAGTAAAATCCAAAACGTTGCTAGATAATGTTCCCGCTCATCTGCGTGACCCAGCTAACCAGTGGTTCGGTTTGTCAGTGCGTGCCCGCACTATTATTTACAACAAGGATAAAGTGAAGCCAGCGGCTCTTTCTACCTATGAAGATTTGGGTAATCCCAAGTGGAAAGATCGCTTATGTTTGCGCACTTCGAAGGCAGTGTATAACCAGTCGCTGGTGGCAATGATGATTAATGAGTATGGAGAGCCTAAAACTGAGAAGATTGTGAAGTCTTGGGTGGCTAATCTCGCTACCTCTCCTTTATCCAACGATACTCGCGCAATGGAGGCAGTAGCCGCTGGCCAGTGCGATATGACGGTGGTAAACACTTATTACTATGGTGCTCTGATGAAGAAGAAACCCAAGCTCCCGCTTGCGATATTCTGGCCAAATCAGAATACGAAAGATAGTGGGGTGCACGTAAATATTTCCGGCGCAGGCGTCACTCGTCATGCTAAACACCGAGCAGATGCGGTTAAATTTCTTGAATGGATGTCCTCAGAAAAAGCTCAGAATCTGTTAGCAGATGCAAACATGGAATATCCGGTTAATCCAAAAGTGAAGACTGATGCCGAGGTTGCGGCATGGGGCGAATTCAAGCAGAACCCCATTAACGTGGTTAAGGCAGGTGAATTACAAGCCACTGCGGTTAAATTAATGGATCGTGTCAGATATAAGTAAGACGCTAAATGCAACGATTGCCTGTATATAGTGCAAAAGCGCCCAGAACGGGCGCTTTTACTTTTAAATTCCGTTTGCCCAGTGCTTGGGTTTTAGCAGCACTTCTGATCGCTATGCTTACCTTGGTTCCCGTCGTTGTAGTGCTTAGTTCATTGCTAACGCCGGAACGGGAAATCTGGGCGCATCTGGTGGAATATCAACTGCCACAATTGCTAACTAATACTTTCTGGTTGGTATTAGGGGTGGGATTGGGTGTGGCTATAATTGGAGTTCCCCTGGCGTGGCTCACGGCAGTATGTGAGTTTCCAGGACGCAAACAATTTTCTTGGGCATTATTATTGCCATTGGCGATTCCCGCCTATGTAACGGCATTTGTCGCTATCGGTTTGCTTGATTTTACTGGGCCGGTACAAACTCTGGCGCGAGAATGGTGGGGGCCGATTGAATTTCCGTCGATTCGATCGAGAGGTGGCGTCATTGCGGTGATGACATTGGCGCTCTATCCTTATGTTTATCTGATTGCCCGAAACGCGTTTCTTACCCAAGGTAAGCATGCGCTGGAGGTGGCGCAGTCACTTGGACTATCGCCCACTGTCGGATTTTTTCGGGTAGCCCTGCCAATGGCGCGTCCTTGGATCGTGGGCGGCGTTATGCTGGCCTTGATGGAAACTTTGGCGGACTTTGGTACCGTGGCGGTCTTCAACTACGACACTTTCACCACCGCTATCTATAAGGCGTGGTTCTCGCTGTTTTCGCTCCAAGCTGCTTCGCAATTAGCGTCACTGCTGATTGTGTTCGTGTTGGTGGTATTGCTGGCAGAGCAACAAACGCGCAAACGCATGCACTATACCCAGACAGGCAAGCACAGCGTCCAGGCTCGCATCCAGCTCACTGGAGCTCGGGCTTGGCTGGCTTCCGGTTTTTGCCTGATTGTGCTGGCGCTCGGATTTATCATACCTGTCACTCAGTTACTGCTTTGGGCGTCAGAAGTAGTGGAGCAAGATTTAGATGCGCGCTACCTGGACTTTTTCTGGCATTCGTTGGCGCTAGCCGCTATTGCTGCGCTACTGGTAGGAGCAGTTGCATTATTGTTGAGCTATAGTGCTCGCCAGCATCCTGGTTTTCTGTTACGCATAACAGCACGTATCGCCACTATTGGTTACGCACTGCCGGGCGCGGTGCTGGCGGTGGGCATTTTTATTCCGATAGCCTGGCTGGATAATCGATTAGTGGCTGTGGGTTGGGTGCAGTCGCCACTGTTGCAAGGCTCTTTGGTGGTAATGCTTCTGGCATATCTAATCCGCTTTTTGGCGGTAGCTCACAGTCCGATAGAAAGTCAAATGCAACGCATTACTCGTAGCGTTGATGAAGCTGCGCGCAGCTTGGGTGTGTCTGGTATCAACTTGATCGCCCGAGTGCATATTCCGATGCTGAGCGGCAGCCTTTTAACGGCTGCGGCGCTGGTATTTGTAGACGTGATGAAGGAAATGCCGATCACTCTGATGACGCGACCGTTTGGATGGGATACTCTGGCAGTAAGAGTGTTCGAGATGACCGCTGCTGGCGAGTGGAACCGCGCTGCATTGCCCGCTGTAGCGCTGGTACTAGCTGGATTGGTGCCAGTACTTTTATTGACTAAATATCGTTCAAAATAGCTCTAGCGTGTCAGAGTGAAATTTGAACGAAGTCAGGGTAGGGCAACCATTTTTTAACAAATGTTAAAGAAACTTTTACTATTTCGGATCTCTGAGAGAGGTCTCTGAATTTACGACTATCTGGTTGAATGAATACAAAGCGAAACTGAAATTTACTAATTATGTTACTTGAACTTAAACATGTCAGCCAGTCCTACGCTGCACGCAAAGTGCTTTGCGACCTCTCCTTTGCGCTGAACACTGGCGACATTGGTTGTCTGCTTGGACCTTCAGGCTGCGGCAAGACCACCGTGCTCCGCGCTATCGCTGGATTTGAACCTATTACCGGTGGTGAGATCGTGCTAAACGGCGAGCGAGTGAGTGCACCTGGTTTTATTGTGCCTGCTGAAAAGCGTCGTATCGGCATGGTGTTTCAGGACTATGCTCTGTTCCCGCATTTAAATGTAGCCGCCAACGTAGGCTTTGGCTTGCATGGGTTATCCAGTGTTGAACGCAATAAGCGTGTCGAAGAGTTGTTACAAACAGTTGGTTTGGAGGGGAGTGGTCAAGCTTATCCGCATGAACTTTCCGGTGGTCAGCAGCAGCGTGTGGCATTGGCTCGAGCGTTAGCGCCTTGTCCGAACCTATTGTTGATGGACGAGCCATTTTCCAATCTGGATGTTGAGCTGCGCGAACGACTTTCGCTAGAGGTGCGGGATATACTGAAGCAGCAGGGTGCTACCGCTATTATCGTCACTCACGATCAGCATGAAGCATTTGCCATGAGCGACATGATAGGGGTAATGCATGATGGCGAGATCCAGCAGTGGGACAAAGCATACAATTTGTACCATCTGCCTGAGAGCCGCTTCGTTGCCGATTTTGTTGGTCAAGGCGTTTTGCTGCCGGGAAAAATGCTTAACGCGGACCAAGTCGAAATCGAGCTGGGTACACTGCATGGTGAGGTTTCGGGTGCTTGCTCTTCAGAAGGCCTTAATGAAGTCAGCAATAATGGGGGCGAGGTGGAGGTGTTGTTACGCCCTGACGATATTATCCATGACGATGCGAGTCCTCTGCTTGCCCAAGTTGAGCATAAGGCGTTTCGCGGTGCGGATATTCTTTATACTTTGCGCCTGCCAAGCGGTAACCGCGTGCTTTCCTTAGTGCCAAGTCACCACAACCATGCCATCGGTGAGTGGATCGGAATTCGTTTGGAGGTGGACCATGTTGTGGCTTTTCCACTTATCAAAAGTGCTGGGTCATGAAGCGGGCTAAATTTTGCATTTAGGTGAGTACCGAGTTAAGTCACACTTTAAGGACACCTCTAATAATTCAATTTTCTAAGCAAAATTTATGTACGCGTAAAAAATTTGAAAGCGGCATTTAGTTTATATTTAAGCGATAACCTGTTCGAGTAACGCCTAATTGTGACGATACGGGGTAAGCAGGCAAACTGCAAAGCGGCTGCTCGCAAAATTTAAATTTTAGAGGTGCCCTTAATTCAATGCTTCTTTTAAGCCAACAAATATCTCCTTCGATCCTAAGTTGCGTTTATGTTTTGTGTGGACAATTGACTTTAGAGCAGTCAGCATAAAGATAAAGCGCATGATCACGGATCGTGAAACCAAGTTCATCGGCAATTTTTATTTGGCGTTTTTCGATTGCGGGGTCGTGGAATTCTTCAACTCGACCACATTGTAGGCATATTAAATGGTCATGGTGTCCACCTTTATTAAGCTCGAATACCGATTTGCCAGTTTCGAAGTGATGGCGGATAAGTAGTCCCGCTTGCTCGAATTGAGTAAGTACACGATATACTGTTGCTAGACCGACATCGAGCCCCTCTCCGATAAGCATTTTATAAACATCTTCGGCGCTTAAGTGCCGTACTTCGGCATTTTCGAACAGATTGAGAATTTTTACGCGCGGCAGCGTGGTCTTAAGGCCGACAGTTTTGAGGTTGTTTGGCGCACTCACTAGGTTATCCTTTAAAATTTATTGATGGCGTTACGTTCTTTAAAGTCGAGAGTTATATTAGCATTTTGCCATTGATAGCTACATCATGCCAGAAATGGCCGCTTAGTCGTTGTTTATTGATGGCCTGAGTTCAATAAATTTTTCCTGTTTGGTTTTGGGCAGGCAATTATAACGTTATGCGGGCCTAGGTATTAGCGCAGTATGTTCGCTCCTGATATGGTGGTTTGTTAACGACAGGTTATTTGTTTTTCGGATCAGTTATGAATCCGATTTTACTCAAGCCGCCGGTCTGTGCGGCAGCCATAACTTCTACAATTTTTTCGTATTGCGTTGACCGTTCCGCACGTATATGCAGTGCAGGGAGCGGAATTTTTTTCGAAGCCTCAGCGATACGGGCTTTCATTTGTGTTGCATCAATGAGTTCGGTATTCCAATACATTAGGCCTTGCGCATCAATTGACAGATTGATGTTATCCGGTTTGACTTCATCGCGTTGATTGGTCGCACGTGGCAAATCTATTTTTACGCTATGGTTTATCACCGGAATTGTGATGATAAAAATGATTAACAGTACCAGCATTACATCGACTAATGGTGTGGTGTTAATCTCTGGATTAAAATCGTCGTCCGAGTCGGACAGGGAGCCCATTGCCATTATGCACTCCTAGCGGCGACAATTTTGCCACCCTGATCGTCGGCAGCGGTGACTATGCAGGAACGAGCACCGGTGATGAACAGCGCGTGTAAATCAAATCCGAATTTATTCAGTTTTGCAATAGTAGATTTATTACTACGGACTAAAGCGTTGTAGCCAAAGGTGGCCGGGATCGCTACTGCCAAGCCAAGCGCAGTCATGATCAATGCTTCTCCTACTGGTCCAGCAACCTTGTCAATACTTGCTTGTCCTGTAGTGCCAATCGAAACCAGAGCGTGGTAAATGCCCCACACAGTACCGAGCAAGCCGACAAATGGTGCGGTTGAACCTACCGACGCCAATATCGCCATACCGGATTGCAGCTTGCCGGAAGTTTCATCTATCGCTTGCCGTAATGACAGGGTAACCCAATCGCTGAGTAATAGCTGGTCGTGTAAATGACCTTTGTGCGCAGCATGATGGCGCATAGCAGCCGCACCTGCATGTGCGATATCGGAAAATGGATTGTTGGTGCCAAGCGTAAGTACACCATCAGCCAAGTTGGTCGTATCCCAGAAGTCGGTACCGGCAGCATGTGACGCCCGACGATAATTTAGTAATTGGAACGCTTTAGTGACAATTACATACCATGATGCGATCGACATGACGATAAGCAATACAGCGACGCCTTTGGTGATTAAATCGCCTTCAATCCATAAACTTTCTAATCCATAAGGATTTGCTTGCATGATGATTCCTTCTTTATTGATTCAAATTAAAGTCAATGGGCACGATTGCATAAACGCTGATTGCCCTGCCACCTTCGATATGTGGCTTGAACATTACACGAAGAACCGCTTTCCTTGCGGCTTCGTCGAGTCGAGGCGAGCCCGATGTTTTTTGTACCTCGACTTGCTTCGGATGGCCTTTTTCATCCACTAACACGCGCAGCGTAACACGTCCTTCTTCGCCCCTGCGTATGCTAAAGGGCGGATATTCCGGTCTAGGCGCCTGGAGATATTCCACGCCAGTTGAAATAGTCTTGGGTCGAGAGGGCGCAGGCGCAGGCGCAGGCGCAGGCGCAGGCGCAGGCGGTGCGACCGGCTTAGGTGGAACAGGTGGCTGTGGAGAAACGGGTGGCGTTTCAATAGCCTGATCTGACGGAATTTTGTCAATAACCGGAACTACCGGCGGAGGCGGCTCAGGCGGAGGCGGCTCAGGAGGAGGCGGCTCAGGAGGAGGCGGCTCAGGAGGAGGCGGCTCAGGAGGAGGCGGTGGGGGCGGCTCAGGCGGAGGTGATTCAGGCGGGGGTGATTCAGGCGGGGGTGATTCAGGCGGATCGTCAACTGTGATTAAGCTGACAAATATTTCTTTTACTAATTCTTGTTCTGTTTTTGGTAATTCTCGCTTAATTTGGTAGAGCAAGCCGTTTAGCAATGCATAGATAAAACCAATGTGCAGAAAGATTATTAAAACTAATAATATTAGGCGCTGGACTTGCGGCCATGTCTTCATAGGAAGATTCGGTGTCGAAAATAATGGTATTACGCTCATGTATTGTTTTTATGCTGCAATTGCCATTGCGCAGAATTGAAAAACCATTGCCGATGTTAAATAATAAAGCATTATAAATGAGTATTGACAAGCTAAGAAGTTGGTTTAGCGGTATTCGTTTTTCGATCAGAAAAATATACATAGATTCATCAACCTAACGGCGAAATGCCAAAGTTATACGAAGCCCGTTGACTACATTCGCCTGCCAGTGACCAACGCTCGGTGCGTCATCTGCCAGTAGGCGTTATCAGCTGGATGTGGCGCGTCAGCATCGAAATCTCATGGGATGCGAATAATTATTAGTAATTGTCATCTTTATTAAAAGAAATTGCAAATATTGCATTGCAGTTTTGCGAGTAATGAAATGCAAAATTCAAGCTCAGGTAACCTGAATTAATTTCAGGATGATGTCGGTTGCTGTGTCGGTTTGACGGAGGGTTGCTGCCACCCTCCAGCCAATGCCTTAAACAAGTCAGCAACTGCTGAACGCTGGGCACGCTCTGCATCGATACGAGTCAGCTCTGCTTGTAGGTAATTTCGTTCGATATCCAATAATTCCAAACGGCTGGACATACCTATTTGGTATCGCAATTCCGATTGTTTATAAACTTTCGACAGCGCCCTGCTTCGGGAGGTTTCGGCAGTTAGTATTTGGCGTGCTGATTCCTGTGCGAATAAAGCGTTGCGCACATCGGCAAAAGCGTTGGCGACTGCCTGCTTATATTGAGCTAGCGCCTGATCACGACGAGATTCCGCTACCTTTACGCCAAATTTAATGCGCCCAGCATTGAAAATGGGCTGACCAATATTTGCGGCAAACTGAAAAATACCCGCTGGCCCCGAAAATAAATTAGAGAGTGAAATGCTTTGACTCCCGAGATTGGAGGTTAAACTAATTGAAGGGAAGAACTGCGCGCGCGCTGCGCCGATACGTGCATTCATTGCTATTAATTTTTGTTCTGCTTCTTGTACATCTGGTCTACGCAGTAACAATTCAGCCGGTAACCCATCGGGCACCCAAATTTTAGTAAGGGTGGGACTGCCACGCTCCAGCTTGCCATTCATTACGTCGCGCGGTGAGCGGCCTAGCAAGAGTGCAAGACTCGTTTCTTGCTGGTCAAGAACTTGAGTGATGGAAATGAGTTGCGATTGTGCGGCGTCAACATCGGCCTCAGATTGGTGTAGCTCATATTCAGAAATGACCCCGACCTGAAGCCGTTTTTTATCTAGTGCTAACCTTTCTTGACGCCCGGCTAACAGCTGGCGAATAGCTAACACTTGGGCGTCAGTTGATAACAAAGAAAAATATTGCTGTGCCACTTGTGCCGTTAGTGATAAGCGTACGGCGTCTCTGTTAGATTGTGTCGCAAACAGATCAGCGCGTGACGCCTCGCTGACGCGGCGAAATTTGCCCCATAGGTCCAGCTCGTAGCTGGCGTCCAGAGTGAGAGTCGTGAGGTTTTGGATACGTACTGGAGGTATGAAAAATCCGGGGTTAATACTTCTTTTGGTGCGTGATTGAGCGCCATTGAAGTTGAGTTGCGGATATTGATCTGATTCGGCTATTCCAAGTTGGGCACGAGCTTCTAATATGCGTGCGGTGGCAACTTGGGCATCCACATTATGAGCAAGTGCCTCATCTTCAATTTTATCAAGAATTGGATCGGCATATATGCTCCACCAACGTTCCCCAGCAGCATTGACCGATTTTTCTGTAGCAGGATTAATAACGCTTGGCTTGGTTTTCCAATGATCTGGTAAATCAATTTCTGGACGCTGGTAGTTTGGGCCAGCGGCGCAAGCCACTAATAACGTACTGCTAAACAGAAGCACAAGTGATGTTCTGGCTTTTAAAAAATAGTTGATTATGCAATGTTTCATATCAATAGGCTTGCGCTATTCTTAGGTTTACGCTTGATTGTTCTTCAAATACCGGCGTGGATGACCGGGAAAAATGCGACGTATGACCACAAAAAATACTGGTACCAAAAATACTGCCAAAACTGTTGCCGCTATCATTCCTCCCATGACACTAGTGCCAATGGCTTGGCGACCATTTGCCCCTGCGCCTGAAGAAATAGCCAAGGGCAGTACGCCTAAAATAAATGCGATTGATGTCATTAAGATGGGACGGAATCTTAACCGGCAAGCTTCCAGCGTAGCATCAAACAGACCAAAGCCACGTTCCTGCAGGTCACGCGCAAACTCAATAATCAAGATTGCATTTTTGGCCGAAAGGCCAATGATAACTATCAGACCTACCTTGAAATAAACATCATTTGGCATGCCTCGCAACGTTATAGCTAGCAATGCACCAAGGATGCCGATGGGAACTACCAGCAGAACCGCTACTGGAATTGACCAGCTCTCATAAAGCGCGGCCAAGCACAAAAATACGGCAATTAACGAAAGAGCAAATAATAATATGGATTGATTACCAGATAGCCGTTCTTCATAAGAGGTGCCAGACCATTCAAAACCAAAACCTGATGGTAATTGGCTAGCCATTTCCTCCATCGCTGCTATTGCATCGCCGCTGCTCCGACCAGGAGCGGGGCCACCAGAAATTTTCATTGATGGCAGACCGTTGTAACGATCCAACTTCGGTGACCCGACATCCCAGCGTGGCGAGGTAAACTCGGACAAGGGCACCATTGCGCCCTGCGCATTGCGTACTGGCAATCGCAATATTTTTTCTGGTGTTGAGCCGAAGCTCGGCTCTGCTTGCATCTGTACTCGCAGAATGCGTCCTTCACGCACAAAATCGTTAATATAGGCAACGCCTAATGCCGATTGCAGCGTTTCATTCAAGTCAGCCAAATCGATACCTAAAGCACGTGCTTTTAATCGGTCAATATCCAGTCGCAATTGCGGCCCTGCTTCTTGTCCCTCTGGTCTTATACCGACTATTGCTGGATTTTGACTGGCTATGTCCAAAGCTATATTGCGCGCTTCAAGTAGTTTTTCGCGTCCTTGACCTGAACGATCCTGCAAGCGAAAATCGAAACCGCCCACAGCGGCTAACTCTGGAATGGGAGGTACATTAATGGAAAAAATCATGGCTTGTTTGATGCGAAATAATGTCTTATTGGCGCGTTGGACTAATGACGAAGCAGAGTTTTCCGGTGTAGGACGCGCATCCCAGCTTTTAAGCCGAACGAAAGCTATAGCAGCATTTTGGCCGCGTCCAAAGTATGAAAAGCCAGCCACGCCGATAACATGCTCAATTTCGGGCTGTTTAAGATAAAACTGCTCTACTTTAGTTAGAACCTCGAGCGTGCGTTCACGAGTTGCACCTGACGGCAACTGGATTACACTTACAAAATAACCTTGATCTTCCTCAGGCAGGAAGCTGGTTGGCAAACGTGAAAACAGTGCCCCCACTGTAACCAGAATGACCGCATAGATAATCAGATAGAACCCAGTTTTTTTCAATACGTGTCCCACACCAGATTTGTAGCGTTGAGTCGTATTGCTAAAAAAACGATTAAACCAGCCAAAAAATCCCTTGCGAGGCTTTTTTTCATGCGCCGGTGTGTGTTTCAGCAACGTGGCGCACAGTGCTGGTGTTAACGTTAACGCCATTAAGAGTGAAAAGGCAATAGTCAGAATTAGCGTGACTGAGAATTGACGGTAGATGGCACCGACAGAACCACTAAAAAAAGCCATAGGAATAAATACTGCAATTAGCACCAAAGTGATGGCAATAACGGCATTAATAATCTGTCCCATCGCCTTGCGCGTGGCTTCGCGTGGCTGCAGTCCTTCTTCAGTCATGATGCGCTCGACATTTTCCACTACTACAATGGCATCATCCACCACCATACCGATGGCCAATACCATGGCAAATAACGTTAAAGTGTTGATTGAGTAACCTAGAATGTATAGCCCTACGGTGGCTCCGATGAGAGCAATTGGTACAACGATAGTGGGAATGATAGTGGCGCGAAGGCTTCCCAGGAACAGGTACATAACCAAAAAAACAAGTACCATCGCTTCTGCCAACGTTTTCAGAACTTCCTGGATGGATATTTCAACAAAAGGAGAGGTGTCATAAGGCACAACCCAATCGATTCCTTCAGGAAAAAATTTAGCTAGCTCAGCCATCTTGGCTTTGACAGCTTTAGCCGTATCCAGGGCATTGGCACCAGGAGATAAGCGAATAGCTATAGCTGAAGATGGTTGGCCATCAAGGCGAGCGGACACGGAGTAATCTTGTGCGCCTAATTCTACCGATGCAATGTCTTTAATGCGTACTGTGGAGCCATCCGGGTTGGCGCGCACAATGATGTCGCCAAACTCATCAGGGGTTGACAGTCTGCCTTGGGTAACGATGACTGCATTCAATTGCTGGCCGTCCATTGCTGGCATTTGCCCAAGCTCACCCATAGCAAGTTGAACGTTCTGTGCTCGTACAGCGCTTGACACATCGCCTGGGGTTAAATTGAATGCATGAAGTCGCTCTGGCTGAAGCCATATTCGCATTGAATATTCGGTGCCAAAAAGTATTCCTTCGCCTACCCCAGGCACACGACGGATGCTTTCTAGTAGGTTAGCAGCTATATAACTGCCAAGCGCAATGTTATCGCGGCTTTTGTCCGGCGAAATAAGTGAGACGATCATCAAGTAATTCCGTGCTGATTTCGCCACAGTTACCCCCAAGCGGCGCACGTCTTCTGGTAAACGCGCTTCGGCACGCTTGATGCGGTTTTGGGTTTCGACCGACGCAATGTCCAGATTAGAGCCAGCTTCAAAGGTTAGTGTGATGGTGCCGCGGCCAAGTTCGGACGACGAACTCATGTAGAGTAAGTGTTCGATGCCGTTCATCTCCTGCTCAATCAAGGTAACGGCAGTTTCCTCAACTACTTGGGCGGAGGCACCAGGGTAACTAAGCGTAATAGCCAGAGCGGGGGGCGCTACAGCCGGATAAGAGGTGACTGGCAAATTGCTTAGCGCGAGCCCTCCGCAAAGGAAGATTACTAAGGCGATGACCCAGGCAAAGATTGGACGGTCTATAAAAAAATTAGCTAACACGTTAGCCTCTATTCTTTCCGTGGGTTATTGCCACTGGTGTATTTTCAGCTTGATTTAAGGGGACGGGCTTCACAACTTTGCCCGGCTTCACTTTTTGCAAGCCATTGACAATTACCTGTTCGCCACCTTCTAATCCCTCGGTGATGATGAAATCCCCATTCGCCATACTGCCAGTCGTAACTCGTTGGATTCCCACCTTGCTCTGTGAATCTACAATCATCACAAACTGCCCTTGTGTATCCGATAGCAGCGCACGTTGAGGTATTCTGATTGCGTTGTCTATATTTGCCTCGGGGAATCGAATGCGAACAAACATCCCGGGTAGCAGCTCTTGTTTAGGATTTGGAAACGCTGCTCGGAGGGAAACGCTATTTGTACTGGGATCAACGGCCAAATCTGAGAAAAGAAATTTGCCCGACTGAGGGTAAATACTTCCGTCTTCAAGCACCAGCTCAATTGCAGCTGTCTCAGCTCGCGTTAATTCTCCAGCCTTAATGGCCCGTTGAAGACGGAGAGTGTCGGCACCCGATTGTGTGAAGTTTACATAAAGAGGGTGGACCTGCTCGATAGTCGCAAGCAGTGTAGCGTCATTACGGCCCACAAGCGCCCCTTCGGTAATTTGAGAACGTCCTATGCGACCCGAAATAGGCGCGGGTACGCGAGTATTGTCCAAATCTTCCCTTGCTTTTGATAAGATCGCTTCGGCCTGTTTGAGCTTCGCTTCTGCCAATTCATATTCTTGCCGACTAACTGCTTTTGCGTCTAAAAGATATTTATTGCGCGCTAGTGTTTGACGAGCTACAGCCACGTCTGCTTTGGAAGCATCGTAAGCTGTCTGGTAGTTGCGAGAAAAAATTTGATACAGCGAATCTCCCTCTTTAACGTTACTACCTTCAATGAATTTCCGTTTTTCAACCACACCTTCTACTCTGGCCCGTACTTGAGCTGTACGATATGCCTGAAGACGACCAGGCAAGTCTTGAGTGAGTACAACTGAGCTTGGAGTAACGGTGATTACGTCGACTTCGGGAGGTGGAGGGGGTGTATCTATCGCCGGTTTTTTTTGACTGTCACCAGAACCGCAACCCGAAAGTAGTATTGGTAAAATGATGGCTGCGCAAGCTGCTTTGCAAACTGACAAGAAAGCGTCTTGTTTCATCTATATCTCCAGTAAATCATTTGTCACAACTTGGCTATGTCATGCGAAAAACTACCATTTTGCGAAACATATTAAAAATAGTTTCTAATTGGTTAAACGCAGGTAATTACGGACATTGGTTTTGAGAAATCTGTTTTAAACCAGCAAGTGAAAACTCCCCTATATGTTTCGCGATGGCTTTGATTTCTATGCGGTTATAGCGCAATTTTGGATGCAGTTGTTGAATGACTGGTTGCGCGTGACTGTAATATACGCACTGGCCTATGATACTGAACACACAGCGGCGCGCGTCTGCTTCACTAATTTTTTTATCCACGATTTCGCACACCAGCTTAGCGACAAACAGATGTATCGGTGCAATAGCTTCCTGTACGATCTTGCTTAGTACTGGCGTTGGCTCCGCCAGTTCGCGCGCCATGAGCTGACACTGCACAGAGAATTCCTTTTCATCCAGCAGCCTCATCAAAAAATCGTGGATGAAACCAAGTAACCGGTCTTGGGCACAAATTGAACCTTGGTTGGTTTCATTGCACAATGTCAGTAGCCGTTCAAAATCCAAGGTGGCAGTGAACAAGGCTTCTTTGCTGCTGAAATAGTAATTTACTGCTGCAATATTTACTTCTGCACGGCGGCAAATTTCGCGCACTGTACTTTTTTTAAAGCCGTTTTCAGAAAAAACTGTGCGTGCAGTCGCAAGCAAGCGTTCGCGTGTTTGTTCACTTAAACTAATTTTTGCTTCAGTAGTCATGTGGATATATGCTCAGTGATTAACGCTTGAGGCCGGGGCAGGGTAGGCTCTCACTCGTGTGCTACTGCGGCCGTGGGCCATCCATCTTTTTAGATAAGAAGCAAACGAGTGTATCAAACGTTTGTTTTAAAGTAAACGGGGAGCGTTGCCTAATGGTGTTTGAATTTGCACAGGTGGGCGTGATCGATAATTATGCAAAGTAGGGTGATCACTATGAACAACGAAAATCATTTTTACACTAATGGCGTTTAAAATCAGTATTGCTGCAAATGAAATAACCTACCTTATTCCATGTGTAATCCACCATTTACATGCAAGGTCGCGCCGGTTATGTATGATGCGCTAGAGCCAGCAAGGAAAGCTACGGCGGCAGCAACGTCGGCTACTTGCCCCAAGCGTTTTAATGGCACATGCTCGACCAGTTTGTCGCGCTGTGACTGAGATAATGCCTCGGTCATGTCGGTAGCGATAAAACCGGGTGCGATGCAATTAACGGTGATGTTTCGACTACCAATTTCGCGAGCTAGCGACTTGCTGAAACCGTTGATTCCAGCCTTGGAAGCGGCGTAATTAGCTTGTCCCGCGTTACCTATGCTGCCTATCACCGAAGAAATGTTGATAATACGGCCATGACGTGCCTTCATCATAGCTCGTAGCACGGCGCGACTCATGCGGAACACTGATTTCAGGTTGGTTGCAATGATGTCGTCCCATTCCTCATCAGTCATGCGAGCCAGTAGGTTGTCGCGGGTAATGCCCGCATTATTTACTAAAATTGAAATTTCTCCATATTGCTTTCGAGTGTCGCTGATAGCCTGATCAATTTGTGCAACATCATTGACGTCAAGCGCTATTCCACAGCCCTTGACGCCAGCTACTGCCAAATATTCACTAATTGCCAGTGCCCCATTTTTTGTGGTTGCAGTGCCGACCACGATTGCACCTTGTTTACCTAATTCCAACATAATACCCTGTCCGATGCCACGACTGGCGCCGGTTACTAATGCGATCTGTCCTTGCAAACTCATTTATCCTCCGGTTGTATTGCCAGTGCTGTATATGCTGCTTTCAAGGCTATGCCATCGTTCAGTGCCAATGACTGTTGGTTTGTGTCAATGCGTTTGTTCAAAGCCATCAGTACTTTGCCGGGTGAGCATTCGACGTTATGTGTGATTAGTTGTTGTCCGAAACGTTGCACAGTTTCCACCCATCGTACCGGAGAATATAGTTGTCGCACGAGCGCGTCTTTAATAGAGGGCGGATCCATGTAGCTTTTTACATCTGCATTGTGCAATACTGGGATGGAGGGGGCTTGCATCGTTACGTCATTTAATCTGATACGTAACAATTCGGCTGCATTGCGCAATAGGCTGCAGTGAGATGGCACGCTCATCGGTAGCATCAGCGCGCGTTTAGCTCCCATGGCCTTGGCTAACTCCATACCACGTTCCACAGCCGCACGGTTGCCGGCAATCACCACTTGTCCGGGCGTGTTGAAATTAACGGCTTCCAACACTTCGTCTTGAGCAGCTTCAATGCACACTTTAAGCACGCTCTCGTCATCCAATCCAAGAATCGCAGCGATGCCTCCTACACCTTTTGGCACGGCTTCTTGCATGCATACAGCTCGATATCGTACAAGTGGCAAAGCATCAGTAAATTGAAGCGCACCACTGGCCACTAGCGCGGTGTATTCGCCGAGGCTGTGACCAGCCAGTAATGCCGGTGTTGGAGCATTCAAACTTCGCCAAGCGCGATATACCGCCACTCCGGTAGTAAGCATGAGAGGCTGCGTATTCACAGTGTCGTTGAGTTCTGCGTCACTGCCTTCCGCAACCAATTGCCACAAGTCTTGTTGCAATATATCGGAAGCTTCGGCATAGGTTTCACGCACTATAGGAAAGTCGGCGTAATGATTCATCATGCCGCGTGATTGCGAGCCTTGCCCTGGAAAAACGAAAGCGAATTTAGTTGTATGCACTATGAGAATATTTATAAGGGCGCCTCTAAAAATTTAAGCGTGGCATATGCTTTATATGCAAGCGAAAATTTTTTCGAGTAACGCCGTATTGTGACGAAGCGGTGTATGCAGTCAAGCCGCAAAGTGGCTGCTAGCAAAATGGAATTTTCAGAGGCGTCCATGATGATGTTACCAGCGCAGTAGCACTGCACCCCAGGTGAAACCACCGCCGACTGCCTCCATTAGCACATGCTGACCGGCTTGAATGCGACCATCGCGTACTGCGGTGTCGAGCGCTAATGGTATGGATGCCGCAGATGTATTGCCGTGATGGGCAACGGTTACCACCACTTTGTCCATTCCTAGCCCAAGTTTCTTAGCTGTAGCTTCCATTATGCGAATATTGGCTTGGTGGGGGACTAGCCAGTCGATGTCGGAACATTTCATTTTGTTCTCGGCTAAAACCTCTTCTACTGCTTCACTGAGTACTTTGACAGCGAATTTAAATACCGCTCGGCCGTCCATTTTAATGTAAGGATCACCGAATATAGAGCCGTCACGTATGCCGCCATTGGCGCTTAGCATGTTACGGTGGCTACCGTCAGCATGCAATTTGGCGGACAGAATGCCCGGCACATCGCTATGCTGTAATACCACCGCACCTGCGCCATCACCAAACAAGACACAGGTAGTGCGATCTTCCCAATTAAGTATTCGTGATAACACTTCGGTGCCTACTACTAAGACATTGCGTGCCTGACCACCTCGAATATACAGATCAGCAGTATTTAATGCATAGATAAAGCCGCTGCATACGGCTTGCACGTCGAAGGCCGCGCCATTCTTAATGCCCAGCTTGTCTTGCAGGATGCACGCAGTGCTGGGCAGGATATTATCCGGCGTGGTCGTAGCGACAATGACCAGATCAATTTCATCCACGCCGACGCCAGCCGCCTCAAGCGCGCGACGGCTGGCGTGCACTGCCATATCACTGGCCTCCTCATCTTCAGCGGCAAAATGCCGCTCGACAATGCCACTGCGGGTGACAATCCAGTCATGCGAAGTTTCGACTAGCTTCTCAAGATCGAAGTTAGTCAAAACCTTGGTAGGTAGGTAGCTGCCGGTGCCGATAATTTTCGAATGTATCAGGAAGCCTCCCTTGTCTTTTGTTGGCTTGTATCGTGCCATTTTTCTATGTGCTCGCTGATGTGCTGCAACATGCCGCCGCGGGCTTCTTCAGCGGCACGTTCAATGGCGCAAAAAAATGCAAATTCGTCTGCGGAACCGTGGCTTTTCAGCACAATACCTTTCAACCCTAATAGGCTGGCACCGTTGTAACGACGGGGATCAACACGGCGTTTGAAGGCCTTGAGTACCGAAGTGGCAATCAGTCCAGTCAATTTGGTAAACAAGTTACGGTTAAATTCATCACGCAGGAAACCACCCAGCATCTGCGCCAGCCCCTCTGTTGTTTTTAGTGCAACATTTCCGACAAATCCATCGCAAACTACTATGTCTGTTATCCCTTTGAAAATATCGTTGCCTTCAACGTTGCCGTAAAAATTTAAATCACTTTGCCGCAGCAGTTCACTCGCCTGCTTGACAATTTCATTGCCCTTGATATTTTCGCTGCCAATATTGAGCAGTCCGACAGTAGGATTCTTTTTGTGTTCAATAGCATAGACCAGAGCGGTACCCATCAGGGCGAATTGCAATAAATGTTCAGCGTTACAATCCACGTTCGCGCCAAGATCGAGCATACAGACTTGCCTCTTGTAAGTGGGCAGGAATGAAGCAATCGCGGGGCGATCTATACCCGGCAGCATTTTCAGCACATAACGCGCTATCGCCATTAATGCGCCAGTATTTCCAGCACTTACGCAAGCAGACACCTCGCCATTTTTCACAAGGTTAATGGCGACACGCATGGAGGAATCTTTTTTGCTACGTAAAGCCAATTGTGGGGATTCATCCATGCCGACTACTTCACTGGCTGCGTGAATACGCAGACGTGATCCAACAGGAGTTTTGGTGCTACGCAATTCTGCCTCGATGGCGTCGGGCAGCCCCACCAATACGATAGTGTCGTTTGGATGTTGTTGCAGATATCTCACCGCGGCGGGAATGGTAACACGCGTTCCGTGGTCGCCTCCCATGGCATCAATGGCTATTGTGACATCCACCCGGCGATCCTCTTACGCTATGTACAAGCTTGAATATGGGGATACTATAGATGCACCTTTTTTATTTGGTGTGTATCCGCTTACTGCAAGATGTGATCAGTCACCTTTTATTTTGACAACTCTTTTGCCACGATAATAGCCAGTTGGGCTTATATGGTGACGCAGATGTTGCTCGCCAGTGGAAGGCTCAACCGCCAATGCTGGACTAACTAGAAAATCGTGTGAGCGGTGCATACCACGCTTGGATGGGGATTTTTTATTCTGTTGAACGGCCATATTTAACTCCTTACAAAACCAATAATAAAAAAATCACTTGTATTTCAATTTGGATAGATCCGCAAACGGGTTTTTAACTACCTGATCTATCTCTTCTACTATATATCCTTCTTTTACAGGTCGACAATCGCCTGCAGGATGTCTCGGTGCAAATGGCAAGCTCAGCAAAATCTCTTCCTCGAACAAGGCAAGCACGTCCAAGTGATTATCAACCAAGATGGACTCTATTTCATCTTCTTCGTCAGAAGAGTCATCCCAACTGTTCACCAGATGCAACTGCGAAATCAGTTTTAATGGATAGATTAAGCCCTGCAAACATCGCTGACACTGCAGCTGGCAAAGTCCGTCCAGCTTTACTTCCAGCATCGGTTTGTCATTCCTGTCACGAGAACCGCGCAGGGTGTAGCTAATTTTCCCTTCGCGACCGTGTTCAAAATTAACATCAAGAACAGATAGTTTATCTTGCAGCCGTGGCATTTCAGCCAATGCTATTTCACCGTGTAACTCTCGGTTGTTATTGGCAAAGTCCAGACTATCTATCAATTGCCGTTCTAACATAAGTCGCGCATCATATATTTTTCACCTGTTTCTGTCAAAGAAGCCTTTATTAATCGCAAATGGCTCCATATGGATTTATCCTGCTTGATGACAGGAAGCTCGCTATCGGATATCCATAACTGCTCTCATATTGTTCCGCACAATGCCTGTTTTTCGCCTCGCGGTAACGCTTTGATCTGTAACTCGCGCTTTAAGGCCGAGGATTTATCGGCGCATAACTCGACATGCATTAACTGTACTGGGCGGCGGCCACGAGTATATTTCGCCGCTTCACCAGCATTGTGCGCTGCCAGACGTTTTTCCAGATGATTGGTGATGCCGCAATACAGGGTGTCATCCGCACAACAAATGAGGTAGCAAACCCAGTTCATTGTTGGTTTTCCAATACGTTCCGTCATTTTTATTCTTTTACACGGGTAGACCGTGTGAAAGGTGAGTAAGGGTGTGGCCTGTGCTGCGCCAGTTTGGCTAAGACTAGCATTATTAGCAAAACAATCAGCATTGCCGCGTTGCCCCAACGTACATACGGTGTGCTGCCGATATAGCCCTGCACCTGTCCAGTGAGCACCCCTTCCTCATGTTGTGGCAACATCTGCTGAATGCTGCCATCGCGCCTGATAATTGAGGTTACCCCCGTGTTCGTTGCGCGCAGCATCATGCGTCCTGTCTCCAATGCGCGCATTTGTGCGATCTGATTATGCTGTATTGCTGCGTGCGATTTACCATACCAAGCATCGTTGCTGACATTTACCAGCAAGCTTGCCTCCGGCAAGTATCGGATGACTTCTTCACCGAAAACATCTTCGTAGCAAATCTGTACGGCAACGCGTTGACCCGCTATGCGCAATACCGGTTGCCGTTCCCCGCCGCGCGCTAAATCAGACATGGGGATTTGCAATACTTCGTTGACGATCCAGCCCAATACTGGACGCAATGGGATGAATTCGCCGAATGGTACCAGATGATTTTTACGGTAATTTTGGCTATTCGCTGTACCAAGCGTGAATACACTGTTGTAGTGCAGCTCGTTATCACTTTCAAATGCACCAATAAGAATATCGCCGTCGTTTTGCCTTGCATGCTTGCGAAAAATATTCATGTAATTTTCCGGCAAGTCGTGGCGTAGCAGTGGCAGTGCGGTTTCCGGTAAAATGATCAAACGCGCATCGGTCTGCAGTACAAGTCGACGATAGGTTTCTAGCGTGTCGACAAGCTTCTCTTTGTGGAATTTGAGATCTTGCGAAATATTGCCCTGCAATAAAGCAACTTTGAATGGCTCACCTTCAGGTTTTGTCCAGTCTACGTTACGCAGTGCCGCAGCACTGCTCCATAGCACCAGCAGCGCCACCAGTGCCGCTTGTCCTTGAGTATTCCAACGCATTTTCCACAATAGCACTAGCAATCCTGCACTTATCGTTACCGCTAGTGATACGCCATAAACGCCGAATATTGGCGCATATCCCACCAAGGGACTAGCAGATGCTTGTGAATAAGCCAATGTCAGCCAAGGGAAGCCAGTGAAAAGCAGCCCGCGTATCCATTCCAGAAGTACCCACAACGCAGGCATTACAAGTGTCAATCGCGCCCAGGAAGGCGCCCGCAACCGTGCTTGTGTATAGCCAATTAACGCAGGGAATAACGCCAAAAATGCAGCGAATAGGGCGGTAGTGAGGAGTGCCAGTAAGAACGGCATGTCGCCATAATCATGTTGTGCAATGTATAGCCACCCTATGCCAGCACCGAACAAACCAAAACCGAAGAAAAACCCCAACAGTGCTGCCGCACGCCTATCATTTGCCTGCTGCCACTGCCAGAAGAGTGCAGCTAGTGAAAAAATAGCGAGGAAGAACAGTGAAAAGGGTGCAAAGCCAAGAACAGTAAGCAGACCAAGGCAAAAAGCTATAAGGTATCTATACGTAAAAATTAATTTCACTAAAAATTACCGCCGAATTTATCCTGTCGATTATAGTGCTTCTTCATTATTATTTAAAATTGCCTCTGGAGACTCGGAGTTCGATTAAAATGCACGGCACAATTTTTTATGAGGATTGCTAAATTGCTAATGGAGAGTTTGGGATGAAAACTAAAGCTATAATTTTTGATGTGGATGGCACGTTAGCAGATACCGAAGAGGCGCATCGCCTTTCGTTCAATAAAGCTTTCGCAGAAAACCATCTCGACTGGAGTTGGGACGTTGCCCTGTATGACAAGTTACTTAAAGTGACCGGTGGCAAAGAACGAATCAATCATTTCGTTACTAACTATGTGCCCGATTTCCAGAAGCCGGTTGATTATGAGGGTTTTGTGAAACACCTCCATTTGGTCAAAACGGCGCATTACACCGCGATGTTACGCGAAGGTGGTATCCCATTGCGCCCGAATATAAAACGTCTGATTACCGAAGCGAAACAAGCAGGATTGAGGCTTGCCATTGCCACTACCACTTCGCTGGATAACGTTGTTACGCTGTTACAGCAGGGGTTGGGCGCAGATAGCGAGTCTTTGTTTGATGTCATTGGTTATGGTGATATCGTTCAGCACAAGAAACCTTCACCAGACATTTATTTTTGGGTGTTGGAGAGGTTAGGTCTCGACGCTGCTGATTGTATCGCACTGGAAGACTCTGAGAATGGTCTGCGTTCTAGCTTGGCTGCCGGATTGAAAACGTTCATTACAACTAATCACTACACGAGCAAGCAAGATTTTTCTGGCGCGTCAGCGGTGTTAGAGGATTTAAGCGACTTGGAAGGTTTTTGTCAGATTGCTTGTCTAGATTTTTCCAAATAGTTGATATCTATTTAAAGTATTGCAGTCAATATTTTTGATGTGCTCGCCTGATAGATAAAATCCTCTGCTTGCGGAAGAGTCAACGTGAATTTAATAACTTCCACTTGCTTTATCTAAATCACCATCGTAGTGAGTGATATAAGCATAGCGCTACACGCGTCGCAATCGTGTAGCATAGCGCTCCAGCATTATCTCTAGAATAGTCGTACAGTACTTAGTGCTGCTACTGCATTAGGTTTGATTAAAAAATATGGAAAAAATACGTCTCTCCAAACTGATGTCCGAACAGGGATTATGCTCCCGCCGTGAGGCAGACAGTTATATTGAGCGTGGGTGGGTGCTAGTGGATGGTAAGTCAGTAACTGAGCTAGGTACGAAAATAGATCCTGCCCAACGCATCACGCTGAACCGCGCTGCCCAGAAACAGCAGCAAACACGCGTAACTATCCTGCTGAACAAGCCTGTCGGCTTTGTTTCTGGGCAGGCGGAGGATAATCATAAGCCCGCAGTTACCTTGGTTAATGCTTCATCGCGCTTTACCAGCGATCAATCACCGCTCTCTTTTCATCCCATGCATTTGAAAGGCATCGCGCCCGCAGGCCGGTTGGATATCGATTCGCAGGGTTTGCTGATATTTACTCAGGATGGCCGCATCGCCAAACAACTTGTCGGCGAAGATTCTTCCCTCGACAAGGAATATCTGGTGCGCGTGCAGGGCAAAATTTCAGCCAACGGCCTATCCATGTTGAATCACGGCCTCAAACTGGACGGTGAGATGCTTAAGCCTGCCAGAGTGAGTTGGTTGAATGACGATCAATTGCGGTTCATTTTGCGGGAAGGAAAAAAACGCCAAATTCGTCGCATGTGTGAACTGGTTGGGCTGAAAGTTACCGGACTAAAGCGCGTGCGTATCGGTAAAATTAAATTGGGCGATTTGCCCATTGGGAAATGGCGCTATCTGCGCGAAGACGAAGCATTCTAATCTGTTCAAAAATTTTTTGATGTTCACCGACGAATTTAATTTCGCACTTCCCGAGCACTTGATTGCGCAACACCCGCCCGAGCGGCGTTATGACAGCCGCTTGCTGTGCATACGCGGGGAGTCTAGAAAAGACGCCGTGTTTACCCATTTGCCTTCACTGGTGCGTGAACACGATTTGCTGGTATTAAACGATGCGCGCGTACTTAAAGCGCGCCTTTTCGGAGTAAAGGAAAGTGGCGGCAAAATTGAGGTGTTGATCGAGCGTATCCTCGATGAACATCATGCGCTTGCACAAATGCGTGCCAGTCATGCGCCCAAGTCAGGCAGCCGGTTGTTGTTGGCAGATAGTCTCTCTGTTACGGTGCTGGGACGCGAGCGTGAGTTTTTCTGCTTACGCTTTGACAGCACAGACAATGTGTCGGCATTACTGGAACAATACGGGCAGTTACCGCTACCTCCCTATATCACTCATACAGCTAATGTCGAAGACGAAGAACGGTATCAGACGGTATATGCATGTCAACCTGGTTCTGTAGCCGCGCCCACTGCTGGGCTGCATTTCGACGATGCAATGCTCGCCGTCTTACGTGATCAAGGTGTTCAACTGGCCTATCTGACGCTACATGTCGGTGCCGGCACTTTTCAACCAGTGCGTGTGAATAATGTCCATGATCATGTTATGCACAGCGAACGTTATGTTATTCCGCAAGCAACGGTGGATGCCATTTCTCAGGCCCGAGCGCGGGGTGGAAGGATTATTTCGGTGGGTACCACCAGTTTGCGAGCGTTGGAAAGCGCGGTACAACAAGACAAATTACGTGCCGGGGAGGGTGAAACAAGCATTTTCATTACTCCAGGTTACCATTTCAAAGTGGTGGATGTACTATTAACAAATTTCCACTTGCCCAAGTCTACCCTGCTGATGTTGGTGTGCGCTTTTGGAGGAATGGACGCAATGCTCGCCGCTTATAGTCATGCGGTAGAACGGCAATATCGGTTTTTCAGTTATGGTGATGCCATGCTGATTGAGCGGTAAAATGTTTGAATGAGATACATGTTCAAGATTTTTCGAAATTCAATAATTTCTTTGCGTGGTGACTGTCAATAGGAGAGGGGCGTCAGAGCCACCAGATCACCAGCGGCAATGATGTGGACTTAACTTTAAGGCATCTCTAAAAATCGCAATTTTGCGAGCAGCTGCTTTGCGGTTTGCCTGCTTACCCCGTTTCGCCACAATACTGCGTTACTCGAAAAATTTATAGCTTACATATCAAATATATGCCGTGCTCAAATTTTTGATTCGCGTCTTGTCCGACATGGAAAATTGAAGTTTTGTAGAGGCGCCCTTTAGACATCCAATTCATTCTTGCGTTACCCGAACGATGGCACAATTCAGGCTGTAGAGATTTCAAAGGAATTGTCGCAGTTGACTGTTAAATAGAGTGTCGAAACGGCATACAGTCATTGAAGAAATTGTACACAGAAAAGCCAGGCTCAATTGTTAAACGTGTTTATAGACAGGTAGAGCTTGACAGCTAGTTGGTTAGGTAAGCCCGCTCTTAATTCTAGTAATGCGTATAACCTCCGGAATTCCACGTAGGCCGCGCATCACATTGGCCAAGTGAATACGGTTGTTTACCTGCCAGGTGAAGTACAAAGCTGTGTAATTTCCTTCGTTGGAGAAGTGAACGTTTTCGATGTTAGATTCTGCACCGGCGATTACTGCTGCTACCTTGGCCAGAACGCCGCGGTGATTGGCCACGATTAATTTAACGCTCACCTCAAAGAGCCTGTTAATGTGCTTGTCCCACACCACGTCCAACCATTTGTCCATGCCGCCGCGCCCCTTGCGTAGCGAAGGACAATCATGTGTATGAACTACTAATCCTTGGCCTTTCTTGATAATGCCGATGATAGGATCTCCTGGAATTGGGCGACAGCATTTAGCGAACTGTACTGCCATACCTTCCGTCCCAAGGATGGTGATTACGCCGCTGAATGCGGGATGCTCTTGTGTGCCGGCCTCTCCGATACGTGCAAGCTGGCGAGCAATAACTATGTCGTGGCGGCGTCCCAGAGCTATGTCAGCGAAGATTTCTTCAAGTGATTGTACACCGGTATCTTTCAGGAGCTTTTCCCACTGGCTGCTGTCAATATCATTTTGATTAAGTCCAAGTGAAGATAGGGCTTGGTTCAGCAGGCGCTCTCCCAGTGCGGAAGATTCGTCAAAGTGCATTGTTTTAAGTGCATGTCGAATGTTGCTGCGCGCCTTGCTGGTGACTACATAGCTTAGCCATGCGGGATTGGGGTGAGCATGCGTCGCGGTAATGATTTCCACACGGTCGCCATTTCTCATCTCAGTGCGTAATGGTGCCAGCTCAAAATTTATTTTGACAGCCACACAACGATTACCAATGTCCGTATGCACGCTATAAGCAAAATCCACAGCTGTTGCGCCACGTGGCAGCGCGAGAATTTTGCCTTTAGGCGTGAATACGTAAACCTCATCCGGGAATAGATCTACCTTCAGGTGTTCAAGAAACTCTACCGAATCACCGCTCTGGCTTAAACTTTCCAATAAACTTTGCAGCCACTGATGGGTTTGCTTGTGCAGATCATTGAATGATGTCTGCGTGGTCTTGTATAACCAGTGCGAGGCGACCCCATCCTCTGCGACTCTGTGCATTTCCTTAGTACGAATCTGCACTTCGATCGGGGTGCCATATGGCCCAAACAGGGTAGTATGCAGCGACTGATAATCGTTTGCCTTGGGGATGGCAATATAATCTTTAAATTTTCCTGGAATAGGTTTATATAGAGCATGTAGCAAGCCTAGCGCTAAGTAACATGAAGGTGCGTCATCCACCATTACGCGGAAGCCATAAATATCCTGTACTTGCGAGAAAGCCAACGATTTTACCTGCATTTTCAGGTAGATACCATACAGATGCTTTTCTCGTCCTTGTATTTGAGCAGGGATGTGATGTTCATCCAGGCGTTGTCGAATGGCATCCTGTATTTTCCCTACAACCTCACGACGATTGCCGCGAGCGACTTTGAGAGCCTTGTACAGAACTTCATAGCGCATGGGGTACAGATGTTTGAAACTCAAGTCTTCCAATTCGTGAAAAATGGCATTGAGACCCAAACGGTTGGCAATAGGTGCATAAATTTCCATGGTCTCGCGTGCTATACGTTCGCATTTTTCGCGAGACATCGATTTTAAGGTGCGCATATTGTGCAGGCGATCGGCCAGTTTGATCAGGATGACGCGAACGTCACGTGCCATCGCCAATAGCATTTTGCGGAAATTTTCCGCCTGAGCATCTTCCTTTGTCTGAAACTCAATCTTATCAAGCTTACTCAAGCCATCGACCAGTTCGGCTACCGATTTGCCGAATATATTGGCCACTTCTTCATTGCTAATATGAGTATCTTCCACCACGTCGTGTAACAATGCCGCCATGATGGCTTGCGCATCAAGATGCAGTGGGGTGAGAATTCGAGCAACCGCGATGGGATGCGAAATATAGGGCTCACCAGACTTGCGTAGCTGACCTTCGTGGGCTTGGCCACTAAATTGAAGCGCCTGCCGGATATGCTCAACATCCTTAGATTTCAGGTAGGTTGATACCTCCTGTAAGAGAATCTCGGCGTCGGACATACATACACCTCCAAAAATTAGATTTGCCAGCATCTGTTGTGCTGATTGTCTACTAAAGTATTCAACCAAGCTGCATACTTGGTTTAGAAAAAATTTATTAAATCTGTTATCACAATAGCCAAATGATTATCTATTAGCCTTGTCAACAATTGTTAATTAAATATAGGGCACCTCTAAAAACTCAATTATTGACGCAATACTGCTGCACTCGAAATATTATTACCTACATGTCAAGCATATGTCGCGTTAAAATTTTCTGAGGTATCAGTAATATACTGAAACGCGATCAGGTTCCGAATATAAATAGTCAATAGAACGGATATGCAGTATATAAGTTGTGTACTTTATAAAATCGGTAACTGAAGCATTACATAAAAAGGAAGACCAATTATAACTACTTAAGATAAAGACTAATCCGTATAATTTGATGTCTAACTTGTAAGGATAGTAGATGAACGAAGAACAAGCTGTGCTGAATTTTTTCGCACAAAAAGAAAACTTGCCCTTGGCACTTAGTGTGGCAAACCAAGTGGACCTAACACGTCAAAAATTAAACAACGACTTCTGGTTAGCTTTAAGCGAATATTTAGTAGCGCATGTGCCAGGCTGGCGGATAACAACCACTGAAAACCGAAATGTAGCTGAGTGCTTGGTTGGACTGCACCTGCGACCTGAAATCGATCAGACGCTCTACCTGTGCCCCCTGTTGGAACAGCAATATATAGGTGACACTCAGCGTATTTGTTATGGGTTGATGTGGAGTGCTACGCCTACGCTCGAGCAAAAACAGTTGAGCATTATTAACACGCTAATCAACACTTTCCAGGAGGCAGGGTTTAAGAGCAATGAGTGTTTCTTAGCTTGGCAATGGACGCCTTATTACCCTCGCAACATGGATTTTCTTCTGCGATTTTCTAGCGCTGAGGATGCGCTGCTACATGAAGCCGCCAGCCTAATACAAAATTTGTTGGTGACTCATCGCGATGCTTTACACGTAGCCAACACTACACTACGTGAGTCTTCGCAAACCGCTAAAATCTCAGTGATATCAGTCGACAAGTTGCGCGTAAACCTAAAGCGTTAAATTATGCGATTAAACTGGGTTTTCTAGCTCGAAGTAGCGATGCTCTATACCGCAATGCTCGGCGAGGTGCGTACCTAAAGCCTGCACACCATAGCGCTCAGTGGCATGGTGACCGGCCGCAATGAATACCACGCCCGTTTCTTGCGCTTCATGAACATTCTGTTCGGAAATTTCGCCGGTAAGAAAGGCATCCACGCCCAACGCTATCGCTGCTTCGAAATAACCCTGCGCAGCACCAGTACACCAAGCAATCCTGCGTATTGTGGGGTCGCCTTTACCTATTACTAACGGCGCACGCTGCAAACTATGTGCAATTCTTTGGGTTAATTGTGCCAACGTTTGTGCTTGCGTCAACTCCCCATAACAAGCAATGCCTTGTTCGCCGAAGCGGCCATGCTCCATAAACCCCAAGCGCTGACCGAGTTGCGCGTTGTTGCCAAGTTCAGTATGTGCATCCAGCGGTAGATGATAAGCCAGCAGACTCACATTATGATGAAGTAAATGCGCAATACGCCGTTTCTTAATCCCAGTCACAGCAGCGTCTTCATTTCGCCAGAAATAACCATGGTGTACCAGAATAGCGTCTGCATTCCATGCAGTGGCTGATTCCAACAGAAGTTGCGAGGCCGTTACACCACTGGCGATGCGGCGAATTTCCGCTCTGCCTTCCACCTGCACGCCATTTGGACAATAGTCACGAAAACGATCGAGTTCTAACAGGCTTGCGATATAATCGCGTAAATCATTCAGCAACATGACGTTATCTTCAAAATTAATTATTTCATTTTACTTTAAATTAGCCTCGCTGAAACTCAATTTCCTCTTTTTTTAATACTGAGATCAGTTATACAACGGTCTTAATGGTTGAAGTAAAATTCAATTTTTTTCATTGACTTGCGTGCACATCACTTTTATTATTTGCCACACAAAATGTAGCCTCCATAAGATGTCCGTATAACTGCGCCGATCACTCAATGATTGCCCAAAGCACTCGTGCGGCTTACGGGATGCAACGTATTTAACCAGTCTCATAAACTTCAACAGATCTTCACGAGAATTTTTGAAGCATTCGGGTTAGATAAATAGTACTTTTAACGACATAAAAAATATTACATCATGCGTAAATTCTGGCTTTTATTTGCACAAGCTACAACTGTCGGGCTAGCTATACTATTTATCATTAACACCCTGAAGCCCAGTCTACTGCCCTCTTCTACGCGTAATGGCATTGTCACAGTGCAAGAAGAAAGCGTGAACACCAGCGCCACCCAAGTTCCTGCAGCAGGCTACAGCGCTGCAGCACGCAAAGTGATGCCCACAGTGGTTAATATTTTTACCAGCACTGAAACAAAGAAACCCATGCATCCATTAATGGATGACCCACGCTTTCGCTTTTTTTTTGGTAAAGAGTTCAATAATCTTCCACAGCGCGGCTCTAGCTTAGGCTCTGGAGTTATCGTCAGTCATGACGGTTACATCCTTACCAACCATCATGTTGTTGAAGCAGCCGACCAGATAGAAGTGGCTCTGGCCAATGGGCGCAGGTCTAAAGGACGCATTATTGGTTCTGACCCAGAAACCGATCTTGCCGTCATTAAGATTGACTTGCCTGGCACTGTCCCGGCCATCACCTTTGGCCGCCCAGATCAAGCACAAGTAGGTGATATCGTATTGGCCATCGGTAACCCGTTCGGAGTGGGGCAGACAGTAACAATGGGCATTGTCAGTGCAGTGAAACGCAATCACCTCGGACTCAACACATTCGAAAACTTCATCCAGACCGATGCAGCGATTAACCCAGGCAACTCAGGTGGTGCGCTGGTAAATGTAAATGGTAACCTGATAGGTATTAACAGCGCGATTTATTCGCCAAACGGTGGTTCACTGGGTATAGGTTTCGCTATTCCTGTCAGCACGGCCAAAAATGTTATGGAGCAGATTATCCAGAGCGGCTCCGTCACTCGCGGCTGGGTCGGTGTTGCAATACAGGAGCTCACACCAGAATTAGCGGAATCACTCAAGCTCGGCAATATACAGGGAGTATTAATTACGGAAGTTGTGGCAGGCAGTCCAGCGGACAAAGCCGGGGTGAATGCTAGCGACATTCTTACCATGATAGACAACAAACCTTTACTAACAGGCGCCAGCGCTATGCTGGAAACTATTTCAAATTTGCCGCCCGGCAAGGTTGTTTTATTCAAGCTGCTGCGTAATCAGCGTGAGGTAGTGGTGCAAGTCAAGCTTGGTAAGCGCCCCAGGCCGAAAGAATTGGAATAAAATTCTAGAATACAAGCTAGCTGGATATACATAATTTATTTTCTCTTGCCGCTAGTTAATGCTATGAACTTTAGTGCAGGCTTTAGCCGCGACACAAGTATGCTAGTAGTCTTTCGGAATTAAAGGAAGTCGGCTACCAATTGAACTGAGCGGTGTATATTTCGCCGAATATTTGGGGCAATTGAACAACTAATACCCTGCAAAATAATTAAATTTTCTTAACTTTATCCCTCTAAATTATAGTTTTATAACCACTAATTTTAGTGGCCTTCGGGCGATTTTCGGCCTTGACCCCGATTACTTCGCAACATTCTCTCTGCTCAGTTAGCTGACATTTAAGCCCAGAGGCCAAGCGGGCATACGGTAAGTAGATTAATGGTGCGTTTTGTCTGAGTGACGAAATATCGCCATCCAGTTTTTAGAGGTGATATTTAGAAACGGTGTCGTGAGTTGAGTATCCAGATATGTGATACAGAGAATTTGCGGATATTGAAAAGTGTGATCAGTAGAGATCACATCCATATTCATTTTGAGCATCTCTCTAGGTTATCGATAAATGATCTAGTGAAATGATTGAAAGGTCGGATCTTCAGGCGGCTTAAAAATGAGTTTTCGAACCTGTTAAAACGTGACTGGGGTCGGCATTTTTTGGGCCATTGGGTATAGAGGTTGGTCAACGGGGAATATAACAGATGAGATGGTTCAAGGATATTTAGAGCACCATAGAAGATCCATCAAATACGGAAACAGGAAACATTGTTCTTGAGTATATGTTTGGACGCTCTCAGGCTTCAAGTAACGTATGGACTTTTAGTCAATACGCGTTAAGTTCATCAAGCTTAAATAAGTAAGAAAGATGGTTATCCGTTTTTCGTTTCAACCGCTTTCGGACTTTTTGTCATTAACCATGACACCATAATGCCCACTTCATATAATAACCACAATGGTATGGCGAGCATGAACTGCGACACCACGTCCGGTGGAGTGAAAAGAGCAGCTAAAATAAACGCCCCAACAATAACGTAAGGCCGGATTTCTTTAAGCTTAGCGATGTTTACCATATCCATCTTAACTAATACTACCACTGCCACCGGTACTTCGAAGGTAATACCAAAGGCAAGAAACATTCCCATTACAAAACTCAGATATTTGTCAATATCTGTCATCACCGCGACGCCCACTGGCGCTGCACTACTGAAAAAACCGAAGACCACGGGAAACACCAAGAAATACGCAAATGCCATGCCGCAAAAAAACAATATCACACTGGCCGTAATGAGTGGGAACATCAGGCGCCTTTCATGTGAATGCATTCCGGGCGCGACGAAAAGCCATGCTTGGTACAAAATATAAGGTAATGAAATAAGGAATGCAGTCATCATCGCCACTTTGAGTGGTACAAAAAATGGAGTGATAACATCAATAGCGATCATCTGCCCGCCCGCTGGTAACTTAGCAATCATCGGCTCTGCGAGCAACGCATAAAGATCACTTGCCCACGGAACAAGGCATATAAATACCAGCAGCAGCCCTCCAAAAGCCCATACAAGGCGTGTGCGCAATTCGAGCAGGTGGGAAACGAAGGTTTCGTTAGTACTCATTAATCAATAGGGAATCTTGTTTGCTCGGGAGTGATCTGCAACTCGGGTTGTGCATCATGCTGCACACCGGCTTGTTTAGGTGGAATTTTGCCACTATTAGGTTGCTGCACTAACTGATCCTGTGGGACCGTCTGATCGTTATTGCTGACTTGCTGATTTTTAATTTTTTCCTGCTGACGTAGTTTTTCTTTCTGGATATGCGAATTGCGTGCTGCCTCTTGCTGAGCATATAAATTACGTGTTGCCTCTTGATAAGCTGATGAAATTGTTTTAAATTCATCTTCTTTTGTAGAGCTGCCACTACTCGCAAGCGCCGAGCCTTCGATATTGCCAATGTTCTGCTTGCTCAATTGTGGTGCACCCTTATCACTTTCGGTAGGCTTTGAGGTATTTTGCTTGTCTAATTTATCCAGCGGCACCGTCTGATTGTTGTTGCTGACTTGCTGATCTTCGTTTTGCTTCTGCTGACGTTGTTTTTCCTCCTGAATATGCAATTTGCGTGCTGCCTCTTGTTGAGCATATAAATTACGTGTCGCCTCTTGGTAAGCTGATGCAACCGTTTTAAATTCATCTTCTTCTGTAGAGCTCTCGCTGCTCGCAGGAACCGAGCCTTCGATTTTACCAATATTCTGTTTGCTTAATTGTGGCGCACTCTTATCATTTTCGCTAGGCTTGGAGGTACTTTGCTTCTCTAAAGTGACCGGCTTCACGGTGGATTGCACCTCGGAATTCAATTGGAATTCTTGGTTGACGCTTTCTTTAGCCTGTTCCACTTGCTGATTAAGAGATTGAGTGACTTCTTGGGCATGCTGATTGAGAGATTGAGTGACTTCATTTACTGCATCTGCAGCGATCTTGTACTCACTTTGTACCTTTTCTTGTAACTGACGCATCTCCTCAATTCCAATATCCCGTACGATGTCAGACTTGACAGCGCTGATATAGCGCTGTCCACGACCCAACAAATGACCAAGGGTGCGCGCTACCTTTGGCAGTCGCTCTGGCCCGATTACGATGAACGCGACCGCCGTAATCACCATTATTTCGGAAAAATCAACGTCAAACATGGCTGCTCAGTCTATCTATGCGTTAGTATGACTTTTGTCTTTAACTTCGCCTTCAATGGTCTTGCTAGACTGCTCCACTTGTTTATTAGTGTCATCTATAGATACTTCCGTGTCCGAGCGCATACCTTCTTTAAAGCCCTTCATGGCGCCTCCCAGATCACTACCCATATTGCGCAGTTTCTTAGTACCAAATATCAGAATAACAACTAACAATACAACTAACCAGTGCCAAATACTGAATGAACCCATTTTTATTTCTCCTAAAAGTTTAAGTGGCTTTAATCTCGCCGTACCATAGGTGGAATATTTCCGCCAATAATATGAATATGCAGATGAAACACTTCTTGCCCGCCACCCTTGCCAGTGTTTATGATGGTGCGAAAGCCGTTATTCAACCCCTGTTCTTTTGCCAGTTTAGGCGCCAGTAACAACATTTTCCCCAGGAGCGCAGTATGGCTGTCATTGGTTTCCATCAGCGATACCAAGTGCAACTTGGGGATCAGTATGATGTGCACCTGTGCGACTGGGTTAATATCGTGAAAGGCAAGTAAATCGTCGTCATCATACACCTTTTGACTAGGCATTTCACGGCGAACTATCTTGCAAAAAATGCAGTTATTCACTTTTCCCTCCTCGTACTCACTCCAACTCATCATAATCTGATGGAGGAAGTCAGTAGGCATATGCCATACCGGTAAATTGGTGCTTCGCAAGAAAATAGACTAAGCGGTATTATCCTTACGACCAGCCTTCTCATCCAGCCCGGAAACCCCTGCCCGTTGCGCTAACTCCTTCAGTACATCGCTTGCACTCAAATCATGCTGCGCCAGCAATACCATACAATGAAACCACAGATCAGCCGTTTCGTATACCAAATGTTGTTTATCGCCGCTTTTAGCGGCCAGCAGCACTTCAGTAGCTTCTTCTCCGATTTTTTTTAGGATAGCATCTTCGCCCTTGTTAAATAGCTTGGCCACATATGAGCTTTCAACTGCTGCACCTTTGCGCTCCACTATTGTTTCCATCAGTTTCTGAAGAGTGTCGTTTCTCATTGCTTATATTTTCTTCTGATAAATTTCGTCAGGCGCTTTCAATACTGGGTCGATTTCAACCCATTTGTCCTGCTCTAAGCGACTAAAGAAGCAACTAGCCCGCCCAGTATGACAGGCTATTCCGCCATCCTGCTCCACTTTCAATAAGACAACATCGCCATCGCAATCAAGGCGGACTTCCTGAACCCGCTGAATATTGCCTGATTCTTCGCCTTTGTGCCACAGTCTTTTACGCGAGCGCGACCAATATGTCGCCTCACCCGTCTGAACGGTAAGCTTAAAAGCTTCGCGGTTCATCCACGCCATCATTAGCACACTACCTGTGCCTGCATCCTGTGCAATGGCTGCCACCAAGCCATCTGCTGCCCAGTTTACTTTCTCCAGCCAGTTGTCGCTCATAGCCGCACCTCAATACCTTGTTGCGCCATATATTGCTTGGCTTGTAGTATCGTGTATTCTCCATAGTGAAAAATACTGGCTGCTAGCACGGCATCCGCGCCGCCAAGCTTCACGCCGTCTACCAAGTGCTGTAGCGTGCCCGTGCCGCCGCTGGCGATAAGAGGGATTTCCAGCGCATCCGTTACCGTGCGAGTGAGCTGTAGGTCGTAACCAATTTTTCTGCCATCACGATCCATACTGGTAAGCAGAATTTCTCCGGCGCCGAGTGCCTGCATCTTTTGAGCCCATTCCACAACATCCAGGCCGGTAGCTTTGCGTCCGCCATGAGTGTATACCTCCCAACGGCCAGACTGAACCTGTTTGGCATCAATTGCCACCACAATACACTGTGAGCCGTAACGCCCTGCTGCGTCCGCCACCAATTGCGGATTTAACACAGCAGACGTGTTAATGCTGACCTTGTCGGCTCCCGCGTTAAGCAAGTTGCGTACATCGTCCACTTGGCGCACACCGCCACCCACAGTGAGAGGAATAAAAACCTGCTTAGCCACTTGCTCAATGATGCGAAACAGAATATCACGGTCATCGGAACTCGCGGTTATGTCAAGAAAAGTTAATTCATCTGCTCCTTGTTCGTCGTATCTGCGTGCGATTTCTACTGGGTCGCCTGCGTCGCGTAACTCAACAAAATTGACGCCTTTTACTACGCGACCAGCGGTGACGTCCAGGCAAGGAATGATACGTTTGGCCAGCATATTTATTTAAATGTGTGAACGAAAAATGGAAACCTCGACACTTAGCTCTTCTCGATTCTATTTTTAGTTAATGAATCCGCCAACTTTTGTGCTGCGGCAAAGTTCAAGGTCTCTTCATAGATGGCTCGGCCAGTTATCGCACCAGTGATACCATTGTCTTGTACCGCACAAAGCGCATGCACATCGTCGAGATTGGTGATGCCGCCGCTGGCAATGACTGGCACAGTAAGTTCACGCGCAAGTTCCACAGTGGCAGGAATATTTACACCTGATAACATGCCATCACGCCCGATGTCAGTGTAAATGATGGCTTCAATACCATACCCTTCAAAACGCTTAGCCAGATCAAGCACGTCATGCCCGGTTACCTTGGACCAGCCGTTCACCGCCACCTTCCCAGCGTTGGCATCGAGCCCTACCATTATATGACCTGGAAAAGCATCGCAGGCTTCATGCAGAAAGCCAGGGGTTTTAATCGCTGCGGTACCTATAATGATATAAGTCACTCCAATATCGAGGTAGAGTTCTATTGTTTCCAGGTCGCGAATGCCACCACCCAACTGGATTGGCACATCCAGCCCAACCGCTTCCACGATGCTGCGAACAGCCTTTCCGTTCTTGGGTTTACCGGCGAAAGCGCCATTCAAATCAACCAAGTGCAAACGACGTGCGCCTTGGTTTAACCAATGCAGTGCCATCGCGGCAGGGTCTTCAGAAAACACCGTGGCGTCTTCCATCACCCCTTGGCGCAGGCGTACACAATGTCCATCTTTTAAATCAATCGCTGGAATAATCAACATGGCAGTACAGTACAGTTATGAACAAAATTAAACATTAAACCGGCACCCAATTTACAAAATTTTTCAGCAGCATCAATCCGGCATCTTGGCTCTTCTCTGGATGAAACTGCACGGCAAATAAATTATCGCGTGCCACGGCACAAACAAACGGTTGTGGATAGCAACTCGTGGCCTGCACAAACTGCATATCCTGTGGGCACACATAGTAACTGTGCACAAAATAAAAGCGCGCGTTTTGATCTATACCTTTCCATAATGGGTGACTGCTATGCTGCACTTGATTCCACCCCATATGCGGTACTTTCAGCTTGTTATCCTGTGTATCGTATAAATTGCTGGCGAAGCGCACCACCTTTCCAGGCATGATGGCTAATCCTGAAATTTCACCTTCCTCACTGTGATCAAATAGCATTTGCAAGCCGATACATATCCCGAGAAAAGGCTTGGTTTGCGCAGCATGCAGCACTGCTGCACGCAACCCACGCGCATCCAGTTCGCGAATGCAGTCTGGCATTGCACCTTGGCCGGGGAAGACCACGCGCGTCGCCTGTGCAACTTCTTGCGGGTCGTCGGTTACCACGATAGATGCAGTGGGCGCAACGGTGTGCAATGCTTGATGCACCGAACGCAGATTGCCCATGCCGTAATCAATTATTGCGATGTCTGTCATAATTTTACACGGGTTTTTATAAATCTAAATCCGTAGCATGCAACACTTAATTGTACCGAGCACATTATCTTATGAACTACTTTATTGATTGAAGCGCCTTGAGAATTTTTACAGTGCACCTTTTGTGGAGGGCATTATGCCTGCCATACGCGGGTCGAGCTCCAGCGCCATTCGCAACGCTCGACCGAAAGCCTTGAACACAGTTTCCGCCTGATGGTGAGCATTTTTACCAACCAAATTGTCGATATGCAAAGTAACCAGTGCATGATTAACAAAGCCCTGGAAAAACTCATGAACCAAGTCCACATCAAACTCACCTATATTGGAACGAGTAAAATTCACATTGAACACCAAGCCGGGACGGCCGGAAATGTCCAGTACCACGCGCGACAGAGCCTCATCTAACGGCACATAAGCATGGCCGTAACGGCGTAATCCCTTTTTGTCTTCTACCGCTTGGTTGAACGCTTGACCTAGAGTGATGCCTATATCCTCGACAGTGTGATGCGCGTCAATGTGCAGGTCTCCCTTGGCAACAATGTCCAAATCAATCATGCCGTGACGTGCAATTTGATCAAGCATATGCTCGAGGAAAGGCAGGCCAGTATCGAATTTAACCTTGCCACTACCATCTAAATCCAACTTGATGGTGATCTGGGTTTCCAGGGTGTTACGGGTAACCTGTGCACTACGCATAATATTCCCTAATGGATAGCCTATACAACTTGATGAATACTTTCCTGCAATGCCCTGATGAACTGCTCGTTCTCCTGTGGAGTGCCCACCGTAACACGCAAGCAATCAAGCAACAGTGGGTGAGAGCTGCTCGAATTTTTGATTAGCACGCCCCGCTTTTTCAATTCCTTAAAAATTTTATCAGCATGTATCACACGGAACAAGATGAAATTGGCATCGCTTACATAAGGCTGTACATCCGCTATCACAGCCAGGCGCTCATATAACCAAGTACGATCCTGTTTGATCTGCTCAGCCTGCCGCAACAACAAGTCGTGATGTTGCAACAATTTTTCCGCCACTAGTTGCGTCAGAATGTTGACATTATACGGTAAGCGAAGCTTCTCTAACTGCGCTATCCATGCCTTGCTACCTACCAAAAATCCCAGACGCAAACCAGCCATGCCAAGCTTGGAGAATGTACGCATTACCAGCAGGTTAGGGTGGCGCGTCAGCATTGGTATTAAACTAGCATTTGCAAAAGCATAATATGCTTCATCCACTACTACCAAACCGGGGGCAGCATCAATAATTTGAGCGATGGCTTCCGCATCAAACAAATTTCCAGTGGGATTGTTTGGATGGGATAAAAATACTAGCGCAGGCCGATGATGTTGCATGGCCGCCAGAATGGCAGGTAAATCCAGTGAAAAATTTTCTGTCAACGGCACGCCGACATACTGTAATCCTGTGAAAGTCGCGATCATTTTGTACATCATAAAAGATGGCTCGACGCTCAATAATGTAGCACCTGGTTTAGCGACTGCAAGTGCTAACAACTGAATGATCTCATCCGAACCATTTCCGAGCAGAATATCCACATTCTGTGGTAAGCCAATCACGGCGCGGATGCAGGCTTTTAGTTGCTGAGCATCGGCATCAGGGTAACGGTTGATGGCGGCATCCGCCACCAACCGTGCTATCTCCTCACGTAATGATTGCGGCAATAAATAAGGGTTTTCCATCGCATCCAGCTTGACCATGCCAGCACTTTCGGGCACAGGGTATGCTTGCAGATCGAGCACTTCTTGACGGAGTAAACTTTCAGGTGTTACGACACGATTGGTAGAAGACATGAATTATATGATGCAGATTGATGGCAGCATCTTATCCTAAATCGCACAACTTTCTGGTCAAATTTCCTTTGAGGTTGACATTTCTGCAGGCTCTGAGATATGTAGGTCAGTTATACGCTATAAGTCCAAGCAGTATATTTACTCACCACATAGAAAAACAAACAATTGCTAAAGTTGACAAGCCTTCGTATAATCCGCCTTTTATTGCAAGAGAAATTATCAAGGAGTTGCCATGGCAAACACTGCACAAGCTAGAAAACGCGCGAGACAAGCGGACAAACAGCGCGAACATAACACGAGCTTGCGCTCTGAACTTCGTACTGCAATCAAAAAAGTGGCGAAAGCCATTGAAGTTGGTGACAAGGCTGCTGCACAAGCCGTTTTTATCGAATCCACCAGTATTGTAGATACAATCGCCGACAAAAAAATTATCCACAAAAACAAGGCTGCGCGCCATAAGAGCCGTCTGTCAGCTGCCATTAAGGCAATGGCTTAATCATAACTAGCTGCATGCATTCCCAATAAGGCTGACTGTATATACTGTCAGCTTTATGTTTTAGTTCGCCTAAACCAAGAACAACATAGATCACTCTTGGCACACATCCAGACTGAACCTGCACACGCATCCTTGCAACGCAAGTTGGAAGTCTCGCGACGCTGAAAGGATAACGTCTCTCACAAGCGATTCGTAAAGTCGTTGATCCTGCTCCTTACATTTTACTCACTTAGTCTGCACGTACTGTACGCCAACACAATGACAAACAAAAGGGCACCTCTAAAATCCAACCTTTGTCACAATGCCGTGTTATTCATAAAAATTATTACCTAAACCGTTATTAATTATATCGAGAAAATCTATGGCCACTTATATGTACACCACGTCCGTACCCGTTTTCAAGCAACTATTGACAAGTCTCAGCGCTATTTTGACTAAGGCTGAAGCATTTGCTACCGAGAAAAAATTTAAACCGACAGTATTGTTGGATGCACGGTTATTCCCTGATATGTTCCCTTTGAGCCGCCAAGTTCAAATCGCTACTGATTTCGCCAAGAGCGTATCAGCGCGGTTGGCAGGTGTTGAGGTGCCAGCGTATGACGATAACGAACAAACTTTTGCCGAGTTGCAGGCACGAATTAGCAATGCATTGTCGTTTATCGAAAGTCTGACGCCTGCACAATTCGAAGGCAGCGAAACGCGAGAAATTATTTTAAGGCCTGGCACACCAAAAGAGAAAAAAATGGTTGGCCACAACTACCTATCCAACTACGGTTTGCCGCAATTTTTTTTCCATGTAACCTCAGCATATGCGATTTTACGGCACAATGGTCTTGAAATTGGTAAAGGTGATTTTATGGGTGCCTACTAAGATTTTCTCAACTTTGCGTCACCAGAACGACAGGGCAAATTAGGCCGAAGGAATACAAAATCGTACTTCAGTAATATTTTTTCGGCACTTGATTCGGTTTTGCTCGCCAACAGCATGCGTACTTTTAAACTGATTTTATTTAGCCATATTGCTGAACGAGCACCATACCGCACGATCTACTCATCCCCAAGTAATATCTGACTATCTAGATGAATATTTTGACGTCCGAAATTGCGGCTTTACCATCCGCTGAGTGCCGTACTTTTGATGCTGAATGTCTAACTTGCGATTTATTAACAAGGTGTGATATTAATTACCCCTTGCGCAATCTAGGCAATTTAGATCAATATACGCGTTTTCCCTAACTCAATACGGCGGCCATGCCGCCGTAAGTCATTCTATCTATACTATGTCACACTTGATGAATACCTATACTCGGCTGCCAGTCACCTTCACGCATGGGGAAGGCGTTTGGCTGTGGGACAGCAATGGCAAACGCTACCTTGATGCGCTGTCCGGCATAGCGGTCAACACACTGGGACATGCTCATCCACGCTTAACTGCGGCGCTTAAGGAGCAGGTCAGCAAATTGATACACGTTTCCAACGTGTATAAGATAAGCGAGCAGGAGGCTGTAGCTGACAAGTTGACAGCGCTGACCGGCATGCAAGAGGTGTTCTTGTGCAATTCTGGCTGTGAAGCTAATGAGGCTGCTATTAAATTGGCGCGTCTATACGGCCATAATCAAGGCATTGATAATCCAGTCATTATCGTAATGGAAAAAGCGTTTCATGGCCGCACTTTGGCTACATTGTCCGCTACCGGTAATCGTAAAGTACAGGCGGGATTCGAGCCGCTGGTAAAGGGCTTTGTACGCGTTCCTTATAATGACTTGGATGCCATAGGCCAGGTTGCCGAACTCAATCTTGATGTTGTAGCGGTGCTGATCGAACCCATTCAAGGTGAAGGCGGAATCCGCACCTTGGATATTCATTATCTCGAGCAATTGCGCAAAGTCTGTGACCAACATAACTGGCTGTTGATGCTGGATGAAGTGCAATGCGGTATAGGCCGTACCGGCAAATGGTTTGCCCATCAACATACTGGTATCCTGCCGGACGTAATGACACTCGCCAAAGGTATTGGATCGGGCATACCTGTCGGTGCCTGCCTGGCCGCTGGCAAGGCAGCAGGCACATTCAAGCCGGGAAATCATGGTTCAACTTTTGGCGGCAATCCATTGGCATGTGTCGCTGTGCTAAACACGCTGGCGATAATGGAAGAAGACCAGCTAGTGGCGCATGCTGCTGAGGTAGGTGAATTTATTAAGCAGAGTTTACGCGCACGTCTGGCTACAGTAGCTGGTGTGGTGGAGATTCGGGGGCAGGGACTGATTATTGGTATCGAGCTGGACAAAAGCTGCGGGGAGTTGGTTAAACAAGCATTGGCGCAAGGACTGTTAATAAACGTCACCGATGTCAATGTTATCAGGCTGTTACCCTCAATGGTGTTCACTTCCGCAGAAGCACAGCAATTGCTGGACAAACTATGCCCGCTGATTATCAATTTCCTGACGGAAGGCGCATAACGTGTTCATTAAACATTTTTTACAGTTTAAAGACTTTACCCGAGCAGAGTTCGAGCACATGTTCGCTCGTGCACGCATCATCAAGCAGCGCTTCAAAGCCTACCATCCTCATCATCCGCTGGTGGATCGCACTTTAGTGATGATTTTTGAGAAAAGCTCCACGCGTACACGCCTTTCGTTTGAGGCAGGGATTCAACAACTTGGCGGTAATGCCATTTACCTCAATACGCGCGATTCGCAACTGGGGCGCGGTGAGCCTGTAGAAGATGCGGCACAAGTGATCTCTCGTATGAGTGATCTGGTAATGATCCGTACTTTCGAACAGGAAATTATCGAACGCTTTGCCGCAAACTCGAGAGTACCGGTGATTAACGGCCTGACCAATGAATACCATCCTTGTCAAATATTGGCTGACATCTACACGTATATTGAGCAGCGTGGCTCTATTCAGGGCAAAACTGTAGCGTGGATAGGCGATTCCAACAATGTATGTAATACCTGGTTACAAGCGGCAGAGGTGTTCGATTTCAACGTCCATGTTTCAACTCCTCCTGGCTATGAAGTTGAGCCAGAACGTGCTGGATTATTCGGCGCAGATCACTATGAGGAATTTGCTGACCCGATGGCCGCTGCACGCAATGCCGACCTGGTTACCACCGATGTCTGGATCAGCATGGGCTTTGAACGCGAAAATGATGAACGCCGCAAAGCGTTTGCCGACTGGATTGTGGATGCAGAAATGATGTCCGTTGCTAAACCGGACGCGCTGTTCATGCACTGCCTGCCGGCACATAGAGGTGAGGAAGTGGACGCTGCCGTAATTGACGGTCCGCAAAGTGTGGTATGGGATGAAGCAGAGAATAGGTTACATGTACAAAAAGCACTGATGGAGTATCTGCTATTAGGTAAGGTGAATAACTAAAAGCAACAATGCAGGGTGCGATTGTGCACTCTATTTTCATTAGTGGATTATTCAACAGAGAAGAACAAAATGAGTGAAATCAAAAAAGTTGTCCTCGCCTACTCTGGCGGGCTGGATACCTCAGTAATATTGAAGTGGTTGCAGGATACCTATCAGTGCGAGGTAGTAACCTTCACTGCCGACATTGGTCAAGGTGAAGAAGTCGAACCCGCACGAAAAAAAGCTTTGCAGTTCGGCATCAAGCCGGAGAATATCTTCATTGATGATTTGCGCGACGAGTTCGTACGCGACTTTGTATTCCCGATGTTCCGCGCCAACACCGTGTATGAGGGGGAGTATCTGCTCGGCACATCTATCGCACGTCCTTTAATCGCCAAGCGCCAAATTGAGATCGCCAGACAAACTGGTGCTGAAGCGGTGTCGCACGGTGCCACCGGTAAAGGTAACGATCAAGTGCGTTTCGAGCTAGGTTATTACGCACTTAACCCGAACATCAAAGTAATTGCGCCGTGGCGCGAGTGGGATTTACTCTCGCGCGAAAAACTAATGGCATATGCTGAAAAACATAGTATCCCAGTAGATATGAAGCACAAGCAGGGCGGATCACCTTATTCAATGGATGCAAACCTGCTGCACATCAGTTTTGAAGGCCGCCATCTGGAAAATCCGGCCGCCGAAGCAGAGGAAAGCATGTGGCGCTGGACAGTTTCACCGGAGCAAGCGCCAGATGAGCCTGAATACCTTGATATTGAATTCGAGCGCGGCGACATAGTCGGTCTCAACGGGTCACACATGAGCCCGGCCCAGATACTCTCAATGCTCAATAAATTGGGTGGCAAGCACGGAATTGGCCGTCTTGATCTGGTAGAGAACCGCTATGTCGGTATGAAGTCACGCGGCTGTTATGAAACTCCCGGTGGAACCATCATGCTTAAGGCACATCGCGCAATAGAATCGATCACGCTGGACCGCGAAATAGCGCACCTGAAAGATGATTTGATGCCGCGCTACGCCAGTATGATTTACAACGGTTATTGGTGGAGCCCAGAACGCCATTCACTGCAAACACTAATAGATCACACACAGCAAAAAGTTAACGGCTGGGTGCGCATCAAGTTATACAAGGGTAATGTCATCGTGGTGGGAAGAGATTCCGAAACCGACTCTCTGTTCGATCCGAACATTGCTACTTTCGAAGACGACAAAGGCGCTTACGACCAGAAGGACGCCGCCGGTTTTATCAAGCTGAACGCTCTTAGAATGCGTATTGCAGCAAAGCAGGGTCAGTAGTTGATAACTATTCGAAATGCTTTGTGCTTAGGTAATAATTTGAATAAATTAATCATTAAACATCAGGAGCATTTATGTCCCAATTCGATAACGTTAGCGTTGTAAAACAAGCCAATGTGTTCTTCGACGGTAAGTGCGTGTCACACTCCGTCCTATTTCCTGATGGCTCACGCAAGAGCCTCGGCGTGATAATGCCGGGAAGCCAGCTCACTTTTAACGTCAAAACATCGGAAGTAATGGAAATTACCAGCGGTACCTGTCAAGTTAAAGTAGCAGGCGAAGCCGCTGCTAAAACCTACACTGCAGGTATGCAGTTCAACGTGGCTGCTGATAGCAGCTTTGAAATACATACACAAGAAGTAGTAAATTACGTATGCAGTTTTGGTTAACGAATTGAATCCAGGGCGCCTCTAAGAATTCAATTTTCTATGTAACACAAGGCGCGAGAAAAAATTTAGGCCGGCATATATTTAATATGTAAGCGATTAAATTTTTGGAGTAACGCAGTGTTGTGACGAAACGGGGTAAGCAGGCAAGCCGCAAAGCAGCTGCTCACAAAATTGGATTTTTAGAGGTGCCATCCACTCGTAGCGCCCCCCTCACTAAGCAATTACTCCGTTTGAAAATGCCGATTTAATGAAGATAAAATTTAAGGAGAGCTGCCATGCCATCATTCGACATCGTATCTGAAGTGGAGAATACGGAAGTTAAAAATGCAGTCGAGCAGACCAACAAAGAAGTTAGCACGCGTTTTGATTTCAAAGGTTCAGGCGCACGCGTGGAACAGACAGAGCTAGTGCTCACCGTGCATGCTGATAATGAGTTTCAGCTAAATCAGGTGCAAGATATTCTTAACGCCAAACTTGCCAAGAGAGGTGTGGACATTAAATGCCTGGAGATTAGCGATAAAATTGAAAAGGTCAGCGGTAACAAGATTAAACGTTCCTGCACCGTAAAGGTGGGAGTGGAAATTGAGCTAGCGAAAAAAATCGTCAGATTCGTCAAGGACAGTAAAATGAAAGTACAGGCCAGCATACAAGGCGACACGGTGCGCATAACTGGCGGTAAGCGTGACGATCTGCAAGCAGCCATTCAGTTGATACGCGCTTCCATCACTGACTTTCCGCTGCAATATCAAAACTTTCGTGATTGAAAAGATACTCTTGTGAAATCAGACCTTGATTCATGTTTTTGCCAGGTATTTCCTTAACAGACTAGGGCACCTCTAAAATCCGAGTATTCGTCACAATGCGGCGATACGAGTAAAAGCTTGAATTTTAGAGGCGCCCACAAGTACAAAAAAGAACTTATTCACCTTTAGCCTTAAATTTGAAGCGACAAACGTTACCGCTTTTAGCCATACACTCCTCGTGATTAACTGTACTATCTGTAAAGGTTGATAACAATGCCAGATCAAACTGGCAAATTTCCGGATTCTTCATGGCGAGGTTGTGAAAAATACAGTTATCCGCTTCAATTGTGGTCGCGTCGCCATTAATACTAAAGCTTCTCGTGTTATAACCAAGCTCCTCCATCACCTCAGAAAGCTTTTCCACCTTTTGCTCGCGCGTTTCGAGCATTGAGTTTTGGTTGAGTAACTGTTGAGCAACTCTTACTCCCATGGAATTCAATTTTTCCCTCAATCCTTCTACCCCAGATTCTTGGGCGATTGATTCAACCATTAGCTGAGCAAACCAGGAATAATTACGCGGGAAGAATTCCTTACCTTCATCGGTAAGTACATAAAGCTGTTCCGGACGCCCCCCAGAAGGGCGGCTCACCCCTTGGGTGACTATCCCGCTATTCTCCAATGCGGCTATGTGCTGGCGAACGGCATTCCGGGTGATTTTTAGATATTCTGATAGTTCTTCTAAAGTTAAACCGCCCTTATGTTTTAGCAGCAGTTTTAAAAGCTCTTGCTGACGATTTCCTAATAATTCAAGCATTCAGTACTCCTTTGGTACTCTCGTCCCCGTCAAAGGAGACTTTTTATATTCTACTCCTGAGCATATTTAGGGCCAATTAGATTTGCCTTAAATGGAATAAGCCGTCCACAATTGACCATTAAATAATTTGGACTGGGTAGCTTGGTACGCTGATCCAGTCCAAAACCGAACATTTTAAGCGATGATTAGTAAAATATTGGGGCGTTTCCGGATGCGAACTAACTAACGCTAACCAATGACTACTCGTAAAATGCTATTTTACAATCACTCTCCCATGCATACTGGGATGAAAATCACACGAATAATCCTGCACGCCTATTGATTCAAATGATACTTCGTATTGTTCACCGCCTTTTATGATGCCAGAAGGAACAAAGTGTCCATTCTTATCTGGTGTCACAGTATGCGGTACTTCATCCGTGTTAATAAAGATTACACTCTGCCCACGTTTTATCACTATCTTATCGGGTTGAAATTGGAAGGCATCAATCGTGACCGTAATGGGTTTCTTGGTAGCTTGCCGCTCTCTACTTAAATCATTGGGAGTGGCTGATACAGTCATTGATATAGTTGCCAGCCCTAAATAAGCCCACGCAAGTAACATGATGGATGTTTTCATAGTGCGCATCATGCTGGTTAGACAGATAAAATCCACTGGCTGCGAGTTTCTTTACTAAGTTGCGCAGCCGGAACGGCATGGATCGTCGAATCGAGCGTACCAAACACCGCGCGAATGGCAGCTGCATGCGCTGACTCATCAGGCAAGATAGTTAATCCGGCAGCGACCAACGCGGGCGTACGCAGTTTGCTGACGGCACTGGCGTAGGCAAGCACCGCATCCACTTCTAGCGCCAGTGCTAGTTTAGCGATATTGGCATCACTATCAAGATTACCTTCCCCTGCCTTGATATAAGCAGAAAGATCATACGCCTCCCTGGTATTAGTCGGTGTACCACCCAAGCTTTGAATCGTGGATATGAAGATATCTCGATGTTTGATGTGATCAACCTGATTACGCAATGCCAAAGACTTTATGACATTTCCTACCTTGCTGTCGCTCAGCTTTCCCGCTGCCACGCCATATGCCCAAATTGCTTGATTTTCAAGATCCAAGGCCGCGTTTAAAATAGCCATGTCGTGCTTTGTATCACTTTTTGTACTCGCATTTGCGCTATTGAGCGTCGTCAAACTAAGCGCAGCAAGTGCGCTTGCGGCAAGTCCTGCTTTTAGTGCAGTGCGGCGAGAGTTTTCAGGTGCGTTGATATTTTTTTTCATTGTTATCTCCTAAGTTTAGTGGCCAGTTATGTTTGGTTCGTGTGTTAGTGAACCAAGTGCATCCTACCCGAACAATTAATTATATTAAACATATAAATATGTTATAACATGTTAAATATATTAAGCTGGAAAAATTTTAACGAGATAACTGATTAATTTTTAGGATTAATTAATAAAGTCTTGCTCATTCCATGCTGGTAAGTGCGTTTTTGCGAATTGCCGCCAGTCTGTGACATCCCTGCTAACCAAAATTCTCATACAGGGATAAAGGATTAATTTATATCAAGGCATGCCTGATATGAGTGTGCATATGCATGATATAACTAACAAATGCACGTATCTTTCTGGGTCGAATGGTGTGAAGGTGGTCGACTGTTGTACACATAAGACTATAATTGCTACCAATGCTTCAGCCAGGGGGCAATATGAAAAAATTTCTGAAATATAGTCTATGGTCAGTAGCTGTGGTGATCGCCATTGCGATAGCCGGAATAATCTATATTACTGCCACATTTAACCCCAATGATTACAAGGCCCAGATCATCAAGCTGGTGAAAGATAAGCAGCAACGTACGCTCAAGCTGAATGGCGATATCAAACTGGTTTTCTTCCCCAGCATAGGCGCCGACCTTGGCAAGGTGTCTATGTCGGAATTTCAGAGCGACGATGAATTTATATACATTGACAGTGTGCGCGTCTCGCTGGCGCTATTGCCGCTACTATCCAGGCAAGCTGTTGTGGACGAAGTTTCGATCAATGGCCTGAAGGCGACTTTGGTGAAGTTCAAGAACGGCAAAACCAACATTGACGACCTGATAAGCAAAGAAGACCCTGACGAAGAAAAAACGCCGCTGACGTTCGACATAGCCTCAGTACATGTGGAAGACTCAGAGCTGACCTACCTTGATGAAACCACGGGTGCGCAATATTTACTGAAAGGCTTAAACCTTAATACCGGACGTATTGCCAACGGTGTGCCGAGCACAATTGATTTTGCTGCAGCAATGCAATCTAATAAACCTAAGCTGGATATAGCTGCACAAATGAAAGCCACTCTCACTTTCGACCTGGACAAGCTGTTATTTCAAATAGAAGGATTGGAGCTGCAGGCCAAGGGCACAGCGCTCGACATCAGCAGTTTGGCAGTTCTGGCTAACGGTGATGTCAGCGCGAATTTGGATACGCAAGAGTTTTCTACCAAAAAGTTAGTGGTTACGGCTACTGGCGCGCAAGGGGAAAATAGCTTCGATGCCAAACTGGATGCGCCTACGTTAAACCTGGTTCAAAATAATTACACAGGCGACAAACTAACATTAAACGCTAAGTTGGATAATGCATCAGGCAACATCGTGGCCAGTCTTGCCCTGTCGGATTTGACCGGCAATCCTCAATCGTTCAAGAGCAGCGCGCTGACGTTAGAGCTGGATATGAAACAACCCGAACAGGCATTTAAAATAAAGCTCGACGCGCCCGTATCTGGCAACATTGAACAGCAGCAGCTCGATCTTTCCAACCTGACCCTCGCATTAAATGTATCGGGTGACAAGCTACCGAATAAATCAGTCAGCAGCGAAATGAAGGGGAGCATGCAAATAGATGGTAGCCGCCAGAGCGTTCAGGCCAACTTTGCAGGTGGGCTGCTGCAAAGCCAGATTAAAGCCAAGGTGGCAGTCAATGACTTTGAAGATCCAGCCATACGCTTCGACATAGATATAGACCAGTTTGATGCTGATTTATTTCTGCCAAAGGAGGCAGAAAATGTTGCCAATAAACCGGCGTCGGCCGAGCAGCCACTTGATTTGGCCGCGCTGAAAAATCTTAATCTTGAAGGCGGATTACGCATTGGAGAGCTCAAAATCGCCAATGTAAAACTTTCGAAAGTACGCGTCGACGTAAAAGCGCATAACGGCTTGATCACATTCAGCCCACTATCATCCAACCTGTATCAAGGTAGCATGAAAGGCAGCGTGAAATTAAATGCGCAGACTACACCTTATATCTCTATAAACCAGAATCTGAGTGGCATCACGATTGCGCCATTGCTCAAGGACGCCGCCAACTTCGACACCCTGGAAGGTAAGGGCAATGTCACGCTTAATCTAACTACCCAAGGCAGCTCCATCAGTGCGTTTAAGAAAGCGCTCAATGGCAGCATGTCACTCAACTTGGAGAATGGTGCGATCAAAGGCATTAACATTGCCAAAACCTTGCGCGACGCGCAGGGCATGCTGAACATGAAAGGTGCGACCGCACAAACCCTATCCGTTAACAAGGCCGAAAAGACGGACTTCAGCGAACTGAAAGCCAGCTTCAAAGTTAGCAACGGGGTGGCACACAACAATGACCTCTTGTTAAAATCCCCGCTGATACGACTATCAGGCAATGGAGATATCAACATTGGCAACGACTCCATCAAATATCTGGCTAAAGCCACACTAGCGAAAACGCTGAAAGGCCAAGGCGGAAAAGACATCGTTGGCGGCATCACTGTGCCGGTGCGTTTAAGTGGGCCGTTTAGCAACTTGAAATACACGTTGGACTTTGGCGCGATGGTGTCAAATGTCGTCAAGAAAAAAATCGAAGCCAAAAAGGAAAAAATCAAAACCAAGTTGCAGGATCAGCTTCAAGACAAGCTAAAAGGACTCTTCAATTGATGCCATGCTCATTGCCTGCACAACGGTTCCTTCATATCCTCTTCCTTCTGCGATGGAAGAGAGGGTTGATACCTTGATCAAGAATCAAAGTAAACCGCAACCTGAATTATTCGCTCATCGCATCATAGACTGGCAGCAACGACATGGTCGGCACGGCTTGCCATGGCAAGGCGAGGATGTTTATCACATATGGCTGTCCGAAATAATGTTGCAACAGACCCAGGTCATCACCGTAATCCCCTATTACCTTCGTTTCGTGGCAAGCTTTCCCACTATTGCAGCGCTCGCTGCCGACAGCGAAGAGGCAGTATTGGAGCATTGGAGCGGCCTGGGCTATTACTCACGTGCGCGCAACCTGCACCGCACAGCGCAACTCATCATGCAGCAGCATGAGGGAAAGTTTCCAAAGCACTTTGAAGACATCCTTGCTCTACCCGGCATCGGCCGCTCCACCGCCGCAGCCATCAGCGCATTCGCATTTCATGAACGGCGCGCGATTCTCGATGGCAACGTCAAGCGTTTACTGGCACGCTACCATGCTGTTGAAGGCTATACTGGCGAAAAAAAGATTGAAGCTCAACTGTGGCAACAAGCCGAAGCATTGCTGCCACAGAGTGATGTGGCGATCTATACGCAAGGCTTGATGGATCTGGGCGCACTGATCTGCACGCGCAGCAAACCACAATGCCCCATCTGTCCGCTGCAAAAAGATTGCAAGGCATATCAGACCGAACGGGTCGCTCAACTACCCACGCCACGACCACGTAAAGTACTACCGGAAAAACACAGCACCTTCCTTTTGCTACTCAATGGCCCCGATATCCTGCTGGAAAAGCGCCCGGGAAGCGGCATCTGGGGTGGCTTATGGTGTCTGCCGCAAATAGATTCGCAAATTTTAATTGAGATTGAGGACGCGGGTGCCTACTGTCTTCAACAATTCTGCATGGAAACAACATACCCACTTACACTATCAACATTCACGCATACGTTCACTCATTTTAAGTTGCATATTACCCCCCTGTTATTGCAGGTAATTAACAACCCCAAACAAATTCAAGAACCAGGCAGGATTTGGTTGGATGTGACTGATGCGTTGCAAGCTGCAATTCCTACGCCAGTGCGCAAACTTTTGCGGCAGATACAAGCGGGGCACAGGGTGGGGTAAATAGCGTTGGTAATCGCTGACATGCATTGATATTCACTAAGGTCGAGCTGTACTGTAGACTACAACTTCAATACTGCTTTTTAAAATATTTCCTGATGTTTCGTTGGGCAATGGTGGGCAGTATGAATATTTTTTTTCTGGAGGATTAAGTTATGAACATGCAAGCAATAATACGTGCGGTTGCATTAACTGTAGGAATACTATTTAGCTCAATGTCCTATGCAGACCCGGTTTGGATTGACGTTCGGAGTGTGCTGGAAAATAAAATTGATAATATTGAAGGTGATATCCGAATTTCACATTCAGATATAGTGGAAGGAGTAAGCAAGATCTATCCTGATAAAGATACAGATATTCGATTATATTGTCGTAGTGGTGGAAGGGCGGGTAAAGCAATGTCTGCTTTACAGAATGCTGGCTATACCAATGTACAGAATGTGGGCGGCATTAATGATGCTCGCAAGCTAAGGGCGATTACTAAATAAATGGAAAAGTGTCTTCAGTTAGGGGTGAATAAGCAAACGCATTAAGCTCATTGCAGCTTGATATGCTGGTAGGTTGGGCTGAATGAAATGAAGCCCAACATTACATAAGAATGGGTGAATTGATGCGTTACCGATGTGTCGATGTGGCGGATCACATGAGGCCAGGTTCACGCAGCGACTAAAAAGACAACCACCTTCATACCTGCCGCGTGAGTGAGAGGTTGGGATTCATTCCATTCAGCCCAACCGGGCTAATGAGAAAGTCATAAATGAACCTTCGCCCCATACAAGTCCGACTGTATCAAATACTCGAAAGCGAGGTTAAGCACGATCGCACCGCGAAGTTTTGCACCGTCCTGATTTCCACGGTAGTCTTACTTAACATCGTTGCTGTCGTGCTTGAATCCGTAAACACCCTATATCAAAAGTGGGGTATTTATTTCGATTTGTTCGAGTTGTTCAGCATTATCTTGTTTTCTATAGAGTACCTTCTACGAATCTGGGCGAACGGAGCCAGCCTTCCGTCGGGCCAAGGTAATACGTGGCGTGGCCGCAAAGCCTATATTCTGAGCTTTTATGGTTTGATCGATCTAGTAGCTTTGGCACCGTACTTTTTGCAAATGCTCATGCCCGGTCTGGATCTGCGTGTTATCCGTGCGGTTCGACTGCTTCGTGTGTTCAAGATCTCACATTACAGCACCGCCATAGAAGATCTAGTGCAGGCTATCTATGAAGAGCGGCGTTCATTTGCCGCAACTTTATATCTGTTGCTGATTACTGTTTTAATTACCTCTTCATTAATGTATTTTGCTGAACATAAAGCACAACCTGAGATTTTTGCTTCCATTCCTGACGCGATTTACTGGGCGGTAATCACGCTGACCACGGTTGGTTATGGTGATTTCACGCCAGTGACATGGATTGGCCGTGTCATATCACTTTTTACCGCATTTCTTGGCGTATGCACTGTTGCCATACTGACCGGTATCGTGGCTTCGGCATTTGCAAACCAGATGGCAAGGCGTAGAGTTATTTTTGAAACGGAGCTTCGCAAGGCTTTTGCCGACGGAATAATTTCTCCTCAAGAAGATCAAATCCTAGACCAGCTTGGTAGAGCATTCAATCTTTCTACAGAGGAAAAAGAAAAGATGATGGATAAGGTTCGCCAAGAATTAACCAAGCGCCAAACATAAGTATCCAATAAGCAACATACGGCAATGCCCAAAATGCAATTCAGTTCAAGCGGACTAACCTTAGGGCACCTCTAAAAACCATAGCTTTCAAACTTTCCGGCCCAAACTTTATGA
>NZ_CAKMNW010000065.1 GCF_927904885.1 Candidatus Nitrotoga sp. M5
GTTCATAAAGTTTGGGCCGGAAAGTTTGAAAGCTATGGTTTTTAGAGGTGCCCTAGATTCGATTGATAAACATTATGAATTGCAAAATTAAATTATCAAACCATTTTTGTCGCCATATTTCTTTGGAAAAAATTAACTGTACCCGACACCACGATGATGATTTTGCTGCGATGAATTTATTGAGAATTAGTCTTTGAGATAAAGGAATGCCATTTTCAAAAACATTTAAAAAAACAGTCGCCTGCAACCAAAGCAACCCTCTTTCACTGTACATAAATCGGTGTAGCTTCCTTTTTAATTCATCAAACATACTCACGGTTGCACCAATAGTGTTATTACCGTGCTGTCGGTATTTTATATTGGCGTTACTATCAAAAATTATTTCGCCAAAGCAAGATAAAACTAAATAACACCACCAATCATGCATCAACACTTTATTTGGAAGGTGTTTACAAACCAATTCCATTGCTTCCCGATTGAGTACCATCGTACAACCGGTAGCAACATTTTCAACTAAAGCATTGCCAAAACCTACTTTTCTTGGTGTATTGGTAAATCCAATATGCTTTAACTGTTCATCAACAATTTCTAGCCTGGAGCAAAATAATGCAGGACGGTTATGAGCGACTACTAACAAGGCTGAAACTGCATGTTCTATTTTATGAGGATACCAAACATCATCTTGATCACAAAAAGCAACATATTCTGTTTCAGTTAACGCAGCATTACGCAGCAACTTAAAAAAACTTAAGGCGGGACCCAGATTTTCATGCCCTCTTAATATGTCTATACGGCCACTTAATTGCTCTTTTTCTAAAATGCTTCTTGTCGAGTCTGATGATCCGTCGTCCCTCACCAAAATTCTAATATTGGGATAGGTTTGTTCATACAACGAATTTAGCTGTTGCTGAAGGAACTTGCTTCCATTATATGTAGAAAGCAGTACTGTGACTTTGTTCGACTTGGATACCCTTGGCGTCATCATTTAGCTCCACCCTTGATAAATCTATCTGCTACATTCACGGATATATTCCATATAGATGTGTCCGGGTATCTTCTATATTTTTTTTTGCTGTATGAAACCTCTGGAAACCGTCATGCTTGACTTGAGCCGGCGTCAAATTGTTTAAATATTCTGGCAATACATACATCTGGATATTGTAATAAGGATTTATTGTGTCCTAATGATTTAATTATTACATTGCCACATTTAACCTCAAGATATCATAGGTACACTTATCGATTAACAGCCAAAATATTTGAAAGTAGAAACACTAAGTCTATCCTGATACATGTATATCGTTTTCCAGGAAGAATTCTTTAAAATTTCATAGCAACAGTTCTGGTAATTCTGCATCTGAGATAATAAATCTGCCTCTGGAATGATGAGGACCCATGTGCTTAATGTGTAGTATTCATATTTTTCTGAATTATCCACGCCAACAAACGGAATATTTCGCTCTGACACTTAGCAATATTGTAACAATACATTTCCCTTCGTAGATGCACTGAATATCGTGACAATTTTGGGCACCTCTAAAAATCGCAATTTTACGAGCAGCCTTTTTGCGGCTTGCCCGTTTATCTCGCTTAGTCACAATACAGCACTGGCATAAACTATATATTATATATATATATCAAACATATAGAACATTTAAAATTTTTTCGTTCCTTGCCCCACCTTGCTGAGAATATTAACTTTTAGAGGCACCCTTTATTCTCTACATAAATTGCTCTGGTAAAAACCAATATTAATGGAGTAGGCAGTCAATCTCTTGGGCACATCTATGCAATTTCGATACCGTGATTGAAAAGCTGCCTACATTAACCTCATTCAACTCTGGGCCAACAATCTTGCAGTACCGGACATCGGTAACGCATCTGTTTTTCTCTCCCATTTTTGTGACAAAGTGCAATATTTCAGTCACTCTTACCTATCGGGTTTATGCGTTCTGATAGGTGCGACGGTAGTTATCAGCGCGTCCTGGAGAAATTTTCCATATGCCTGCTTAGATGACGCAGCATTTGGTTTTCTGTTGGAGTTAAACAATAAAATTGGCGTTGACCGAAGTTAGATGGTCATGGATACTTCGAAATGTGCTGTTAAATTTCTTATCCTTCTATTTCATTGCAAGTTCATTCTCAATTCTAGAGGTGCCTTATGGCGCAAGTTATCGTTCGCAATATCGAATTCCACATGAAGACCGGACTAAAGCAGTGCACCAACCTTAATGACTGGAACATTGGAGAAGAAGCCCATCAAAGTCCGCGCCTACACCGTCAGTAAAAAAGTACAGCGGCCAAAGTTCAGCTCGCGCTAAACCGCGCGAATCTAACTAAGCCTCTGCCTGAAGTGCATACAAAACCATAAAATCGGGATGCATGTTCATTCTGGATCCCAATGTCCTGTCGGAACTGATGCAGCAGCCCGATCAGCAATTGAGTTCGCTTTGGTCAACACCGACACTCTGTTTGAAGCCCTTTATGGCATGGCGTTGTTGGCATCGGAACATCGCAAAACATTCTGAACGAACACTTTGAACAACTCTTGCAAAATGATCTGCAAAACCGCATGCTGCCGCTCGAGCCTAATGCAGCTACCAATGCGCACAGCTTGCATTCGACTGCCGTGTGCACGGGCGCCCCGTAAAAATGCGCGACACGTTTATCGTCGGTATTTCACATGCACGGCACGTCAGCATGCCCACACATTAAGTGCGGCACTTTAGTGATTTATTAGTTTCCTTAGTTAATCCTTGGACAAAAATTATGAGCCTTGGCTATTTTGCTCCAGAAACCTTGCACCAACTGAACAGCCAGACACGAGTGATTCCCCTTATCGATAGTAGCCTTTGTGCTTTAGCCGAAACGGCATGAAGTTAACGATTCAATTAGGCTTCCTCTCGGCGGTTAATATTGGCATTTCGTTACTTTTCCAATGGTATGTCTTTGTCAAATTGGGGCCGGGGGTGGAAACTGACGCACTATTTGCCGGCATGACTGTCCCCCAGCTTGTGTTGGCGGTCATTAGTGGATCTCTCATGCATGTGCTGGTACCGCTTCTTGCTGGTGAGGACGAAGACAGTCTTCGGCAAAATGCCTGGGGATTTCTAGTGCTAATCGGAGGCCTGTTCGGATTGATTGCACTACTGCTATACGCAGCGGCACCATGGTGGGTGCCACTCACCGTTCCCGGTTTCGATCTAGCGGGGCGGAGCCTGACTGTCGATCTTACCCGTATTCAGTTGATCGGCATGGTCTTCACAGCTGTAAACGGTGTGCAATTGGCCGCTTATCATGCACGGCATCGGTTTCTGTTGGTTGAGTTCACTCCAATATTGGTTAGCATTACTGCCTTTTTGCTATTGGTGTGGGCGCTCCCCCGTTTTGGTGTAATTGCTGCAGCATGGATTGCTACTTTACGCATGGGAATGCAAACCATTTTGCTCGCCCCCGGTATGGGATTGCCGACGCTACCAGATCTAAAAAGCGCGACCATCCAGCAAGCTTGGCAGCGTATTAAACCTCTGCTGTTAGGAACTGCCTATTACAAGACGGACACTTTGGTCGATCGTTTTCTGCTCTCCACTGCTCAAAGCGGTAGCTTATCTTTGTATTATTTGGCGCAGCAAATATATGGTGCCATCAGCCAAATTCTCAACAAGGCGATTGCTACACCATTGGTTCCCGCGTTGAGTGTATTTCATAAAGCAGGGGACGTTATAAACTTTAGGCGTCTATATTACCGTAAGCTATTACAGGTATGTGTGATCAGCTTCGCTGGCTTGCTGATACTGTGGATATTCGGGCAGGAGATGCTCTCTATTTTGATTGGGTATGGAAATACCAAATATAACGATGTGGAAAAATTATGGTGGATCATGCTTTGGCTTAGTGGCATGTTCTTTGGCGCAACTGTCGGGCAGATTGCAACCTCAGCTTTCTATGCAATTGGAAATACAAAGACAGTTATATATATGGCAGTTACAAACTACACCATTTACATCCCTGTCAAAATAATTGCATTTAGTGTCTTTGGTATAGCTGGCTTGGCGATTTCAACCACTATTTATCTAATGACTAATATGATTTTCCTGATTTATCTATTTCAACAACTCAAAGTTAAATAAATCTATTAAATGTTTAATTACCAAAATCAAGACAAGATTTTTCCAGCATGTCCGATTTGTGGTGGCACTCAATTTCGCCAGCTTGCTAGCAATGATCGTTACGACATGGGGATTAAAACTACTGGTTGCCTACGATGTGGGCTAGTTCAAACGCGCCCCAGGCTTACATCTCAGTCAATGTCACATTTTTATCGGGAATGCTATCGCCAGTACTATCAAGCAGTAAATGCTCCACATGTTGATTACATTATCTGCTACCACAAAGATGAACGTCTTGCTTACACAGCAAAGCTTATTGCGTCTAATGTTGACCTAGTTGCTGGCATGCGCGTACTTGATGTTGGATGTGCTGAAGGAACATTGTTCTCTAACCTAAAAACACATTGTGGTGAGGGTCTAATATTTTTCGGCGTAGAACCATCCGAAAGCTATGCAGCTTATTCACGAGAGATGACTGGATGCACAACATACCAAAATATTGATGAACTTATATCTGCAAGAGAAGACAGTTTTCATCTCATTGTAGTGAACCACGTTTTGGAGCATGTTAATGATCCAGTTTTATTCTTGGAGCAATTGAGAGGGTTGCTATCATCTAATGGTCTCTTATTTGTGGACGTACCAAATGTTTTTGGATATTCATCGCCCCGAGATTTACATATTGCGCACAATTTTCATTTTTCGCGGCAAACCCTCACTGCTGCAATTGATAAAGCTGGTTTTAGCGTTAAGACCATAGCAGAGCATGCTCCACCACATCATCCAGTTTCAGTGTGGTGCTTAGCCGAGAAGCGCACGACAAAATTACACATATTGCAACAAAGCATGGAAACTGAGCTAGTTGCATGGAAACGCATGCAGTGGATAAATAAACTGATACCGCTTTATCTTCTAAAGGTGCGTTTACGACGTAACAGGATAGTTTCATTAATATTGGAAAATAGATGCAGAGTTTTTTTGACTGGTTTAAAGCGCAAGAAACACTAGGGCTGCCCTGGCTTGTCTTGGGAAAGGGGCCGAGCTTCGAAAAACTTTCTCAGTACAACCTTAGTGACTTTGATTCGATATCGCTAAACCATGTAATTGATGAAGTCCGAGTTACGGCAGCGCATATCCTGGATCTGGATGTGATTGATGCGTGCAAAGACTCAATCGATAAAAATGCACAGGTGTTGGTTATGCCTTGGGTGCCGCATGTTAATAATGGTGCAGGTCTTCAGGATTTATCCGAACTGACCGAGGGTAATGCATTTCTTGCATATATGCGCGACCAAGGCCGTCTTCTCTACTATAACCATTTGCCGACACGTACGTTCGGGAACAGCCCCTTAATTGAAGTCCAATATTTTAGCTCAGAAGCTGCGATCAACTTACTGGCAGCGTGTGGTGTGCGCTGTATTCGCACCTTAGGTATCGATGGCGGCAACAGCTACGGACATAGTTTCTCCCACTTAAATGGTACGACATTGCTGGCTAATGGCCGAAAATCATTTAACAGGCAATTTGGTCAGATGGCGAAAACAATTATGACGACGGGTATTGATTTGGCTCCGCTGGACGTGCCAAGTCCAATTCGGGTTTACGTAGCGACGACCGAAGAACAGATGCTCGCCGTTAAGGTATTAGAATATTCCATACGTAAACATTCAAGCATGACCGTTGAAGTTTTTCCAATGCATTTGGGGGGGGTAGACATCCCACAACCCAAAGACAGGAAGAATTGGCCGCGCACGCCATTCTCTTTTCAAAGATTCATTATTCCAGAGATGGCTGAGTATCAAGGCCGTGCAATTTATCTGGATTCAGATATGCAGGTTTTTAAAGACATTAAGGAACTATGGAACTTGCCTTTTCATGATGCGCAGGTGCTTGCTGTCCGTGAGCCTTCGGAGAGCGGGCGTCGGCCTCAATTTAGTGTAATGCTGTTAAATTGTGCACACCTGGATTGGAAAATTGAGGAGATTGTGCGTAGGCTCGATTCAGACGAATTGACCTACGAACGGTTAATGCATGACATGTCAGTCGCCAACAATATCAAAGCGGTAGTAGATCCTTCCTGGAACTGTCTTGAACGATACAAGGAAAATGAAACAGCCTTGTTGCATTACACGGATATGAGTACCCAACCATGGATAAGTATCCATAATCCTCTGGGATATCTCTGGTTCAGAGATTTATTTGAGGCAATGGATAACGGATTTATCTCGCATGAGTTTGTGCAAGAGCATGTGGATCGTGGGTATGTTCGACCGTCGCTATGGTACCAGGTGGAGCATCGAATCGAAGACTCATTTTTGTTACCGGGCTGTGCGAAACAGTTAGATAAGGAATACAAGGCAGCTTTTACGTCTATCCATGAGCATGGAGCCAACGCTTGGTTAAATACGGGTGCCTTTCTTAAAGCGATATTACGGCAGATATCTTGTAGAACAGGGTTAACTGCTTTACGCAAACGGGTGCATGCGTATTTTGATCGCAGTTGATTAATCTTGTGCACCCCAATTCACTGAGGCAAATCCGCAGCTCTGCCTGCCAAGGCTTACCAAGGCTCAATCGGTCCGGCGGTCAGAGTGAGCTCTGGATCTTGACCAAAAGACGAAGGAGCTTCATAAATGAACAAGTATCAAAGCCTCGCGCATTTGTCTGTCTACAACGAAAGAATGTACTCGATTTTCAGCGACAGACAAAACACTCGGTGGGCCGCCCTGAAAATGCAGATGTTTATGAATGAGCGATAGCTATTTTGATCGTCCAATGTGCGTGTACGCGGATGCACGTGCTTGGAAAATTTATATTGCAAAGAATTTGCTCACTGGAACAAAGAACACCAAAGTGGAAGCACTACTAATCGGAATTAGCTCAAATGCGAATCACAATAAAATTGTCCAGTGACATGGAACCATGACTGCCCATAAAAATACAAGTGTCTGGAGAAATACCTTGTTCAGTTTCATACGTAAATTACAAAAAAAAATACTAAACCGGAAACTTCCGCTTAAGGGATATGTGCCATCCACCATGGCGGTTAAGTACATAGATATGCTAGAGGATGAAGACCTGATTCAGCTTAACAATATGCTGGACTGGAATTGTTTTACTGTTGATAGTTATGGCAGACGGCTGGGAATGATTGCTTGGGGAAACAAGCGTAATACACCTGAAATCATCCCTGATCGACGCATCGTGATGATGAATAATCGATTTAATCTTTCCGACAAGCATGTACTTGATATTGGATGTTTTGAAGGAGTACATACCATCGGCCTGTGTGGATACGCTACAAAGGTCACGGCGATAGATGCCAGAATTGATCACATTGTCAAAACAAATGTGAGGTGCGCAATGTACGGCTACATACCGACAGTGTTTAAGTATGACATTGAGTTGATCCCTACAGACACCTCGTTACTTCAAGCTGATTTGGCTCACCATGTAGGCGTGTTGTACCACTTGAAAAATCCGGTAGAGCACCTGCTGAATTTAGGTAGATACATCAAAAAGGGCATTATGCTTGACACTCATTACTGCGTGGCAGGCGAGGCAACAAAATCATACTTTGTAAATGGCAAAGAGTATGCCTATATGCACTATATGGAGCATGGAACGAAAGAAGCATTTTCCGGGATGTACGATCATTCTAAATGGTTGCTTTTGGATGATATTATTTCCTGCTTAAAAGCAACCGGTTTTGATCAGGTCGAAATAATCGAAAAGCGCGACGAGCGTAACGGTCACAGAGTGCTCTTGTTCGCTGAACGAACTTGATGGTTATTTTATGCAAAACTATTTTATAGGTTTCAAACCAGAGAAACATCAAAGTGGCCTTGGTCTGTCTCAGGGAAAGGAGAAGAAGTTTCGAAAAACCTTCCCAGCCTCCTTTAAATTCTCCGTACGAGCGCAGTTTTTTATATATTAAGACTTCATTTTTAAAATTAATCCCTGTTAACGGCCAATGGGATAATACTCCAGTCCGTGTGCACTTAATTCAGCCGATTCATACATGCTGCGGCCATCGAAGATTAGTGGATATTTGAGCATAGCTTTGATTATTGCGAAATCCGGATTACGGAATTCTTTCCACTCAGTAACGATAACCAATGCATCCGCATCTTTACAGGCTGCGAGTGGATTTTCTGCATAAGAAATGCCGGGATTGTTGCCAAATATTCGTTGTGATTCCGGCATGGCTGCTGGGTCGTAAGCAGTAACGGTGGCACCTGCCTCTAATAAGTCTGAAATCAGCTTACGACTCGGCGCGTCGCGCATGTCATCGGTGTTGGGCTTGAAAGCGAGGCCCCAAATGGCAAAGTTTTTTCCAATGAGGTCAGTACCGAATTTGGCTTTTATTTTGTTGGTGAGGATTTTTTTTTGTGCATCGTTGACTGCTTCTACGGCATTCAGGATCTTAAGGGTGATACCAGCGTCGTCATTGGCAATTTTGATGAGTGCTTTTACATCCTTGGGGAAACAGGATCCCCCATAGCCGCAACCCGAGTAAAGAAAATGCTTGCCGATGCGGGTGTCGGAACCAATGCCTAGTCTTACCATTTCAATATCGGCACCGAATTGTTCTGCGAGATTGGCCAATTCGTTCATGAAACTAATGCGGGTAGCAAGCATGGCGTTGGCAGCGTACTTAGTAAGTTCTGCACTTTTGACATCCATTACAATGATACGGTCACGGCTAAGATTAAATGGGGCATATAATTCCTGCATTTGCTGTATGGCATGTGCATCATCGCTACCGATGACGATGCGATCCGGGCGCAGAAAATCTTCGATCGCCGCGCCTTCTTTAAGAAACTCTGGATTGGCGACAACGCTATAACTAAGCTTCATGTCACGCTTTTGTAACTCTGCTGAAATGACTGCGTTGACCTTTTGGGCAGTGCCAACAGGAACCGTACTTTTGATAGCGAGTATTTTGTCTTCGTTCATACGACTGCCGATGTTAATGGCTGCTGCCAGGACATATTGCAGGTCGGCAGAGCCATCTTCATCAGGGGGGGTACCGACGGCGATGAACTGGATGCGGGCATGAGCAACGGCGCGGTCTATGTCTGTGGTAAAACCGAGGCGGCCAGCAGCGACGTTGCGGCGCACAATGTCGATCAAACCAGGCTCGTGGATGGGGATATCCCCATTTTCCAAAATGCATATTTTTGCTGGGTCGAAATCGAGACAGAGAACATGGTTGCCAACCTCTGCGAGGCATGCGCCACCAACTAGACCTACATAGCCGGTCCCTACAATTGTGACTTTCAAGCGTTATCTCCAATATTCATAAAGCCTATGTAGCATTTTCTATGGCCTTCTGAAACAGCTGTAGGTTTATGGACGCCTTTAATAATTCAAGTTTCTAGCAAGGCGCAAGTAAAAAAATTGAGCGTGGCATACATAATTGATAGGTGAGCAATAGTTTTTTCGAATAACGTCGTATTGTGTAGAGGATTGGAATTCAATAACACCATTATCTTATTGGTTTTATTGTTAAAATTTTATCATAACACTTTGCATAAATGGCCTAAATGTAATACAGGCTACGCTAGTAGTGTGGTTTTTAACGCTTTAGCAATCCCAACACACTTAAGTCACATCAATATTCATCCCTTGGACTGCGGCATTCACACAGTGATCGTACTGTAGAACGAAACCAACAGGCGTGACCCTTGATACCATGCACGACATTACCCTTACCTCAGTAAAAAAGGTGCTGCTTCATTACATTTAGCAATTTCATAAAGATTACAGTACGCCAGATTCCTACTCCATGAATATTGGATTACGGATTATAATTCAAGCCACTTACCTCGAGATATGTTTATCATCAACCTTTTGAAAGTCGCTATGCTCTATCCCGTTATTTTGTCAGGAGGCTCTGGAACCCGTTTGTGGCCATTATCTCGTGCGGCATTACCCAAGCAGTTTTTGCCGCTAGTTTCCGACCACACATTATTTCAGGAAACGTTGGCGCGCCTTAAAGACTTTCCCAGCATAGCTGCGCCATTGGTCATCTGTAACAACGATCATCGCTTCCTCGTAGCCGAACAATTACGCGCCATTAACATCAATCCTTTATTGCAGGTACTTGAACCATTTGGTCGCAATACTGCGCCTGCAGTGGCTATTGCCGCACTCGCCGCACAAGCTAAGGATGCTCAGTCAATTTTGTTGGTGCTGCCTGCAGATCATCTTATAAAAGATATTTCGGGCTTTCATATGGCTATTCAATCAGCTTTCGCGTTGGCACAACAAGATAAGTTGGTGACCTTTGGTATCACACCCAATGAACCTGCTATAGGATTCGGCTACATTGAACGCGGTGCAATATTGGTACCCGGTGAACACAGTTTTGAAGTAGCACGTTTTGTGGAAAAACCAGATTTGGATACGGCTAAACAATTTGTAGATTCAGGAAGATTTTTTTGGAACAGCGGCATGTTCGTGTTCAAGGCATCCGTCTACCTGACTGAGTTGCAACGCTACCGCCCAGATATTTATCAAGCCGCACAACAAGCATGGCAACATAGCACTAATGATCTGGATTTTTGTCGACTGGATGAAAAGGCCTTTGCCACCTGCCCATCGGATTCTATCGATTATGCAGTGATGGAACACACTCAGTTAGCAGCTATGGTTACAGTGGACATCGGCTGGAGCGATATCGGTTCATGGGCATCACTTTACAATGTCAGCCCACAAGACGAGCAAGGCAATGCTTTGCGTGGCGATGTTTATACTGCTGAAACCACTCAAACATATGTTCGCGCCGAAAGTCGTATGGTGGCAACTATCGGGGTGCGAGATTTGGTCATTGTGGAAACTGCTGATGCCGTATTAGTGATGCATAAAGACTTTGCCCAGGACGTAAAACATACTGTTGAATATCTTAAGCAGGCAGAACGCACTGAGCATCTAATTCACCGTCGTGTCTATCGCCCTTGGGGCTATTATGAAGGCATCGATATAGGCGACCGATTCCAGGCCAAGCGCATTATGGTAAAACCCGGTGCAAAATTATCTTTGCAAAAGCACCATCATCGTGCCGAGCATTGGGTTGTGGTTTCCGGTTATGCCAAAGTGACTCGTGGCGAGGATACCCTGCTTCTACAAGAGAACCAGTCCACTTATATTCCTATTGGCATGAAGCACCGTCTGGAAAATATTGGCACGGGATCGCTTTATTTGATTGAAATCCAGTCTGGCTCTTATCTCGGCGAAGACGATATTGTGCGATTTGACGACGATTATAAACGTAGCTAATCCCCATCCAGCTTTATTAACTAATTGAAGGTCGCAATGAAATTTATAACAGCAAATTTCATTTGGTTAAATATTCTCGCTTGTCTTTAGAAGACTGCATAGAAAAAAGTGTTGCGCGAGATTATCACATGACACGAAAGAGCCAGACTAAAGTCGGTGCGTAAAGATCCATGAAAACCGTTGCGTAGCAACCTCATTTTTGATGAATCACCCGCACATCTTACTGGCCTGCCAAATCAACTCTGGAAGTATGATATTCGCTTAGTTATGTTTAACCCTCGTCGGATTTATACTTTCTTGCTGTGGCTTTTATTGCCATATATATTTTTCCATCTGCTCTGGCGTGCATACAAACAACGTGAGTACCTGCAACATATTGACGAACGTTTCGGGTGCTACACTGCTCGCAGTGATAGGCCGTTGATCTGGCTGCATACTGTTTCAGTTGGAGAAACGCACGCAGCAGTCAGCTTGGTGCAGCGTTTGCGAGAAAACTACCCCCATTATCAGCTGCTGCTTACACACACCACTCCGACCGGTCGTGCAGCGAGTGAACAGTTATACGGCAGTGATGTCATGCGGGTTTATTTGCCTTACGACTACCCATTTGCTGTCAAACGTTTCTTGCAACACTTTCGCCCGCGCATCGGAATCTTGATGGAAACTGAAATCTGGTTTAACCTGATCCATAGCTGTTGCATTATGCAAACACCCTTGCTGCTGCTTAATGCGCGGTTATCCGAAAAGTCTGCTGCACGTTATGCACGCTATCCGAATTTGACACGACTGGGTTTGAACGAATTGAGTGCTATTTCTGCGCAAAGCGAAGTCGATGCTGCACGCATGATTGAATTAGGCGCAAACAATGTATCTGTTATGGGCAATCTGAAATTTGATATTCAACCCTCATCGGCGATGCTGAAACTGGGTGAACAATTGCGCACTCAATTTGGCAAAAACAGGAAAGTTTTTCTGTTAGCCAGCACACGTGTCGGAGAAGAGGTACTATTGATATCAATGCTTAAACAAGTAAATATACCTCATCTGCTAACCGTAATTGTGCCACGCCACCCGCAACGCTTCGACGATGTAGCAGATGTGCTCACCCAACAAGGCATTCGATTTCAGCGCAGAAGTGAAAACTGCCTGATTGCGCCAGACACCCAAGTGGTATTGGGTGATAGTATGGGCGAGATGTTTGCTTATTATGCTGCCTGCGACCTTGCCTTCATTGGCGGCAGTTTGCTGCCATTTGGAGGGCAAAATCTCATTGAGGCTTGTTCAGTAGGAAAGCCTGTGTTTGTCGGCCCACACACGTACAATTTCGCGCAAGCCAGCCAGCTTGCTGTCGAATGTGGTGCAGCCCTGCGCATACAGAATTCAGCTGACTTAGCGCAAAGCTTACAAAACTTACTTGCCCATCCCGATCAACTGATAAAAATTGGGCACGCTGGACTACATTTTGTCCGAACTCATAGTGGCGCTACAGAGCAAGCGCTACGTCATATAACCTATTTTCTTGATAGCCACTCCAGTAAAATCATGCAAAATAAAACAACATATCAATCCTCGAAGCCATGAGTACAATCCTTGTTACCGGCGGTGCCGGATTTATTGGTTCCGCAGTTATTCGCCAACTGATCGCGGAAACCGATGTTACGGTTATCAACGTCGATAAGCTGACTTATGCTGGCAATTTACAGTCTCTGATATCGGTGGCAGACAATCCACGCTACTGCTTCGAGCATGTGGATATTTGTGATACTGCTACAGTCGCAAATCTATTTCATAAACATCAGCCGGATGCGGTGATGCATTTAGCTGCGGAATCTCATGTCGATCGATCTATCACTGGCCCAGCAGCCTTTATTGAAACCAATATTATTGGTACTTACACCCTCCTGCAAGCAGCACGGAAATACTGGAATGAGCTTTCTACGGAACGCAAAAACACTTTTCGTTTCCACCATATTTCCACAGATGAAGTATATGGTAGCCTCGGTGAGGCTGGTTTTTTTACCGAGAATACCGCTTATCAGCCAAACTCACCGTACTCGGCAAGCAAAGCGTCTTCAGATCATCTGGTGCGTGCTTGGTATCATACCTTCGGTTTGCCCGTAGTCACCACCAACTGTTCCAATAATTACGGGCCTTATCATTTCCCAGAGAAGCTAATTCCGTTAATCATTCTGAATGCATGCAATGGTAAGCCGCTACCCATTTATGGCAAGGGCGACAACATCCGCGACTGGTTGTATGTGGACGATCATGCGCGTGCCTTACGTCTGGTACTTGAGCGAGGCCGGGTGGGAGAAACCTACAATATCGGTGGATGGAATGAAAAATCCAACCTGGAAGTAGTTCATGCAATTTGCACCATTCTTGATGAGCTACGCCCTCAAGATGCACCGTATGCATCTCTTATCACCTACGTACCAGACAGGCCCGGACATGACCATCGTTACGCGATAGATGCCGGCAAAGTCGCCCATGAGCTAGGCTGGAAACCGCTGGAAACTTTTGAAACTGGATTGCGTAAAACAGTCAATTGGTATCTGACAAATCCCGATTGGGTTGATGCTGTAATTAGTGGAGAATACAAGAATTGGATCCAACAAAATTACAGTGACAGGGGGGCATCATGAAAGGCATCATACTCGCCGGTGGATCAGGCACTCGACTTTACCCAGCTACTCGATCCATTTCCAAGCAATTGTTGCCTGTTTATGATAAACCGATGATTTACTATCCGTTGACCACGCTTATGTTGGCCGGTATTCAGGATGTTCTGATCATCTCCACTCCGCAGGATATACCACGTTTCGAACAGCTGCTAGGTGATGGCTCACAGTGGGGGATGAATTTTTCTTTTGCAATGCAGCCTTCACCGGATGGGCTTGCTCAAGCATTTATTATTGGCGAGTCTTTTATCGGAAATGACTCCTGTTCATTGGTGTTGGGGGATAACATTTTTCACGGCCATGACTTTGAAAAAAAACTTTCAGCCGCTAGAAGCAGGTTAGAGGGTGGCACCGTATTTGCCTACCATGTAAACGACCCGGAACGATATGGAGTAGTTGAATTTGATGCTAAAGGTCGCGCAATAAGCCTGGAAGAAAAGCCAGCAAGACCCAAATCCAATTATGCCGTAACTGGTCTTTATTTTTACGATACTACCGTTGTTGAGATTGCCAAATCCGTTAAGCCATCAGCACGTGGTGAATTGGAAATTACAGCCGTCAACCAGATTTACCTTGATAACAAAAAGCTTGATGTACAGGTAATGGGCCGAGGCTACGCGTGGCTGGATACTGGTACGCATGATTCGTTGCTGGAGGCTTCGTTGTTTATTCAAACACTAGAAAAACGTCAAGGTTTGAAGATTGCCTGTCCTGAAGAGGTTGCATATCGTCGAGGATATATCACGACGGAGCAAATGGAACAGTTGGCTGAGCCATTGGCTAAAAATGGGTATGGTCAGTATCTACTTGATATTATTAAAGAGAAAGTTTAAAAAAATATGCAAGTCATACCAACTACGATAGCCGATCTTTTAATTATAGAACCCAAAGTGTTCGGGGATGCGCGTGGATTTTTTTTCGAGAGTTTCAATCAAAAAGCCTTTGAAAATCTCACAGGTCTATCAGTCAACTTCGTACAGGATAACCACTCTCGATCAGCTCAACAAGTTCTTCGTGGACTACATTATCAAATCAAACAACCACAGGGTAAGTTAGTTCGTGTGGTAGCAGGAGAGGTATTCGACGTTGCGGTGGATATTCGTAAATCATCACCTACCTTTGGTTTATGGGCGGGTGTTATTCTTTCTGCCGAAAACAAACGGATGTTATGGGTGCCGGAAGGGTTTGCCCATGGATTCGTCGTACTTAGTGAATATGCTGAATTTCTGTATAAAACAACAGATTATTGGGCTCCTGAATATGAGCGATCTATTTTATGGAACGATCCCGACTTGGCAATTGATTGGCATCTTAACCAGAACACTCCTATTTTGTCTACAAAAGATCGAGAGGGTACACTTTTTTCCAAAGCGGAATTATTTCCATGATATTTTCTCGGGCATCTTAATAACAGTGGTTTCATTTATGAAGGCTTAATTATTCTTTAAACCATCAACAAAAATCAGCTCAGTGCCCAACCGCATTAAAAGATGTCTATTTCAGATCGATGTTTGTGCCATTTGACACTGAGAGCTGTTTCAATTACCAATCCAACAATGCGTTATTAATCGTCAGCTCTAAGTCTGATGCACAGCATTAATAAAAATTTAGCAGATGAGCCACGTTAATATCAGAATCGCTTAAACGACCAAGTCAAGTAGCACTACTGACGCAATATAAACCGCTCACCAACTAGGTACGGTACAAGATTTACGGGTTGCAGCAAGCTGGTTTGAACCAAATTTAGATTGATAAAAATTCTGCGTAATCAAGGGCACAATTTCGTGAGTTTATGCGTAAAAAAGACATGAATGGCTTGAGACCAAAGCAGGCACCATTGTTTCAAGATGAGCGCCACAAGCTTGCACGAATAGCAAGTGCTTCTCAACGTATGAATGGTAGAAGTTGCGCGGTTAATTCAGGTAGACCCCAGCTCAGAACAGGCTAGAAATCGGCTTGAGTTGAATAACGGAGTGCAGATTAGCCATGAGATAATCTACAAACTCATTTATACGGGCAAACGAGATAGTGGATAGCAGCACCAACATTTGAGCAGACACAAACCGCTACGAAACGTCAGTCAAATGGACAAGAGCGACGTGGCACGATCAAAATCGTATCAGCCTTAATGAGCGAACGGGCCTTGTTGCGGAAAAACATATATGGGTGATTGGGAAAGTGACACTGTGATCTGAAAGAAACTCAAAGGCAGATTTGTAACACCGGCTGAACCAATACACAACTCGCGTTATGTATTGGGGGATTATTTATACGCAGCATACATGTTGCAAGGGTTACGGTAGTGACAACAAGCCTATTGTCGCTACACAGGGATTGATTCCTGGCCATACATTCTACGATGGTAAAGAATTTGCGTACCATAAAAATTGGAAGCATTGATAAAAGCGGACAAGTATGTGTACTAGTATCATTACCAAGGAAAACTGTCGATCCAATTACTGTGCATGGACTGTGCGTGGGAAGTAAAATTGGCAGTCCGTGTACAAATCATTGGCTCATATTCACGTAAATTAAATTGAACTGGATTACATATTTAAATTTAGTATAAAAAAAACCGGACTAATCCGGTTTTTTTTAAAATATTGAGATATAAATGACTTAAGAAAGTTCAGTTGTATCAATTATCCACAAAGACAAACAATACTTGATATTATTTACTGAGTTAACTTATTCATAAAAAATTAATGGAATCAAATATAATTAAAAGAAAACAATGTGAAAATATAACACTGCATATTACTTTGTATCAGTTTCAATCAGTTCAGTTTCAGGAGGACGATCTAACAGCTCTACCAAAGCCATTGGTGCATTATCTCCCTTACGAAAGCCAAATTTCAAAATACGAGAATAGCCACCATTTCGAGTTGCGTAACGTGGTCCAAATTCGTCGAACAGTTTGGTAACCATTTCTCGATCACGTAACCGAGAGAAGGCCAAACGTCGGTTAGCTAATGTAGGTTTCTTACCCAGAGTCAATATAGGTTCAGCAACACGACGCAATTCCTTTGCCTTAGGCAGCGTAGTCTTTATAACCTCATAACGCAGCAAAGAAGTTATCATGTTGCGAAGCATTGCCAATCGATGACTGCTGGTGCGATTAAGTTTTCTTAGTCCTAAACGGTGACGCATAATAATCCTTTCTTACTTCTCAATAGTCACTGGCCAATTTTCTAATTTCATTCCCAGCGACAGACCATGCTCAGCCAGTACCTGTTTGATTTCGTTCAAAGATTTACGTCCCAAGTTAGGAGTACGAAGTAGATCATTTTCAGTGTTTTGAATTAAATCTCCAACATAGTGAATACTTTGTGCTTTAAGACAATTGGAAGAACGAGGAGTCAATTCTAAATCATCGACTGGACGTAGCAACATCGGGTCGACCTTAGGAGTCTGTGGTTTTTCCATGGGCGCAGGAGTGCCTTCCAGCGCAGCAAATACTGAAAACTGCTCAACTAATATACGAGCTGCATAACGAATAGCCTCTTCAGGATCAATAGCTCCATTAGTTTCAATTTCCATTATCAGCTTATCTAAATCAGTACGCTGTTCAACACGTGCGCTCTCAACAGAATAGCTAACACGGTTAACTGGACTGAAAGACGCATCAAGAGCGATCTGTCCAACTGGCCGATTTTCAACTGGAAGCTGGCGAGCAATTGCAGAAACGTAACCTCGGCCTTGCTCAACCTTAATTTCCATGTCTAACTTACCGCCTGCAGTCAGGTGAGCGATAACGTGAGATGGGTTAACAACTTCCGTGTCTGAATCGACAATAATATCACCAGCCGTCACAACACCAACGCCTTCTTTTTTAAGAGATAACGACGATACATTAGAATTATGAAGCTTAAGCACGACTCCCTTAAGGTTCAGTAAAATTTCTACTACATCTTCCTGTACACCATCTATAGAAGAGTATTCATGTAGAACACTCGCAATATTTACTTCAGTAGGAGCATAGCCCGGCATGGATGACAATAGTATGCGTCGTAAAGCATTGCCAAGCGTATGCCCATAACCACGTTCAAAGGGCTCCATCACTATTTTAGCTTGATTGTTGGAAACTCTTTGAACTTCGATAATGCGAGGTTTCAGAAAATCATTGTTATGCATAAACAACTCCGCATTAATTACTTGGAATACAACTCGACAATAAGATGCTCGTTTATCGAGGCAGGCAACTCCGAACGTTGAGGCTTAGACTTATATGTACCTTTCATAGCCTTAGCATCTACATCAACCCATTCAGAAAAACCGCGTTGTTCTGCTGCTTGTAATGCGGATTTTACGCGCAACTGCCTCTTAGCGTGTTCTGCTATCTCGACCACATCGCCAGAACGTACTTGATAAGACGGAATGTTGACACGCTTACCATTCACCAAAATTCCATTGTGACGAACCAGTTGACGCGATTCAGAACGTGATGCACCGAAACCCATACGGTACGACACATTATCTAGGCGTGATTCCAGCAACTGCAACAGATTTTCACCAGTAATTCCACGCTGCATATCAGCAGTACGATAGGTCAATCGGAACTGATGTTCGAGAATGCCATAAATGCGACGTACTTTTTGTTTCTCTCGTAACTGGCCGCCATAATCAGATCGACGAGAATTTTTCTTTTGGCCATGCTGACCTGGCGGATACGCACGGCGTTCAACTCCACATTTGTCGGTGAAACATTTTTCACCTTTCAGAAACAGTTTCTCGCCTTCACGGCGGCACTGACGGCACTTTGGATCAAGATTTCTAGCCAAGGCTAACTCCTAAGATTAGATACGACGCTTTTTTGGCGGGCGGCAGCCATTGTGCGGAACTGGGGTAATATCAGAAATACTGGTAATTTTAAAGCCAGCCGCGTTCAAAGCACGCACAGCTGATTCACGACCAGGACCGGGGCCTTTAATGCGAACCTCAAGATTCTTTACACCACATTCTTGGGCTGATTTACTGGCTGTCTCACCAGCAATTTGCGCTGCAAATGGGGTACTCTTACGCGAGCCTTTAAAGCCATTGCTACCACTAGTAGACCAAGCCAAGGCATTCCCTTGACGGTCTGTAATTGTCACAATAGTATTATTAAACGAAGCATGAACGTGGGCAATGCCCTCAGCTACGTTCTTCTTTACTTTCTTGCGAACTCGCGTTTTTGTTTTAGCCATGCTCAAATCCTCTCGAAAATTACTTCTTGGCGCCGGCAACAGACTTGCGCGGACCCTTGCGAGTACGTGCATTAGTGCGTGTACGCTGACCACGCACTGGTAAACCACGGCGATGACGTAACCCGCGATAGCAGCCCAAGTCCATCAACCTCTTTATATTCATCGAGATTTCTCGACGCAAATCACCTTCCACAGTAAATTTTGCGACTTCATCGCGTAATTTATCCATTTCTGCGTCTGCGAGATCTTTAATCTTGGTGGCAGCATTAACTCCGACAGTTGCGCAAATTTTACGCGCCCGAGTGTTACCGACACCATAGATCGCAGTCAAAGCGATAACAGTATGTTGGTGATTTGGAATATTTACCCCTGCAATACGAGCCATGCAACTACCCTATCGTTTAAAAAAGGCATTAAAAATTACCATTTGAGAGAGAGACTTACCTCACCCTCAATTAGCCCTGGCGTTGCTTGTGGCGTGCATCACTACTACAAATCACGCGCACAACCCCTTTACGCCGTATTATTTTACAATTACGACAAACTTTTTTTACTGATGCTTGAACTTTCATTTCTTTCTCCTCAGCACTAAACACTACAACTACTTGGCGCGGAACGTAATGCGCCCTTTGGTCAAGTCATAAGGCGTCAGTTCAACCGTAACTTTATCCCCGGGCAAAATACGGATATAGTGCATACGCATTTTACCGGAGATATGACCTAATACAATATGGCCATTTTCTAGTTTAACTCGAAATGTTGCATTAGGAAGAGATTCTACAACCTCTCCCTGCATTTGCATTGCATCTTCTTTGGCCATCAGCGAATCAACCCACCTTTAAAGTTTGCTTTCTTTAACAAGTTTTCATACTGATGCGTCATCAAATATGATTGAACTTGTGCCATAAAATCCATGGTCACCACAACCATAATTAACAACGATGTACCACCGAAGTAGAATGGAACATTCCACTTTACAACAAGAAACTCTGGCAAAAGGCAAACCAAAGTTACATACACAGCGCCCACTAAAGTCAAGCGTAGCATAATACTTTCAATATAACGGGCAGTAAAATCACCTGGACGAATTCCGGGTAAAAATGCGCCACTCTTTTTCAGATTCTCTGCCGTTTCTTTTGGATTAAAGACCAATGCCGTATAAAAGAAACAGAAGAAAATTATAGCAGTAGCATAAAGAATTACATATATCGGCTGACCGGGTGACAGCATATCACTGACATCCTTCAGCCAAGTAAACCCTTGTCCGCTAGCAGACCAGCCAGCTAAAGTAGCTGGAAATAAAATTATACTTGAAGCAAAAATCGGTGGAATAACGCCAGCCATATTAACCTTCAATGGTAAATGTGAGCTTTGACCCCCGTAAACTTTATTACCTACTTGACGCTTAGCGTAATTAACAAGAATTTTTCGCTGGCCTCGTTCAACAAAAACCACTAACGCTGTTATACCAATTGCACCAAAAAACAACAATAAAACTAATGGTATAGAGAAAGCACCGGTACGGGCCAACTCAAGGGTACTACCAATTGCTGTAGGTAATCCAGCAGCAATCCCAGCAAAAATAATCAGAGAGATACCATTCCCTAAGCCGCGTTCAGTAATTTGCTCACCCAACCACATTAAAAACATTGTGCCCGACACTAAAGTAATAACCGTAGTCATCTGAAACATCATACCAGGATGTAACACTAGACCTGCTTGAGACTGAAGTGCCACAGACATTCCGAAGGCCTGAAACAAAGCTAACATCAACGTGCCATAGCGAGTGTACTGAGTAATCTTACGTCGACCAGACTCACCCTCTTTCTTCAGCTGCTCTAGATGCGGGACCGCATGAGTGGCCAGCTGCATGATAATTGATGCAGATATATATGGCATAATGCCAAGAGCAAGTATCGTAAAGCGTGAAAGCGCACCGCCAGAGAACATGTTAAACATGCCGAGTATGCCGCTTTTTTGAGAATCAAATAAATCGGCCAATACAACTGGATCTATACCCGGAACAGGAATATGCGCACCTATACGGTAAACAACTAATGCTCCCAACAAAAACCATAAACGACGTCCTAGATCGCCAAATTTTCCGTTTTTGGAACGACTTTTAGCAACCGCATCCACTGAACCAACCATTAATCTGTGATGCTACCGCCAGCAGCTTGTACTGCAGCAAGCGCACCTTTGCTAAGTAACAATCCCTGTAGTTTAACTGAACGCTTGATCTCGCCTGACAACACCACCTTGGCGACAAGTGCTGTAGCAGGAACAATTCCAGCCTGCTTCAATGCCAGTAAATCAATATTATCTACCGCTATTTTTTCCAAGTCAGACAAACGCACTTGAGCACAGTTAAACCGTGTCAAGGATACAAAACCACGCTTCGGTAACCGGCGTTGTAGCGGCATTTGACCACCTTCGAAACCAACTTTGTGAAAACCACCAGACCGAGACTTTTGACCTTTATGACCACGACCGCAAGTTTTACCCAGACCGCAACCTATACCACGACCAACGCGACGTCTAGCATGCGCGGAGCCTACAGCAGGTTTAATTTTATTTAGTTGCATTTATGCCTCGCATTTAACCAAGTAATAAACCTTATTAATCATTCCACGTACAGCCGGCGTATCTTCGACCAAGACCGTATGATTCAGCCGTCGCAAACCTAACCCACGTACACACGCACGATGAGATGATTTGGTTCCGATCACGCTTTTGACTAGCTTTACGCTAACCATCCCATTAATTGCTTTTTTTTCTAGTATAGACTGTGACATTTCCTTACCCCTGAAGATCTTCTATGCTAATTCCACGTTTAGCAGCAATTTCAGATGGAGAATTAACAGACTGCAATCCATTCAGAGTTGCACGTACAACATTATATGGATTACTAGAGCCAATGCATTTTGCCAATACGTTATGCACGCCCACGGCCTCAAACACAGCACGCATTGCGCCACCCGCTATAATTCCCGTACCTTCCGATGCTGGTTGCATGTATACCTTAGCAGCGCCGTGTCGCCCAATCACAGTATGATGTAACGTACCTTTGTTTAAATTAACATTAACCATTTTCTTACGTGCTTCTTCCATCGATTTTTGCACAGCGACCGGCACTTCTTTTGACTTACCCTTACCCATACCAATGCGACCGTCACCATCGCCCACTACGGTTAGCGCAGCAAACCCCATGATGCGTCCGCCCTTCACAACCTTAGTCACACGATTAATTGAAATCATCTTCTCAATAAGACCATCACCACGATCTTCAGATTGCTGCATTCTTCCCTGTGCTTTAGCCATCATTCACCTCAAGTTAAAACTTCAAGCCATGCTCACGTGCCGAAGCTGCAAGCGCTTTTACGCGGCCATGATATTTATAACCAGACCGATCAAAAGCCACTTCGGCAATACCAGCACCCTTAGCTCTTTCAGCGATACGCTTACCCACAAGAATGGCAGCAGCTATATTACCTCCATTCGAAAACTCCTTACGGACTTCAACCTCTAACGTAGAAGCACTCACTAATATTTTACCTCCACAAGCAGAAATTACTTGAGCATAAATATGCAAATTACTACGTCGAATCGATAATCTAACAGATTTCTGATCAGCAATTCTTGCTCGAGTTTTACGTGCCCTGCGCTGACGCGCATCATTCTTGATAAACATAATCCGCCTCAATTATTTTTTCTTAGTTTCTTTCAACTTCACCACCTCTTCAGCATACCTAACTCCTTTACCTTTGTAAGGCTCAGGTCTGCGGAATGCACGAATTTCAGCGGCGACTTGTCCGACTTGTTGCTTACTTGAGCTCTTCAATACAACTTCTGTTTGAGTCGGCGTTGAAACCGCCACACCATCAGGCACTTTATAGGCCACAGGATGAGAAAAACCAAGAGACAAATTAAGAGTATCACCAGAAGCCTGCGCCCGATACCCGACTCCGACCAATGATAATTTGCGTTCGAAGCCCTTGGACACTCCCAGAACATTATTAGCAATAAGCGCTCGTATTGTTCCGGACATAGCGACTGCTTTTGCAGACTCATTAGTAGCCTTGCATAGCAACTCTTGACCCTCCTGCGTCACAAGAACTTCATGACACAGCACTTGTTTCATTGTCCCCAACGGACCCTTAACAGAAACTTCATTTAAACCAAGCGTCACTTCGACACCAGCAGGCAATACAATTGGATTTTTAGCGACTCTAGACATAATTACCTCGTTACGCGACTATGCACAAAACTTCGCCACCGATACCGTTAGCGCGTGCTTTGCGGTCAGTCATCAACCCTTTTGAGGTAGAAACAATAGCAATACCCAAGCCATTCATAACCTTTGGTATATCATCGCAGCCTTTGTACATACGCAATCCAGGACGACTAACGCGCTGAATTTTTTCGATTACAGGACGACCTGCATAGTATTTCAGCCCAATTTCGAGCGTAGGCTTACTGCCTTCACTAGAAACATTATATTCATCTACATAACCCTCATCCTGCAGCACCCTGGCAATCGCCACCTTTAATTTAGAAGAAGGCATTTTTACATTAATTTTATCCGCCATTTGCGCATTTCTTATTCGCGTCAACATGTCAGAAATCGGATCACTCATGCTCATAAATTCACCTCTACCAGCTTGCCTTAATTACGCCAGGTACCTCACCACGCATTATAAATTCGCGTAACTTAATACGACCCAGACCGAACTTGCTAAATACTCCACGTGGACGACCAGTTAACGAACAACGGTTTCGCAAACGTACAGGACTCGAATTTCGAGGGAGCGCCTGCAACTTCAGCCGGGCTATATGCCTATCTTCATCACTTAATTTTGCATTTGCGATTATCGCCAGTAAGTCAGAGCGTTTATCGGAATATTTCTTTACAATATCGCGACGCTTTTTTTCACGATTAATGACAGCAGCTTTAGCCATTTTACCCTCAATTCTTCAATGGAAATTTGAAAGCCAACAGGAGCGCACGCGCTTCATCATCGGTTTTCGCACTAGTAGTAATTGTTATATTCATGCCACGTAACGCATCAATTTTGTCATACTCAATCTCGGGAAAGATTATTTGCTCCTTGACACCCATATTGTAATTTCCACGGCCATCAAACGCCTTACCAGACATTCCACGAAAATCACGTATCCGTGGTATAGCAACTGTTACCAATCGATCTAGAAATTCATACATGCGTGACTTACGCAAAGTCACCTTACAGCCAACAGGATAATCTTCACGGATTTTAAAGCCTGCGATTGATTTTTTAGATTTGGTAACAACTGGCTTTTGACCACTAATCTTCTGCATATCACCAACAGCATGATCCATGACCTTTTTATCTGCCACAGCCTCACCCACACCCATGTTAAGTGTGATTTTTTCAATGCGAGGAACCTCCATTACGGATTTGTAACTAAATTGCTTCATAAGATCCGGCGCTACCGTACCTTTGTAAAAATCATATAGACGAGCCATGCCATTCCTCCCTTACGCGTCAATCACTTCGCCACTAGATTTAAAGACGCGCATTTTGCGACCATCTTCCAACGTTTTCACACCTACACGATCAGCCTTTTTTGAAGTCGAATTATAAATTGCGACATTGGAGGCGTGTATCGACATTTCCATAGGAACAATGCCACCAGACATGCCCTTTACAGGATTAGGCTTCTGATGCTTTTTAACCATGTTAACGCCACTAACCAGCACACGGTCATCAAGAACACGCAGCACATTACCGCGACTCCCTTTGTCTTTACCAGCAATGACAATCACATCATCATTCTTTTTTATCTTGCGCATGACTCTTCCTTAGGATGCATTACATCGTACCTTACAACACCCTCTGACCTTAAAGCACTTCAGGGGCTAGGGACACGATTTTCATAAACCGCTCAGTTCTTAATTCACGTGTAACCGGCCCGAAAATTCTAGTGCCGATTGGCTCGAGCTTTGCATTTAGCAAAACCGCTGCATTTCCGTCAAATTTTATCAAAGACCCGTCTGGACGACGAACGCCCTTCGCAGTACGAACTACGACAGCACTGTAAACTTCACCTTTTTTTACTCGTGAACGCGGCGCAGCATCTTTTACACTAATCTTAATTACATCCCCAATTGCGGCATATCGGCGCTTGGATCCACCCAATACCTTTATGCACATAACGGAGCGAGCGCCAGTATTGTCAGCCACGCTCAAAACAGATTGCATTTGAATCATTATTTATACTCCAACTTTATCCGACACAATGGCGGCCAGTCTTGGGACCCGTAAGGGTTAGGTAGCCGCAAATCAGAGCAGCGGGGATACGAAGCCTGACAGTATGCGTGTGATTATCAATTATTGCAAGCACTAAATGCAAAAACTATTGTTTACAGAAGACTAGGCAGCTTGAGATTTTTCAGCCAGCTTTGTCACACGCCAACTTTTTGTCTTAGCCAAAGGACGGCACTCTTCTATGGAAACCAAATCACCCTGATGATATTCATTGTTCTCGTCATGTGCATGGTATTTTTTTGATACACGTAGTACCTTACCCAACAGAGCGTGTTTAATTTTTCGTTCTACGAGCACGGTAATAGTTTTATCCATCTTATCACTTACAACAATGCCAATCAGCGTACGCTTTAATTTAGTTGCACTCATTGTTGAGCACCTTTTTCAGTCAATATAGTTTTCACGCGAGCAATGTCACGACGAACTTTGAGAAGTAGACTATTATTATTCAACTGCTGAGTTGCAACCTGCATTCGCAAGCCGAATTGCGCTTTGGTTAGGGACAGCAATTCCAGATCTAGATCTGTTATGGATTTCATTCTTAATTCATTCACCTTCATTATTATGCCCCTACCTGTCTAATTACGAACGTTGTAGCAATTGGTAACTTAGCAGAAGCCAAACGGAAAGCTTCACGTGCTATCAACTCCTCAACGCCATCCATTTCGTACAGCATCTTTCCAGGTTGAATTTCAGCAACATAATATTCCGGATTACCCTTACCGTTACCCATACGAACTTCAGCAGGCTTTTGAGATATCGGCTTATCCGGGAAAATTCGAATCCATATACGACCACCTCGTTTAATGTGGCGCGTCATAGCGCGCCTGGCTGCTTCTATTTGACGTGCCGTTATGCGACCACGTGCAACAGCTTTGAGACCAAACTCTCCAAAACTAACCTTATTGCCACGTGTAGCTATACCAGTATTACGCCCTTTTTGCTCTTTGCGGAACTTTCTTCTAGCTGGCTGCAACATGTTTTGACCCCGGCTTTCTTACTCTCTTTTCAGGCGTAGAAGTTATAGGCGCGGAAATCTCTTCCACCCCAGCTTGATCACCCTTATAAACCCACACTTTGACACCAATAATACCATAAGTTGTTTTTGCCTCTGCGGTACCGTAATCAACATTAGCACGAAGAGTATGCAAAGGGACACGACCTTCACGATACCACTCTGAACGCGCTATTTCGATTCCATTTAGGCGTCCAGCACTCATAATTTTGACACCCTGTGCACCTAGGCGCATAGCATTCTGCATAGCTCGCTTCATAGCACGACGAAACATAATGCGCTTCTCCAACTGCGAAGTTATACTTTCAGCAATTAGCTGAGCATCAATTTCCGGCTTTCGAACTTCCTCAATGTTTAGAGCAACATCGGGCAACCCCATTCGCTTCCTGAGCTCAGTACGCAGAGCTTCAATATCCTCACCCTTTTTACCAATCACAACACCAGGACGAGCAGTATAAATTGTTATTTTTGCGTTTTTAGCTGGTCGCTCAATGACAATTTTAGAGACACCAGCTCCGAATAGTCTCTTCTTTAAGTATTCGCGAACCTCAATATCCTTTAGCAGCATTCCAGCGAAATTTTTACTGTCAGCATACCACTTAGAAGTCCAGTTTTTCTGCACGCTCAATCGGAATCCGATTGGATGAATTTTCTGTCCCATATCTGCTTTAGCTCCCGACGATAATCGTAATGTGACAGGTCTGCTTCTCGATACTATTGCCTCGCCCTTTTGCACGAGCTGACGTCCTCTTCAGTGAGGCTGCTTTATCCACATAGATTGTGGCAACCCTTAGATCATCTATATCGGCTCCATCATTATGCTCAGCATTCGCGATAGCAGACTCCAAACCTTTTTTAATAATTACAGCTGCTTTTTTAGGACTAAAAGAAAGAGTATTTAAAGCCCTACTTACTGATAAACCACGAATTTGATCCGCCACTAAACGGCCCTTCTGAGCCGATATGCGCACACCCTTCACCACTGCGACTGTGTTCATAACATCTCCTTATTTTTTTCTGACTACAGCCTTTTTATCAGCAGCATGCCCTTTGAAAGGGCGAGTCAACGAGAATTCGCCAAGTTTATGACCCACCATGTTCTCAGAGATGTACACAGGCACATGTTGCTTACCATTATGCACAGCAATAGTCAGACCGATAAATTCCGGCAACACAGTAGAACGACGCGACCAAGTTTTCACTGGTCGTTTATCGTTGGTGGCGCGTACCGCCTCGACTTTCTTTACTAAGTAAGCATCGACGAATGGACCTTTTTTAATGGAACGTGCCATAATTTTTACCCTTTATTCTGAAAGCGGCGGCGAACTATCATGCCACTAGTGCGCTTGTTGCGACGCGTACGAAAACCTTTGGCAGGCACCCCCCATGGACTAACAGGATTACGACCAGCAGCAGTTTTTCCTTCACCACCTCCATGAGGATGGTCTACCGGATTCATAACTACACCTCGTACCGTAGGCCGCACACCTCGCCAACGCATCGCACCAGCTTTACCAACAGACCTTAAACTGTGCTCAGCATTACCAACCTCACCCATAGTAGCCTTACAGTCCACATGCACCTTACGAATTTCTCCGGAGCGTAACCGCAATTGTGCATAACCTCCTTCACGCGCTAACAGCTGCACTGATGTGCCAGCCGAGCGAGCCAATTGCGCCCCCTTGCCTGGCAACATTTCTATGCAGTGTATAGTTGAACCCACTGGTATATTGCGCAAAGGCAATGCGTTGCCTGCCTTAATTGGCGCCTCTGACCCACTCACCAATTGAGCACCAGCTTTCACCCCCTTCGGAGCGATAATGTAACGACGTTCACCATCCGTATAGCACAAGAGTGCCAAGTGCGCACTACGGTTTGGGTCATATTCCAAGTGCTCGACTGTTGCTGAAACACCATCTTTATCCCGCTTAAAATCAACAATTCGATAGTTTTTTTTGTGTCCACCACCCATATGACGGACCGTGATATGCCCATTATGATTACGACCCGCAGTTCTATTCTTTTTTTCGACTAGCGGAGCATGAGGCTTACCCTTGTACAGGTCACTATTTACCACCCGCACTACAGCTCGCCGCCCAGGAGAACTTGGTTTAAGTTTGATCAGCGCCATAATTACCCTTGCTCACTCTCTGAAAAATTTATCTTCTGACCGGGCGCGAGGCATACATACGCCTTCTTCCAATCTTTACGTCGGCCCATGAACTTCCCGAAGCGCTTTTGCTTACCCTTTACAAGAGTAACCTGCACATTCACGACACCCACCTTAAACATCAACTCGACCGCAGCTTTAATCTCTGGTTTCGTAGAAGTTGTATCAACACGAAAAATTACTTGCTCATGTGCATCAGACACATAGGTTGCTTTTTCAGATATAACAGGAGCTTGCAGCACATTCATCAAACGTTCTTGGCTGAATTTCATATTACTCATGCCAACACCTCCTCAATTTTTCTTACAGCATCGAGCGTAACTAGTGTCTTAGGGAAATGAACTAAGCTCACCGGATCTACCTGATGAGCCTCCAAAATGACTACGTTTGGCAAATTTCGCGAAGACAGATATAAATTATCATCAAGACTATCAACAATCACCAGCACTCGCCCTGAATCAAAACCCATATTCAGCATCATCTGCGCAAAGAGCTTAGTCTTAGGCGCGTCTAACGCCAGCTTGCCAACAACGGTTAAACGATTTTCACGCAGCAATTGCGAAAAAATAGAAGCCAAACCAGCACGATACATTTTTCGATTAATCTTCTGAGTAAAATTTTCTTTCGAAGTATTCGGAAATATATTACCACCACCCCGCCACAACGGGCTGGACGCCATACCCGCACGCGCACGGCCAGTACCTTTTTGAGCCCATGGTTTACGCGTACTCTTTGCAATTTCACTGCGATCTTTTTGCTTGCTATTTCCAAAACGAGCATTTGCCTGATACGCAACAACAAGCTGGTGAATCAACGCCTCATTGTATTCGCGTCCAAACAACTCTTCTGAGGCAGAAACAGTCTCGCTGGCCAATCCATTACCGTCAATAACTTTAAGCTCCATCATTCACCCACCTTTATTGCCGGACGAACCATCACATCCCCGCCCTTTGAGCCTGGAACTGACCCCATGATCAACAACAGCTGACGATCTACATCAATACGGACTATCTTAAGGTTTTGAACGGTACGACGCACATCTCCAAGATGGCCGCACATACGCTTTCCTGGGAATACGCGACCAGGATCTTGCGCCATACCAATAGAACCTGGCACATTATGAGACAATGAATTACCGTGAGTAGCACGACCCGACCTAAAATGATAACGCTTGATTACACCACTGAAACCCTTACCAAGTGTAGAACCAGTTACGTCAACTTTTTGACCAACCTTAAACATATCTACGCTCAGCGCGCCACCCGCTTGCAAACCACTCAATTCACCAGGAGTAGCCACAAATTCCTTTTGAACGCTTCCCGCAATCACGGCAGCCTTTGCGAAATGTCCTGCTGCAGACTTGTTAACTCGGCTTGCGCGACGCTCACCAAACGCAACTTGAACTGCGCTGTAACCATCAACAGCAATGGATTTAATCTGGGTAATGCGATTATTAGACACGTCCAACACCGTCACCGGAAGAGATACTCCTTCATCGGTAAAAATGCGGGTCATGCCAATCTTTCGACCGACAAGTCCTAAACTCATTCTTATATCCTTCTTAAGGGGCTGACTACAATTGGCCAACCGATTTAAACCCTACAAATTCAGCAATTACTGCAACTTGATTACAACATCGACACCCGCGGGAAGATCTAATTTCATTAGTGCATCAACAGTTTTTTCGGTTGGATCAACAATATCTAACATACGAAGATGGGTTCGAATTTCAAACTGGTCGCGCGAAGTCTTATTTACGTGAGGTGACCGCAAAACGTCGAAACGCTCAATTTTAGTAGGAAGGGGAATCGGACCTTTTACGACCGCACCAGTGCGCTTCGCAGTATCTACAATTCGAGATGCAGACTGATCAATCAGCCGATAATCAAATGCCTTCAGACGGATACGAATGTTCTGACTTTTCATAATTTTTTACTCTACTTTTTAGTAGTTACTACCGCATGTGCGGGTTAACAAGCTATTATACAGCATTATATTATTTTACAGCGCGCAATATTATTCAATTACCTTAGCCACCACACCAGCGCCAACGGTCCGGCCACCTTCACGTATCGCGAATCGAAGCCCCTCTTCCATCGCTATCGGGGCAATCAAATTGACCGTCACCGACACATTGTCTCCTGGCATTACCATTTCAGTTCCCGATGGCAATTCAACTGCACCCGTTACGTCGGTTGTGCGGAAGTAAAATTGCGGACGGTAACCTTGAAAGAACGGCGTATGGCGACCACCCTCATCTTTACTGAGAACGTAAATCTCGGCCGTGAATTTGGTATGCGGCGTAATGGAACCAGGCTTAGCCAAAACTTGACCGCGCTCAACATCCTCACGCTTGGTACCACGCAACAATATACCTACGTTATCACCCGCCTGCCCCTGATCAAGCAACTTGCGGAACATTTCTACGCCCGTACATATGGTTTTAACAGTGGGCTTAAGACCGATAATTTCAATTTCCTCACCCACTTTAACGACACCACGCTCCACCCGGCCAGTCACAACTGTGCCACGACCAGATATGGAAAAAACGTCTTCGACAGGCATCAGGAAGGTACCATCCATGACACGCATTGGCTGACTTATATGAGAATCTAGCGCCTCTGCCAAACGTATAATGGATGGCTCACCAATCTCGGATTGATCACCCTGCAAAGCTTTGAGCGCACTACCAATAATGATAGGGGTATCATCACCAGGAAAATCATACTTAGACAGCAGCTCACGCACCTCCATCTCCACCAGCTCCAGCAGCTCTGGATCATCAACCATGTCTGCCTTGTTCATATAGACAATGATGTAAGGCACGCCCACTTGTCGCGCCAAAAGGATATGCTCCCGTGTTTGCGGCATAGGACCGTCCGCAGCAGACACAACCAATATTGCGCCATCCATCTGCGCCGCACCGGTAATCATGTTCTTAATGTAATCCGCGTGACCTGGACAGTCCACATGCGCGTAGTGCCGAGTTTCTGTCTCATACTCAACGTGAGAGGTGTTAATGGTGATGCCGCGCGCCTTTTCTTCAGGCGCCGCGTCAATCTGGTCGTAACCTTTCGCCACCCCGCCAAATTTCTTTGACAGCACTGTAGTTATTGCTGCAGTCAGGGTTGTTTTGCCATGATCAACGTGACCAATTGTGCCTACATTTATGTGCGGCTTGGTACGATCAAATTTACTCTTTGCCATGATTTAAATTTCCTTGATTATTTGACAGTTTATGAGCCACTTAAATTACTTTCTACTACTCATCACCGTTTCAGCCACATTCTTTGGAGCTTCGGCATAATGCTTAAATTCCATCGTATAAGTGGCTCTCCCTTGGGTCGCAGAACGCAATGCTGTGGAATAACCGAACATTTCTGCCAAAGGAACTTCGGCCTTGACACTTTTTCCACCGCCGACCATGTCTTCCATACCCTGAACCATACCCCGCCTAGATGACAAATCACCCATAACCGTACCTGTGTAATCTTCCGGGGTTTCCACCTCCACCGACATCATAGGCTCCAGTAGCACGGGGCTTGCCTTTCGCATACCATCTTTGAACCCCATTGATGCAGCCATTTTAAATGCATTTTCGTTGGAGTCCACATCATGGTAAGACCCATCAAACAGAGTAACTTTGACATCCACCACAGGGAATCCCGCCAACACGCCATTCGGTAAAGTATCTTCCAACCCCTTTTTTACCGCTGGGATAAATTCGCGAGGGACCGCCCCACCTTTAATCGCGTCAACAAACTCAAAACCCATACCTGTTTCATTAGGCTCTATTTTCAACCATACATGACCAAATTGACCGCGACCGCCAGACTGCTTTACAAACTTACCCTCCACCTCTACAGATTTCCGTATCGCCTCACGGTAGGCCACTTGCGGCGCGCCAATATTCGCCTCCACACTAAACTCACGCTTCATGCGCTCAACCAATACTTCCAAATGCAGCTCACCCATACCGGAGATAATGGTTTGTCCAGATTCCATGTCCGTGTGTACACGGAAAGACGGATCTTCTTTCGCCAAACGATTCAGCGCCATACCCATTTTTTCTTGGTCGGCTTTTGTTTTGGGCTCGACAGCAATATGAATCACCGGCTCAGGGAATATCATGCGCTCCAAAGTAATTATATTGGCTGGGTCACACAAAGTCTCACCAGTAGTCGCCTCCTTTAAACCTACCGCAGCAACGATATCACCAGCAAAAACCTCTTTGACCTCTTCTCGCTCATTAGCATGCATCAACAAAATACGGCCAATACGTTCCTTTTTCCCTTTAATAGGATTGTAAATTGTATCTCCTGCATTCAACTGACCTGAATACACGCGGAAAAAAATCAGCTGCCCAACAAAGGGGTCAGTCATAATCTTAAATGCCAAAGCAGAGAATGGCTCATCATCGCTAGCTCTACGCTCGCCCATCAACCCATTTTCTAATTCACCTTGAACTGGCGGTATATCTGTTGGCGCAGGCAAGTAGTCAACCACCGCATCCAACATGGCCTGAACCCCTTTGTTTTTAAAGGCAGAGCCACACAGCATTGGCACTATTTCACCGGCAATTGTACGTATGCGCAAACATTGCTTAACCTCCGCCTCGGACAAGTCACCTTCCTCAAGGTACTTGTTCATCATCTCTTCAGATGCCTCAGCAGCATTCTCTACCATCTTCGCACGCCAATCTTGCGCTGCCGCTAGTAAACTTTCGGGAATATCACGCAACTCAAACTTCATTCCCTGAGAAGCTTCATCCCAGTAAATTGCCTTCATCCGCACCAAGTCAATCACACCCTCAAACTTATCCTCCGCTCCAATTGGCAATTGGATCGGCACAACATTTGCGCGTAAGCGAGTTCGCATTTGTTCGTAAACATTCAGGAAGTTCGCACCTGAGCGATCCATCTTATTAACAAAAGCCAAGCGAGGCACGCCATATTTATTGGCTTGACGCCACACCGTTTCGGATTGCGGCTGCACACCACCTACGGCGCAATAGACCATGCACGCGCCATCCAGCACACGCATCGATCTCTCGACTTCAATAGTGAAATCCACGTGCCCTGGTGTGTCAATGATGTTAATACGATACTCAGGCAAACTGGAGTCCATACCTTTCCAGTAACAAGTCGTCGCAGCCGACGTAATGGTAATACCCCGCTCCTGCTCCTGCTCCATCCAGTCCATTACAGCTGCACCATCATGCACTTCGCCGATCTTGTGTGATACGCCCGTGTAAAACAGAACACGCTCAGTTGTGGTTGTCTTACCCGCATCAATATGCGCGCTAATGCCGATATTTCGATATCGCTCGATTAATGTTTTCCTTGCCACAGTAGTTACCTAATTTATAAATCCATCAAAAAATGCAATAAACGCTAGAAACGGAAGTGTGAAAAAGCCTTGTTCGCCTCAGCCATACGATGCACTTCTTCGCGTTTTTTAACTGCACCACCACGGCTTTCTGACGCGTCAAGCAATTCTCCAGCCAGACGCATACCCATCGACTTCTCACCACGCTTGCGTGCAAAATCTTTGAGCCAACGCATAGCTAACGCCATCCGACGCGAGGGGCGAACTTCAACAGGAACCTGATAGTTAGCACCTCCGACTCGGCGACTCTTCACCTCAACCTGAGGCCTGACATTAGTCAACGCAAGATTAAACACTTCGATTGGGTCTTTACCACTTTTTTTAACTATATGCTCCAAAGCGCCATAAAGTATGCGTTCTGCAACAGACTTTTTACCAGCGGTCATCAAAACATTAACGAACTTAGATAGATCTTGACTACCATACTTTGGATCCGGCAAAATTTCGCGCTTGGGGACTTCTCTACGTCTTGGCATATCTCAAACCTCATATTAACTGGCTAATTCTAAAACTGACCAATTTCCAATTACACGCTTGGAAAAAAACTAGGCCTTTTTGGGGCGCTTTGTACCATATTTGGAACGGGACTGCTTCCGATCTTTTACTCCAGCTGTATCCAAATTACCTCGCACCATGTGGTAGCGAACACCGGGCAAATCTTTTACCCGACCTCCACGTATAAGCACCACAGAATGCTCCTGCAAGTTATGGCCCTCACCACCAATATAAGATATAACCTCGAAACCATTTGTTAGGCGAACCTTTGCAACCTTACGTAAGGCAGAGTTAGGCTTCTTTGGTGTTGTTGTATACACACGAGTACACACCCCCCGCTTTTGGGGACTCCCACCTAGAGCAGGAACTTTACTTTTTACATTTTCGGCAACGCGAGGCTTGCGCACTAATTGGTTGATGGTTGGCATTATCTAATTTTTCCTAAAAAATTCTTATGTATCAGCAATATGAAAAATAGTCTTGTAGAGTAGGCTTACCTCTGTCGGGCGCAAACAAAATGACCGCGCATTCTATTGAGGAAAATCTATCCTGTCAAGCAAGCTGGTTATCTTGTAGCTCTATAGTAGGCTCCATTTCGTTCAACATTGACGTCCCTATACCGAGCCCCTGCCGCTGCTTACGTCGGGCGGCATGATAGGCTAGACCTGTGCCAGCGGGGATCAAACGGCCCACAATGACATTTTCTTTCAACCCACGCAGCTCGTCTCTCTTACCCATAATCGCGGCTTCGGTCAGAACACGCGTAGTCTCCTGAAAGGATGCTGCTGAAATAAACGAATCAGTCGACAATGAAGCTTTCGTGATTCCCAGCAACATATATACATAGCTTGCAGGCTGCTTTCCTTCACTCACAACTCGTTCATTCTCTTGTAATAAATCCGCACGTTCAACCTGCTCTTTTGGAATGAACTTAGTATCCCCTGCATCTACAACCTGCACTCGACGTAACATTTGACGAACTATCACTTCAATATGTTTATCGTTAATCTTAACGCCTTGTAGACGATACACATCCTGCACCTCGTCGGCGATGTACCGCGCCAGTGCTGCAACTCCTAGCAAGCGTAAAATATCATGTGGGTCACGTGGACCATCTACAATCATTTCACCTTGCGTCACTATTTGTCCATCATGCACTAGCACATGCTTGTCTTTCGTAATCAGAAACTCATGCGTCACACCGTCCCTGTCGGTGATAACCAAACGTTGCTTACCCTTTGTATCCTTACCGAACGAGGCCGTTCCGGTAACTTCCGCTAAAATACCGGCATTTTTAGGAGAACGGGCTTCAAAAAGTTCAGCAACACGTGGTAACCCCCCCGTAATATCACGTGTCTTGCTGCTTTCTTGCGGAATACGCGCCAAGACTTCACCAACTCCAACAGACTGACCATCTACTACAGTGATTATGCAGCCTGTCTGAAAGGATACTGAAATTGGCAATTCTGTACCTGCAATCTTGATTTCTTGCCCTTCCTCGTCAAGCAAACGTACCAATGGCCGCAGGACACCCTTGCCTTGTGTACCAGCAAGCTTTGGATCCACTACAAGAGTAGACAATCCGGTTACCTCATCTATCTCTCTGGTAACTGTAACGCCCTCTTTTACATTTTCAAAGCTAGCACGGCCGGCATATTCGGTGATAATAGGACGGGTATGCGGATCCCATGTGGCAAGAACTTCACCTGCACGAACTTGGCTGCCTTCACGCACAGCCAACATTGCTCCGTATGGCACCTTGTGACGCTCGCGCTCGCGCCCATGATCATCTGTAACCATTATTTCGCCGCTACGCGCCACAACAACTAACTCACCTTGTGTATTGCTAACGGTACGCATGTTTGAACTATACTTCATCTGACCGTTGGACTTGCCTTCTACCTGACTAGCTACAACGGTACGCGATGCCGCGCCGCCAATATGAAAAGTACGCATGGTCAATTGGGTACCTGGTTCGCCGATGGACTGTGCGGCAATTACGCCAACTGCCTCACCAACCGTCACAGGACCACCTCGACCTAAATCGCGACCATAACATTTGACGCACAAGCCATAACGAGTTTCACAGGTAAGCGGGGTCCGAACGTGCACCTCGTCGACACCGAGCTTTTCAATGTTGTCCACCATATCTTCATCCAACAATGTGCCCGCTTCATATAACGTTTCGCTGCTTTCTGGATTGACAATATCCTTGCTAGCAACGCGACCCAGTATGCGCTCTCGCAATGCTTCAATAACCTCACCGCCTTCAACCAACGCCCTCAATGCAGTTCCATTTCTGGTACCGCAATCTTCTTCAGCCACCACTAAATCTTGAGTCACATCTACCAGACGACGAGTCAAGTATCCAGAGTTGGCAGTTTTTAATGCGGTATCGGCCAAGCCTTTTCTAGCTCCATGAGTGGAGATAAAATATTGCAGCATATTTAGCCCCTCGCGGAAGTTCGCAGTAATCGGGGTTTCGATAATTGAGCCATCGGGCTTGGCCATCAGCCCGCGCATACCAGCTAACTGGCGAATTTGAGCAGCAGAACCACGAGCGCCTGAGTCAGCCATCATATATATGGAATTAAATGACTCTTGCATCACCACATTACCTTTTTTATCAGTAAGCCGCTTCCCGCTGACACGATCAATCACTGGCTCGCTTCCCAGCTGATCCATCATCGCCTTAGCCACCCGATCACCTGTCCGACCCCAGATATCCACTACCTTATTGTAGCGCTCTCCCTGTGTCACCAAACCGGAAGTGTATTGCACGTCAATCTCGCTCACTTCTTTTCCAGCCACGTCAATTAGCTCTTCTTTTTGCGATGGCACCAGCATGTCATCTAAACAAATTGATATACCGGCGCGGGTAGCATAAGTAAAACCGGTAGCCATTAATTTATCAGCCATAATCACAGTATTGCGCAAACCGCAACGACCGAAGCTAGTATTAATTAAGCGAGAAATTTCTTTCTTTTTCAAAGCCTTATTGACCAAACTGAATGGCAAACCGGCTGGCAAAATATCTGACAAAATAGCTCGTCCCACAGTAGTCTCATACCGTGCTCGCCTCTCCTGACGCTCATTTTCTTCATTAAAATAAATTTCAGTAATCCGTACTACCACTTTGGCTTGCAGATCAACATGACCAGACTCATAGGCACGCAGCGCTTCAGACACATCCGAATACAGCGCACCCTCGCCCAGCGCACCGATCTTGTCGCGTGTCATATAGTATAGACCTAGCACGATGTCTTGCGACGGAACAATAATAGGCTCGCCATTAGCAGGCGACAACACGTTATTAGAGGCAAGCATCAGCGTGCGGCACTCCATCTGGGCTTCCAGCGACAGTGGAACATGAACTGCCATCTGGTCGCCGTCAAAATCCGCATTGAAAGCCGTACAAACTAATGGATGTAGCTGTATTGCCTTCCCTTCAATCAGTATCGGTTCAAATGCTTGAATACCAAGACGATGTAACGTCGGCGCTCGATTCAGCAGTACCGGATGCTCACGGATAACATCTTCCAATATGTCCCACACAACGGGTTCTTCCGCTTCAACCATACGCTTACCTGCCTTAATAGTAGTCGCCAGTCCGAGAACTTCAAGTTTATGGAAAATGAATGGTTTAAATAACTCAAGCGCCATTTTCTTGGGTAAGCCGCATTGGTGAAGCTTCAGTTGCGGCCCCACCACAATTACAGAACGGCCAGAGTAATCTACTCGTTTACCTAGCAAATTCTGGCGGAAACGGCCACCTTTACCTTTGATCATGTCAGCCAGTGACTTTAATGGTCGTTTGTTTGCACCGGTCATTGCCTTGCCTCGTCGACCATTGTCCAGTAGCGAATCAATTGATTCCTGTAACATTCGCTTTTCGTTGCGCACAATAATTTCCGGAGCCTTTAATTCAAGTAGGCGTTTCAAACGGTTATTTCTGTTAATTACACGTCGATACAAATCATTCAGATCTGAAGTTGCGAAACGCCCACCATCTAACGGCACAAGTGGCCGTAGCTCTGGCGGTAACACTGGCAAAACCAACATAACCATCCACTCGGGCTTGATGCCCGAGACCAGAAATGCTTCAAGTATTTTCAATCTTTTGGCATATTTCTTGATTTTTGTCTCAGAGCTGGTCGCCTCTAGGTCGGCACGCAACCTTTCCACCTCGGCTGGCACATCTAACGCATGCAAGAGAGCGCGTATACCTTCAGCTCCCATTACGGCGGAAAATTCATCACCATACTCTTCGAGTTTGGCCAGATAATCATCCTCTGAGAGTAATTGAGCTCGTTCGAGCGTGGACATCCCCGGATCGGTAACCACATATGCTTCAAAATAAAGCACGCGCTCTATGTCGCGTAATGTCATGTCCAGAACCATTCCCAAACGCGACGGCAATGACTTTAAGAACCAAATATGCGCCACTGGACTTGCCAGCTCGATATGCCCCATACGTTCGCGACGAACTTTAGATAGCGTCACCTCTACGCCACACTTTTCGCAGATCACCCCACGATGCTTCAGGCGCTTATATTTACCGCACAAGCACTCATAGTCCTTAGTTGGACCAAAAATCTTGGCACAAAACAGACCATCGCGCTCCGGCTTAAAGGTTCGATAATTGATGGTTTCTGGTTTCTTCACTTCACCATATGACCAAGACCGGATTTTTTCTGGTGAGGCCAGTCCGATTTTGATCGCGTCGAATTCTTCCTTTTGCGTTACTTGCCTGAACAAATCCAGCAATGCTTTCATATGTAACTCCTAAATATTCGACGGCAATGTGTAGAGCGCCAACCGGCGCACTGATCTTGAGCAGCGCTCAAAATGCGCCACTCCCTACTCCCGATGACGAACTAGATCGATATCAATGCCCAAAGATCTAATTTCTTTGGTTAACACATTGAACGACTCCGGCATTCCTGCATCAATCTTGTGATCGCCCTTGACAATGCTTTCGTAAATTTTGGTACGTCCACCTACGTCATCTGATTTGACCGTAAGCATTTCTTGTAGCGTGTAAGCTGCACCATATGCTTCCAGCGCCCACACTTCCATTTCACCGAAACGCTGCCCACCGAACTGTGCTTTGCCGCCCAGCGGTTGCTGCGTTACCAAGCTATATGGTCCTGTTGAACGCGCGTGCATTTTGTCATCCACCAAATGATTCAGCTTCAAAACATGCATATATCCCACTGTGACTGGCCGGTCAAATGCGACTCCAGTTCGGCCATCATATAATGTTATCTGGCCAGAGCGCGGGAAACCCGCTAGCTCTAACATGTCCTTTATTTCACCTTCATTCGCGCCATCGAACACCGGCGTAGCGAATGGCACACCACCTCTCAGGTTATGGCACAGATTTAACACATCTTCGTCACTGAACGCAGCAATTTCAGCTGCCTGATCAAGCATATAAATCTTACCAAGGAACGCTCGTATCGTTTCAATCTTGGCTTGCGATTCCAGCATCTTGCCTATCTTCTGCCCCAAGCCCTTAGCGGCCCAACCCAGATGGGTTTCCAATATCTGCCCTACATTCATACGAGATGGAACACCAAGTGGATTCAGAACGATATCGACTGGCGTACCGTCAGCCATATATGGCATATCTTCCACAGGTACAATGCGTGACACCACACCTTTGTTTCCATGACGACCAGCCATCTTGTCACCAGGCTGCAAACGTCGTTTCACCGCCACATAAACCTTAACCATCTTCTGTACGCCAACTTGCAGCTCATCGCCTTGAGTTAGATTTCGTTTCTTTAGCTCAAATGCCGCATCGAATTCCGAACGCTTCTGCGCCAAACTCTCTTTGACCTGCTCTAGTTGCGATGCTGTATCTTCACTATCGAGGCGGATATCGAACCATTGGTGACGTTCCAGACTAGCAAGGTATTCCTTCGACAACTTAGTACCTTTTGCCAGTTTTTTTGGCCCACCATTTACCACCTTACCTAATAGCAGCTTACCTAATCTAGCAAATACATCGATTTCAACGATACGCATTTGATCAGCCAAATCCTTCTTGTAACGTTTCAATTCGTCGTCGATAATCTGTTGCGCGCGCTGATCACGCTGCAGCCCTTCTCGTGTAAATACCTGCACTTCAATTACTGTCCCGGAGATACCAGCCTGCACTCGCAGGCTGGTATCTTTAACGTCTGACGCTTTTTCGCCAAAAATAGCACGAAGCAACTTCTCCTCTGGTGTCAGTTGAGTTTCACCTTTTGGCGTGACTTTACCAACCAGTACATCACCGACTCCAACTTCCGCGCCAATGTGCACAATACCGCACTCATCCAAGCGCGCCATTTGACCCTCAGACAGATTTGGAATGTCTCGAGTTATCTCTTCCGAACCAAGCTTCGTATCTCGTGCAACCACTGTAAGCTCTTCGATATGAATAGAGGTGAAGCGATCTTCAGCCACCACACGCTCAGAGATCAATATCGAGTCCTCGTAGTTATAACCATTCCAAGGCATGAACGCTACCAGCATATTCTGGCCAAGAGCCAATTCACCCATATCAGTGGACGCGCCATCCGCGATCACATCGTCACGAGCAATCACATCCCCCATTTTGACTAATGGACGCTGATTGATATTGGTATTCTGATTAGAACGTGTGTATTTGGTCAGATTATATATATCCACGCCGACTTCGCCGTGTGTGGTTTCATCATCATTAACCCGAACAACAATACGACCTGCATCTACATAATCAATTCGCCCGCCACGCCATGCCTGCACCGTGGTGCCGGAATCCACAGCCACAGTGCGTTCGATCCCAGTTCCGACCAGCGCTTTCTCTGCGCGCAAGCAAGGTACAGCTTGGCGCTGCATATTGGCTCCCATTAAAGCGCGATTTGCATCATCATGCTCTAAAAAAGGTATCAACGCCGCCGCCACTGATACTACTTGGGCAGGTGCCACATCCATGTACTCAATGCTATGCGGCGAAGCCAGCACAAACTCATTATTCTGCCTAGATGAAATCACATCATTGGTAAACATATTTTTGCTATCTAACTCAGCGTTAGCCTGAGCAATAGTAAACTTGCCTTCCTCTATTGCAGATAAGTATTTAACTTCATCAGTCGCATTACCATCAGTCACCTGTCGATACGGGGTTTCAATAAAACCATAATTATTAATGCGCGCGTATAGAGCTAACGAGTTGATCAAACCGATATTTGGCCCCTCTGGAGTCTCAATTGGGCACAATCGACCATAATGTGTCGGATGGACATCACGTACCTCGAAACCAGCACGTTCACGAGTCAACCCACCAGGCCCAAGCGCAGAAATACGACGCTTGTGAGTTACTTCAGACAAAGGGTTGGTTTGATCCATAAATTGAGACAGTTGACTGGAACCAAAAAACTCCTTGACCGCCGCAGAAATTGGTTTAGCATTGATTAAGTCATGCGGCATTAAATTGTCTGTTTCAGCTTGACCCAAACGCTCCTTAACAGCACGTTCAACGCGTGCCAACCCAGTTCGGAACTGATTCTCAGCCAACTCTCCCACAGCGCGCACGCGCCGATTCCCGAGGTGATCAATATCATCAATTTCGCCACGACCATTACGCAACTCGACCATAATTTTGATTACCGCCACGATATCTTCATTCGACAACGTGACCGGCCCTGTCAGCTCATCTGAGCCAACACGACGGTTGAATTTCATACGCCCCACAACCGATAGGTTATATCGCTCGTCAGAAAAGAAAAGCCCATTAAAGAGATTTTCTACTGCATCCTCTGTGGGCGGCTCTCCGGGACGGATCATACGATAGATAGCAACTCGCGCTGTCCACTGATCAGTAGTCTCATCTGCACGCAGAGTCTGCGATATGTATCCCCCTTGATCCAAATTATTGGTATATAACGTGAGAATTTTTTTCTCTCCAGACGCCTGTAATTTAGCCAACAGGGCTTCTGTTATCTCATCGTTGGCATTGGCAATTATTTCGCCACTTTCCTTATCAATAACGTCAACAGCCAACGCGCGCTCGAAAAGAAAATCATCTTGAACAGCCAGTTTGTCAATACCTGCCTCTTGAATTTCACGGATATGGCGCACAGTGATGCGCTTCCCACTAGCCACTATCAACTTACCACTCTTATCCAAGATATCAAACCGCGCCACCTCACCACGCAAGCGTTCTGGCACGACCTCAAACTGAATACCCTTTTTACCAAGACGGAAAGTATCGAATTCAAAAAATTCTGCAAGTATCTGTTCGGGCGTATAACCCAACGATTTTAATAGAATAGTAACAGGCATCTTGCGACGACGATCAATACGGAAATAGACATAATCTTTCGCATCGAACTCAAAATCCAGCCAAGATCCGCGATATGGGATAATACGTGCGGAAAACAATAATTTACCTGAGCTATGCGTCTTTCCGCGGTCATGCTCAAAGAACACACCAGGTGAACGATGCAATTGCGACACGATAACCCGTTCGGTGCCATTGATAACGAAGGAACCAGTATTCGTCATTAATGGAATTTCACCCATATACACTTCCTGCTCTTTGACTTCCTTAACAGCTGTCGGCTTAGACACCTCCTTATCAAACAATGTCAAGCGCACACGAGCACGTATCGGGGAAGCATATGTTAAACCGCGTTGCTGACATTCTTTGACGTCAAAGGGCGGCACGCCCAAATTGTAACTAACAAAGTCAAGACGCGCATATTTGTTATGACTCTCAATCGGAAAAATTGAGTGGAAAGCTGCTTGCAATCCATCATTGACGCGCTGCCCAGGCAAGGTACCAGCCTGAAGAAAAGCACTGTAAGATTCTAATTGCGTGGACAGCAAAAATGGTATCGGCAATGCACCAATACGTTTTGCAAAACTTTTACGAATACGTTTTTTTTCAGTAAAAGAATAACTCATAATAGCTCCACGACCGAGGGAAAAGACAATGGACAAAAAGCATTCTATAGCTTGCTGTCCGTTATCTTCTTAAAACGGCAAAAGGCTGGCGGGCACCCGTCAGCCTTTCAACACGTACAATATTTACTTGATTTCAGCAGTTGCTCCAGCCTCAATCAATTGCTTCAGGATTGCGTCTGCATCAGCATTGCTCACCCCTTCTTTCACTGGTTTCGGGGCACCATCTACAAGATCTTTAGCTTCTTTCAACCCAAGACCGGTAATCGCGCGAACCACTTTAATCACGTTCACCTTGCTAGCACCCGCGGAATTTAACATCACACTAAATTCAGTTTGTTCAGCCGTAGCTGCAGCTGCAGCTGCAGGCGCAGCCACAGAGACAGCAGCTGCAGATACGCCAAATTTTTCTTCCATCTCCTTGATCAGTGCAGACAGTTCCAGCACCGTCATTTGTGCAATTGCATCCAGAATGTCAGCCTTATTAACAGCCATATTGTTCTCCTAATATTATTTCGAAAAGTTTGGTAAGAGCGTTAAGCGGCTGCCGTTTCGGCTTCCTTCTTATCGCGGATAGCAGACAAAGCACGTACAAAAGTGCTGGCTGCGGCATTCATAGTCGCCATCAAGCGTGCAATCAACTCATCTCGACTCGGTATAGCAGCCAGCTCAGCGATCTGTTCCGCTGTCATCAAAGAACCAACCATTGCGCCCGCCTTGATTACCAACTTGCTGTTCGACTTGGCAAATTCATGCACTATTTTCGCTGCTGCGACAGGATCATTGCTGATGCTGTAGACCAGCGGGCCAACCATTTTTTCAGCCAAAGCCTCAAACTGAGTACCATGCACAGCGCGGCGAGCCAATGTATTTTTCAACACTCGGAAGTACACTCCTGATTGGCGTGCAGTGGCGCGCAGCTTTGTAATGTCGCTGACTGTAATTCCTCGGTACTCTGCCAAAACAATAGTCTGAGCCTGCGTTACCTGCTCGTTAACCTCAGCCACTACCGCTTGTTTTTTTTGCAGATTAAGACTCAATTCATTCCCCATCTTCAAATTGGAACACTAAACCTAAGTTCAGCGAACCTGCATTAATAACTGCGTCCTAAAGCCGGCGCTATAACATCACACCTGCTCGCGGGCACACCATCTACGTAAGCGCTAGGAAGCAGAAGCAGGCCCGATCCTGAGCCTCCATACAGCGCCCTTTACATTAAACCCTAGGGTACTTACGGTCTTTGACAATCTGCCAATATGTCAGCAGCTCAAAGTTTGTCAACAGCATAACGAGCTGATCAATCATGCCGCACAACTTGTATTGCACCAATACCCAGCGCTATATTATGCGAAAGACTACTCCAAATTTATACCACCAGAGCAATGAGCAAAAAAACAATTATCCTGCCAAACTGGCCTGCTCAATGCGAATACCCACACCCATTGTACTGGAAACAGACACCTTCTTAAGGTACACACCCTTAGCAGCGGCTGGCCTTGCTTTGTTTAACGCGTCAACCAGTGCCAGCAAATTCTCACGTAGCGCCTCCATAGCAAATGAAGCGCGTCCTATCGTACACTGCACAACACCATTCTTGTCGGTGCGGTACTGAACCTGACCAGCCTTTGCATTTTTCACGGCGCCAGCCACATCAACGGAAACCGTGCCCACCTTAGGATTAGGCATCAATCCACGCGGACCAAGAATCTGACCTAGCTGACCAACAATGCGCATAGCATCAGGAGAGGCTATCACAACATCAAAATCCATATTGCCAGCCTTAATACTTTCAGCCAAATCTTCGAAACCCACCACATCCGCACCAGCCGATTTGGCTTCTTCAGCCTTGGCCCCTTGAGCAAATACAGCAACACGCACAGCCTTACCAGTCCCCTTGGGCAGCACTACAGCACCACGTACCAATTGATCGGATTTACGAGCATCTATGCCCAAATTGACTGCAATATCGATAGACTCATCGAATTTGGCCTTAGCGGTTTCTTTTGCCAAATCCAGCGCCTCATTCACTGCGTACAGTTTGTTACGATCAACCTTAGCAATCAACACTTTATAACGCTTAGAAACATGTGCCATGCTATACGCCCTCCACAACAATACCCATACTTCGGGCGCTACCAGCAATAGTGCGCACCGCCGCATCCATGTCAGCAGCGGTCAAATCAGGCATCTTGGCGGTTGCAATTTCTTCTGCTTGCTGACGGGTCAACTTACCAACCTTGTCTGTATGCGGCTTGGGACTCCCCTTCTGCACACCTACCGCCTTCTTTATCAGAATGGTTGCAGGTGGAGTTTTCATCACAAATGTAAAACTTTTGTCTGCATAAGCCGTAATTACCACCGGAATTGGCAAACCTGGCTCCACACCCTGCGTCTGAGCATTAAAAGCTTTACAGAACTCCATTATATTCAAGCCACGTTGACCTAACGCTGGACCGATAGGTGGACTGGGATTTGCCTTACCAGCAGGAACTTGCAACTTAATAAACCCTATTATCTTCTTTGCCACAACACTCTCCCTATGGGTTCATGCGGACGCAATTGCGCCCTCCCCGATTAACCAGAAAAAAGGAAGACGAACAAGATAAGACGCCTGCAATCGACGCTCTTTAAATCGGTTCGCCTTACCTTATCAAGCCTTCTCTACCTGACCGAAATCCAACTCCACAGGCGTAGATCGACCAAAAATAGTCACGGCCACCCGCAACTTACTTTTATCGTAATTAACATCTTCCACCACACCGTGAAAATCAGTAAATGGACCATCCTTGACACGCACCGCCTCACCTACCTCAAACAACACTTTAGGTCTTGGCTTTTCCACACCGGCTTGCATTTGGTGCATTATATTTTGCACTTCTTTTTCGCTTATGGGAGTAGGCTTCATTGCCGAACCGCCCAAAAAACCGGTAACTTTAGGCGTACTTTTAACAAGATGCCAACTTTCATCGGTCATTGCCATCTCAACCAGCACATACCCAGGGAAAAACTTACGCTCACTAATGTTCTTCTGACCCAGCTTCAGCTCCACAACCTCTTCCACCGGCACCAATATCTGACCGAACTGATCCTCCAAACCCGCGCGTTGAATTCGCTCTGGCAACGCACGCTGCACGTATTTTTCAAACTGAGAATACGTATGAACAACATACCAACGCTTGGACACTATTCACGCCCCATTAATTTATTAACAACCAATAACAAGCTGGCATCAACCGCCCACAAAAATAATGCCATTACAACCGCGAACAGAAGCACCACCCCTGTAGTCTGCACCGTCTCTTTGCGTGATGGCCATACCACACGCTTAGCCTCTGCCACGGATTCCGTACCAAACGCAAATAAACGCTTACCTGGCTCGGTCATCCAAACCATTACAGCAGCCATCGAAAACCCAAACAATACCGCAGCAAGCTTTACCACCGCAGCACTTTCGTGCAAAGCATAAAACCCCGCAATGCCCGCAACAACGAACATAAACGCAACAACCAATTTAATTTTATCCGCCATGCGCAATTTGCCCGTCTTTCCTGATGATTTAACTGGCAGGCCAGGAGGGTTTCGAACCCCCAACCCTCGGTTTTGGAGACCGATACTCTACCAATTGAGCTACTGGCCTAATTTTTTAAACGGGAACAGCAAACTAATCAAGATGATGAACCTTCTATTTGAACGCCCCACCCTCTTTACCGCCACCACTACTCAATCACTTTAGCCACCACACCAGCGCCAACGGTCCGGCCACCTTCACGTATCGCGAATCGAAGCCCCTCTTCCATCGCTATCGGGGCAATCAAATTGACCGTCACCGACACATTGTCTCCTGGCATTACCATTTCAGTTCCCGATGGCAATTCAACTGCACCCGTTACGTCGGTTGTGCGGAAGTAAAATTGCGGACGGTAACCTTGAAAGAACGGCGTATGGCGACCACCCTCATCTTTACTGAGAACGTAAATCTCGGCCGTGAATTTGGTATGCGGCGTAATGGAACCAGGCTTAGCCAAAACTTGACCGCGCTCAACATCCTCACGCTTGGTACCACGCAACAATATACCTACGTTATCACCCGCCTGCCCCTGATCAAGCAACTTGCGGAACATTTCTACGCCCGTACATATGGTTTTAACAGTGGGCTTAAGACCGATAATTTCAATTTCCTCACCCACTTTAACGACACCACGCTCCACCCGGCCAGTCACAACTGTGCCACGACCAGATATGGAAAAAACGTCTTCGACAGGCATCAGGAAGGTACCATCCATGACACGCATTGGCTGACTTATATGAGAATCTAGCGCCTCTGCCAAACGTATAATGGATGGCTCACCAATCTCGGATTGATCACCCTGCAAAGCTTTGAGCGCACTACCAATAATGATAGGGGTATCATCACCAGGAAAATCATACTTAGACAGCAGCTCACGCACCTCCATCTCCACCAGCTCCAGCAGCTCTGGATCATCAACCATGTCTGCCTTGTTCATATAGACAATGATGTAAGGCACGCCCACTTGTCGCGCCAAAAGGATATGCTCCCGTGTTTGCGGCATAGGACCGTCCGCAGCAGACACAACCAATATTGCGCCATCCATCTGCGCCGCACCGGTAATCATGTTCTTAATGTAATCCGCGTGACCTGGACAGTCCACATGCGCGTAGTGCCGAGTTTCTGTCTCATACTCAACGTGAGAGGTGTTAATGGTGATGCCGCGCGCCTTTTCTTCAGGCGCCGCGTCAATCTGGTCGTAACCTTTCGCCACCCCGCCAAATTTCTTTGACAGCACTGTAGTTATTGCTGCAGTCAGGGTTGTTTTGCCATGATCAACGTGACCAATTGTGCCTACATTTATGTGCGGCTTGGTACGATCAAATTTACTCTTTGCCATGATTTTTCCTCATCAACACCGAATTAACAAAAGTATCTGAACAAGCTATTTGGTGCCCATGGCGGGAATCGGACCCGCGACCTCTCCCTTACCAAGGGAGTGCTCTACCACTGAGCCACATGGGCCAACTCAAACTGGAGCGGGTGAAGGGAATCGAACCCTCGTCGTAAGTTTGGAAAACTTCTGCTCTACCATTGAGCTACACCCGCACGATTTATACCGCCAAAATGACGCGCAACTGAGCACAACCCACCACTCAGCCCAGCCCAATCTAGCCGCCAAACTTATAATAATCTTTACACACAATAAACTGGTGGAGGGGGAAGGATTCGAACCTTCGAAGGCTGAGCCGTCAGATTTACAGTCTGATCCCTTTGACCGCTCGGGAACCCCTCCAAATGAACAGATGATTATCCATTCTCTTGCCCTCGCTGTCAATGATTCTTTAACTCCCAACAGCAATATTTTTACAAAATATGAATTATCGTCTGCAGTGTTGTCTCGATGCTTCTTCTTGTTACTTGACGACACTTCAAGTGTTAAGCATACGTCAAACGGCGACCAGGTACGTAAACACTAAGAACACCACATGCAATGGCAGCATCGTGTTGACCTATTTGTAGCGCGTCAATGCCAAATGCACATGCTAAAAGTATCTTGATAACCCAATTGGCCTGGCAACACGCATGGCAGAAGCGGCATGGAACTCCTAAATAATGCCTCCCAAAGCCAGCAGGAAATTAAGCATCATCATTAATCGCATTCAAAACATCACCACCTACACAACCAACTCAAATAATGGATAGTGAAATTTCATGATGTTACAACGCGGTATTTGAAAAGCAATCCGGACTGGCGAAGATTGATTTGTCATTTCGGCCGATATATCACGCCAACAACCTGCTTTATCGAATCTTTTTGAAAGCACGCCGTTCCAACAGGTGATTAGGACATCACCTTTTTATCATCCCTCGCGCAAATGCTTTTTCGCCGCTTCCAAATGCTTCGGCTGACCGAGCAGTACTAGTACGTCACCAGATTTGATTATCATATCGCCCACTGGCTCATTGCCTCGCACGTTGTGGCGGCGTACCGCATTTACTTCTACAGATAATTCGGCCAGATTTATTTCATCAAGCGTCTTACCCACGGCGGCATCGCACTCTCCCAGCAACACACTATGAAAACGCGGCTGTATGTTTTCCATGTCTTCACCCGCCACATTCGCAGCAGTTCGAAAGTAAGTACTGAACATGCTATAGCGGCGCGCCCTGTTTTCCTGAAGACGGCGGACAACACGGTTAAGTGGTACGCCAGACATAAGCAGTGCTTGCGACGCCAGCATCACACTGCCTTCAAGTACATCTGCTACAACTTCGGATGCTCCAGCCTGTTTTAGTGCCTCGATATGGGTCTCGTCGGCACTTCGAACCACCACTGGCAAATCGGGCCGCAGTTCATTAACCAAGTGTAAAATTTTTAGCGCAGAATGAGTATCGTTGTAAGTAACAACTAGAGTTTTAGCGCGCATTAACCCGGCCGCCAAAAGCACTTCTCGCTTGGCGGCATCACCATACACCACGTTTTCGCCCGCTGCAGCCGCCTCGTGTACTCTGCGCGAGTCGAGATCGAGCACAATGAATTGAACATTTTCCTGCTTCATAAAGCGTGCCAACGACTGCCCACTTCTCCCGTAACCGCAAATAATGATATTCGTATCGACGGAGATGCTTTGAACCGCTATTTGATGTATCTGCATGGCGCGGTTCATCCATTCTGAGGGCGCAATGCGCCGCACAATAGCTTCGGTATACTGAATTAGAAAAGGCGCAGCCAGCATAGAGAGGAGCATAGTATTCAAGATAATTTGCACTGCAGCGGGAGATAGTAGATTTACCCCGCTTGCCAAGGTTAATAGCACGAAGCCGAATTCACCAGCTTGCGCCAAACCCAGACTACTACGAATCGCCACTCCCCAATCACCGGAAAAACTACGTGCCAATAATGCCACCACAGTAAATTTAATCAGAATTAAGCACAGTAACAACAGAAGTACCCAGCCAATATTGACAAACATTTCACCGAGATCCAGCATCATGCCCACGGTAACAAAAAATAGACCCATTAGTACATCGCGGAACGGTTTTATGTCATCTTCAACTTGATAGCGGTATTCAGTTTCAGCAATTAAAATACCGGCTACAAATGCCCCTAGCGCCAACGATAACCCAACAAATTCAGTAAAATAGGCAAGTCCTAGCGTGATAAGAAGCACGTTGAGCATAAACAGCTCGGAAGATTTTTGCCGCGCCACTACATGAAACCAAGATCGCATCACACGCTGTCCGAAAAACAGCAGCACAGCTAGGACTATTGCAGCTTTAAGCAGTGCGAGGGAGAGTGTGAAAGGCAGGTCGCCTGGTGGACTCGCCAAAGCTGGAATGATTATAAGAAACGGCACTACAGCCAAATCCTGAAATAGCAACACACCGATGATCTGTTGACCATGTGGTGTATTCATAGCAGCGCGTTCGACAAGCATCTTGCTTACAATAGCGGTGGATGACATCGCGAGCACGCAGCCAATAGCTAAGCTTGCACGCCAATCAAATCCAGCCAGCCAGCCAGCTGCCGTAATCAACAAAAGAGTTATCATCACCTGCGCGCCACCCAGGCCAAATACCGTACGTTTCATTTTGTGGAGACGCGCAAGGCTGAATTCAAGGCCGATGCTGAACATTAGAAATACCAAGCCAAATTCCGCCAGATGGCGCGTGCTTGGCGTATCTGGTATCCAGCCAAGCGCATGCGGACCGATCAAAATACCCACGGTCAAATAGCCCAACACTACAGGCAATTGCAACACACGGCATACCACCACCACACCTACAGCAACGGCAAGCAAAATTAGGACGAGCTGTAGCGAATCGGTCATGTGCGTATCAAATAAGTGAGCTGGTTAATCATCGACTCTAACGCACCCGAACGCAGGTAAGAATGGAAGCAATCGAGCACATCGAGATCTTTAAATATGGCCGACAGCGGAAATAGAAGCAACTTGACTACGTGTCATTCGCCGCTTCCACGCAGCGATATTGTGTAATTTAAATCAGTTAGCAGCATAATCAATCGAAACTCCGCTTTTGTTAACTAGCTTCAATTAACCATCTTAGGAATTGCTCGCAGAAAATGAACATCGACACGCTTTGTTCCATTTGGAAATAACTGATCAGATCATCTATGCTATTGAAAATAAATGCCTTGATCAATATCTCACTGTTTTCAGATTTACAATATTACCAGACAAGAAATATAAGGTGGAGCTTTCCAACATCTCGCTATTGATCTGTTAAGTAACAACAGTAACAAACAAACCGAGTGGGTGGACATAGTCGTCACGCCCAAATTCTGTTGAACAACGCTTATGCTTGATGAAGGCTCCTGTTTCATGGATAATCTCAAACTTAACATGCCGGGATGGCGGAATTGGTAGACGCGCCGGACTCAAAATCCGGTGCTGGTAACAGTGTGAGGGTTCGAGTCCCTCTCCCGGCACCATATTTAAATTAATTATCAAACTATTCATCCAAAGAATAATCCAAGTATTAATGGTGTTGGCATTAAGTAATGTTAACAAAATACACTAAATCTTAATGCTGGAATTTACATGCAACGGTTGTCCACATTGATCGCTTCTGTATTTGCTATTGCTTCTTCTATGCTGTACCACTGACACAGCTGCCCCTGCTAAAACAGCCTATGAAGCTGACAACAAAAAGCTCACAAACTGCTCGCACGGCCAATTAGCTGTGTAAGTTTGAAACTTGCGTAGGCAATACTGCGATTATTATTCCACCCAGCATTCCAGTTAAAACACACTATCTTGAAGATCGGCATATAAAATTTTCTAAATTAATGTTATGCCATCTATCCGTTATAGAGTTGAGACTGCATATTTCTTCTAAATCAAGGAACATACCCTGTTGTTCAACCAATCTGCTTATCATCTGGAACCCAATGCTACTCTGCTAGATACAGCAATCCGTAACATACCGGAAGAATCAGCTCGCAGATTTAAACCCCTGTATCTAGTGGGCACTTTCCATTGGTATGCGTTAGTGCACGTCGCCATAACTCTGCGCGCCGCTTTCACTGAACGCAGACTTAATTCGTACAATCTAGAATGACAGCGGAAGAAATCCATGCCAACTGCATTCGCCACCGTAGCTCACTATTACTAAGCTACGAAGAGAATTGTCTTCGTGGCCAACGTTACACTCTGGATCGTCTGATTCTTTATGTCTAAAGGTTGTATTGTCGTCGGCATCTCCGGCGGAGTAGATTCCGCCGTTACCGCGCTACTGCTAAAACAGCAGGGCTATAACGTCATTGGCCTGTATATGAAAAACTGGGAAGATGACGATAGTGACGAATTCTGTTCCTCTCGCCAAGACCTGATTGACGCAGTCTCTATTGCCGACACAATAGGTATCCCCATCGAAACGGTTAATTTCGCTAAGGAATACAAGGATCGCGTATTTAGCCATTTTTTGCACGAATACGCGGCTGGTCGCACCCCCAATCCAGACATCCTGTGCAATTCAGAAATAAAGTTTAAGGCTTTTTTGGAACACGCTATCAGTATCGGTGCGGACTCCATTGCCACAGGGCATTATGCGCAAATACGCGAGGTGGACGGCCACTATCACTTACTCAAGGCAATAGACAGTAGCAAGGATCAAAGTTATTTTTTATATCGCTTGACCCAGGCTCAATTGTCCAAAGCGATGTTCCCGCTTGGGATGATACTGAAATCGCAGGTGCGAGAAATTGCACGCCAACACAATTTATCCAACTACGCCAAAAAAGATAGTACTGGAATTTGCTTTATTGGCGAGCGGCCATTCCGCGAATTTCTTAACCGCTACCTGCCAGTCCAACCTGGACCAATTTGCACGCTCGATGGTCAAATCGTCGGGGAACATATGGGCTTGTCGTTCTATACCATTGGCCAGCGTCAAGGCTTAGGCATTGGCGGGCAGGGCCTGCCTTGGTTCGTGGCAAACAAATGCATTGCAAATAATCACCTGATTGTAGTTCAAGGGCACGATCATCCAGCTTTGCTGACCACATCTCTGGAGGCAACAGAACTGCACTGGATCGAAAACCATATGCCTGATATTACGCGCGACTACACAGCTAAGATCCGCTATCGCCAAGCCGATGTAAGTTGTCACTTCAACGCGCTATCTGAAACCCTTGGCTGCTTTGAGTTTAGCGAAGCACAACGGGCTGTAACGCCAGGCCAATCGGTGGTAATTTACGATGGCGAAATTTGTCTAGGTGGCGGCATCATTGCAAATAATCTGTAACGATGAAGGACAATCCAAACATCTTTTCTTTAAAGCCTCAATTCACTAACTTGAATCCCTCCGTCAAGACAATTATGCTTAGAATTTTAAGAAGGTAGCTCTTCACATTCAGCGGAATGGCGCTCCCCCAGATTTGTTTTAGCCTTTTGTTGCTGATTAACTACATTTCTGGAACCGTATTTGTCCGCAATGCATGCACCGCCTAGTGCATCGCTTAATATGCGAAGTGGATTTAAATCCGGTTTGGAAGAAGAAGTTTGTGAACACCTCCGGCAGCAAACACGATTTATCCGTGTCAAACACTTACTAAATCCTCAGTTTAGTCCTTCGGAGTCGAATCAGGCTTGGACTTCAAGATATCGCTTAAATTCGCACCAAAATAGGTTGATTGTATTTGGTAACGGTGAAGGACTCGTATACACGCAAGACCATTGGGCTGGGCGATGAGTCCCACGATGCTAGCAACCTTAGTCTATCAGGCATTGCAGATGGCGATTGGACAGCGGCAAACAGCGGTTGGGTTGATATTGCATCAGATCAAGGATCAGTACGACAGCCACGAAAACAGACCTTGCTAATACTTCATGGCATCATATACAGCATGAGCCGCAAAGGGGAAGGTGGGGATAATGCAGTGATGGAACGTTTCTTCATGAGTTTGAAGATGGAGCGGGTGTGGCAACGGGAATATCCAAACCGGGTGGGCCCACTAATGAAGCGACGGAATACATTGTGGGATTCTATAACTGCACACGACAGCACGCCGTTTTGGGAAATGTAGCACCAACTGTTTACAAAGTACAGTTCGCAGCAAAACAACCTATCGAGGTGTCCGTAACTACTTGACCACTGCATACCAGTGCTCGGATAACCTGCAGGAAAATTATTTACACCGATAATCAGTTAACTTCTAGTTAACGTGAAACATTATGCTGGTATGCTTCACCTATTACATTTCACGAAAAATTCTGCTATTTTCATTCCAAGGATTATCTCTATGACACTATCCACAATCACCGCGCTCTCTCCTTTGGATGGCCGCTACCATAGCCGCATAAATTCCTTGCGTACTTATTACAGCGAGTTTGGCCTGATTCGCTATCGGGTTCTGATAGAAATCGAATGGCTAAAAGCGCTTAGCTTGGAAGCGGGTATTCCTGAAGTCAAACCTTTCTCCACCGCAACTCTTGCATATTTCGATAAGCTGATCGCACAATTTAGTGAAGCTGATGCTGAACAAATCAAAACTATAGAAAAGCGTACAAACCATGATGTGAAAGCGATCGAATACTGGTTGCGTGAAAAACTCTCTGACAACCCGGAAACAAGTAACAAACTAGAATTTATCCACTTCGCTTGCACTTCGGAAGATATTAACAATCTAAGCCACGCACTAATGTTAATGAATGGTCGCAATGAAGTTATGCTGCCCACTCTAGACAAGCTTATCAAATGCTTACGCGACTTTGCTCATCAACTAGCAGATATTCCTATGTTATGCCGCACTCATGGACAAACTGCAACGCCGAGCACACTCGGTAAGGAAATTGCCAATGTAGTACATCGTCTACAACGTGCACGTACACGCTTGGCCAATGTAGAAATACTAGGAAAAATCAATGGTGCTGTCGGTAATTACAACTCTCATCTAACGGCATACCCTGAAATGGATTGGGAAGCTTTCGCACAACGCTTTGTCATGGCACGTGGAATCACTTTCAACCCATATACCATTCAAATCGAGCCGCACGATTACATGGCCGAATTATTCGATGCCTACGCGCGTACAAACTCTATCCTGATTGATCTCAACCGTGATCTTTGGGGCTATATTTCACTGGGCTACTTCAAACAAAAAATGGTAGCAGGCGAGGTCGGATCCTCCACTATGCCACATAAGATCAATCCAATTGATTTTGAAAATTCAGAAGGTAACCTAGGTTTAGCAAATGCCTTACTACGCCATCTTTCAGAGAAACTACCGATCTCACGCTGGCAGCGTGATTTGACCGATTCCACCACGCTTCGCAACATGGGCGTGATGCTTGGCTACACGCTACTGGCATATGAGTCTTGCCTAAAGGGACTGAATAAACTGGAAGCCAACTCGCAACGCATGGAGGACGATTTAAATAATAGCTGGGAAGTACTGGCAGAACCGATCCAGACAGTAATGAGGCGCTACAGTATAGAGAATGCCTATGACAAACTTAAAGAACTAACACGCGGCCAAGGCGGCATCAACCGCGACAGCCTGCATGCTTTCATCCTACTGCTAGACATTCCGGAAGTAGAAAAGCAACGCTTATATAAGCTCACGCCAGCCTCTTATACAGGTAAGGCCAGCGAATTAGCGAAACGCATCTAACTCAGGTAGTTTATCCCAGATAATCCATTAGACCTGATTCGTGCGATGACTTCGCATTCCCCCATTTGAAAAAGGGGGGCTAGGGGGGGGTTGAGCATTGCAGGAACACAAAAATCCCCCTCAATCCCCCTTTTTCAATGGGGGAGGCTGGTTAAATTGCCTAATGGATTATCCGGGTTTATTTTAAATAATTTCATCTATGGTTTCATAAAATAAAAAACCCTCTCGCTA
>NZ_CAKMNW010000066.1 GCF_927904885.1 Candidatus Nitrotoga sp. M5
GTATCGTAGTAATGCGATACGGAAAGACCTGACCCTTATTTTTCTTATTTATCTTATTAGGCGTAAATAAACCGAGGGGAGAGTACTTAGATATCATGAGTGGATTAATTACAGTCATCATTGTTGCTTCCATTTTAGGCGCAGGTTTAATAACGGGGCTACTTTTTGCGTTTTCTAACTTTATCATGAGGGCACTGTCGGATCTCCCATCAGATAAAGGCATGTTCGCTATGCAGCGAATTAACGTAACGATAATTAATCCAGTATTTATGGTGCTCTTCTTGGCAACCCCAGTTTTGTGTTCAGTAATAGCTTTTACCTCAATTCAAAATATCAATGAATCAGGAAGCTTGTATCTGTTAATTGGTGCACTTGCATACATAATTGGTCCATTCGGAATTACGATGCTGTTCAATGTCCCTCTGAACAATCTACTAGCACGTACAGACGTGTCCGCTTCAAAAGAAGTTTGGCCAATGTATCAAAAGAGGTGGCAATGGTGGAACCATATTCGTACCTATATAGGTGTGGCATCAATTTTATTTATGACTATAGGGCTCGGTAGTAATGAGCCACAATAGATTCTGCAACGATAGACAAAAGAGTTAAGTGTTGCAGTAGCATGCTAAATTATTACAGCACTAGTACTTATGAAAAAATTCAGAATACCTTTAGCAGGCGAGATGTAAAATTACATGATTGCAAGACCTAATTCTTTTGTTCATTCCATTCTGGTAACGTTTCAATATCGCTGCAATCCAGGTTATAGGCTGAAGGAAATGTCGCCACAATTAGTGTGGGTAGCTCTACGTTCCCCGCCTATGCTCCGACGCTTCTCAATCTCGGATGTTTTAGGGGTAATCAGGCTTAACTTTATAATAAGAAAACGCCCAATAAAAAACAGTAAACGACGAAATTTCAAATAAATTGTTACCCAGAAAAAATATCCGCTGGAATTCGTCACTGACGAGGGCTGTTTAATTTACCGATTACAGCTTAATGATAATAATTCGCACACTACAACAAAGGTCTGAGTAGTTAATGGAAACAAAAGAATTTAAAGCAGAATGGTGCTTACTTCAGAATCAGTTCGATAGCTATGAAAAACACTCTCTATATATAAAACTACTAAGCGTTATTGTATTGTCGGCGGCAGTGATATCGGATGTAACAAGCATTTTTACAGTTCTGGTTTTGATGGTGCTATGGCTCCAGGATGCAATTTGGAAGACGTTTCAGTCACGTTTGGAGCCACGCTTGTTACAGATCGAGAAATATATTTCAGACAAAAGTGAAGAGAGTGCATTTCAATTCAACAGTGAATATCTTAAGAGTCATTTAAGTGGTATATCCCTAATTAATGAATATATCCGTCAATCAATTCGGCCTACAGTGGCTTTCCCTCATATAGTATTGATACTAATTTTATTGATTCAGTGCGTAATTTAGTGCATGCAATTGTCGTTTATCAACAATCATATTATGACTGTAAGGCATTGCTAAGTTAAGTTGGTTTGCATAAAACATAATCAACAATTGAATTCGTAATTCATTGATCTTGTGGTATTCAATAGGCAACAGGGCAGGTCTTTTAATACGGAAAAAATGTTACGGTACCGGCACTTATAGCAAGATCACTCAGAAAAAAATTATTCGGCGAATTAAAAATGCATGACTGCAAGACCTGCTTCTTTCTTGCATTACGGTAAGTCGCCCAATGCGGAAGTTTAAAGAAGACCGAGAAAAAAATTGTAATGTTTGAACTGGCCCCGCGCTTGGCTCGCAACAGCCTGTCCACAAGGGTTGCGTTGTCGTCGCTGAGTCGGTGATTTGAAAGTTACTGAAAGATGGCAGTCGGAGTGTCGGCCAGCCAGCCTGACCATCGGTCGCCTGACCAAACATTGTGATAAATACGGCCGTCCTTGCCGACGACTACCATGTCGGCCTGAGTGGCAGATGTTGATACCACGCTGGGGGCAGAATTTACGACGTCTCCATTCATCTTGAACCAACCGCTCCACGCATTTTGGTGATAACGTGCTTGCCACATCTTGGAATCCTTACCAAGCGCAAATACATCTAGCTGACCATTTTTCCAACTAACGGCCGCCGGAGCAGAGTCGAAAGTGCCATTGCCGATACGTGCCCATTCAGACCACTGTTGCCCTGCCGCTTTCGAGCTGAAATACATTCCTGATTCGTCCCCACGCGCGAACACATAAAGTGAAGAGTCCATGGAAACTGCGCTGGGCGCCGACGTGAACGTCCCTGACCCTATCGGCGTCCATTTGCTCCATCGACCGTTAACGAGAGTCGCGAAATAGACTCGGCGGTCCTTTCCGATCCCGAACAGGTAAGGATCCTGACTCGACAGCAGTGATGGCGCGCTGGTAAACAATCCGTTGCCAATCTGTTTCCATGCTGACCAACGTTGGTCGTTCCAATCCGACTGGTAGTAGTGATCATCTTTGCCCAGTCCGATTACGCTTAGTTGATCGGCGCCGAGGGCACGCCGATGTAAACTACCAATCGCTGGACCTGACTCAAATTCTCCGACGCCAATTGGCGACCAGTTGGACCAACTTTCACCGTTCCAACTTGATAAATAGTATTTGTCATCCATCCCGTATCCGACGACGTCAAGCTTGTCTACGCCTCGGGAATATACTGCGGGATGTTTACGAACATTTGTCTTGGCGATAGTCAGGCCTTGACTTCCGGAGGATGTGGCTGACGATCGCCAGCACGCTATTTGATTGTTGTCCTGGTGCCCGCAGTTTTCATGAAATGACAAGTCGACTATTCCATTAGAATTTCGATTGGTATAACCTGGCGGGCACTCGGTGGGATCAGGGCCACCCTGACACATCTTGAAAGAGTCACCCCAATTCGGTTTGCATATGACTTTGGTGTTAGAGGTGTTGTTGTGATAGCAAAAGCTTTTCTTACCATTGACCTGCGGGATCAGCTGCGTTGGATGGTAGCCCGAAGGGCAACTGTCCATGCCGCAAACGGACTTAGTGGATGCAGTGTCTGGACAGCCGATCGTATCTGCAACAAATTTATCGTTCTTCGAGTTGCCAACAAAGTCTCCTATATTAAGAAGTGCTTTGCCAGGGTCAGCCCACCCTGGTTTCATATTTGAGTCGGAGAAGTTTATCGTTTTCCATTTGCTACGACCGCTTATTGAAACCTGCCATTTACCGGCCGAGCGGCTATAGACGTCTGTGATGCGATCTCCATCATAATCACCAAAACGCAAGTCCTCGAGTGCATACCCTGATTTATTAATGCGCTTCCACTTTTCCTTGCCAGATTTAGAAAGATACCATCCCCCGTTTTGTACGATAAAAATATCGGTGACACCGTCACCAGTAAAATCGCCGAATCGAATATTCTTGGGCCCAAGATTTGGAGCAAGACGGAGTAGTGTCCAATTGGACCATTTACCGCCGCCGCTATAAGACACCATAAATTGGCCACTCTGGACGCTAAAAAGATCCATCTTTAGGTCGCCATTGAAGTCGCCGCCTCGCAATTGGCTTTCGTGCATACACGATCGGCCAATCAGTCTCCACGGTTCTGTACCGTTTTCTGATACCCACCAGTGGCCGCCGTCACTGTAAGCGGTGAATGGCACTCCAAATAGGAAAAAGAGAATTCCCCATACAGGATGACGAATGCGCATCAGGTCAACTCCTTGCAGGATAGTTACTGTCGCTCTGGCGACCTCAACCACATTTATCCGTGTCGATACCGGAGATTATATGCTGTCAGCACTTGGTAAGTAGAATTCTGGGGGCGCATTACTTAATTGCGCAAGGAATATAAGTTATGTCCCCAGAATTTTGTCGGGTCAGGACTAACATTCAAGCAAAATGTTGGGATGCTAGCCCCCACTGGTTTGTAGTAACAGGTTAGTTGGCACTACTTGATTTCTAACCAGCTGGACTGGATCAGGGATAGTGCCTCGATATTCCGAAGAACATAAGGTTGCGGTACAAAGTAAGTTGAACTCACCGCTTATTACAGCCAATCAATGTGCCAGAACAGAATGACTTGATAATTTTTCGGCAAAATAATCGATCAACATGCGTACTGTGGGTAACAGGTGCCTGTTATGGGGGTAAATCGCCCAAACTCCATAAACTATTCCATTTTCCTGGAAGCGCCAGTGCTCAAGCGAACCTTGAAAACAATTATGATGCTTTAAATCTTATGGTTATTGCTAAAAATAAAATTTTTAGAGGTGTCTTTATGAATATGATGGACTTTATCAGGGTTGCACCAGTAGGTTGCTCTCAGTAAAAATTAAGATTTCGTGGGTAGTTACTCTAAAGTTTTGCAGTTAAACTCAGGAAGAACAGGAGCGAGTTATGGCCGGTGGGTGGTCTCGAGATGGTGCGGTTCAAGAGCAAATTGACGCTAGCGTGGAAGATGCTGTAGCGGCGGCTCGTAGCCAGTTACCCATCGGTGCAAGCCTAACGCATTGTGAAGAATGTGGAACTGCAATCTCGGAGGCGCGTCGCAAAGCGGTTGCCGGCGTGCGGCGCTGTATTATTTGCCAGACCGAACTTGATAAACAGAAGGCAGGGCTTAGCAGCTACAACCGTCGCGGCAGCAAGGACAGTCAATTGAGGTAACTTAGCGTTCCAGGAAATCTCTGAAAAGCGCACCAATACGGCGTCATCACCGCCTAAACTCGTCAACACTACAGGAGCAATTCTAATGACACAAATGATCAAATCCAAAGCCGCAGTAGCGTGGGGGCCTGGCCAGCCTCTGTCGATTGAAGAAGTCGACGTGATGCCGCCACAAGCCGGTGAAGTTTTGTTGCGTGTGATTGCCAGTGGTGTTTGTCATACCGACGCTTTCACCCTGTCCGGGGACGATCCGGAAGGTCTTTTTCCAGTTATTCTGGGACACGAAGGCGGCGCTATTGTCGAACAGCTGGGTGAAGGCGTGACTAGCGTCGCGGTAGGCGACCATGTGATTCCGCTGTATACGCCTGAGTGTGGCGAGTGTAAGTTTTGCACATCCGGCAAAACCAACCTCTGTCAGAAGATTCGTGCAACCCAGGGTAAGGGCCTGATGCCCGACGGCACCACCCGTTTTTATAAGGACGGCAAGCCCATTCATCATTACATGGGCTGCTCCACCTTCTCCGAGTACACCGTAGTGCCGGAAATTGCGCTGGCAAAGGTTAACAAGCTAGCCTCGTTGAAAGAAGTGTGCCTGCTGGGTTGCGGGGTGACCACCGGCATGGGCGCGGTAATGAACACAGCCAAGGTGGAAGAGGGCGCGACGGTTGCTATCTTCGGCCTGGGCGGTATCGGCCTGTCGGCCGTTATCGGTGCCACGATGGCGAAAGCCAGCCGCATTATCGGCATCGACATCAACGAGAGCAAGTTTGAACTGGCGCGTAAGCTAGGCGCGACCGACTGTATCAATCCGAAGGACTATGGCGACAAGCCAATTCAGGATGTTATCGTCGAATTGACCGATGGTGGCGTTGACTATTCCTTCGAGTGTATCGGTAACGTCAATTTAATGCGCTCGGCGCTGGAATGCTGCCACAAAGGCTGGGGTGAGTCGGTGGTGATTGGTGTCGCCGGTGCTGGTCAGGAGATCTCTACCCGCCCGTTCCAGTTGGTGACCGGTCGGGTATGGCGTGGCTCCGCCTTCGGCGGCGTAAAAGGCCGCTCTGAGCTACCGGGTTACGTCGAGCGTTACCTGAAGGGTGAATTCAAGCTGGATGACTTCATCACCCATACTATGGGGCTTGACGATATCAACAAAGCCTTTGATTTGATGCATGAGGGCAAAAGCATTCGCAGTGTCATCCATTTCGACAAGTAACCGCCGTTACTACTCCGCGGCTGTGGATAAGGCGCGAGACGGAGTTACTATTTCAGGAGGGACTTTGCATGAATATTGAAAATCTGAGCAGCAACAAGAGCTTTGCGGGCTGGCACAAGCAATACAGTCACCACTCGCAGGTACTGAACTGCGCCATGCGTTTTGCTATTTACCTGCCTCCCCAAGCCGCCAACGGACAGAAGGTGCCGGTGCTGTACTGGTTGTCTGGCCTGACGTGTACGGACGAAAACTTTATGCAGAAAGCAGGTGCCCATCGTGTTGCCGCCGAGCTGGGCATCGCCATCGTGGCTTCGGATACCAGTCCGCGTGGAGACGACGTGGCGGATGATGAGGGTAACGATCTTGGCCAGGGCGCCGGTTTCTATGTCAACGCTACCCAGGCACCCTGGAGCTGCCATTATCAAATGTACGACTACGTGGTGAACGAACTGCCGCAGTTGATCGAGTCGACGTTTCCGGTAAACGAGCAACGTGCTATTGCTGGGCACTCCATGGGTGGGCACGGCGCCTTGGTTGTAGCCCTGCGCAATCCGCAGCGCTACAGTTCGGTGTCGGCTTTTAGTCCCATCAGCAACCCGATGAATTGCCCATGGGGTAAAAAAGCCTTTGCCGCTTACTTGGGTGGTGATGCTCAAAGCTGGCGTGATTACGATGCCAGCGTGCTGATGCGTGAAGCCACGCAGCTGGTACCTGCATTAGTGGATCAAGGTGAGGCCGACGGATTTATGATTGAGCAGTTGCAACCAGAGCGGCTGGAAGCAGCCGCAACAGCTAATGCTTACCCTCTGCAGCTGCGTCGCCACGAAGGTTATGACCACAGCTACTATTTTATCGCCAGTTTTATCGAAGAGCATCTGCGTTTTCACGCAGACAACTTTAACAAGTGAGCCCTTCGCAATCAGCACTAGCTACACTATGATGGGTGCTTGAGGACACTACGTACACACACGGGAAATCTAGGGACACATTACTTATTTGCGCAAAGAATTAAGTAATGTGTCCCAAGTTTTTTGTTCTTGCAGGGCAAATGCGATGACCAGGAAATTGTATCTAACTGATGCAGGCGAAGATCGATATTGATCGAGCAAATGAATGATCACGCGCCGCTTTCTGCTACACGGCAAAATAAAAGTGGATGATCAGTGGAAATTGTATTGCGTGACGCTTAAAACCAGGAAGCTGGCAAATCATGGTTATGCAAGATAAAAGACTGGAAGCAAGATTATCTCGCCTCTGCATCGAATAGATAGACTTGTCAGATCAGGCAAATTTCCACTGGGAATCTAATCAAAAATCAGGCAGCTGAAAATGAAGATAGCCGTTTGTTTTGAATAAATCCCACCCAAAGCTGAAACAGGGTTTTAGAATGAGGCTTTCTGCAGCGTTATTCTGAGGAAACCATGGATAGAATCGCTAATATTCATATACTGACAAAACGGCTAATAGTCATGACGGTTGTATCCGTGTTGATTTTTAGTGCAATTTTTGGTTTAAGTTATTATTTCAGTCAACGATTTATGATGACGTGGGCTGGATTTTTATGCGGCATAATTGGGGGCTTTGTAAGTATCCAACAAAGAATTAAAACCGTGTCTGATGAAGAGCTGACACTACTTACTAGATCCTGGTTTCAAATTCTTTTAGTTCCAGTTTTTGGTGGTGTATTTTCGTTAATTCTATATTGCTTGTTTCTGTCTGGTATCGTATCAGGCTCTGTGTTCCCATCCTTTTACATCCCTGAGCCTACTAATTCTATTCCAGATGTTGATTTTATGATTAATTTGTTCACCAAAACTTATCCTTTAACAGGTCAAGATTTTGCAAAATTTATATTTTGGTCATTCGTTGCAGGGTTTTCAGAGAGGTTTGTTCCTCAAATTATTAGTAATGTTGTTCATAAATCCTCAGAACAAAGTATTCCGGCTGACCAAAAGCACGACAAATGATTGCGCACGTTTCACAAACAACTTACGGTTATCGGTAATTTACCCGGCGGCATGCATGATCGATTGATATGGGTCGTGAGTTGCAGCCATAATTTATGGCACTATTGGCATCTAGCAGCTTGTCTGAGTTAAAGAAAATCGGCTGAAATTGAACTGAGCGGTTACTATTTCTTGAGGTCTGTCAGGCTGCTAAACACCACTTTAATAAGCAGGGCAAAATCCAAAATGCCTCATGAATAGGTAACTTAACCAAGGAGACACAATATGGCATGCACTTCCGGATCGGTCAAAACCGTTGCCGACAAAACCGTAGTAGCTAAATCTCAAATTGATAAGATGCAATCAATGGTCAAGGAGCAAGAAAGTGTGTACAAGGCCACTTTTTTTGACGCGATCAAGTCGCATCTGGCCGATGCCAATGTGGCAGATGCGAGAGAGATTGGTTACAACTCCGATATTAAGACTGAATACACAAGTGAATTTAGCTTGGACAAGATCGCTAGCGTTGTGACTAAGGCATTGAAGGCAGTCGCAGCGGCGCAAGATCCGACTGCAATAGCACCAGCAATGAGTCCGGGTGCAATTGAAGCTTACACTGATGTTGTCAACGCAGTTGCAGAGGCTGCCAAATCTTCATCAACGGCGTCATCGAGCCTGGCGTTCTCTATGAACCGTTTGTCTCCTGGTTTGTTTGCATTCTTGTACGCGGCATCTACAAGCATTAAAGACGCAGACACTTTCGGAACAGAAGCCGTGACAACCACCGTTATTTTTTACCGATTTATGCAAAGTATTGATGATGTGAGGAATGAGGTAAAGTTTGGTGAGGCGGTCATCGATGCTAAGAACCTTTTAAACATGAAGACGGTTCAAGCAGCGCTAACTGATGATCTCTCAGACGGTAAAATTAATATTGATGAATGGATGAAAAAGGACGAAGCGTATTCGCAAGCAATTGAAAGAATAGAGAAACGTCTCGCTGCAGCCAAGTTCGATACCGTCAAATCTCTAATGTTGTCAAGGAATGCTGGCTTTGGTGTGCCCATCCAGCACTCGTTTTCTACGGGGTCAACAGTGAACCAGGAAGTTGTTCGCGCGGCTATTCAGAGACTATCCAAGATGGGAGCAGCGTATAAAGTTGTTATCGAGAAATCCAATGCGCGTCTTGAGAGTGTCTACTACTAAGGCAATCGAACATGGCGTAAATAAGCGTGATCAAGCGGTCAGTCTTCTGTGGCCTCGTTTGTGGCGCATCTCGCAAGCCTTACTCTGCTACTGCCTGCCCGCTTACCGCGACTGATTAGTTCACAACGAGAACTAATATCATATTGGTGTTTGTCAATTAGAAGTATAAATTGAGTGTAGACACAAACTATAAATATAGATTAACAATGAGTACGAAAGAAGCTTACCAAAAAAATTCAGGCGCAATTGGATGGGTGGAGCGCAGAGATCAACAAGCTCAAAGCAAAAGCAGATAAAGCGGAAGCCGATGCATAACTTGAGTACTACAAAGTAATCGAGGATCTACGATTCAAGCAAGAGGCGGCCAACAGCAAATTTGACGAGCTTAAAAATGATGCATGGGAGGAATAAATGCAGGCATGGATAGTGCGTGGGACGCTTAGTAATGCACTGAAGACAGCCGCTTCGAGATTCAAGTAAACATCATATTTAAGAGCAGCCAACAATCAGGGAGGAAAAATGAAATCACACATTGGTGCATTGATGTTGATCGGCATGCTTGGTGTTGCTCCACTCTGCTATGCCCAAACGGAAAACACCAACACATCAATAGAAGCGGTTAAGAAAGAAACGCAGGATTTACTCCAAGTTATCGGCTCATATACTGCCGATAAGAAAGATGAAGTAGTTCAAAAAGCAAAAGAGAATCTGGATACACTGGATATACATATTGATGCGCTGGAAGCGAGGATTGATAAAAATTGGGGAAAAATGAGCAAGGACGCGCGTATGAAAGCGCGAGAGAACCTTAAGGCTCTTCGCAAGCAACGGAATCAGGTTGCAGAATGGTATGGCAGTATGAAAACCAGTTCAGCCGATGCGTGGGATCATATGAAAAAAGGGTTTTCTAATGCGTATAAGGCCCTTGAGGATGCTTGGAGAAAGTCTGAAAGAGAATTTAGGCCCAAAGAATAATTTGGCCTGACAACAGCTACCACTTCGGTTTCCTAACTCGCAGCGTTGAACCAAATGGGGTCAGTACTAACACCCAAAAAACTCATCACACTGTACGGATAGTCAGAACTATCAGACTGAAATTTACGGGTGCTCTTTATTTGTAGGAATCGCGACGTCATCTGGTTATATTGTCATCAGGATGAAAAAAAGCACCGGTCTGATCGAACGCAGCCTTACTTCCTCTACCAAGAGAGAAGTAGCGGATTATGTATCAACTTGGACGACGTTATTTTGGTGGAAACTGTAGCAGTTTTCCTTTGTGAATCAAGTCACCTAACGTTGTAATGAAAAATGCGTGATTGTCATTATTACGGATCGCCAGACGATAATCTCGATTCCGGTCGCCCCATGATAAATCCAGTACTTCTTCGTTGTAAAATTTATCGCATTTTTCACCATTGCAATGCGTATCCATCAACCAGGTTCCATTGTGCAGGGACAGAGGGTGATAGAGTTCATGTATAACTGTAAGCGCCTGATATGCAATTTTGGATTTAAAAAGGCGTTCTAAAGTTTTATGCTTTTCATGAAAGAATGAGTCGTAAATGACGATACGCCCGAAAACGTAATGACTTGCATCAGGATCTTTGTCTGTCGACTCTTTACACACCAACTTAAAAGTGTGGTTTGAAAAGCGTTTTTTGAAAACTTTTTCAATAGCCATATCCACATTTTTAAAACGCCCGTTACTATAGGGACCAAACCAGTTTCGAGGACTGGCATTCTGCAGATCCCCTTTCTTTGTGGGCGCATTTTTGTTCCAGGCTTCGGCACGCAGCTCCGGGTGAGACTGTAGCCAGTCCATCACCTGATCGGCACGCCAAGTATAATAGTGAGCAAGGGCCCATACTTTATTGAGTCTTTCTTTTTGAGACTTGTCGCAGCCTTTAATTTCTGGAAAACGCACTGGCGGCATGTCGATTGGAATTTTGAGGTTGGTTTTTGCTTCTTTTGTTGTATTTTTTGAGAATACTAGCGCAGCTGTTTCTTCGTCTTCAGGTTTTACAGCAGGTTTGTCTGGCATAAGCGGTGTGTGGGTAAGAGTAACTTCTACACGGCGATTGTATGCACGCCCCTCAGCTGTATCGTTCGTGTATAAAGGCACTTCATCTCCAACACCGGTGGCTATAATGTTAATTCGGTCAAGAGGTACACCATATACACTCAGCCGATCTTCCAGGATTTTACGAGCTGCGAGGGCCCGAGCAACTGCATTTTCCTTAACAGGGGTACCTTCTACCCAGGTTGATGCATGTCCTTTAAGTAATATTTCATTGAGTGGAGTGGCTGTCTTGAAACTTGTTTCAACTTCGATAGCAATATCATCGATTTGCTTATGATGGAAATCGCGCAATTTCGTTTCGTGAGGCCAAAAGCAGGTGAACACATACGGGTTATGCAGGCAACTTTCCGGTAAAGGTACTTCGGCCATAGCTGGAAAAATCTGGATTATCAAAAAAGCTATGGTCATTAATCTAGAATACATCGCTAGCTCCTTATTTTGTGGCAATGCTGAGAATATCTATTTTTTTAAATAATCCACGTATACAAATGTTATACAAAGCTTTTTATCAAATCCATCAGGATTCGGTTTGCACCTCTTTCCATTTGGATAAATCGTTCTAGCTATGGCGCCTGGGCCTCCCAAGCCTCCAGGACTCCAAATCTGGTACCCCAAAGCTTTACTGTAACCTGCTTTTTCCAGATGCAGAAATGATCGAAAAAAATAAATAGTTTTCCCAGAAAGATAAATTGGAAGCTTATATAATGAAATTTATCAATGAGATAAGTATGCTGCGAGGAACTTTTTCACGAGCATGGTTTAATTTACAAGGATCTTTAATTCATTGATTATTGAAAGAGTTGAGCTTACAAACACGGAAATAACAGGATTTAATGACCACTTTACTATCAGTGCGTATCGAAAAAAAATTAATCTAGACAGCTGTGACTTTCCAGGTCGACTTCCTCTAAGTTACGAACGAGAAAAGGCGTTGAGTCAGCTCTGACTTTCTATCAAGCCATATTACAATTCACTGATAGTCAAATCCCTCAGGGTAGTCGCCGTCATGTTCTGACTGAGTATCTTCAAGGGCGCTACAGCATGCTTGATATAAGTCATAACTGTTGTTGGATGGTAATGCTATAGGAGAACGCTAGTCGCAGACAACAAACTCGGAAGCTCTATGAGAAGTTTCAAAGTGACATTAAAAAAACAATCGTTTTGTCGCTGGATAAGTGCTGCATACGATATCCAAATAGAGGTCAGGCAATAGCTCAGTCACACCTTTCCGATACTTATATGATGGCAGAGATTGGGAGCCATTTCAGGGTACACTACATGATGGTAAGTCGTGCACTGCGGAAGTTTAAAGAAGACCGAAAAAAATGTTGTAATGTTTGAATTGACTCCGCTCTTGTGCTGACGAGCCGGCTGATTGAGGTGTTTGGCCGCTGGTTTTACAGTCGAATTGAGAGAGCGTTACAGCAGTTACAGCAGATAGATATGAAAGCGAGGATGGAAATGAAAGTAAGGCCAGAAATAATAATCTCAACTGTGGATTCCGAAAGGTTAGAAAAACTCTTGGACTCATTACCAAACAATGAGTTTATAGGTAAGGTTGAGTTGGAGTCCGAGTTGGCTAGGGCTAAAATAGTAAAGCCAAAAGATGTTCCACCTACTGTTGTCACTATGAACTCAACTGTGCGATTTAAAGTTGCGTCTTCGAATGATGAGTTCGAGTTGAGGCTTGTCTATCCTAAAGACAGTGATTTGAGTGGTAAGACATTGTCAATTTTGGCGCCCATTGGAAGCGCATTGCTTGGTCTTTCACAAGGGGATGAAATTGAGTGGCCAAAACCGGGAGGTGGCGTTCTGCGTGTTCAAATCCACGAGGTTGCATATCAGCCAGAAAGATCTGGCGATTTCCACCTCTAGAAAGCTCGTAAGGTTGGGCTGAATGAAATGAAGCCCAACACATCACAGGAGATTGATAAACAGATGCATTCTCGACGTGCCGGTGCAGTGGGAGGTGCATCTTCTTCACGGTTAATTTGTCTGGACAGCGTCGGTTGTTCATCAAAGCCAGGTTTTCCCTGCGGCTGGTAAAGGTCGAGCATATTCGTGCCAGCCGTCAGGTCAAGCGTGTGCGCAGTTTCTGGAATTGATGTTATTGGGATCATCAAATTCGGGATGTGATTGAAAATGCGCGACATGTTGACTACATTCATTTGAATCACGTAAACATGGTTAGGCCACACGTTCGTTGATTGGCCGCTCCGTATAGGAGTGGGGTGGGAAAATAGGTGATGATGAGGATGGTTGCAGTGAGCGGTTAAATTTTGGGGTAAGAAAAAATAAAATGATTCTCCCAAAAGTAGGTGACATAATTAATAACGAACGAGCAAAAGGGATATGTGATCATTTTGGCTACACACACTTAGTTGAACGAATAAATGCAAAACCAGAAAACTATAAAGAATGGACGTTTGACGGCGCATCTATGATTCCAGATGATGCTTTTGCTAAAATATTCAATATACCTAACTTGATTGAGATTGCGTTAAAACACGATTTGAAATATGCCTATGGTGAAAGTGGCAATACAGCCGAAAAGTTACAAGCTGACCAAGATTTTGAACAAGACCTTATTAATGATGGTGCGTCACCTGTTGTTGCTAGATTTATATTTAAGAGCGTAGATAAATTTGGTAAAGAAGAGTTTAAGACCCCATTCAGCTGGGCTTTTGCTAAGAAATAAAGAGTTGGTAGAAGGTGTAGGTGTGTTTGAACTCTGCAAAGAGTAATGTATTTATATGTAGTAACCGCGATATCATCTGACAGTTACCCGATTTGATCGAAGTGACTGTCAGTTCAAATTCAGCTGTACTAGTGTAATTACCAAAGGAAACTGTCGGTCTAATTACCGAGCGACTTTGTCATGATCACTTTAGCAAGTCATTCCTCATACCACAATATTATTGTCGCTAATGAGCGTTTAAGCGATGTCCCTTCTTTGGCAGCTATACAGTAACTAGCGACGTTCGCTTTGCTGGTATTAATCTATTCCATAATTACATATTTAAAAACAGCATTTAAGCCAGCTGCTAAAGTGGCTATGCGTTATGCCGTTTCTTGCAAGGCTTGTGACCTTTCACTCTCAGTGCAGTGGTATTCATATTATTTCTTAACCACATACGACGTATACCGCCAGCACTTATGTCAACTCCGGGAGCCTCTGTCATCTTCAGTGCCACTTTCTGCTGTCCAAGGCGGATGCTCTATTGAGAGCTGGACAACCGCTTTCTCGATTGCCATACCCACACAGTTTTTATGCCGTAAGTTAGGTGTTTCTTGCCGCTTTAGAGCATCAGCACCACCTTGCTTAACCAGATTTAGCGGCATTTACCTTGGGGTGAGTTAGCAAAGATAATTGCAATGCCTAACTCTTGGCAGGCACGCTGTATTTGCGAGAAGTTACATCGCTTTGGCCCACCGAAGATGCCTGCTCTGTCCACGTAAAGTATTTTAAAGAGTCCTTTCTTTTCAATGCAATCCAATCTCGCATAAGGCGGATTCAAGTTCGAAGTGCAACAGTCAGTGGTTGCTTGGTGTAGAGCGCCTGCATCCCGAAAAATACTTTGTGCGGGGTTCTAAATCCAAGTGCTATTCGAGGTCGATGATTGCTTCGCACTATCGCCTCCTGCACCTGTTCCTCGGTTATATTTGACAGCTTAATGCACTTGGGTAAGTGCAGCCTCAAGAGTTTTTGGCGATTTCAGTTTGATTAAAGTCAGCTTGTTTCAGACCGTTAATCAGGTGTCGTAGCTCGCCACCTAAATGCACTTATAAAAGTTGCACTTCAGAGTTGGATCCGCCATTTTTTACTGGTTGAACATTTAGCTATTATCGGTGTCACATGATACCGATAAGAATATATTTTGAATTGTAGGAGTCTTTAAGTGATTGATAGAGTGGTTTTTTATTGAAAATAGTCAGGCTCAAAATTTGTCGGATTGTGTGAAGCGAAGCCTCGGGATTGAGCCGTTTTTTCACGATGGCGAGCAAGACGTAAACCGAAATTGCAATCCATATTTGTGTCTTCACTGCATTTTCGGTAGTGCCATAGAACCGCTTGATCCGAAGATGCTGTTTGATCCATTTGAAGAACAGTTCGACCTGCCAGCGGCAACGATAAAGCTGAGCGATGGTCATCGCAGGCAACTCGAAGTCGTTGGTCAGAAAGACCAGATGCCGGTCGTGTTTGGCATTGTAGAACTTGATGCGTCGCAGGTGCTGCGGGTAATCCTTGCTGGCCTTCGGCGCGGCCAACACAATGGTTTGATCGCAGCACAGTCCCGTGGACTTGTCCACGGGACGAGAATAGATGCGAGGAAAGAGCAGATTGGACTTGCCACGAATGACAAAGAACGCCTGCGCTTGATGCAAGGTGAACCAGCGAGCAAAGTCGGTGAAACCACGATCCATGATGTAAAAACTGCCAGTTTCGGGTATTAAAATGTCGAGCACATTGACCTCGTGCATCTTGCCATCGGTGATGTGAATGAAGGTTGGAATGTTGCCGCGCAGGTCGAGCAGTGTATGCATTTTGACGGCAGTTTTTGCTCGGCGAAAATGTGCCCATGGAAAGACGCTCAAGAATAAGTCGACCGTTGTGGTGTCGAGTGCATAGGCCGTCTGCTCCAGCTCCACAGCAAAGCGGTCGCATGCGTAAAGCTTTCTGGCGATCTGAATAAGGCTTATCGCGAAATCCGCGTAGATGCAGCAGTCTCGATTTTTTGTTGGCATCGGCCAGCGTGCTCTTGACAATATTGCTTCGTATGCCCAAGTGATAGAGCTTCGCTTGATGGGCGCGCAGGCAAGTTTCGATGTCGCGAAGACTCTCGCGGTAAGTCAGTTGCGCGAAGGTTATGCAGAGAAATTGATCGATATGCGAAAAGATTTTAGTGGGATATTTTGAAGGGTAACGCTGTACACATCGGCGGAACGTATGAAAGGGTAAATACTCCATGAGTTGCGCGAACACCAATTGGCCTGAATACATGATAGGAAATCTCAGGGAGAAAATCCCGGTTTCCCAAAAAATTCACGTTCAAGTCGGTGACAACCCTAAACATAACATTCCCCATTCAACATCAATATATTATCAACCGTTTTGTCAAAATTGCCGGACACTACTGATTTAGAAATTAAAAATAACATGCAATTGCTTAACTTACCTATTCGTTTTTGTTTATCAATATTCTTAATAATTGCCATCAATCCATCATATGCCACGACACCATTGACATTAAACGAAGCCTTGCGTCTTGCAGCCATACACAGTCCAGCGCTTGCTGATGTGATAGCTCAAGAGCGTGGCGCGAATGCCGCTCTTACTACAGCGCAGGCTTATCCCAATCCTGATCTTCAAATCGGAGCGGGTCGTTCGCTTTCAAAGCACATTGGTATTCCGAATGGGCATACGAGTGTGGCTACATTATCTCAGCTGGTCGAACTGCCCTCTGTGCGTGCTGCACGTCGGCAGGGCGCGGAAGCCGGTTTTACTGCCAGTGAAGCGGTAGTGTCGGATGCGCGAATAAATTTACGGGCTTCAGTGACGCAAGCTTATTTCGATGTATTGCGCCGTCAAGAGGAGCTCAAGCTGGCTACAGTCAACCATGAATTGCTGATGCAAATTCGCGATAGGGTGAAACTCAAAGTAAAAGTTGGAGAATCCCCGCGCTTTGAATTGGTCAAGGCAGAAGTCGAGGTATTGGCTGCAAAGAGTGCTGTTAATAGTGCTGAATTACGTATTACCCAAAGCCGCGATCGGTTGCGGGCGCTAATCGGTGCGCCACTTGCGGGAAACTTTAAAGTGGCGCAGGAAAAGTTACTCCCCCCAGATCTACCAGAACTGGAAGAGCTGCGCAAAGATTTATTGGAGCGTCAGCCTTTACTGAAAGTGGCCGATGCTCAAACGCGTCGTGCTCAAGCGCGGGTGCAGCTAGAACGCAATCTACGTTACCCACAGCCCACTATTTCGGTAGCTTCTTTTCAAGATCCGGATTGGAAGCAATGGCAAGTCGGCGTGACCTTGCCCTTGCCGTTATGGAATCGTCGTCAGGGTCCCATCGGCGAGGCAGTAGCAGGGTTTGATCGTGCTGTAGCGGAGAAGCAACAGGCACGCATCAATCTTCTGGGAGTCCTGGATCAGGCTTATGGTCGATATAAGATTGCAAAAAATCAGGTAGAGATATTCGAGACGGATCTGATGCACGATGCTGAAAATGCTATGAAGGTAGCTGAAGCGGCCTATCGCTACGGTGAACGTGGCATTCTTGATTTCCTGGATGCTCAACGAGTTTTGCGCACCACCCGCTTGGACTACCTAAATGCTCGTTACGAACTACAAGCGGCGCTCATCGAAATTGCCCGACTGCGGGCTTTCCCCCCCAATGCAGGAGAAGCACTGTGAAGCGCACGATCTCATCTGTATTAATTTCCCTTCTGCTGGTAACTGTGATGATTGGTTGCAAGGACAAGGAAATGCCGCGTGCCATCGCAACTCCGGCCAATAATCCCACGGTGGTAGAGATTGCACCGGAATTTTTAAATCGTTTGACGATCACCCTTGCTAGCGAAGATGATTTGGCGGAAACCCTACGTGTGCCGGCTAACGTCGAAGTGGACGAGCATCGGGTGGCGCGCATCGGTGCTGCCGTTACTGGGCGTGTAACTGAAGTCCATGCATTTCTTGGTCAGATGGTAAAACGCGGCGATGTGCTGACCACGCTGAATAGCACAGAGTTGTCTGCTGCCCAGCTCATCTATATCAAAGCATTGTCCCAAGAAGGGCTACAGCGCCGCGCAGTAGAGCGGGCAGTATTACTGTTCGCTGCTGATGTAATTGGCAGAGCTGAATTGCAGAAGCGCGAGGCTGATCTAGTCCAAGCCCAAGCCGAATTGCATGCTTCTCTCGAACAGCTTAAGGTGCTCGGTATGGCCAAGAGCGCTATTACCAAGCTGGCGGCTACGCGCCGGGTGAATTCTCTTTCTTCCATTATTGCCCCTCTTGATGGAGTGGTGATTGAGCGTAATGTGACAACAGGCCAAGTAGTGCAACCGGCTGAACCTCTCTATACCGTAGCTGACCTGTCCCACGTCTGGCTGGTAGCCGAGGTGACTGAACAGCAGGCTGCACATGTGAAGAAAGGTGAGGTGGTGCAAGCTGAAATTCCGGCATTGGACGGTAAGCGCATTGAGGGGCGATTGATTTTTGTTGCCGACACTGTTAATCCAGATACGCGAACGGTGCAGGTGCGCATGGATGCAGAGAACCATGAGCGGATGCTCAAGCCGGAAATGCTTGCCTCCATGCTGATTCTAGTTAAATCCCAGCGTCGCCTGGTGGTGCCAGCTGCGGCGGTGGTGCGAGAGGATAACAAAGACCATATTTTTGTCCAGTTGGACGATAAGCGTTTCCAATTGCGACATGTCTTGCTTGGACAAGAAAATCATCGTAATTTTCCAGTGCTGGAAGGCCTAAAAATAGGCGAACGTATCGTCACAGAAGGTGCTTTTCATCTTAACAACGAACGCAAACGAGAAAAGTTGTGAGGTGAATATGCTGGAATCCCTGATTCAGGCAGCGCTTAGGCAGCGTTTGGTGCTTGTCGTGGTGGCAGTTTGCTTGGTGGCATTAGGACTGGACGCGGCACAGAAGCTATCCGTGGATGCTTTTCCAGATGTGACCAATGTACAGGTGCAGATTGCCACTGAAGCATTTGGCCGCTCACCTGAGGAAGTCGAACGCTTTGTTACCGTGCCGTTGGAAATGGCCATGACCGGTCTGCCGGGATTGGAGGAGATGCGTTCACTGAATAAACCGGGGCTATCGCTGATTACTCTGGTGTTTACCGATGTTACCGATGTGTATTTCGCGCGTCAGCTGGTAATGGAGCGTCTGATCGAAGTAGGCGGGCGTATGCCTCTGGGTGTGACACCATTACTAGGCCCACTGTCTACAGGACTGGGTGAGGTTTATCAATACATTCTGGAGAAACCGGGCGACGGCGAGCGAGTGCTCAGTCAAGAAGAGCTGACCAAACGCCGCATTGCCCAGGACTGGGTAGTGCGACCACTGCTGCGTGGTATTCCTGGCGTGGCGGAGATCAATTCTCAGGGTGGCTACGTCAAACAGTATCAGGCGTTGGTAAATCCTGATCGCATGAGGCATTACAAGGTGACACTGCAGGAAGTGTATCAGGCTCTAGCCCGCAACAATGCCAACTCTGGCGGCGGCGTGTTGCCCCATTATTCTGAGCAATACTTGATTCGTGGCATAGGCCTGATCAAAACCTTGGACGATATCCGCATGATCGTGCTCAAAGAGCAGGGTGGAGTGCCGGTATTTATGCGTGATGTGGCTGAAGTTACCATCGGTCATGAAGTGCGATATGGCGCGCTGCTTAAGAATGGCATCACCGAGTCGGTGGGCGGAATTGTGATGATGAGCCGCGCTGGCAACGCCAAAGAGGTTGTTCACCGGATCAAGCAAAGGGTCGCAGAAATAAACGACCAGGGAATGCTCCCCGACGGCCTCAAAGTTGTTCCATACTACGACCGAAGTGAGCTGGTGGATGCTGCTTTGCTAACTGTGATGAAGGTGTTGCTTGAAGGTGTGGTTTTAGTGATCATCGTGCTGTTTCTGTTCCTCGGCGATGTGCGTTCGTCTCTGATTGTAGTTTCTTCCCTGCTTTTGACACCGCTGATCACTTTCATGGTAATGAATTATTATGGCCTGTCTGCCAATTTAATGTCCTTAGGCGGCCTCGCAATTGCCACCGGTTTGATTGTGGACGGTTCGGTGGTGGTTGTAGAAAATACTTTTCAGCGTCTAGCAGAATGCAAAAATATTAGCCGAACGCAGGTCGTTCTTGATGCGGCATCAGAGGTTGCTACACCAGTTATTTTTGGTATTTCTATCATTATTTTGGTTTTTCTGCCACTGATGACACTGGAAGGCATGGAAGGCAAAATGTTCGCTCCACTCGCATACACCATTGCTATCGCCCTGTTCGTATCCCTGATTCTGGCGCTCACTCTGACCCCGGTTCTGTGCTCATACCTGTTGGTAGGAAAAAATGAGCACGATACCCGCTTGGTTGCCTTTTTGAAGAAGCCTTATCTGCGGATGCTGGATTGGACGTTATCCAATGGAAGAAAGACCATTATTGTATCGGGTGGGGCGTTAGTTGGAGCATTGCTGCTGCTACCTTTGCTCGGTACGGCGTTCATTCCCGAGATGAAGGAAGGTTCAATCGTGCCCGCCATAAATCGCGTGCCCAATATCTCGCTGGAAGAATCCATCAAGGTAGAAATGGAGGCGATGCGTATGGTGATGGAGGTGCCCGGTGTAAAGTCCGCTTTTTCTAGCATTGGCCGTGGAGAGAGTCCCGCTGATCCGCAAAGCCAGAATGAATCGACCCCGATAGTCAGTCTCAAACCTCGTAACGAGTGGCCAAAAGGATGGACACAGGACGATATTGCCGACGCCATCCGGGACAAGCTAAAAACTTTGCCCGGGGTGCAAGTCGTGATGGCCCAGCCGATTTCAGACCGGGTTGACGAAATGGTCACAGGGGTGCGCTCCGATGTGGCGATCAAGTTGTTCGGTGACGACTTGGGTTTGCTCAAGCTAAAGGCTGATGCAATCGCCAAGGTGGCATCTTCTATCACGGGAGCGCAGGATATTCGCGTGGAACGGGTTACCGGTCAGCAGTATTTGTCTATTAATATCGATCGTCAAGCCATCGCTCGACACGGCCTTAATGTAGCTGACATAAACGATGTGATCGAAACGGCGATAGGCGGCAGATTGACCACCGAAATATTTGAAGGTGAACGCCGTTTTAGCGCTGTGGTGCGCTTGCCAGAGAGGTTCCGCAACAGCCTGAAGGATATCCATGCTCTGCGCGTCATCTCACCCAACGGCGCCAATGTGGCTCTGGAAGACTTGGCCATCATCAGTGTGCTGGATGGGCCGGCACAGATTAGCCGGGAGAAAGCAAAGCGTCGTATCGTAATAGGGGTGAACGTGAAGGGGCGTGACTTAGGTAGTTTCGTTTCCGAACTGCAATCGGCGGTAGATGCAAAAGTCAAGCTCCCAGAGGGTTATTACCTGGAATGGGGTGGTCAATTCCAGAATATGGAGCGGGCGATGGGCCACTTGATGGTCATCGTTCCTGTGACCATTGCTGCAATTTTCTTCCTGCTGTTCCTGTTATTTGGTTCATTGCGCTATGCCTCGCTTATCATCATGGTGCTGCCTTTTGCTTCAATGGGCGGCGTGGTGTCCCTGTTTTTATCAGGCGAGTATTTATCAGTGCCAGCCTCAGTGGGTTTCATCGCCCTGTGGGGGATCGCAGTGCTAAATGGTGTAGTTCTAGTATCTTATATCCGCACCTTGCGGGAAAAAGGCGTGTCTCAGTCGGAAGCCGTAATTCAAGGTTGCCGGCAGCGCTTCCGGCCAGTGCTGATGACTGCTACAGTAGCGATGTTGGGACTTATACCCATGTTGTTCGCTACAGGGCCAGGATCAGAAGTGCAACGACCCCTTGCCATCGTGGTAATCGGCGGCTTGGTGACTTCCACCTTGCTCACGTTGGTGGTGCTACCCACGTTGTACAAATGGTTTGAGAAAAAAACTGTAGAAGCATAGTTAAAAAGAAGGCTCTAGTGTAGTGCGCCATTCTGTTTGAAACTTAATCGACTATTGGCACGAATGACTTTTTGTAAGTTGTCACGCGCACTGGCAGTCCAGATAAACGGCTTGGGCTTGCTATTGTGATGTGCGACATACTCTCAGTTGCTGTAATTAACTAAGGCACGCTGCGGAATGCTCCGCGACGAAGGCGGTTTTCCGAGATGTCACGGAAGAATCTTTCCACCATATTCAGCCACGATGCCGAAGTGGGCGTGAAGTGCATGTGGAAGCGCGGCAAATAATGTAGTGGTGCCATTTCGCTTGTAGTCATGTGCCATCGTTGCTGCACGCCCCTTCTTCAAAGGTAGCCCGGGCTGTGTGCGGTCGAGTGCCTGAACCTGGCTTTTCTCGTCGCAGCAAAGCACCAATGCATGTTCGGGTGGACTCAAATACCAACCCACCACATACTCTAGTTTTTCGACGAACTTCGGATTACGCTAAACCTTGAAAGTCTCAATCAAATGTGGCTTCAACCCTTTGCGCCCGCCATATACTACGCATGGTCGTGGCATTCACATCAGCTGTTATAGCCATCGTGCGCGTGGCTTGGTCGGGCAAGGTTTGCGTGCTTAAGCGAACCAGCACTTGCGTATCAACCGTGGGCTTGCGCCCACCGCGCGGCAAGTCCTGTTTGATTCCAGCCAAACCGTCTCGGGCGTATCGTTCGCGCTACCGTCTTGCTTAAATACTCCAAACATCCAACTCTTCGGCAATCTGCGTGATGTCGTAACCGGACGACGCCAACAAAACAATCTTGGCACACCGTGCCAATCTCACACTCGTTGTGTTCGCTTGACGTGGAAAACTGGCTGCTGGACTACAACAACGGCCGTACCCATCAAGGCAAAATGTGTTGCGGGCGTACACCGATGCAAACTTTAATTGACGGAAAGGAGGCGTGGCACGATAAAATTACTACATTGAATAGCTGAATCTGAACTGACAGTCACTTTGATCAAATCGGGAACTGTCGGATGATGTCGCGATTACTACAGTTTATAGATTGAGGTTTGTTACATCCAAAACTGCTAACAATTGCATCCAATGGCCCGTAAAAAGTGTCATTATTATGATTCAGTATTGTGGAGCGAGACATGAAATTCGATAACATATCAATTTTATATTTATCAAGTGACTCGACCCGTTAAATATTCTTGATCTTTTCTTTAATATTTGGAGACATATTTATCACTTCAGTTTCCCGGAATAATATTCGTATATCAATCAAATTGAAATACATAAAACACATCAACCGCGCTATCTAATCCGGCTTGAGTGACAACGTTAATTTTTGGTGTGAGATTGTAAGTGAGTTTGGTAATGCCAATGTTTGCGGTAGAGAGGCCACGTTCATAGCTAAGATAAGCACGCGAAGAAATGCGCTTGCCAACGGTGCCAATTTGGTTGGTGAGTGGGTTAGTATCATTACTGCTACTGTCTTGTCTGAAGGATATTTCATCAACGCCTAATGCCCGGCTTAACTGTTGCGTGAATCCTTCACCTGATGGTTGTCCGCCGAGGATGGATTCAGCCGCAGTTAGTAGCAGTGTTGAGTCGACATTACCTGAATTGAGTGCGCGCCCAAATACAATCCAAGAGAGCTTTTCTGCATCCGATACGTTGGGTGTAGAGACCAAGTTAATGGTGGGACGTCGCACTGAACCTGAAATTTCAACGCCTGCTTCAATATCGAGCCCTTTACGCATCGCACGGATATTTAATCCGGGATCATCCAAAGGGCCATTAAAGTTCACTATACCGCGCTCAACAGTTAATTGCTGCCCATAAGCCAAGTATTTTGCATTGTCAGTCGCTATGCTACCTGTCGCGGTTAGCTTGTTTTTGTCGTTGGTTTTTAGATGTAATGCACCTGTAAGTTGCCCCTCAAGTCCTGCCGCACGTAGATAAAATTGCTTACCAAGATCAATGGTCGAATCTAAATTGATGTTGAACTTTTGTGTGGTTTGTGTTGATTGCCCGCTTATAACAATGTCATCCGCTAACTGTGGTCGGTTATTCGGTGGTTGTATAAGAAAACCAGCATCTGCAGTAATGTTGCTGTTTAATGTCAATGTTTTGTCACTGAATTTGGCTTGACCATTCCCGGAAGCAATAATCCAATGTTGTGATTTTAGCGCTAAAGGGAGATGGTCGAGTTCAATATTTAAATGACTTTCATTGCCAACTAAACCAATCGTGCCGGATATATCAAGGTTGCCAGGTTTCTTTGGGATCTTTATTTTTGCCAGTAAGCTATCACGGGGATTGGGTATGAAAGGTGATGTGAAGTTAAATGAATTTATGCGCAGTACAGTGCGGTCAAAGTTGGCGTTCAGTTCGCCTTGCTGTAGATACATTCCTTGATCTAATAATGCAAAGGTTAAATCTGTTCCTTGAACTGTGCCTGAGAACAGAGGGTTCTCTAACGTGCCGCGTAGTTTTGCTTGTAAATCGAGCTTGCCGCCGCTTTTTATATTGTCACTGAGCAATGCTCCAATGCGGGAAATGTCATCCATTTCGATGGCGATCTGACCTTCAAGCGCCGCGTCAGGTAAGATGGTCCAACCCGTGTCTGATAACGTGAGTGGCAATGAAATGTTGGCGCGGCTTGTGCCAATGTGTTCGCCTTTAGCTATTAATTCACCTGTCAGGATGCCGTTATTTGCATGGCTGTTGATTTGTAGTTGTTCCAAGCCCAATGGAAATGGGAGTTCTCCGGGTAGAATCCAGTCGCCTTTTTCACGTGTAATTTGTAAACTGCCGGTCAATTGCTTGGCCGCTTTCACATCCCATTCGCCGCCAAGCTCTAGCGTTCCTTGAATTTCTTCAGTATCGCTACCATGGCGTAATGCAATCCTGGTGAATTGACCCTGGGTATGCCATTGATCAGGCGTCCATTCGGTGGCATTCAACCGTATTTCACCGTTACCAATTGTTAACTGAGTGGCGTCTAGTGAAGCGTGATTGGTACTGATCTCGAGATGTGCCGCAGCTTGTAAATTTAGGGGTAGGGTACCGCTTGAAGACAATTCAGTTAACTTACCAGCCCAATAATATGTGGGTTTTATTTTATCGGTTTGTAATAATCCACCGGTTGCTTGTAAAGTTACTTTATTTTCGTCATTAAGTTGTAGCATGGTTTTAATCTGATGATCAGATTGCTGACCAGTAATGGTGACGTTTAATTGTTGCGCAAGTGTTTTATCGGATTTACGGTAGTCCTTCGCCTGAAAATTAAGATTAACGGCAGTGTTTTGCAGATTCCCTTGCGCAGTTATATGGCTGAGATAATGTTCGCCAGGTAAGGAAAGTTTATCGCCTGTGAGATCAAACTGTAATGCAGGTGATGTTAAAGAATTTCCAAAATTAGCTTGTAAATTGAGTGCGCCACCGATTCCAAAACCTATTTGATCCAGCACGGGCGCCGTTATGTCTAATTGCATACGGTCATCTGGAGCACCGACTTCGCCATGCGCACGAAGATGATTGGAACCAATGGAAAATTCAACAGCCGCTTTGGCCCGGCTCGTGTTGTAGAATTCAATATTGCCATGGCCTGCTACTGGATGCTTTGCGAATTGGCTTTTTTCAAATTTAAAACTTAATGTACCAGCTGGATGTGGACTGAGATTGCCAGCTAGGGTTAGCTGCGCATTGAGATCAGATTCAGCTGTTTGGATAAAGTCTGCGAGATTGAAATGCGCTAGCTGGCCGTTAAAATTAAACCGTTGTGGATCACCAAGGCCAAATTCACCATCTCCGGTCAGTCTGGATTTGTTGCGACTTAGCTTGATTTTTTTTAAATGGATGGTTGCTGCGGCATGTGTTAATTGCGCATTTAGATTGAGTGTTTTGTCTTTAAGGGCGATGAGGCCATGTTGTTTTTCCGTATTCCCACTCAGCTTGATATGCCCATTGAGCCGTGCGGCTTGCAAACGCGTATCTAACGCAAGTGGGTTAAGTTGCTTAATGTCTAAATTGGCTGAACCGGAAGAAAGTTTAGTGTTCCACAAAAAATCACCTGAAACTATCCCTTTGTCTAAAAAATGAAGCAAAAGATTGTCAAATTGTAGTGAATCCTGATTTATTTTAAGACGTGTTTTAATATCATGTACCGGCAAGCCTCCTTGATCGAAAGCCTTTACTAATTTATTTTTAATCAGTAAATCACCAGCTAATTGCGACTGCTGGTTTTTTTTCAGGTTAATAGATAGCAATAAATCTGCTTTGGGTGTTTCGGGTGAAAATAGTTGGGGGTCAAACCCATCTATAGATAAATGCAATGCGCCAACCGGAAATGCTGCAAAGGGCTGTATTAATATCTCCCCGTCACCATTAAGAGCATTGCCTGCTGCCGTTATGGATAAATTTAGTTGAGATAAATTTCCATTAATAGTTGCGTTGATACGGGTATCTGATAATGAGGTTGCTGCAATTTCAGTTAAGCCGACAAGCTTAGCCTGAGCGGTTAGGTTAAAGGGTTTATTTCCTGCCAGAATAGCTGAAGCTTGGAGTGATCCAAATTCTGAATCGAGACTTAAATGGGGCAGGTGATGTTGCTGCCCATCACTTTCGAGCGCTGCTTTTAACTTTAATATAGTGAAATCAGCTTTCTTTGTAACATTGGAGAATAAACTTAAAGAATCTATTTCAATATTTTGTATTGAAATAGATAATGGTAAATTCATGTGCTCAGGTAATGTTGATGGATCTGAAGAGGGTGGCGTGAATATTTCGACTTCACGCGCAGATAATTGCTTGACAGTAAGTTTCTTTGAGAAAAGTTCGTACGGTTGCCAGTTAAATGCAAACTCGGTAAGTTTGAATTGCTTATCTTTACTGGTGATATGAATTGATTGAATTTTCATAGTGCTGAACGTGCCACTTACACCTGAAAATTTATAATCCCCTAAGCTGATGGATGAGGCCGTTGCAAGCAGCCATTGCAAGCCAGGTGTGGTTGTTAATACCCAAGTGCCGAAGGTTGCGCAAAATAACGTCGTAATAAGCGAAGTAGTAGCGATCCAGCGCAGTACTCTGCGTTTCTTTTTTATAGTGACTGGACTTGTGGTTATTTTTTTTACCAAAATCAAAATGCCACGGCTATAGAAAAATGAAGTCGTAATACGCCTGTTTCATGTCCTCGAGCTAAATCCAGCCCCAATGGGCCAGCCGGACTGCGCCAGCGCACCCCCGCGCCATATCCAACTGAAGGATTGAATTTTTGCCAATTATCCGCAGCACTACCAATATCGGTAAATATCGCACCACCCCATTTGTTAGGCAGCCAGTGAGTGTATTCTATGGTGCCGGTTGCCATTGTTCGGCCACCCACGATGGCCGTACCTTCACGGACGCCTAAACTCATAAAATCATAGCCACGCACCGAATGAATTCCACCTGCCCGGAATAAATATTCCTGTGGGATACCAAAACGTGTGTTAGCCGCAGTAAAACCTGCTTCGCCACGTATGAATAGAACATCGCGCTTAGCAATAGGCCACCAGAATTGTTGGCGCGCATATGTGCGTAAAAAACTTTGGTCAGACAAAATTTGTTGATTGGCACCACCAATGCGTATTTCTGAAATGCTACCTTTTCGAACATTGAGTGGATTGTCGACATTATTTTTGCGCCACTGCCAATCTATGACGAGTGCTTCGTTATTTTCCCTGATACCACCAGAAGGGAGCCTTTTTTCTCTTTGCCAGCTTATACCTAGTTGACGTAGAGTGGTTTTGGTTACATAGCCTCTTGTCAAATTGATACTTTGGTTGATCGTTTCCAGATCTTTAATGTCTGTTCGTTGTAAGCGTGAATCTAAAGAGTATTGGATGTTGTTTTGATTTGGCAAGGTGTCAACACCCACAAAAAAAGTTTGCCGCTTTTGTTCTAGACGCAATGTTGAGTTGAGTTTTAATGTGCGATCAAGAAAATTATAATTTTGAAAGCTGATCTCGCCACGTCCACCGTTGTTAGAGCTGTAACCCGCGCCTAGTGATATTTTTTTTGATTTTTTTTCACTCAATTGAACGAGAATAGGGACAGCTTTGTGCAATGATCTGTCAGGTTTAATACTCACAGAAACAGAACTAAAATTGGGCAATTTTTGTAGCGAATCTTGAAATTCAAAAAGTAATTCCCTGCGATATGGGTCGCCGGGTTTAATGGATGAAAAATTTTCAATTTTTGTATCTTGATATCGCTCCAGACCAGTAACGATTAATTCCCCAAAGTAAAAGGCAGGTCCCGAATCAACAACGACGATAAGTTGGGCACTTTTATTGACTGGGTCTACAATAGCTTGGCTATCTGTAATCTCTGCTGCAGCATAATCTTTATGCTTAATTTCTGATAATAACTTGGCTTTAGCTTCTTCCCAATCGTGGGAACGAAAAGGCTTGCCTGTTTTTAATGGCCATGATTTACGTAACTGAGTAATTCGTTTTTGTTGTGCTGTTGTATTGGCCGTTAGTTCGCCCTTGAACTCTATTGTTATTTCGCTGACGTGTGTGCGTGGCCCAGGTTTAACAATAAGTTCTAGGTCTTCAGATAATTTACGGCTTAGCGCTACTGTGGGCGAAAAATAACCCTCTGTAGCTAATAATTCACTGATCTCACGTTTAGCTCGGCGTAAAAAAACATGTCGTGACGTTTCATCAACGAGTGGTGCATCGGGTAGTTCAAAATGTTCGCGGAGCAAGGCATTGATCGAATTTGGTGCTGAAAGTGTGACATTGGATGATTTATTTTTTTTTAATAACGGTTGCGTTAATTCTTTCAGGAATGATTGTGCTGATGCTGGCTGATTAATGAACGTAATAATAGCCAAGAAGAATAGTATAGAGTAGCGACCAAAAACATAATGATTAGGAAATTTTGTCACAGGTTTCTGTTTATGACTTAATGTTAAGT
>NZ_CAKMNW010000067.1 GCF_927904885.1 Candidatus Nitrotoga sp. M5
ACTGATTGGGAATGAAATTTCGAAAACATTCACCTAGTTGACTAAACGATTTTTGCTTTAACTTTGCGATCTCATCGGCAAGTTTCTGACTCGCTGAGCGAGGTGTTTTACGAAGTGTTGGGAGGTGAAAACCAGGGAATAAAAGCGTTGTATTTTGGATGGCGAATTATGCCATTTCACTCATTAATTTTCAGCTCTTTTTCCTTGCTAAAAGGGCTTAACTTAGTGGCATTCAGGTCTGCCTTCAAATATCGCCGATGTATCATTCCTGCGTCTGGTTTCTACGAATGGAAAACGCAGAATCGCATCAAGCATCCCTGGTATATCAATCTGAAGACCGGCGATCCTTTGGCTTTCGCCGGTCTTTGGGAAACATGGCAGCCTGAAGATGGCGCGCCGGTTGAAAGCTGTTGCATTATCACTACCACAGCAAACTCGCTCATGGACGGACTTCATGATCGCATGCCAGTTATCTTGGACGTCGGCCAATGGGAGGCTTGGCTGTCACCGCAAGAACGCCAAACCGATAAACTGCTCTCGATGATTCGCCTCTATAACGCGGAGGATATGCAGGCCTGGCCTGTCTCTCGTGAGCTCAATCGCGTTGGATTACGCGATGACGCCGGGCTGATTGAACCCATACCACTCCTCATTTGACAGGCTCGTTTTCATCCATTCAGCAACGATCAATTTCTGATGTAATGCAGGACGTTTACAAATTCTCTTCGCCACAGTTTTATTCACGCTTTGAAACGAGACCTATACACTATCGTGCCAAGCATCCCGTAGGTGAATCAATCTTTGCCTTGTAAGGGGTATCCCGCTGGTGATGAGGTTTGTATAGAAGTCCAATTTGTGTGTCCCCCCGACCAGCCATTCTAAATCGTCACGTAGCAGAGGCTCTCCGCCCATTGAAAGACCTAGTGGAGTCCGCGCGGCGGCATTGTTGCTGGCGTCAGCGAAACGATGATTAGTGATACACAAGCAGCTGTCTACTGGAAATAACCGGTTTTAGCAGAACTTATTTTAGGCTCCATATCCAGTACGTCAGCAGGTCCAGGATTCTCGACCAGTTTCAGCGGCGTTTCACCGATTCCTAGCGCTTTCTCGATCGTTATGGACCCACCCTTGGCGACAAACAATCCCTGTAGTTTGCTGAAGTCGCCGCACCATTCCGTCTCAACTTCTCGGTCACGAGCGGTATTTCGGTCGACCTGAAAAGCGACGGCACACACCTGAAGCCGCGTCACATCAGTGGGGCCAGCAAGTTCGAGCCCGTATCCAGGCAACGCGGGCTTTCGAAGCACGACGCGTCCCCCTTCCGCCCAAGCAGTTGCCATACCCTCACGGAGTTCATATCCTAGAGCAGATAGCCCCGACAGAATTGACTGACGTCGGGCTGCTGCAGCATTGCGCCGAGACAAAGCCGACATGAAATCTCTGCCAGTCTTCATCAAAATAGCCAGGCCCGCGAAATCCTTGGTGTCAATTAATCGCTCAATATCGACACGCAAAGCCATAGCTTCGTTATTTAGACCATCATCTGTTGCGGCGAGATCATCTGCCAATTCCCGAGCTTTGATCACTATGGCAGCCCCCTCTTTAAGCGCCCGAACGGCAGTAACCAGATCAAGGATTAGCGCATCAATCCGCATGTTTGTGCTAACACCATGCGGCTCAGATTCAATCGCTCGAAGGCGGATCGCAAAGGTAGTGGTTGCGTCCGTACCTAGGTATGCTTCAATCTCTGATAGTCGCAACTCAACGCTAATTAGGCGTGCATCCTGCTGTCGCACACGCGCTCGTTTCCAATCATCAAAAGTCTCTCGGTCTCCGCTTGGTGTCAGTTGTTTAGCTAAGTTGCGCTGAGTATCGGTTAGGCCAGCCGTAGTGCCACGGTCCGTCAAAATCATGAATCCCTTGGCAAGAATGGCCTCAGCATCGCTATTCAAACTTGCACCCTTGGCAATTCGGTCAAGCATGGCAAGAATTGCCGTCTCGCACTCAGGGACTTGTCGTCGGAGTTCGCGCGCCAAGAATGCAGCATTCTCCCTCTGCTGTCTTGCCTGCTGAAGTGCGCTCGCTGCAGCTTCCGCAGCACGATCACAACGTTGCTGAATATCTCTGGAAAGAAACGCAATCTCCGCAGGCACCCGCTGCTGTATCTCCGCAAATCGATTTTGAACCAAACAGGCGGCTAAGCTCTCCCGTATCTTTTGGAAGGATGCCATCTCAGCCTGATCCAGATTTCCAAGCCGCTCACACTCTTGTTTCCAACGCTCAGCAGCCCTGTCAAACTGACGAAGGAGTGCAATACAGGTCGCAACCAACTCTTCTCGAGTAACAACTCTAACGACCTTCGGTCCGCTCATGCTGCCACCGGACGATTCATGGCCACGAAGATAGCTGTTCGTAATCGATTACGCTCTTCTTCCGGTGAGTGATACCAAGCGTGAGACGACACACGGTGAATAATTGGAACAGTTTTACAGAGCACGCCAGGTCTCCAAACTTCGCGGGCACGCGCCCGAGAAAGTAACTTATGGCGAGGAGCATCGCATTCAATGCCGATCGCAAAAAGTCCGGTTACCGGATCCTCGATGGCAAAATCGAGTCCAAATGCATCGTCTTCTGGAGAGCCGATAACGTTCCCTGTTACAGCCTCTAAATATTCAGCCACAGACTTACTGAAGCCATCATCCGAACGAATGCGACCACCATCATTGCGTCCATCAGGAATTACAGCCATGCGTTTCAGGAGAGCTCGGGACGTCTCAAACTCACCTCCTGACATCGTGCGGGCATACTCCATGTAGCCTTGGAGAAAATCTCTTGGTGTTGCCGGGGGTTGATGCGTACTGAGCACGTCAGATATATCCCTGATCGGCATTGACGTCACCATGATTATTTTTTTCCGAGCACGTGTCACGGCAACGTTCAGACGGCGCTCACCTCCTTTCTGCCCCAGCACGCCGAAAAGTCGCCGAAAAGTTCCTTGGCTGTTTCGCCCAAAGGTAGATGAAAAGATGATCCAATCCCGTTCATCACCTTGAACATTTTCGACGTTCTTTACGAAAACAGCCATATCCTCTCCCTGATCGACACGCTCGCGTTCTTGACAATATGCGTCTCTGAAACCGCTATCCCGTTCAGCTTGCTGCTCCAACAAGTCCTCAATGAGGTCTGCCTGTTTTCGATTAAAGGTAACGACGCCAACAGATGGCCGTTCGAGGTAGGGCCTTAGCCATAAATTGGCAAGAACTTCGACCACTTTGGCTGCCTCACCTGGATTGGTTTGCTCCTGATAGACACTGTCCGTTCGGATAACTTCAATCGGTCGAACACTACGAACCGTCGACTCGGGATGCCGCACAGGGACACTAAGATGATTCCCGTAGAAACAAGCATTCGAGAAACTAATGAGTTCGCGGTAATCGGAACGATAATGGATTTGCAACGTCGTATTAGGTAGATTGGTTCTAGCCAGCTGAAGAAGGTCCGGGCAATCCTTGATCTCACGCCGGTTCCATGTTTCCTCAAAGGCATCGCGTTCTTCGTCTGAGGCCTCGTCATCTGGAGTTTCACCATCGAACGCTTCAGCCTCATCATTCTCGACCTTGCCGGCGAAGAAGGCCGTTGGTGGCATCTGTTTTTCATCCCCGCTAACTACGCAGATGCGGCCACGGAATAACGTCGGCAACGCGTGTTCGACCGGAATTTGCGATGCTTCGTCATAAATAACCACGTCAAATAAAGCAGATTTAAGTGGCAAAACGCGGCTGGCCACATCCGGGTTCATCAGCCACACCGGCCTAAGCTTCATCAGCCCCAAAGGGACGGTACCCTCAATAAATTCACGCAACCGTCTCGCTCGATGGCCGGTCAAGCGGGTGAAATCGTCCCACTCTCGAGGCCCAGAAATATTTGCGAGGTCGAAGTCGTTCTTGAGGAAATTTCGATTCAGAGAACGCATTTCAACGTCCCAAGCTGCGAGACGTGCCACCTTACCCTTGAGTTCAGCTTGCTCTAACTGCAAGTCTGGAGCCGCGTGTTCCATAGCTCGCTTCCACCCCAGCCGAGCTTCTCTGTTAAGAATTCGCCGGACTTCGTTCTCAAGATTTGATTGCGCCACATCCCTTAGCTGCTCCTCCTTAGTACGCAGTAACAAAAATGTTGCCAGCGCTTCAGGACTTAATCGCTGCGCACGACATCGGAAGTGTTGATAGGCGCCCAGGGTCGGCAAAGCTCTTTCGATTTCCTCTATCCGTGACTGGTTTGGCTGATTTGACGTAATAGACGATCTACATTGTTCAACCAACGTCTTCTCTGCCCAGCTAGCCAAGGTATTCAAAGCCGAAAGACTCGCACGACGAACCTCAAAGCGTGCAAACGCCGCATCAAAGGTAGCAAAAAGCTTCAGAAATGCCTCGCAACTTCCCTCAAGTGCTGTCGCGTCCATTCTCTCGCGCGATGGTGCTGAAGCCAGCAATCCTGCGAGATGAGCAACCTCGGCTAGCGTTGCAGCAGTCATCTTTGCATCTTGATGCAAGGTCGGGCCGGCATCTGCCGAGATCGCAGGCAATTGAAGTACTTCATATATTTTGGCTAAATCAGCCCGCAATGGCCTCCATTGCTCTTCAAGTCGCCCTGCATGCAGAAGTGCAATAATTCGTTCGTGCGTTTCTGCTCCGTACCTACGCAAAAAACTAAACAACCATTTTTTTCGCAAGAACCTTATCGGATAGAGGCGACAAAACCAAGGAACATCCCGGGTCACGTATGCTGCCCTTTTCATCAACGCCTTAAGTTCGCTGTGCTGCATCTTACTAAGCACCGGAGAGAGTCGTTGATCATAATATTGACTGGCACAAGTCTCCAATTCACGAATCAGCTCCGCAAGGCCACTCAGCACTTCTTTGCCTGGCGTATCCTCTTGTTTCGAAGTACGAAAAATTGGTAGCCACCGAGCGAGAAATAGTCGTTGTGGGTCCGAGAGTTGCAAGAATCTATGACCGTGGGTTCCTAGCCAATTTTGGTGTGAAACGGGATCATCAACCTCGAAAGAGGCCGGCCGGCTAAGGAGAACTTCGCATCTAATTCGCTCAACTTCGACAAAGCGCGAAAAGGCAGCTTGGAAGTCTGAAAGGGTGGCTCGGTCCGGCTCGAACGGTTGCAGTTGAACGAGTGGGCTACCTTCAAAGTTGGCAGGAAGCCAATATCGCACTAGAGGAGCAACCTCTTCTTCCAGAGTAGCCAAATTACTCGTGCTTCGCTTTTGCAACAGAGGGCGCAAGGCAGGCAAATCAAGAGGGGCCGACGGTCGCTCAAGATCTATGAGCTCGCCAAGCAAGCTCCGATAACTTACTCCAAAGTGCTCGTCGACTTTGTGTAACGCCTCGTGGTGCCTATCTAACTCACACTCCAATGCCTCAATGTGAGCAGCAACGCTTTCACGGCTACGCCGGACGGCGGCACAGGGATCTCCACTACGAGACGAATTCTCAATCTGCTCTCGAATTGCTTTAATGACTGGATTTCGGTCTTTGTTGACGTCATTGACCATGATGATACGATCGCCCAACCCTTCGGCTACTAACCGCTTGCTCACGACCTCAAGTGCGGCGTGCTTCTGACACACGATAAGTAGGCTTTTTCGCCGTCCAATTGCATCGCCAACCATATTCACGATGGTCTGACTCTTCCCTGTTCCGGGAGGGCCTTCAACAAGAAGGCCAGGTGCACAGCGAGCTTGAAGCACTGCAGCTTCCTGCGATGGGTCACTAGACACCGTGAAGAAGCGCTCTAACTCGCGCGGTTCCTTAAAGGGTTCATCTGCATATTTAGACACTACGTTAAGTCGCAACGCGGTTTCGAGTGACGTGCCAGCTGTCGAATTATTCTTAAGCTGACGCAGGTCTTCCCCGATAGCTTGCCCAATGAACGTGACATGAAATAGCACCGCAGAGCAGTCCAACTCTTGAGTACGAGGTGGCAACTCCGTACTCGGGCTAGGCAGTGCCCCAAGCGTTCTTGCCCTTAGTTGCGCGGAAGTTCCGAACGCATCCATAACCTCCGCAATTTTCAGCGAGGATCTGCTGAGCATCTCGTCGGCCGTCTTACGCCAAAGCTTCACGTCGTCCGCGCCAACAATTCCTTCAAGCGCAGGATTGACGCGAACTTCCTCCCTGTCTTTGTCGAAAGATAACAGCGCCTGTCCTCGATGTCCGATCTCCAGATGAACCTTAACAGGCCATAGCAACAGGGGCGCTATGCGTGTCTTTGTCGACACATTTGCATCACGCACCAACAAAAATGGGAAACCAAGATACAGTCCATCAATGCCTGTGTCTCGCTTATAGAGCGCGGTGTGACGCGAAAGACTTTGCAGTCGACCCTCAGTCGTTCCTATCATAGAGAATGCAGCAGGATCGACCAAAAATGACTTTTGATCTCGCTTGAGCAGGTGTTCCAACATAGATGAAGCAGGAATCCGCTCAGTGCCGAGCTCGCATAGGTCAACTCTTGCAGTGGTCTTGCCAATGGTCATCCGGACTAACGGGCCACGCATCACGGTCGTGGAAATTTTCTTTTCGAAAAAATCAAGAATTTGGGATACATACTGCTGCTTCTGTGGTTCCTGCCACTGATTCGAAGGCACGGCGAGAATTACAAGCGCGCGAGAAAGCGAGATACGTCGTTCAATTCGAAACTGGCCGGCCCAATCATTAAGTGCGGCATAAGGACAACTGGCAAAGCCGGTGATACGGTCACCGACCGCTCGCATCAATTCAATACGAGGAAGTTCAACGTTTGCTCGAGCGCCAGTGGAGTCAAACAGGTCTAGCCCATTCGATTTAGCCAAGTCCTGGGCCTCTTGGACAACAGCGTCACAAGACCGGAACAACCCGATCGGCGCACTCAATAGAATAATTAGGTCCTCTTCGCTGATTGTCGTCCGCTCAGCAATTGACAGCAACCCATGATCGGCTGTATCGGGAAGCAAGCGACGCCGCTCTTCCCAAACAGCGGCGAGGCGAGCATGTGACGTGCATAGTATGTTGACTCGTAGCGCCCCCTCGTCAAGCTGGATGCCATGGTACTTTGCCCGCGTCCTAACTACCTCGGCACGTCTCTTCAGCAGCGATAGCCACGTCTCCATATGTAACTCGTCAAGCAGGTCTGGAACGGCGCCGGCAATCAGATCGTAACCTTCAATCGGATGATCTAGCAGCCATCTGGGTGTGACAATTTCACCTTTGTGTATCAGCGGCATCTCTGGGTTTAACAGCTTAAGTGCCAGCATGAGGCGGAAGTTTTCGTCAAGGGACTCATGCTGCCCGACTCGCCGCAGGCCAGCCAGCAATTTGGGAGACAATTGCACTTCTTGGGCCCAGGTCACAATGACACCGCGCACGAGATGGTTTCTCGCTTCTTCCCAGTGTTGGCTTTCAGCCGCTGCCAGCGCAAAGAGCGCGGGTTGTCGGTAATGTTGCCCACCGAGGCCAATCGAACTGCCGGTGGAATCGACCTCGGTTTGTGCCGATTCCGGAGGGGCGGTAACTGGATCGCCATCAAGCCAAGCTTGAACTTGTTCCCAGCGCCAGCGTTGGTGGCGATCCCTCGCCAGTAACCCACGGAGTAAAAGCTTAATTGACGAATCGAGATTGCCTGGTAGGCTGACGCCGTTGGCGATAATGTGGATCAGATAAGCCCGGTCGTTGATACCCCTAAAGCATTCGCCGCGAGTAATCTGCTCTAGGATGATCATCCCAAGGCTCCACCAGTCTGATGCTGCCGCAACCGCGCCAGCTACCGCTTCGGGCGCCGTATAACGCGTAAGTTCTAAGGGAGCTACGATATCAAGGTCGAAGTCCGAGAATTTTGCCGCTTCAAACCCCCCGATGACCAGATCTAGCGGATCAGAGTGTCTGACCAACACTGCATCGGGGCGCAGGTTACGGTGACGCAAACCGACTTCTGAAAACGCGTGTAAGGCCTCTCCGAGTTCGCATACAATACTTCGAATGCTTTCAGTGTCGGTCGCCACAATTCCAAGGTCGTTGAGCGAACCGCCAGTTAACAGTTCGGCAACTTCATAGTGTCCGTCGTTCCATCGGCCCGTAGCGAATATCTCGGGCACGTGCTCGCGAGGAAGCCGTTTTAGAGCATCGTAGACCGATGGATCTGGTTCGGACCCGTGATGGTAGAGGGTCAGTACTGCTTGTTGGTCTCCATCGACTCGTGCGACGACATACCTATCTCGAATGCGAGCAGTGCTTCCAATCTGGCGCAATATTCGCCAACCATCGATCACTGTCTCGTGCAAAGGCTCGGTTGCATCCCGCTCTACTGCGCTTGCTGGTGGGGACGGTGTGAGATCAAATTCGATTGTCAGAGCACGGTCCCCGCCACAGGTGGTGCAAATTAAGTCAGTGGGATCGAGCGTATGTCCGTTAATGCATGTCGACGGTTGTATCACCTGTGTGGCTTGCTCGGCAGTGACGATTGGCGCAGGGCGCCACCCCTTTTGTCGTATTGGCTCGTCTGAAAGATTCCAATGGCAGCGCCGGTCGTTGATTTCCCCGTCGCAGAAAAGCTCCTCAAGCGAACGCTCAGTCTTACAATTTGGGCAAAATCGAACAATCGAAGTCATGGTAAATGGCGAGTCGCGTCAGTCGTTCTAATGTCGTCACCCTGTATGGACAACAAATGACGTAAGCGCAACATGTCTCCGCGCCTCGGGATCCCTGCCAACCAGACCGTACCGCTATCGTCGAACATGACGTCCAACGAACGGTCGGCGTCTACCAACTGCCTGTTATACGTTTCGAACCTTACGCGACCGAGGTCCGTGAGAAGGTGCAGTCGCTGATTGTCGCTACCCCGCAATGCAAGCGTTTGAGATGCGGAAAGATCGAAGGGATCGGAAATCAGTGCATCAATCAAACCTGAGGCGAGCGCCAATGTTTCACTGAGACGCTCGACCGCGTAGCCGCTGAAGAGTAGTAAGTCCTGATCATCGCGAAGGTTCAGCCCCCTGAGAACTTCAAGGAGCGCAGCCTGCTGATTGAAAGGTTCACCGCCGGTGATCGTCACACCATCTGCCTCAGCTACCCAAGGTGAGATCTCCGCAAGTAGATTCGCTACGTCGGTTAAACCGCGATCGTCCGCCCATGTATCCGCAGAAATACAACCTGTACATCGAATTGAACAGCCCTGAAACCAAATGCCAATCCGGCGCCCCGGTCCGAGCGTTGTAATTGGGAAGTGGACTCTGGAGATGCTGATTCGCTCGGATCGCAACGTTAAACCTTTTCGAGTACGAGGTTCGACGATTCAAGGACACAAATCTCAAAGCGATCTCCTGGTTTCGCCCCGATATCGAACAGCTTGCGTGCCAGCGGATTGAGCAGACGTGCTTCAACTTGATTGCGAATGCCTCGGCCGCCGTTTGAAAGATTCTTCAGGGAAATCTGCCGCAGCGTATCCATCGACTCGCTAGTGACGCTGACGTGGAAGCCTTGTTCTTCAAGGTCTGCAAGCGTGTTTTCAACCATCTGGTCGAATATTTGAATCGCTATGTCCTCTCGAATGAAATCAAAAACAATGACATTCTCACCAATGCGATTGAGAATTTCCGGCCTGTTGAGGACAAGTTTGAAATGTCGGCTGATCTCTGCGATGATTTTGCTCTGGACTACCTCGTAGGGCTCTGTCGCCTCAACGTTTGGTACCCGCTCGCCTGCCTCTGTGGTTCGGTAGATACCCAAATTCGAGGTGAACACTATCAGCGCCTCGGAAAAATACACCCGATCTCCTCGCCCGGAGGTAAGAACCCCGTCATCAAGGATCTGAAGGAATTTATCGAGCACTCGCGGATGCGCCTTCTCAATTTCGTCGAATAGCAAAACGCTGAATGGCTTCTCACGGACCGCATTGGTCAACTCACCACCAACGTCATAACCGATATAGCCCGGCGGCGCTCCAATGAGCCTTTGGTCCGAATGCTCTGCGCTAAATTCCGACATATCAAACCTAATATAGGCATTTTCATCACCGAAAAGCAGGCTGGTAAGCGTCTTGGCTAGCTCAGTTTTCCCTACTCCTGTTGGGCCAGCGAGGAAAGCGACGCCACGGGGCCTGTTGCCCCGGCGGTTCCCGCCGACACCGGTCATTGCCCGCTTAACAATGTCCAGCATGTGAACGATCGCTTTAGACTGTCCCTTCACCCGGAGCCTGATAGACGACTCAGCAAAGCGAATTTTGTCGCGATCGATGCGCAGCCATGGATCCTCAGTGACGCCAACCTTGTACCGGCGAACCGCATCAGCAATTTTAGCGAGGGGCACTTTTTCGACCTTTGCAAGAACTGCGATGGCGTTCAGGTCAATGAGTAACATCCCTTCCGTGCCTACCACGAAGGCGTCAATCGCCTTGATCCGGCTATCATCCGTTGCATCAAGGGAACCGGCCAATGGCCGTAGCAAAGCCGGCGCCAGTGCGCGACGTGCGATGTGGTCTGGCTTCGGGACTGGAATATGGCGCATTCTAGGATTGTCAACCAGCAACCAATCCGGTAGGTCCCCCTCTTTGTCGACTACCCAAATAACGGTATTGAAAAAGGGTTTTGGGGGATCGCCTGCCGGTCTGCTCCTAGCCTGGTGCGAAAGCACGAGCGCCCGAGTAAACAACTGGTGCTCGGCCAGGCTCAGAGACGCTGGGCGAGTGACAAGTCGCGACGCAAAATCGACCATTAGAACAATTGGCTCTTGCTGATAACCGACTACCCTTTCTAGAGTCGCACTAAGCAAGTCAATCGAGGCCGAAGCCCGACCGTTAGTTACCGTAAGGCCCAAGGTTCTAAGAACCTCCTCTGAATGTTGAACATCCACGCCCGGAGTATTGACTACCTGAAATCCAGCTATCACATCGAACAGAAAGATATGGGCATACCCAGAACGTTGTAACGCGTCACCTAAGGCCTGATTAAAGTTTTGCGGCGTAATAGAGCTTGGCGCAACCTCGGTCACCTGCAAGTCACGAATATTTCCGGACAGGACAAATTGGCTTTTCAGCGGCAAAAATCTGGTTAGGTCACGTAACCAACGTGGAGCTTCAAACGTAGTAGACACGAATTTAATCTTCTTTCTGTTAACAGTAATAACATATCACATTTGTTTAGCAACATCGCGGCATTAATCTCTTTGTGAAAGGCCGGAATAATTTCTTTTTGTTGACGAGTTATGACTATCTTATTCGTGGTCTTCTGCCTTATATTCAGAAACAAAGATGCGCCGATTAGGGCGATAACGCCGCCGAGATAAAGCAAATCGAGCGAAGTCGATATCTTCAAGTTCAGTGCTTCTTTTGAACAGGGTGATGATCCAGGATCACCAAGATTACCTTGGCCAGCCACCCCTTAAGGTCGTCTAGATCACGATCATAAAGATCTTGCTGGAAGTCTCGCTACCATGTGCTTCGTCAATGTCGCTGACAAACAATTCATACATGCCAAGCGTAAAAATAAGCATGAAGGTGCCGAGGAGGTAGCCATCCACAACTTCCACCATAGAGCGAAGCGGCCACGCATTATTACAATGCTCTATCACTTTCACTTTATGATTCTGGCAGCCTAATTACTGCTCTGCTAGCAAAAAATTAATCCTTGATACGTTTCTTCTCTATGTTCAGCATGATTTCCATTAGTCGTTCGTATTATGGAGATTTTGCTATTAGGCTTCGGGTTAATGTATTTATAACTCCCCGTGTTCGCCGGGCGGGCACCATGGCCCGCCTAGGCATTGCTACTTCAGGTCCATGCAGTTGGCAAAGTAGGTGATGGTCGCCGGCCAGTCGGAGAATATCCCGAGTATCTTGACTTCGTGCGCAAGCACGTCGAGCGCCTTGTACATATCGCTGTCCTTCTTGATCGACGCGCCCGTAGGGTCGAAGTCGTAGTAGAAGCCCGCCTTCGACGCGCCTTCGCGCAGGTCGGCCCGTTCGAAGGTCCATGTGATGATATCGAATCCCATGCCATTGAGGTCCTTCGCGAGCTTGGACGGTACCACGCGGTTATTTGCATCGACCGCAAGCAGCGCCGGCATCGCCGGGGCGATGATTTGCACACCGCGCTGCTTTAGCATCTTAAAGTAAGCCATCCGGTCCATGCTGCTGTATGGCGGCTGGATGATGATTTCGTTCACCGGGTCGGTGGCATTGAAATCGAGTAAATAGACCGCCTGTTTGCCGTACCGTGTGTGATCGATCCAATAGAGCACGTCTTCAACGTTGAACGACTGGGGCCACGCGTCGCGCTGATTCACACCTTCGCCGCTAAGTACGTCGGCAAACGCCTGCGCATAGTTCTGCTGCGGGGTCCTGCAGGTCGGATACTTGAAAACGTCATTGATGCGCTTGTGGCCGGTGACGGGGTCGTCAACCACGCTTTCCTTCAGTTCGGGGGTGTGCTTGACGCCTAGCCGCTCGTTCAGTTCTATGCTTTCCATCAGCGTTAAGAGGGTGCCGCGGCCGGTGTATACATCGGTGCGCCACGAAATATGTGGCTCGTGTAGCAGCGCGTCCCACAGTTCAAGTAGCGCTTAAGGCGGAAGGATTGGCATAGTCTCGTTAAGAATATGCTCCTACTCCAGATGTCTAGATGCTTGACAATGCAGAAATGTAGCTGGACAAGTAGAACAAGTCGATTTGCTAGCATTCTCGGCAGCCATCCTTTTCTTCTTCCTGCCGTTCTGTATCAGGTTCATAGCCCGGCGGTGAATCCATACACTGATTATTTTCTTCTGCAAGCATGCGGAGCAGAAAACGATTTGTCGTTTTGAAGCCAGAACTCTTCCATACCGTTCAGGGTATCAGGACTTAGCCAGACTCCTACTTCATCAGAAAGTGGGAAGAAACAACTACCCGTGATTATTTTGCTGGTCGTGCAAAGGTGTCACCAGAAGTGTCACCAATCTGTATCTACAAAGAAAAAGGGTTATGCATTTCTGCCTAACCCTTTGATTTACTGGTGCGCCCGGAGCGATTCGAACGCCCGACCCCTTGGTTCGTAGCCAAGTACTCTATCCATCTGAGCTACGGGCGCAAAACTGTTTTTAAAATTATTGCTTTGGCGGAGAGAGAGGGATTCGAACCCTCGGTAAGGCTATAAACCCTACGCTCCCTTAGCAGGGGAGTACCTTCGACCACTCGGCCATCTCTCCTAAAGACCGCGCAGATTACATATATCCACACGAAATGTCAACTTGCAGCCTCATACAATATGGCGTGTGCCTGTACGAGATCTGTATTTCCAAAGATGGATGGGCTTGCGGTTAATAAGGCAGAGGTCGAACTGAAGAAGTGGGTTGATCATCGCAATGATGATAACCAATATGGACGAAGCACGGCTTTGTACGATTGATCAGATCGAGCAATTTTTCAGCGCCTGAAAACAGATTGAATTTTTCGACGCGCCCTCTTATTAAAGCCACTTGCGGTAAAATGGTAGTTTTGCCATTTATGAGCTTCTTGTTACCCCTTGACAAAATATATCCGGAATACTGTGCATGTTGCGATTGACTGAAGTTAAGCTTCCATTAAACCACTCTGATGATGAACTTAAAAATGCGCTTCTAAAACGGCTGGACATTAGCGCGGATGAGCTGATTGGCTACACAATATTTCGCCGCAGCTATGATGCCCGCAAGCCCTCCGCCATCATTTTTACTTATACGCTGGATGTGGAGGTCAAGAACGAAGCTGCACTGCTTCAGCGCTTACAAGGCGATAAACATATCGCACTCACACCGGATACAAGCTACCATTTTGTAACAAATGCATCGACCAAACTGGCTTCTCGTCCAATCGTAATTGGTACCGGTCCCTGTGGAATATTCGCGGCTCTGATTCTGGCGCAAATGGGTTTTTGTCCGATTGTTCTGGAACGCGGCAAAGCTGTGCGCGAGCGTACTAAAGACACTTTCGGTCTGTGGAGGCAAAGCAAACTCAATCCGGAATCAAACGTGCAGTTTGGCGAAGGTGGTGCGGGAACATTTTCTGACGGTAAGCTGCACAGCCAAATTAAAGATCCCAAACACTACGGTCGCAAGGTGCTTACGGAATTCGTCAAGGCAGGTGCGCCAGATGAAATTCTTTATGTGAGCAAGCCACATATCGGCACGTTTCGGCTGGTGGGAATGGTGGAAGAAATGCGTGCAAGCATCGAAGCCTTGGGTGGAGAAATTCGTTTTCAGAGCAAGGTTGAAGATATTGTTATAGACAACGAGCAAGTCAGGGGAGTTGTGCTCGCTAGTGGCGAACTCATTGCCTGTGATCATGTCGTGCTTGCTGTTGGACATAGCGCACGCGACACTTTCCACATGTTACATCAGCGCGGCGTATATATGGAGGCCAAAGCTTTTTCCATAGGTTTCCGCGTCGAGCATCCGCAAGCTCTGATCGATCGCGGCCGATTTGGTAAGAACGCTGGTAACCCCTTGCTGGGCGCGGCCGATTACAAGCTGGTTCATCACTGTAACAATGGCCGTTCAGTCTATAGCTTCTGCATGTGTCCAGGTGGCACCGTGGTTGCTGCAGCTTCCGAGGAAGGTCGCGTCGTTACCAACGGCATGAGCCAGTATTCGCGCAACGAGCGTAACGCCAATAGTGGGATAGTTGTGGGCATTACCCCTAGTGATTATCCGGGAGGTCCATTAGCCGGCATCGAGTTACAACGTCATTGGGAAACGCGCGCTTTCGAGTTGGGCGGCAGCAATTACCATGCGCCAGCTCAAAAAATTGGTGATTTTCTCGCAAGCCGACCTTCCACCACGCTTGGGTCTGTTGTGCCGTCTTACGCACCCGGAGTGCACCTGTGTGATCTGTCTACGTCGCTGCCAGATTACGCTATCACAGCGATTAGAGAGGCCATCCCCGCATTTGATAAACAGCTTAAAGGGTTTGCCATGTTTGATGCTGTGCTCACTGGCGTGGAAACACGAACCTCTTCCCCTATACGCATCAAGCGCCGTGAAGATTTTCAAAGTCTGAATGTATCAGGGCTCTATCCGGCAGGAGAAGGCGCGGGTTATGCTGGCGGCATACTTTCCGCTGCAGTGGACGGTATACAGGTCGCTGAGGCGATAGCGTTGAGCATGGTCAAGCATGGAAAATGCTGAAGGAGAAAATTTGAAATTTCATTCAGCCAAAATGGAGAGCTCCTTGACGCACGTAGTATTACGGTTCAGAAAATTAGTTAACGTTCACGGTGAGCTTATCGAACCGATAGTTCCACGCCAGCAATGGCCTTCGACAAGCTCGGGCCGAACGGGGGCTTGTCAATTTTGGTGAATCGATCTGTTACGTGAGTGCAGTGGATACCCATTTCAGGCTATTTCATGATGTCAGTGAATTTAACTTGTTATTGCTATGCAATATCCCTGCTACAATTATTTTGTCAAGCTTGCAAAGTTCTATACGTTCATCAAGCGATTTCAATAGCGCTCAGGCTGAGCATAAAAATATGCTCTTTACGGCAATTTCAGATAGCCACACCACTCGTGATACCTATGCAACTAGAAAATTCTGGTTTTGTGCAAAGAACACGGTGATTCAAGACTCATGCGCACTCCAAACGGACTATAAATGAATCTGCTTAAAGCTCTTGGTACCATAAGCAGCTTTACGCTAGCTTCGCGCATACTTGGCATCATCCGCGATATATTGATTGCGCGTGTCTTTGGTGCAGGCATGGCGACCGATGCTTTTTTTGTCGCTTTCAAGCTGCCTAATCTGTTGCGCCGTTTATTCGCGGAAGGCGCATTCTCTCAAGCCTTCGTGCCAATTTTGGGTGAATATAAAAACCGCCGTGGGCATGAGGAAACCAAGCTATTGGTCGATCATGTATCCACATTGCTGGCAATCATCCTGTTCATTGTTACGCTAATCGGCATTATTGCAGCACCGATTTTGATCTATATTAGTGCGCCGGGTTTTGCTTCGACGCCGGAGAAGTTTGATCTTACTGTCCAGCTGCTGCGCATTTCATCACCCTACATATTCTTCATTTCTCTAGTCGCCATGGCGTCCGGGATACTCAATACTTACAATAAATTTTGGGTGCCTGCATTCACCCCCATTCTGCTTAACCTGTGTTTTATCGGCGCTGCGCTATGGCTGGCTCCATATTTTGATCCGCCTATCATGGCACTGGCATGGGCGGTGTTTTTAGCTGGATTTGTACAGCTAGCATTTCAGTTACCATTTTTGAAGAAAATTGGCATGCTGCCGACCTTGCGTCTCAACCTGAAAGATGCGGGCGTATGGCGAATCATCAAACTGATGGGACCTGCGGTATTTGGTGTGTCGATTAGCCAGATCAGTCTCATCATTAATACCATTTTTGCATCATTTCTGGTGGCGGGCAGCGTATCCTGGCTTTATTTCGCCGACCGTCTGATGGAGTTCCCATCCGGCGTTCTGGGGGCGGCAATTGCGACTATTCTCTTGCCATCGCTATCCAAACATCACGCCAATGGTGATTTGGGTGAGTATTCCAAGCTACTCGACTGGGGTTTACGCCTGGTCTTTATGCTTACCTTACCTGCGGCACTTGCATTAGGAATGATTGGAGTACCACTTTTGGCAACATTCTTTCAGCATGGCGCGTTTACTGCGCACGATGTGCTTATGACGCGAAACGCGCTGGTCGGCTATAGCGTCGGCCTGATAGGTATTCTTTCAGTGAAGGTGCTGGCACCGGCTTTTTATGCGCGTCAAGATATCAAAACTCCTGTAAAAATCGGCATCATCACCTTGCTTGCTACCCAAGCGATGAATCTGTTATTTGTCGGCTGGCTGCAACATGCAGGATTGGCGTTGGCCATTGGTCTTGGGTCCTGTCTTAACTCTGCTATCTTGTACTACCTGCTGCGCAAGCGAGATATCTATCAACCAGAACCTGGCTGGGGCAAATTTCTCGCCAAACTGGGAGCGGCAATGCTGGTGCTGGGGTTAACACTCTGGTTTGGTATGGGGAGTGAGCAAAGTTGGCTCAGCAGCAGCGGCTGGACACGTATCTGGCGGTTAACTGGATTGGTCGTAATGGGCATGACGATGTATTTCGTCGTGCTGGGGCTGCTCGGTTTTCGGCTTAAAGATTTTTCAAGGCGCGGCGCATGAAACAGGTTGTGGTCCCGTATAGAATCCAAGGTAGACGTCAGAAATTCAACCACATAGATTTGCGCGAATGTACAACGTTATGTTGCAAGCGCCCCATTTCAAGTTTTTTATGTATCGCTGATACATATTAAGTTATATATAAGTATTCAGCCATGCCGCAAAACGGCTGCCAGCAAGAATTGAATTCTTAAAGGCTTTCTTTCAATTGCAGCCAAATTAGTATGTTGTATTGATAAATCTCTGGCGCTAAACACCAATCATTTCGTTTAAATCGAATCCCCATTGCAGTGGGTTTTCCAAGTTAATAATACTGTCTTTCGATTTCGACAGGTCGATTACTTCCTGCAGGATATGCTCGTTAGAATGGGTTGAGTAGAACACTTTCACTAAGGGCGTGGTCAAACTGCTCTTCGATTGGTCAGTCACTACGCCCAGACGCCCGGATTTGAGCTTCAGCAAGGTGCCGATTGGATAAATGCCGACCGTTTTAACGAAAGCATGGAAGATGACTTCGTCTAAATGGCCACTCTGCCATTCTGCCATCTTGCGAATGGATTCTGCAGGATCCCATCCTTTTTTATAGCAGCGATTTGAAGTGATTGCATCATATATGTCACATATCGCACCCATACGCGCAAATAATGTTAAAGCCTCACCGGATAACTTGTCTGGATAGCCCGTGCCGTCTACGCGCTCGTGATGATGTCGACAGACATCTAGCGTCACATCGCATATTCCATCAGATTTTTTGAGGAATTCCCAACCTTTAAGCGGATGCGTCTTGACTATATTGAACTCTTCATCCGTTAATTTCCCTGGCTTGTTGAGCACCTTGGGAGGGATAAAAATCTTCCCAATATCATGCAGTAATCCGGCAATGCCAGCTTGCTTTAACACCTCGCGTTCAAGACCTAGTTGCCGCCCCAGTGCAATCATCAGAGCGCAAACGGCGATTGAATGTAAATAGGTATAGTCGTCTGCATTTTTGAGTCTGGTCAAACTGATTAATGCAGAGGAATTGCGTATTACCGATTTGTTTATTTCGTTTGTCAGTGATGCCACATCATCAAGTTTGATTGCATTACCCAAACGTACCTCATTGAATAAGGAAACAACCGTTTCCTTAGCTTCGGTGAGTACTTTTTTAGCTGTAACTAACTCAATTTGCAAAGACACACACGTTTCAGTTTCAGCTTCTGGTGCGCATCGCATGACCTTCTTCAGTTCACTCTCATCCTCACCTTTAAGTTCTTCTTCGTCCTCTTCTGGTGAAAGAGTTGCCATATTGGCAACTACATCCAAACCCAGATCAGTGTCTATCCATACTTCTTTCACTCCACAGTTTCTGAGAGTATTTAAATCTTTGTTTTCGATAAGTTTGAACGATTTTTTCCAAAAAGGATGATCTATCCACTTACTACAGATTTCTTGGATATACATGCCTACGCGGACGTCACTCACTTTAATTTTTTTGAGCATGACTTAATTAATAGCTGTTAAATCCCACACTTTAATTTTTAAATTCGACGTGCGAGAAAGTGATTAATCAAGCCATTAGTTGAAGAGTCATGCACAAAAACACGTTCTTTTCTTTGAAGTTCAGGCAGCAATTTACTGGCAAGTTGTTTGCCGAATTCGACGCCCCACTGGTCAAAAGCATTGGTATCCCAGACCACGCTTTGCACAAACACTTTATGTTCGTAAAGAGCTACCAGCATGCCCAACGTGTATGGATCCAGCTGATCAAATAGCAAAGTGTTAGTTGGGCGGTTACCCGGGAATACTTTGTATGGCAACAATGTTTCCAGTGATGCACCACTTAAGCCTTGCTGTTCAAGTTCAGTACGTGCCTCTGCTGAAGTTTTACCTAGCATTAGAGCCTCAGTCTGCGCAAAGCAATTTGCCAGCAATATGGCGTGGTGTTCGCCTAACGGGTTGTGGCTGTTAATAGGTGCGAGGAAATCTGCAGGCACCATGTGCGTGCCTTGGTGTATAAGTTGATAGAAGGAGTGTTGGCCGTTAGTGCCGGGTTCACCCCAAATTACCATGCCTGTGTCGTAGTCCACTACCTGCCCATTGTGGTCTACGCACTTACCATTGCTTTCCATTTCGAGCTGTTGCAGATAAGCAGGAAGGTGTTGCAGATATTGATCGTAGGGCAGAATGGCATACGAAGTTGTACCAAAGAAATTGGCGTACCAGACGCCGAGCATCCCCAGTATTGCCGGTATATTTTGTTCCAGTGGCGTTTCACGAAAGTGCTCGTCCATGGCATGAGCACCCGCTAGCAGGCGTTCAAAATTATTTATACCAATATAAAGCGCAATGGGCAAACCGATAGCCGACCATAATGAGTAACGGCCGCCAACCCAATCCCAAAATTCGAACACATTATCTGGATTAATACCAAATTTGGATGTTGCAGCGATGTTGGTCGAGATTGCAACGAAATGCTTGCCGACACTCTCGTTAGTGCCCAGAAGGTTAACTAACCAATCGCGCGCGGACTGGGCATTGGTAAGTGTTTCTAGCGTGGTAAATGTTTTTGAGCTAATTATAAAAAGAGTGGTCTCTGGATCAAGACATTTCAATATTTCTGTCAGGTCCGTAGCATCCACATTAGAAACGAAATGCACGTTCAATTTCGCGCTTCCGTAAGATTTGAGCGCCTCGCTGACCATAAGCGGCCCTAAGGCCGAACCACCGATGCCGATATTTACCACGTCTCGAAACGATTTCCCGGTATGCCCACACAACGTACCATTACGCACCGCTTCAGAGAAAACGCGGATTTGATCCAACACGCGATGCACGTCCGGCACAACATCTTTGCCGTCTACATACACCGAAGTGTTTCGTGGCGCGCGCAATGCAGTGTGCAATACTGCACGCTGTTCGCTAGTATTGATCTTGTCGCCATTAAACATGCGAGCAATCCAATCATCTAGATTTGATTGACGTGCAAGGTTCAGCAACAGTTCGAGCGTTTCCTCGGTAAGGAGATTTTTCGAATAATCCAGTAATAAACCATCTAATTGCAATGAGAATTTATCGAAACGCTTCGGGTCATCGCAAAACATTTCGCGCATGGTCCGCTGGCTTATTTCTGTTTGATGAGCTGTTAAAGCTTGCCAAGCTGGCGAATGGACTAGAGTCGACATGGGTTATCTTAAATATTGTTGTTAAATATATATTTTATTGCCAGTTTTCTGCATGATTTTTTCAAAGATTATGAATCATGCATTTATTTCAATAAATTACAAAGGCCGATAAAAGGCGAGAAGGTGTATGTATTTTGGGTTTTATGTTTTTACCGGCGTTAGCATAATGCCTGCGAGCGGGGGTAAAACTATTTCAAGGGAATAAGGTTGCCCCATCCAAGGTAATAACTCAGCTTGAATTTCACAAGAGTTTCCGAGATTTCCGCCACCATAATAGTGTGAATCGCTATTGAAAAATTCCCGATATATGCAATTGAACGGAACGCCGATGCGGTAGCTGTGCCTTGGGACTGGCGTGAAATTAAAGGCAATCACAACTGTCTCGCCATTTCGACCATGGCGCAAGAAAGAAAGAAGCGAACGTTCGGCGTCCTGACAATCAATCCAGGAAAAGCCACCTTGGTCAAAATCCTGTTCATATAAAGCCGGCAAGTTACGGTATAGATGATTCAAATCGCGTGCTATGTTTTGTATGCCTTGATGTGGCTCCAAGCTTAGTTGCCACCATTCGAGCTCCCAACTCGATCTCCATTCACGTCCTTGGCCAAATTCATTGCCCATAAAGTTAAGCTTTTTGCCTGGACTCGTCATTTGAAAAGTGAGTAATAAGCGTAGATTGGCAAACTTCTGCCAGCTATCGCCGGGCATTTTGTCGAGTAGCGAACCCTTGCCATGTACTACCTCATCATGTGAAAACGGCAGCATGAAATTTTCGCTATAAGTATAAAGCTGACTAAATGTCAGTTGATTATGGTTGTAGCAGCGGTAAATTGGATCTAGCAGCATAAAGCTAAGTGTGTCATTCATCCAGCCCATGTTCCACTTCATGGAAAAGCCGAGTCCGCTAAGATACACTGGGCGCGAAATTCCCGGCCATGAAGTGGATTCCTCGGCTAGCGTCAATGCACCCGGGAATACTTCATGTACCATGATGTTAAGTTCACGCAGGAATTCTATGGCTTCGAGATTCTCTCGGCCACCATGTTTGTTAGGCAGCCATTCGCCTGATTTACGTGAATAATCAAGATACAGCATGGAAGCTACCGCATCCACGCGCAGGCCATCGAAATGAAATTGAGACAACCAGTAATGCGCACTCGACAACAAAAAGCTTTTCACCTCGTTACGGCCATAGTTAAAAATGTGCGTGCCCCAGTCCTGATGCAAGCCAAGGCGCGGGTCTTCGTGCTCGTAAAGCGCTGTGCCATCAAAATACGCCAGCGCAAACGCGTCCTGAGGGAAATGTGCTGGCACCCAATCGAGCAGCACGCCAATTCCCGCTTGATGGCAACTGTCTATGAAGTGGCATAAATCATCAGGGGATCCGAAACGACTGGTCGCAGCGAAATAGCCTGTTGCTTGATAACCCCATGATTCGTCAAGCGGGTGTTCAGAAATTGGCATGAGCTCAACATGGGTATAACCCATATCTTTGAGATAGGGAACAAGGTTATCAGCAAGTTCGCGATAGGTATAAAAGCGCCCGTCAGGATGACGTTTCCATGATCCCGCATGAACTTCATAGATGTTAAGGGGGGCGTGCAACCAGTCCCAGTTACTGCGCTGCTCCATCCATTCTTCATCTTGCCATGTGTGATGGATAGCAGAGGCAGTGCGAGCAGCAGTACCAGGCCTCAATTCAAATGCGTTGGCGTAGGGGTCGGTTTTGACAAACAAGCTGCCGGCGTGGTTGCGGATCTCGAATTTGTATAGCAAGCCTTGTTTAATCTCTGGGATAAATAACTCCCATACGCCGCTGGAACCATGCGCAGCCATGGGATGAACCCGTCCATCCCAACTGTTAAATTCGCCTATCACGCTAATCCGCTCGGCATTGGGTGCCCACACAGCAAAACGCACACCGGGGATGCCGTCAATTTGTGTTGCATGGGAGCCCAGTAATCGATAGGCTTGATGTAACTTTCCTTCGTTAAAAAGGTGCAAATCGAAATCGGAAATTTGTGGTGCAAAAGCATAACAATCATGCACCAAGCTCTCCACGCCGTAGTTGGGCCCTGGTCTATTTTCCTTAATGCGCAGGATATAGGGATGGCGTGGTTCTTTACTGCCATGCCATTCGAATAAACCATCTGAATGAAGGCGTATTAGCGCCTCGCTGCCATGTTGAGTTTTCAGCCAAACTTCACTGGCGTGAGGATTGAATACCCGCACTACATACCTTCCATTTTCGTGGTGTGGACCAAGATAAGCGAAGGGATTATGCAGTCGCTCTTGAATCAGCAATTCAGCACGCGGATCAAGTTTGAGGTGAAGGTCTAATATCATAGTGAGGTGATTATAACCATAATTAAGGCGCGTCTATACTTACAATCTGATACAGTTATGAACATGATTCTAAATCAATGACTATGGAGGTAATTATGTCGTCATCTGAAAAATTGCGTTTTGTAAGTGCGTTAACTAAAAGTACTTATGCCATGATTTTGGCTGGAGGGCGTGGGACTCGCCTGCATCAACTAACAGACTGGCGAGCAAAACCTGCAGTGCCATTTGGTGGGAAATTTCGAATCATCGATTTTGTGTTGTCAAATTGTGTGAATTCTGGAATCAGGCGGATAGGTGTGGCGACGCAATACAAATCACATAGCCTTATTCAGCATATTCAGCGCGGCTGGAGTTTTCTGAATGGCCAGTTTGGTGAATTCGTTGATGTGCTGCCGGCACAGCAAAGAATAGAGGAAATGTGGTATCGGGGCACGGCCGATGCGGTATTCCAAAATATGGATATCATGAGTGATACTAATCCAGACCACGTGCTGATATTGGCGGGCGATCACGTTTACAAGATGGACTACGGCAAGCTCATTGCCGCCCATGTAGAAAGGCAGGCCGACATAACTGTTGCGTGTGTCGAGGTGCCAATCAGCGATGCTAGTGCTTTCGGCGTTATGGGCGTGGATAAAGAGTTACGAGTGTTAAGTTTTAACGAGAAGCCCGACCATCCAACTCCGACCCCTGGCAACCCTGATCTAGTATTGGCTAGTATGGGTGTGTATGTGTTTAACACTCGCTTTCTGTACGAGCAACTGATTCGGGACGCAGAAGACAAGGACTCCAACCATGATTTTGGTAAGGACATTATCCCGTATCTGTTGTCCGAGAACTACCGCGTGTTTGCGCATAGCTTTGAAAATAGCTGCGTACATCTGAATGGCGAAGTACCCTATTGGCGAGATGTGGGAACTGTAGATGCTTACTGGGAAGCTAACATGGAACTTACCAAAGTCACCCCCGCCCTAAATATGTATGATCGGGAATGGCCAATTTGGACGTATCAGGAACAATTGCCACCGGCCAAATTTGTCTTCGATGAAACTGCTCGCCGTGGCATGGCTGTGGATTCTTTAGTATCAGGAGGCTGCATCATAAGCGGCGCTCTCGTACGTAATTCGCTGCTATTTTCTAACGTGCACGTACATAGTTACAGTAATGTCGAAGACTCAGTAATTTTGCCCAACGTAAAAGTTTCACGCAATGTAAAGCTTAAGCGAGTAGTAGTGGACAAAGGTTGCGTGATTCCAGAGGGCATGACCGCCGGGTTTAACCGTGAAGAAGATGAGAGACGTTTTTTTGTAAGTGATAACGGTATTACTCTGATTACATCTGACATGTTGGGCCAGGAATTGCACCGCGTGCGTTAAATTCAGGTCTGCCAAGATTTAAATAAATGGAGTAATAATGTCCAGGCCCCTCGATTTAATTTTTCTCTGGCATATGCATCAGCCAGATTATCGCGATTATGCCAGTGGCGACTTCTTGTTGCCATGGGTTTATCTGCATGCAATCAAAGATTACGCCGATATGGCTTTTCACTTGGAGCAACATCCTCAGGTGAAGGGAACAGTAAATTTCGTGCCTGTTTTGCTGGATCAACTTGAAGATTACGAACAGCAGTTTGCCACCGGCCAGATACGCGATCCGTTGTTGCGACTGCTGGCTCGCGAGAATCTCAGTGATTTGAACAAGGCAGAGCGCGATTTGGCTTTAACAAGTTGTTTCCGCAGCAATCACTATAGCATGGTTGAGCCGTATCATGCTTACAAGCGCCTGTCTGATTTATACAAAATGCTTGAACCCGGCGGCGATATAGAGCTTGACTATCTGTCTGGACAATACTTCTCCGACTTGCTGACTTGGTATCACTTGGCGTGGTGTGGAGAAAGTGTACGGCGCGAACACGACTTGGTCATTCGCCTAATGGGTAAGAACGAAGGTTTTAATTATGCCGATCGCAAGTTGTTATTTGATCTAATCGGACAAGTCATTGGCGGCATTATTCCGCGCTATCGAAAATTGGCTGAAAGCGGTCAAATTGAACTTTCCACGACACCTCACTATCATCCGCTTGCACCGTTATTGCTGGACCTCAATAGTGCAACAGAAAGCTTACCGGAAATCAGCCTGCCGCAATCTAAATGCTATCCTGGGGGAAAATCACGCGTCCAAGCACATCTTATTTCCGCCAAACAAAGCCACCATGCACGCTTTGGCTCTACTCCAAATGGCATCTGGCCAGCGGAAGGCGCTGTTTCAACCGCTTTGCTGGAAGTATTGGCGGAGCAAGGATACCGATGGACGGCGACTGGAGAAGGTGTATTGGCAAACAGCTTGCGCACCGCAGAGCATAAATTGCCTGAGCGTGCCCAATATCTTTATCGCCCCTATCATTTGCAAGGCGTTGCAAGTGGAGTGCGCTGTTTTTTTCGAGATGATCACCTATCAGATCTGATCGGTTTTGAATATTCGAGTTGGAATGGCAAAGATGCCGCACTGCATTTTGTTTCCCAGTTGGAATCGATCGCACAACAGGCGCCTGAGGGGGAAGTGCCAGTGGTTAGCGTTATCCTGGATGGTGAAAATGCTTGGGAATATTATCCCTATAATGGCTATCATTTCTTTGCTGATTTATATTCTGAGTTACAAGTGCATTCTACAATTAGTACCACGACCTATAGCGAATATCTGGATCGGCTTGATGCTGTTGAAGCAAACCACCAGCTTGCGAAGGAAAGGGAGCTGCCGCACCTTGTTGCCGGTAGTTGGGTGTACGGTAATTTCTCGACTTGGATTGGCTCGCCCGATAAAAACCGCGCTTGGGATTTGTTGTGTATAGCGAAACAAAGTTATGACTTGGTGATGGCAAGCGCCCGCTTGAACGAGGCAGAGTGCTTGGTTGCAGAAAAACAATTAGCTTCGTGCGAAAGTTCCGACTGGTTCTGGTGGTTTGGTGATTACAATCCTGCTCATGCAGTGGAGAGTTTTGATCGCCTTTATCGTAGTAATCTAATGCAGTTATATGGTTACTTAAAATTACCTGTCCCAGTCATCTTGAATTCTCCAATCAGCCAAGGTGGTGGTTTACCTGAATCAGGTGGCACGATGCGTCGTGGATCTTGATATTGTGATTGCATTTGTTTGGCAATTCAACACACTGTAAAAGCTTAAAACAGTGCTAAAGGTAACGCTACTAGTGCCGATAAGCTCGATATCAGATCAGATTGAGACTAGTTCACATGAGTAGTTGTACGTCGAACTTGGATCCGCCGCACAAAAAACATTGACCGACTACCGATTTAGAATCTCTATTTGTGGCTCATTTCAATATAACTGATATCTATAAAGTTTTATCAATTAAGATTGGTTGTAGTGCATCAATTTTGTAATGGGTGATGTGAGGGCCATTGAATATCAAGTATTTTTGGTTCCTACAGGTATCAGCCTGATTGCAACTAACATAGGATCCGAAAATGAAAACAGGCGAAACAGTCTCCTTACTTTTTGGCGTTCATGCTCACCAGCCGGTGGGCAATTTCCCTGAAGTGGTGGACGACGCGCATCAACGTTGCTATAAGCCCTTTCTGCATATATTACATCGCTATCCTGATTTTCGTTTTGCCGTACATTTCAGCGGCTGGTTACTCGACTACCTATTTAATAAATATCCGCAAGATATGGCTTTACTTACTGAAATGGTAAAACGGGGTCAGGTCGAGATGTTTGGTGGCGGAGATACCGAACCGGTTCTCGCGGTCATTCCCAACCGCGATCGCATCGGACAGATTGTCAGGTTATCTGACAAACTGGAAGCCAGAATGGGCACAAGGGCACAAGGTGCATGGTTAACCGAACGTGTGTGGGAGGCAACAGTAGTACCTGCCTTATCAGATTCCAAAATTGAATACGTCACAGTAGATGACTATCACTTCTTGTGTAGTGGCAAGCGCACTGAAGAATTGAATGGCTATTTCACCACAGAAGAGGACGGTCGCAAACTTGATTTATTTCCGATCTCTGAGGCGTTACGCTATCGCATGCCGTTTTCTCCGGCGCATGAAGTAGTCGCGTATTTGGAAAGCCTGACGCGTAACGACCAGCAAGCATCAGCCGTGTATTTCGACGATATCGAAAAATTTGGTATCTGGCCGGAAACTTACCAGTGGGTTTATGAACAGGGCTGGCTGGAAAATTTTATTCGTGGGGTGCTAGCTTCATCGAAAATTGCCTCACAGACCTATTACGACTATCACGCAGGTGAAAAAACGCGCGGCATTGTATATCTGCCCACCACCTCTTACATCGAAATGAACGAGTGGACTTTGCCGATGGCTGCGGCCCATACTTATGCCGATTTGGTTAATACAGAAAAATCGGGTGGTCATTACGAAGAGCGTAAGGCATTTCTGCGCGGTGGCATCTGGAAGAATTTTTTCACCCGTTATCCCGAGTCAAATTGGATGCACAAGCGCATGTTGGGATTATCTGAGCGTTTGCATGCATTGCCGGAAGAGAAGCGCTCACTTGAGCTGCTTGATCAACTCTATATTGCACAAGCCAACGACGCATACTGGCATGGCTTGTTTGGCGGGTTGTATCTGCCACACCTGCGTCGTGCGGTATACGGTGCCATCGTCAAGCTGGAATTTTTACTAGATCAAATCCTCCCACGTGCAGCTTGTATTTGCACCGATGCCGACAGTGACGGTCACGATGAAATTTTCCTGCATAACGCAATGTTGCAAGCTATTGTGAAACTTGACGGCAGCGCCAGCATATCCGAACTCGATGCGTATCAATTGCATCACAACTTTGGCGATACCCTGCGCCGCCAATCAGAGCATTATTTCCGCAAAATTGAATCCAGCCATGCTATGCAGCCGCATAATGGTAGTGGTATCGTTTCAGCGCATGATCGCGTGGCTTTCAAGCATGAAATTACTGCGGAAAATTTGATGGCAGATAGCCATGCACTGACCATATTTCGTGATTACTTACGTCAGAATGGTGAAGAAGTTGAGCTTGCTTATGAACTGGTCAAAACGAACAACGAAGAAATGGTATTTCGCACCGAGCTTGATGGCAAGGTTATAAAAAAACACATTAGGCTTAACGCTAATTGTTTATGCGTTAGTTACACTTTTGCTAGCGCATTACAAGGAAGTTTCCTCACTCGTGTAGCACTGGCGATGCCGAGTTGTGATGGTTATTCCGGACGCTATATCCAAAATGAAAAAATTCTCAGCGGTTTTGGAAGTGTGCTCGAATTGACCGATTTGGATGGCTTAGTGCTGGATGACGGTATATTAGGTGGAAATTTAGTGCTGAATAACAATTACCCGATCCAGTTACATGGCATGCCATATTTTACAGTTTCGCAATCCGAAGCCGGATTCGAAAAGATTATGCAGGCTGTAATGCTAACCCTGCAATGGCCACTTTCTCAAAGTGAGATGAGCATTAAATTGACCATAAAACCGGGTAACGAGATGCAGTCATGATAATTCATAAACATTTCATACTGTACGTGGAAAAATAGCTAATTCGACTTAGTACCGTTTGCGAGCGGTACTTGCTTTGCTCGTGAAGCATCATACTACGTCTGTAGCACAAGTCATACTCGCAACCAACTTCGAGATGTTTAAAATTACAGGGTCAACACGTTCTTAAAAACTATATTAATTAATAATCAATATGTTGTGATTAATTTGTGTGGAATAATATATTGATTCAGGCGTGTCAGTGCTTAAATGCCGGATAGGCAACTCACACTAAGAGTGCCGTTTCAAGATATACATCTATACCATTTTTCGGACTTATGGCTGCAGCAGGAATAGCGATACCATTGCGCCAATCTTTTACTGCCTGCTGCTTCGTATCACCGCTCACCATAAACATAACTTTACGTGCAGCACTCAGGCGATGTGCGCTAAGCGATACCCGCTGTGGTGGATATTTCGGCGCATTCTCCACTGCGATAACAGTTGGATCAGTGGCCGTGTTACCCAGCTCGTAACCTGGAAACAGGCTGGCGGTGTGCCCATCTTCTCCCAATCCCAGTAAAACCAAATCAAATAACTCAATGCTTGCCAGTGTCTGCACATAAGCGCTGGCAGCCATTTGAGCACCTTGTTCTGCGGGAATATTATGGATATGGGTAAGCGGGATGGCGACATGGTTCAGCCACGCATTCGCGGCCATCGAGCTGTTGCGTTCTACATGGTCAGCTGGCAGACATCGCTCATCTCCGAAATAAACATGCCAGGCAGCCCAGTCTGCATCGGCTTTGCGCAGCAACTCATATACACGGCGCGGCGTTGTGCCGCCTGCCAGCACGATATGGAATGTTCCGCGTAGGCTAATGGCCTGCAGTGCCGTCTGCAATATTGCTTGTGTTGCAGCCTGCTCTAATTCGGCGGTTGTATTGAAATTTTGCCAACGACATTGTTGCGGGGGAGGGCTGGTTGATAAAGGCATAATAATTGATCCAAGAGTAATCTGATAATGTATTACGACTGTACAGCTTGCTCAGACAGCTATTTTAGTATATTAAATACCACATAATCAAAATTATGTCGCAATTGCCTGTTGATCATTTAATAGCGAACGTTATGTGTTGAAATCTGTCAAATTTATTGACGCAAAAATCTCCCTTAATATCTACTGTAAGCAAACAATACAAATACAAATATGAAAACTATTTTGCAATGGACATTGCTAGGTGCACTACTTTGCACAATGTCCGCATGGGCAGTGCCGCAACAAAGCCATGCCGAAATACACAAAACCATTACCGCTTTCGTGCACGAGCAAACACGTACCCTGCCGGGGACAGTTTCTGTCAAGGTTAATGAAATTGACCGGCGCATCTCGCTCCCAGCTTGCTCAGAGTTAGAAGCATTTCGTCCTTCTGGCGGGCAGTTGCTGGGTAACAGTACTGTCGGCATACGCTGTAATAGTAAGATGAAAAATTGGAAGCTGTTCGTGTCAGTACATATTAAAGTGATAGCTAGCCTGCTCATTGTTAATAGCTCACTGCAACAGGGGCATGTAATACGCGCAGAAGATATCGGAAATCAGGAAGGTGAACTGATCCAAACAGATATACTCACTGATCCTGTGCAAGCCATTGGCAAAGTACTGAAATATAGCGTTAGGGCAGGACAAGTGTTAAAACAGAGTATGTTGCGCGCACCCTACGCCGTGAAGCAGGGGCAGACTGTACAAATTCAAGTTGAAAAGCAAGGCTTCAAAGTTTACGCTGATGGTCAAGCATTAAATAACGCAGCAGAAGGGCAAACCGTAAAGGTAAGAACATCATCCAGTCAAGTTGTAAGTGGTATTGTTCAGCCGGATGGAGCGGTTAATGTCAGTCCCTAGCTCGCTGTCGATAAATTAAAGATTATGTAACATTCGCATCCAATGGCTGGGCTTGCTCCATCAAAATGCTTGCATGTTTATCCTGCAAGCACATATTGTGCAGAAAGTTTTGATAGTGTATAAATGGGGCGCTATAAAGTTTTGCATTTGGCTACCGATAGGTAAGCTTAATGTGCATTGGAAAAAGAGGTCACCATGAAAATCGGAAAAAATAGTAAACCGTTGCCTACTGCGGCGCCGGGAGAAGCACGAGCACGAGCGCCCACCGCTGGCTCTGCAGGTAACGCACAATCCACCGCTACCAACGTACATCTGGGTGCAACTACCGCACAACTTCAAAAAATGGAAAGCAGTATGGCCAACGCACCGCTAGTGGACGCAGCTAAAGTCGCAGATATTAAGCAGGCCATTAGTGAAGGTCGTTTTCAGGTCAATTCCGGTGCAGTGGCTGATGGTCTGATCCAAACGGTGAAGGCTTTGATTAGTTCGCACAAGACTTGACGTAATATGGTTAATGATACAACTGCTGCTGAGATGGCAGAATTTATCTCTCAGATGCATGAAGAGAGTGTTGCTTTACAGGCTTTCATTCGCCTGCTAGAAACTGAACAAGTGGCGTTACTCAACGAACATACTGAACAAATACAAACTTTGGCTGACAACAAGACCAAAATGGTGCAGGAGTTGAGCAAGCTGGTGAATGCGCGGAAGAATGGCATGCTAATGCGGGGTATTGAAATTGAACCTGGTAGTATGGAAGTCTGGTTGCAAGCCCACACTGCAAGTAATTTGCCAGCGTGGCACGAAATTCAACAACTGGCTACTCAAGCGCAGAATATGAATCACACAAATGGTGAATTAATTCAATTAAAAATGCGGCATAACCAACAGACATTAACAATGCTGCACAATGCCACACATAGCGCCAATGGTTTATATGGCCCTGATGGCCAGCCTAGCTTGTCTGTATCAGGCCGTATCTTGAATAGTGTCTAATCAATTCATGAAGCGCCATCCTTCCTTCGGCAGTGCTGCAGTAAATGTAGCCGCACAAAGCCATTCCTCGCATAGCATCGTGCAATAGAGCCGTTCCTTTGTTGTGGACGAATACCTTGCTATCACAAGTATTGTCGCTGTAATAAATAACGGGTCAAATCACTTGATCATTATATATAAGCAAGGATACTGAATTGATGATTGAAATAAACGATGTATGTGAATTCGTTATTAATCAAGTAACTTGAACTGTTATTTTTTACTTGTGAAGCTCCCAAGTCATGAAATTGACGACCCGCGGCAAAACCTTAGAATCCCCATGGGTACGCTCTTCATGACGTTCAGTCCAACGAGATTTATCTGCTGCCAATAAAAAATGTGGGTAAACAGTTTGGACGGGCGACAGATAAACGTTATTCGGCATAAGGCACATGTTATGAAGCATCTAGTGTTTATTGTAGCGATTCTGTTTGCAGGGTATTCCTACTTCAGCAGCCAACCTGATGCTACGCCTAACAATGCAGCGTCAGTTACGCAGAGCCAGCATCCAAATAGTTCTGATGCGGTAATTTCGAATGCTTTTGCAAACCAAATTAGTGGACAACAGGTCTCTGGTCAAGGTGTTGTCCTCAAGTTACTGCCTGATGACATCAAAGGTAGCAGGCATCAAAAATTTATAGTTAAGTTGACTAATGGTCACACCATACTGATCGCACACAATATTGATCTTGCCGCCAGAGTAAGCGGGTTAAGTGAAGGCGATTCGATTATGTTTAGTGGTCAGTACGAGTGGAATGCAAAAGGCGGTGTTTTGCATTGGACGCATCGAGATCCCAATGGATCTCATCCATCTGGGTGGCTAGAACACCAAGGTAAAACCTACCAATGAAACTTTCTCATTCAGTGATCCACCTTGCTCCCTCCGGCCGCTATAGACGCAAATGTGGCGCTGGTTAGTTCTAGTTTACTCGTAGTAAATTCTGATACTACAGATAAATACTGTAGAGGTACTTAGAGCTGCAGCAATACTATTTTTGCTTCTATATTTCAAATTTTTCTGATCTGTGGAATGGGCACTCGCACTAGCTACGAGTTCTTGCCCTTTGCCATAGATGAGAAAGCTCCCAATACCCTTCATGGGGAATGCGGTTACCCGTTCGTTAGTGCAGGATTTATAGACATGCTTGGTCAGAGCATCGTCAATGTTCCAGTGTGTTTCCATTACAACACACTCTTGTCTGGCTATTTGAACCGTTTTTTTATCTCAGCACAATTCAATACTATTGGCACGATCATCCTGATGTTTGGATTCAGATGTTTTTCCCATAACTTATTTTGCCACGCTTATAAATGGAAGGTAGCAAAACTGATAAAGGGTAAGGAGACGAGATCCACATGGGTATTGAGAAGGCAAAGCATCCTTCATTCATAGTGCTTAGCATCTAAGTAATGTCATTGATATAGAAACGATTAGCCTGATTTTGTAGATGCTCCAATCCAATTAGTTCTTGATAAATAACTGCAGGGACTTTAATTACTTTTGCATTTATAACGCAGAAACTAAGGTGGTTTCTCATGCTTATTCGTTCAATAGTCATAGTGCATTGGTGTTTAGTATGTGCTTCATGGAAAAAGTAGAAAAGCCATGAAGGAGATAAATATCATGAACAGTAAAATTGACAATGCATTTCAGTTTAGTCGAACCGTACTAGGCCTGCATTCGGCGCGTCAGGAACTCATTGCTTCCAATATCGCTAATGCAGATACACCCAATTATAAGGCAAAAGATATTGATTTCGCCAAGGCATTGCAAGGTGCAATTTCAGGTAACACGACTCAGTTGCAGATGGCAGGTACCGCGCCCCAGCATTTAAGCGGGAACTCAGGTAAAGCCGTTATGGGTGTGCCGGTAATGTATCGTACTGTCGTGCAGCCTAGCGCGGACGGGAACACGGTAGACATGGATGTTGAGCGTGCGCAGTTTGCTGATAATTCTTTGCGCTATCAAGCCAGTGTGAACTTCGCAGACGGTAGAGTCAAAAGTATCTTAGCCGCGATACAAGGATAATCATTATGTCGTTATTTAATATTTTCAATATTTCTGGTTCTGCAATGGCGGCGCAGTCGCAGCGTCTAAATGTGGTGGCAAGCAATCTGGCCAATGCCGACAGTGCGACCAGTGCAAATGGCCAACCCTATCGTGCCAAGGAAGTAATGTTTAGCGCTACGCCAATGGAAGGTGGTGTCGGTGTGAAGGTGTCGGGTGTGGTTGAAAGTACTGCACCAATGCAAGTGCTTTACGACCCCAAGCATCCTATGGCCAATGAAAAAGGCTATGTCACCATGCCCAATGTCAATGTGGTGGAAGAGATGGTGAATATGATTTCATCTTCGCGTTCCTATCAAAATAATGTGGAGGTGATGAATACCTCTAGAAGTTTGTTGATTAATACTCTGTCCATAGGTCGGTAAAGAAAGGATAAGCCATGATTAGCGCAACTGAAGATAGCAACCCTACTGCCGCACTCATTTCTTCGCTAAATGCTAATAGCAATTCGGCAGGGAAAACTGAAACTAACAACGCTGATACAGAGGATAGATTTTTGAAGTTGTTGGTTACTCAAATGAAAAATCAAGATCCACTGAATCCCATGGATAACGCGCAGGTGACATCGCAGCTGGCGCAACTTAGCACAGTAACCGGTATTGACAAGTTGAATGCCACGTTACAGGCCTTAAGTGACAATATGTCCATTGGGCAGTCGTTATCAGCAACCAGCATGATTGGACGTGGAGTTTTGATTCCAGGCTCTTCAATTACTCTGAACGATGGCAAAGCAATTGGCGGGATAGAACTGACTCAGCCCGCTGACAGCTTAAAGGTGCTGATACAGGATGCTGCGGGTAACACTGTTAGTTCATTGCAAATGGGGCCCCAGAAAGCTGGTGTGATACCACTGGCATGGGATGGTCAGACAGATGAGGGTACACCTGCTGTAGATGGAACCTACAAATTTTCGGTTGAAGCAAAGCTGGATAGTAATCAAATTGATGCTACAGCATTAACTTTTGGCATGGTCAATGCTGTAACTCCAGGCGTTAATGGCGCTACTTTGGATGTGGGTAAGGCAGGTAGCGTTTCAATGTCTGCAGTAAAGCAAATAATCTAACGTAAGGAGAGTGATATGGGATTTCAACAAGGGTTAAGCGGATTAAATGCTGCGGCCAAGAGTCTGGACGTAATCGGCAATAACGTTGCTAACGCGAGTACAGTTGGTTTTAAGCAATCGCAAGCACAATTTGCGGATGTGTACGCCAGTCTTGTAGGCGGCTCAAATACGGCTGTTGGGATTGGCACTAAAGTAGCGACAGTGGCTCAGCAATTTGGGCAAGGAAATGTCAGTACAACCAACAATCCGCTGGATATTGCGATTAACGGCCAAGGCTTTTATCAAATGGACAACAATGGCGCAATAACTTACAGCCGGAATGGACAGTTTCAATTGGACAAGAACGGTTTTGTTGTGAACGTGCAGGGTCATAAATTAACTGGTTACGCGGCTAATCCGTTGACAGGAGCCATTTCACTCGGAAGTTCAGCGCCATTGCAAATCCCTACGCAGTCTCTTACTCCCCAGCCTACATCTACGTCTTCAATTGGCGTTAATTTGGATTCCCGATTGTTAGTGCCTACTACGGCTGTTTTTGACCCGACTGACTCAACCTCTTTCAATAGCTCTACCGCATTAGAGATATATGACAGTTTGGGCAATAGCCATATTGCAACTCAGTATTTCGTGAAAAATGCGACTGCAAATTCTTGGGATGTCCATATGACCGTAGATGACCTAGGACTGGATGGAACGGCTGCGACTGCTGCAAACACCCTGTTAGGGACATCTCCGACCTTAACCTTTAACTCAAATGGTACTTTAACTACACCAGCGACGGGTGAAGTAACGGTACCTGCTGGCGGCATTGTTTATGCGACAGGCTCGGCTACACCTCAACCTTTGACATTCAATTTTCTTTCTTCTACGCAATTTGGTGCGACTTTTGGCGTGAATAAGCTGACTCAAAATGGTTTTACATCCGGTCAGTTGAGTGGTTTTAGTACTAGTGCAGACGGTACCATTTTGGGGCGATATACCAACGGGCAATCCCAAGCATTGGGGCAGATTTTACTTGCTAATTTTGCTAATCCGCAGGGTTTGCATCCATTGGGCAACAATGAATGGGGTTCCTCTGCAAGCTCTGGTCCACCATTGGTAGGAACACCAGGCAGCTCAAGTTTTGGTGTGGTGCAGTCAAGCGCAGTGGAAGACTCCAATGTGGATTTGACCGCCGAATTAGTGAACCTGATTGTGGCGCAGCGCGTATATCAGGCTAACGCTCAAACGATCAAGGCTCAGGATTCAGTGCTACAAACGATTACCAATCTGCGCTAATTAGTTACCAGATGATTGGTTAACTGAGGAGAAGACGATGGACAGGCTTATTTATACCGCAATGAGCGGGGCATCGCATACGTTGAAACAGCAGGCGACGGTGGCGCAAAATTTAGCCAGTGTTAATACCCCTGGTTATCGCGCTGCCGTTAATGCATTTCGCGCAGTACCGCTGGTTGGCGAAGGGTTGCCTACACGTGCTTTCGTTGTGGATTCCACAACCGGAGCCGATTTTTCACAAGGACCAATGCAGGCAACTGGGCGTAATCTGGATATGGCGGTACTGGGTAAAGGCTGGATTGCCGTCCAACTGGAAAATGGCGGTGAGGCATATACGCGTAATGGTAGTTTCCAGATATCACCCGTAGGTATTCTGCAGACACTCAACGGTTTGAATGTGGCAGGTGATACCGGTTTTATTACTATCCCACCCAATACCGAAGTTACCGTAGCCAAAGACGGCACCATTTCAACCATTCTTCGTGGACAGATACCTAATCAGGTTGAAGTAATTGGGCGGATTAAACTTGTAAATCCGCCGGAAGATCAAATGGTGCGTGGAGACGATGGCTTGTTTCGCACTAAGGGTGACAAGCCTGTCGTTGCTGATATAGGGGTGACTATAGCCTCCGGCAATCTGGAAAGCAGCAATGTGAATGTTGTAGAAGGAATGGTTACGATGATTTCACTGGCACGGCAATTCGATATGCAGATGAAAGTGTTGCAGAGCGCTGACGAAAATTCCAGACAAGCGAGCCAGTTACTGAATATGAACGCTTGATTTTGGCGCAATTTATTGCGCGCCTCAAATTTTGAAAGGATAGTGGTCATGATACGTTCCTTATGGATTTCTAAAACGGGACTGGAAGCGCAGCAAACTCAAATGGACGTCATCGCAAATAATCTTGCGAACGTTAGCACCACCGGATTTAAACGTTCGCGTGCGGTATTCGAGGATTTGCTATATCAAACTATACGTCAGCCTGGCGCGCAATCTTCGCAACAAACTCAGATTCCGTCCGGTTTGCAAATCGGCACCGGCGTGCGGCCAATTGCCACTGAGCGCATTCAAACCCAAGGTAGTCTGCAGCAAACGAGTAATCAGTTTGATGTGGGGATACAAGGTGCGGGGTTTTTTCAGGTACTAATGCCGGATGGTACAACGGCCTATACACGAGATGGGTCATTTCAGTCTGATAGGCAGGGGCAGTTGGTGACTTCTAGCGGCTTTGTAGTGCAACCTGCTTTAACTATTCCTATCAATTCTACCAATGTCACTATAGGCCGAGACGGTACAGTGTCGGTGACGCAGGCCGGGACTGTGACACCAGTGCAGGTAGGCAGTTTGCAATTGGCTGTTTTTATTAATCCAGTGGGCCTGCAAAGTCAAGGCGAAAACTTATTTGTAGAAACTGCATCGTCTGGATCGCCCAACACCAATGCACCGGGGACAAATGGTGCCGGAACGTTGATTCAGGGCTATGTGGAAACGTCCAATGTGAACGTAGTTGAAGAGCTGGTTAACATGATACAGACACAACGTGCTTATGAAATCAACTCGAAAGCAATTTCGACTTCGGATCAAATGTTACAAAGATTAGCGCAGTTGTAAGTGGAGTGAGATGCGTAATGTTGAATTTATCTAGCTGGATTACATGTGGAGCAATGTTGGTTCTTGTGGGTTGCGCGGTTACCCCATCGACTGATATTCATCAGCCTATGACTGCACGTTCGCCCGATAAAAAAATAGGGGCTGATAGCTATAACGGCGCCATTTTTAAAGCTGGGCAGAGCGAGCGACCATTGTATGAAGGCAAACGTGCACGTAACGTGGGTGACATCCTCACTATTATTATTTCTGAAACCACTTCAGCTGCCGGTCAATCGAGTACCGGTGCGGAACACGAAGGAAGTATTTCTGTGCAAACGCCGATCATTACGCAAATTCCGGGAGATCAGCTAAAGATGAAAGGAATAAGCATTGGAAGTACCACAAACGGCAGTTTGGCGAACAAAAATGATACTGCGGGTAATAACACATTTACCGGCACCGTCACAGTGACTGTGGTTGAAGTGTTCTCCAATGGCAATTTATTAGTCAGCGGTGAAAAACAGGTAGCGATTAATCAAGCTAATGAGTTCATCCGTTTTTCCGGCGTAGTCAATCCGTACACTATTACGGGCAGTAATACCGTGCAATCTACTCAAGTAGCGGATGCTCACATTGAATACAAGGGTGCCAGTGGCATTGATATGTCGGTAATTACGAGCATGCTCGGACGTGTATTCATGTCAGTGTTGCCGTTTTGAAAAAGGCTAGTGTGATGACTATATTCCAACACAGTATTAATATTTTCAAAATATTAATACTGGCATTTATAGTTTCTGTGCCTACTACCTCGTATGCTGAGCGAATCAAGGATCTCGCCAGCATTCAGGGTGTGCGAGAAAACCAGTTGCTTGGTTATGGCTTGGTTGTTGGTCTGGATAATAGCGGTGATTTGACAACTCAAACACCATTCACTGTTCAAAGCGTGGTCAGTATGCTGACGCAAATGGGGGTCAGTCTGCCGCCTAATATTACCTTGCAATTGAAAAATGTGGCAGCGGTAATGGTGACAGCAATGCTTCCCCCTTTCGCACGTCCCGGACAGACGATAGACGTTACAGTGTCTTCGATGGGTAATGCAAAAAGCTTGCGCGGAGGAACACTTTTAATGACGCCCCTCAAAGGTGCAGACGGTCAGGTATATGCGATGTCGCAGGGCAATTTACTAGTTGGCGGTGTGGGGGCGGCTATCGGCAATGCCAAGGTACAGGTTAATCACTTAGGTGTCGGACGCATTCCCGGTGGTGCAACAATAGAACGATCCGTGCCGACAGTATTGGGACAGGGTGATTTTATCCATCTGGAATTAAAGTCCATGGATTTCACTACTGCAACACGCCTTGTCGCTGCAATTAATTCTAATCTCTCGCCATCTACGGAAATTGCTGCTGCATTGGATGGACGCACAATTCAGGTGCGTGCGCCAATAGGCACCGCGCGCGTGGCTTTCGTTTCGCAGATTGAAAATTTACAGGTTGACCCCTCTCGGGGAAGGGCGCGCGTGATCGTAAATGCACGCACCGGTACGGTCGCTATGAATCAGATGGTGACGTTGCAGAATTTTGCGATATCACACGGCAACCTGACGGTAGTGATTGATTCTGATATTACGGTGAGTCAACCTAACCCCTTATCCGACGGTAAAACGGTACAAACGGAAAAAAATACGATCGACATTAAGTCCGACGAGGGACGGTTAGTTATGTTGGATAAAGGCGTATCGTTAGGCGAAGTGGTGAAGGCGCTGAATTCGATAGGCGCAACTCCCCAAGATCTGCTAGCTATCTTGCAGGCGATGAAGTCTGCTGGGGCGTTGCGTGCTGAACTCGATATCATTTAATAAGCACGCCATTAAATGTAATAACATCCCTCTGTTCTGCATCAATTGTCAACCTAAATTTAGATACTTTAATTCATTGAGATACTGATAATGATTAACCCAATCGACATTTCTGGCAATACCGATTTAACCGGAAGCTTGGCGGTCAGTGCACAAAGCTTGGACAAGTTACGATTACAGGCCAAACAGTCGCCAGATCAGGCACTAAAACTGGTGGCGCAGCAGTTTGAAACAGTATTTATGGGCATGATGTTGAAATCCATGCGTGATGCTACTCCGCAAGACGGCATATTCGATAGCGAACAGACCAAAATGTTTACTGGGATGCTGGATCAACAATTGGTTCAGAACATATCCAGTCGAGGAATAGGTTTGGCTGACATCATGATCAAGCAGTTGAGCCGACCATCCAGCTCTGATATTGCTCAGACACGGGCAGAATCTGTATTGGCTGCGCCAGCACCAGCAAACTCTGCTAGTGCGATGCCTGTGCCATATGGAGATCGCGTTGCGAATGAGATTAATAGCAGTCCTTCCCAACCGCCCTCTCTACAGCAAATCTTTGTAAGTAATATGACACCTCATGCAATGCAAGCGAGTCAGGAAACCGGTGTGCCGACGCATCTGGTACTGGGGCAGGCTGCACTGGAAAGTGGTTGGGGCAAACGGGAAATTCGACATTCTGATGGCAGTACCAGTTTCAATCTGTTTGGTATCAAAGCTGGTGCTAACTGGGATGGAAAGGTAGCGGAAGTTTTGACTACTGAGTACCACAATGGAGTTGCAAGTAAGCAAGTAGAAAAATTCCGTGCTTATTCATCTTATACCGAAGCATTCAGCGACTATGCTCGTCTATTACGAGACAATTCACGCTACGCACAAGTACTACAGCCAGGGCAGGGAAGCCATGAAGTGGCCCATGCCTTACAGCGAGCAGGTTATGCGACTGATCCAAATTATGCGGACAAATTGATATCAGTTATGAATCGGATAGATACAATAAGTTAATGACGTCGTTAACTTAAGAAATTTTTCAGGGTGCCGATAAGTTGTATAACGTCCTGAGCATTAAGGTTAGTTGAATGACTTTTGCCTTATAAACAAAGGAAGAATAGTGATCTATCATATTCTTTCATTTTGCGCTGAGTACATACGATAAGTTTAAACACGTAAAGTGTGGCAAGGAATTTATGGGAATCGGAATTTTTGGAAGTGGGATCAGTGCATTAAATGCAGCCCAAATTGGGTTGTCGACAGTTGAACACAATATTGCCAATGCAAATACGCCCGGTTTTAATAGACAGCAGATCGTACAGACCGCACGCATATCTCTGGATACAGGCGCAGGATTTATTGGCCAGGGGGTCGATGTCAGTACTGTCAAACGAATATATAACGAGTTTCTGTCTACTCAGGTTTTGCAAGGTCAGGCACAGGCCAGTCAATTAGAAACCAATTTTCAGCAGATCGGACAGATCAACAATATGCTAGCCGATTCTGATGCCGGTCTGTCGCCTGCAATACAGGATCTTTTCAGCGCAATAAACAATGTTAGCAGTTCGCCTGAGTCGCAAGCTGCGCGGCAAGCCATGCTGAGTAGCGCACAGTTTTTGGCGTCGAGATTTCAGTCGTTGAATCAGCGTATGACCAACATTGATAGCAGCATAAATGGACAGATTAGCAGCAGCGTAACATCCATTAATAGCTATGCGCAGCAGATTGCGTCGATGAATAAGAATATCGTACAGGTACAAGCGGCAGGACATACGCCAAATGATTTACTGGATCAGCGTGATCAGCTGATTTCACTGTTAAATCAAGAAGTCAAGACCAATGTAGTCAAGCAAAGCAATGGTACTCTCAATGTTTTCATAGGCGCGGGGCAATCATTGGTGGTGGGGGAGAAGCCCATTGTTTTGAAGGCTGTTCAGTCGCTCAGTGATCCCTCCAGACTTGAAATTGCGTATGATTCAGGTTCAAGCATTATTCGTGCGCAGCAAAATAGTTTTCAGGGTGGTAATTTGGGAGGGCTATTAGACTTCCGCAATGAGTCGCTGGATGCTGCACAAAATGCTTTGGGCCGGGTTGCCATAGTATTGGCAGATACATTTAATCAACAGCATCAGCTAGGGCAGGATCTGAATGGCGATTTGGGCGGTAATTTCTTTACTCAATCTGTGCCATTAGTTAATAGCAATTCCGGAAATACAGGTTCCGCTACCATTAATGCTAGCATTGCCAGTTCTTCAGCGTTGACCGGCAGTGATTATTCATTACGATTTGACGGAGGGACCGCCTATACACTGACGCGCCTTTCAGATAATACAGTTACCTCCTTTGCAACTTTGCCACAAACAGTGGACGGACTTACGATCGCCACCACCGGGGGAGCAGTGACGGGTGATCGCTACATGATACGTCCGACTGTAAATGGAGCACGTGATATTGCTGTTGCCATCAGTGACACCTCCAAAATCGCAGCAGCAGCGCCAATTCGGACAACTTCATCATTGGCAAATGTAGGCTCAGGCCATATTAGCGCGGGCACGGTCAATTCTGTTTTCCCTGTTGATGCTAATTTGCAGCAACCAGTCAGTATTGTTTTCGATAGTCCACCGACCACATTTACTGTAACGGGCACCGGTATTCCAGGCTCTCCGGTTGCTGGCGTGGCTTATACCGAGGGTGCCCCTATCACCTACAATGGCTTTACCGTGCAGATTGACGGTAGCCCAGCTGCTGGGGATACTTTTGCGGTTACCAGTAATACAAACGCTACAGCTGACAATCGTAATGCGCTGCTATTGGCAAATTTGCAAACCCAAAATACAGTGGCGGGCGGAACTGCTTCTTATCAGGGTGCTTATGCGCAATTGGTCAGTCAAATTGGTAATAAAACTCGCGAACTGGAAATGACTAGCCTAGCTCAAACCAGTATGGTTAATCAGGTTATTCAATCTCAACAATCAATCTCCGGAGTGAACCTGGATGAGGAGGCGGCCAACCTGCTGCGTTACCAACGTGCCTATCAAGCGGCGGGCAGAGTGATTCAAGTTGCCAACACCATGTTCGATACTTTATTAAGTTTATAGGGGGTAACGGGCCATGCGTATTAGCACTAGCAGTATTTACAATGCCAACGTAAATTTGCTTAATCAGCATCAGTCCAAGCTGTTGCACACCCAGCAGCAGATCGCCACTCAGCGGCGCCTCCTCACGCCAGCAGATGATCCGATAGCTTCAGCGCGCGCATTACAGATATCGCAAGCAGATGCTACTAATTCACAGTATGCGATCAACCGGAATGCTGTGCAGCATTCCGCCTCGTTGGCTGAAAGCGTTTTGCAAAGCGTGACTAATTTGCTGCAAGACGTCAGAACGATAGCGGTTAACGCTGGTAATGGGGGATTAAATAGCTCTGACAGGCAAACGCTTGCGACGGATTTAAGTGGACGTTTGGATGAATTACTGTCGTTGGCAAACAGCACAGATGGAGTAGGTAATTATCTATTTTCTGGCTTCCAGGGCAGAACTCAACCTTTTTCTAACGGCATTGCTGGTGTCCAGTATCAGACTGATGATGGTCAGCGCCTTATTCAGGTCGATAGTTCCAGACAAATGGCGGCGAGCGATTCCGGTGCAGACATTTTTATGCGCGTCAAAAATGGCAATGGAAAGTTTATTGCCCAAGCAGCAACCGCGAATACCGGGAGTGGCATTGTCAGCCAAGGAGTGGTTACTGATCCGGCGTTACTTACTGGAAATAATTATCAAGTGACGTTCAGCGTGGCTGCGGGTGTGACAACTTATGGTGTAACAAATGTTACGCCGGGAGCAGCAGTGCCGGTGCCCGTAGCACCGGGTACTCCTTATGTCAGCGGGCAGGTAATTAGTTTTGATGGCATGCAGTTTGATATTACAGGGGCGCCAGCGGACGGTGATGTATTCACCGCAGCGCCCAGCACCAACGAAAGTTTATTCGAGACTATCTCCAATTTAATTACTGCCCTGAGAACACCTAATCCCTTGGGAGGGGCGGTTGCAGCAGCAGACTTTACCAATAGTAACAATCAGGCGTTAAATAATTTGGATCGCGGCATCGATAATGTTACGACAGTGCGCGCCTCGTTGGGGTCTCGCCTACGTGAGTTGGATTCGTTGCAAATTTCAGGTGAAAATATGGGAGTGCAGTTCAAGCAGACGCTATCGCAACTGCAGGATGTGGATTTGAACAAGGCGATTAGCGATTTAACCCAGCAAAAAATTACTCTTGAAGCAGCGCAGAAATCTTTTCTAGCGGTGTCAGGGTTATCGCTTTTTGACTTTATGTAAAAAATTGTACTTATGTTCCTGCATTGGCAGTTTAGCATGGCGGATACAACTCTGAAGTGCAACTTTTGCAGGCAAATTCAGGTGGCGAGCTGCGTGAATATTGGAACCACTTAGGTGACCTGGTAATAGGAGCACAGAAGCAGCGATAGAAGCAACGCATAAGCGAAATATGTATAAGATTTACAGGCTGCTAATCCGCTGATGTAGACCATTGAAGCGCTTTAACTTGCTCTGCTTGGTTGTAGGCCAAAGATAAAAAATATGACTATTATTGAAGTGATAGAGAAGATCTAACTGTTAAATTTACGCGATATATTGTCGCAAAGTCATTGTGATGCGAGGTAAGCAAGCAGATCTTTAGTCCAGCTATCGAGTTGATGATTATCACCTTCGTTCAAGGCCGCACGGATGGTCTCTCTGTGGCGGCAAGTTTCCCGTTCGAGATCTTGGAATTGCCAATCTATTTCGTCTAGTACTGCAGACAGCTCGTTGGCAATCTGAGGGTCAGCCATTGCGATTTCGACCATCAGCTCCAGACTGCCAGAGTCGAAGCCGAATTGAAATAGTAATGAACGTAAATTACCCATACGTTCGAACATGAAATCCAGCGCTCCAGTCGGGCTGCTACTGTCAGTAGCCGACAGGCTAAGTGAAGCGCGAAACTTACCCCATGTTTCAAATAGTTGGGAAATCGCTTCAAGTCGAGCTAGCTGGACATTGTTGTTGGCAACAGTGCAATGAGCCATATGGCTAAACCCTTCAAGAACAAAAGAAAGTAGTTCACGGTCGTACTTATTTGCATTAAGTCGCATAAAGGTGCTCAACCGCTCGTTGCTGCCGAAACGAGCAAAAATGGAAGCGCTGACATCGGCAACACTGACGATACGGGCTAAAGTGCCGATTTGTTCGTCACGCAACCCATGGGGATAACCACTGCCGTCCAACCTCTCATGGTGCTGTTGAATCGCGGCCGATACGGCAGGATCAATGCCTCCCACTTCACGAACAATAAGTGAGCCTGTAATTGGATGTGCATAGATGTGGCAACGCTCGGTTTCACTGAGGTTACCTGTTGAATTCAGCAATTCAGGGTCGATATGAAGTTCGCCCAAATCAAGAAATAGGGCCGCACACAGCAAATTTTTCATATCCTTTTCTGACAGTTGTTTACGTACTGCCAGGTAATGAGCAATCACGGTCACAAGCAGTAGACGTTGGAACAAATGTGGACGCTGCTCTTTGGCAACGGTAAGCTTGAACGCCATATGCGGTGATAGTACTAAAAGTACGAGCTCTTGAGGCAGTGCCCGTAAATCTCCATTGAAGACAGCCAAATATTGCAGACTGGCATTTTCCTTAATTAGACGAGTAACTTCTTTTGCTAGGAAATCTACCGTGATACCGTCTTGGACTATAAGGCTTTTATCAATTGGTTTACACAGCTTGTGCTTGATCAACCCTTCACGCTGACTACTATTAATAGTCGTATCTTTTGTAATTAGTTTGACCCCATTGGACGTGTATATATCCTCAGAGGCAATAACTTCCTTATGATCCGCCATTTCTGTGATAGCTGTCACATAATGTGGATCTTTCTCGATCGATTGATGTGCAGTGTCTTCGTACGAGGAATTGTGATTATTTGTCATATGGGGATGTATTTGGCTGTGTCGCATTTAGCTGTTAAAGCTGTCTTTTAATCAATAAATTAAATTAAAAAAGCAGTAGCGCAAATCTTGGCTGAGTCGATCGATCATTCTGTGTCAGCCAAGGTGTTTCTTGATATACCTTGGTGCAACGACATGAAATGTCACCATACACGGTGCCCTAGGATCAGGCGTGTTGAAAGTGGTAGCTCCCGCTGACTATGGCCTATTCGATACAACATTTTATCTCTGTTTTGAACTCAGTTGAATTCATGATTTGATCTTGTAAGCTGGGACTTGGATCGTTACTCTGGCTGGTAGTAATGATTGGTATCATAATGATTGCAGTGGCAAGCTATTGATACAGGTTTTCAATATATCGCTGCTAATATAATGGCAGATTAAAACTGACAAGCACATTTCAGAGAGCTTGAATTTAAAATATTCAAACGCTTTGAATTAAAAGCCCTCTAAAAATCCTAATTTTGTGAACAGTCGCTTTGTGGCTTGTATGCCTATTCCACTTCGTCAGAATACAACGCTGTTCGAAATCATCCACTATTAACATGTCAAGTAAATGGCATACTAATGTTTAGTCGCTAATTATATGTTATTTAAAGTAAATTTAAAATTAATTCTGTAAGTCATGCTCAACGGTAAGTACAAAATATATTATAAATATGTACAGTTACTTTCGTTGTTGACGATTGTAGCAGAACAATTCCAATTTTACTTGTTACGGCATTTACGGTTCAAGCTATAGATTAATTGGAGAAAATATCCTCTCAAATCCAGCCTGTTTATGGGAATTAACGAATAAATCTGGTTTTCCGTATCTTATTTTTCAATAACTGGATGGATTTCTGGTGACTCTTAGCACGTTGCAGCAAAAGTTTACTGATGCAACCATTGCGGCGCATTACCATACCAGTATTTGGAGGGTAACATGCCGTCGTCTTGTAACGTTTACTCAGAGGGTGCACATGGCAAGTAATTACAACCTTTTGCTTCGACGGCTATTGTTTAGATTTTATTCTTATTCTTCAGCTCCAATATCTGGGCGCGTTTCACTTTTTGTTGGCTCATGAGTTTGTCCAGATTGGGATATCGGACAGTTCTGCCGGTGCTAAGCAAAAACGCGTCTGAGAATTCACCATACTCGTTGACGATGTCTCATCCATATTTACAAGATGGATCTCAAAGGTGCCAGTGATCGGCAGACCATTGTTCGAAAATAACACTACGAACGCTAACATATTACTGGCCTGCTGCTTCTTGCCAGCGCTTTCTATCTGCTAGCAAGTATCACACTCAGGATTAACGAATATTTAATGTAACTTAATTAAATAATATCAATTGCATATAATATTATCTGTCACTAAATGTTATATAAATCCGTATTAGCATTCAAGACTTTTGAAATATATCCGCTAACTATTTGATGATTTCATTTTAGATAAAACCTTAATAGAACGTGGGGGATTAAGCAAAATGATAGCAGATCACAAATTTAATGCGGAAGCACACAAAGTGACAGCCATATTCTGTTGGGGTATTGCATTGGGCATTGGCACTGTCGGCTCTTTATTGTTGCTATTTCTGGGCGGGATGGATTGGGCCAACATTGTATCTGCTGTAATCCTGATTGGAGTATCAGTGGCCGTTGGAAAGTGGGATGCTAGCCGCCATCGTACTTTGCTAAAGCTAGACGTAGCAAAAGAGATGGGTAATGCGAATGCTAGATTTGAAATTGAGCTTGCGAATTCTATTCCAGGTGGTTTGGAAGAAGTATGCACAGAGGTGATGCCAATCTGCTCCAGGCAAGTGAAGACCGCTTGTAATCAGACCGAAACAGCCATCATGGACTTGACCAAACGTTTTGTTTGTATAAACGCAAAACTGGAAGCGTCGGTAAGTGTTTTATATAGCGCTGTTAACGAATTCGTAGGTAGTACAAAGGGCGAAGCAACGGCGTTAATTTCGCAAAGCGAGTCATCTCTAAACATCGTAATTGATTCCCTCAGGGAGCCAATGAATAGCTGCAACGATATGTTGGAACAAGTTAGAAGCCTCAATAATTACGCCGGTGAACTGAGAAATATGACCGTCAAAGAGACGGAGATGAAGACACTCTATGCTAACTAGGACCAAATGCACATTTTCGAGGAACAAAATCCAGCTCGGCTGTTAAATATCAAATTGCATATTTTTTTAGATGAAAATATGGGTGATTGACGTCTCCGCCAACGTATGGCAGGTCGTAAGCAGTGCATTAAGACGTGATTGAACGGTGCGATGACAAGGATATAGTGACATAACTGAAGCGGCAAAAATTTACCTCATGATCAGCGATGTGAGTATGCCTGACATAGATGGGATTACCTTCATCAATGAGGTAAAGATTTTCTCATTACAAGTGATGCGGCTATCGTGCGTTCCATAATTAGTTTAGGCCACCAGTTCAAATTAAAGGTCATCGCGGAAGGAGTGGAAACGGTGGAGCAACTGGATTTTTTGCGTGTAAGAGGCTGTGATGAGGTTCAAGGTTATTATTATAGCCGTCCGTTGCCAGCTGAAGAGTTTGTAATATTTGTCGAAAGCAATCCAGTGCTGAATTAGGAATGGGTATGGCTTTGCGTTACTTTATAGGTGTATCGTTAGTCGGCTATACTTAAGTTCCTCTACCCCGGCATTCCTCCACTCTTGGTCGATCTAAGATTCCAAAAAAAGGGTAGACATAAATTTATGCATGCCGCAGTGCTAAGCGATGATGAGTTTAACCAGTTCCGCACATGGTTACATCTTACTACCGGGATTAGTCTCTCCGACTCAAAGAAAGCGTTGCTCGCAGGACGCTTGTCCAAACGGCTGAAGCATCATGGATTGTCCAGCTATAGTGAGTATTTTCGGTTGATTACTCGGCGTACCGACGCAGCTGAATTTCAGATTGCACTGGATCTGCTTACCACGAACGAGACCTATTTTTTTCGCGAGCCCAAACATTTCGATTTTCTGCGAGGACAAATTTTGCCCAAGGTACAAGCAGGTAAAAAATTTCGTTTGTGGAGTGCTGCCAGCTCGACCGGTGAGGAACCTTACAGTCTCGCCATGACACTTGCCGACGGCTTGTGTTGCACGTCTTGGGAAATAGTCGCGTCCGATATCAGTACTCGCGTGCTCAACAAAGCCCGCACTGGGCAGTATGACATAGATCGGGCGCACAATATTCCACAGTCGTTACTCGCTAAGCATTGCCTGAAGGGAACCGGTACTGAAGAAGGTACGTTCATGGTTGAGCGCAACCTTCGTAGTCACATGCAGTTCATGCGTATCAACCTAAATACAACGTTACCTAATATGGGTGAATTTGATGTTATTTTTTTACGTAATGTCATGATCTACTTCGATAGAGAGACAAAACGCCAAGTTGTTGCACGCATATTGCCATTTTTGAAATCGGGTGGTTACTTTATTGTCAGCCATTCTGAAAGCCTTAATGGAATTACCGATATTCTTAAATTGGTTTCCCCATCTATATATCGCAAGCCATGAAACAGTCTAAAAATGTCATTGAGATATATTTACAGCTGAGGAATTTTTCGGTGATATAAATACTCGCATTCGTCCCTTTCTCGGATGGCGTTCCTATAACTATGTGGCATCTAAAAAAGTGACAGGTGGCCTCTGTCACTACCAACAACCCTCCCGAAAAAGGACGTCAATGTCGTCTCTGGATGATCGTTACGTAAATGAAGCCATGCAAAATGTTTCTTTGTGTTAAAAAAATAGTAGGTGTGACTTAATCGGCTGTGAAAATAATGCTGGTGTATGCAAAAGTTTATCTATGTAAAGCATATCCATTGATCGTTTTTTCCTTCGCAAGGATTTGTGTTTGCAGCCAAAGATTTGTTCTTTTTTCTAAAGCGATAATAGCTTTATGGTGCATTTTATGCTCCTTAGCCATTTGAGATGTCATACACAATTCGATGCAAATTTATTCATTGAAAAATGGAATAAGCAGGTATAGCCATCGGCAGATTGTATTTGATATCAATACAGGTTATGTCTAGGTGTGCAAGCTCGGTACAACCAGGGCATGATTTATAGGCTACCCTAAATGACAAAAATCAAAGTCTTATTAGTTGATGACTCGGCTGTTGTAAGGCAGACGATACAGGCGAGATTGGATCGAGAGCCGGACATCTATGTAATTGGAACAGCGTCCACCCCTATTCTTGCCATGCAAAAACTGGATAAAGAATGGCCGGATGTGATCGTGCTAAACATAGACATGCCGCGCAGGGACGGCATTATCTTTTTTAAAAAAGTTATGGCTGAACGACCCACGCCGATGGTGATTTGTTCTGCCATAACGGAAAAAGGTGCAGAAATCACCATGCAGGCGCTTATCGCTGGCGCAGTTGAAATTATTACCAAGCCTGAAGTAAGTTTGAAAAATATTTTGCAGGAATCATCTAATGATCTAGCGACTGCAGTCAGAGCCGCAGCCCAAGCCAAATCCCAAGCCAATGTTAGTAACGAAGTCAGAGCAGTAACACCTCGACCGAAAGTAGCCGGAAAACTAAATGCCGATGCTATTCTTTCTGCAGCCACTGCGCACTCCATGGCGCGAATCACAGAACGTATTGTTGCCATCGGCACGTCGACCGGCGGCACCCAGGCTCTGGAAGCTGTGCTGTCAGTATTGCCGCGAGTTTGCCCTGGCATTGTTATCGTGCAGCATATGCCGGAAAAATTCACTGCTTTGTTCGCCAAACGCCTCACCGGTCTGTGTCGAATTGAAGTGAGAGAGGCAATAAATGACGATCGCGTTATCCCAGGTCTCGCTCTGATTGCGCCCGGCGGCAAACATATGCTTCTTAAACGCAGCGGCGCTTACTACCATGTTGAAGTGGTAGATGGCCCTTTGGTTAACCGCCACCGTCCGTCAGTGGATGTGCTGTTTCGTTCGGTGGCCAAGTGTGCAGGAAAAAATGCCACTGGCATTATCATGACGGGCATGGGTGACGATGGTGCACGCGGCTTAAAGGAAATGCTGAATGCCGGTGCTCCCACGGTGGCGCAGGATGAAGCTACGTGTGTTGTGTTTGGTATGCCCAAGGAAGCCATTAAGCTGGGCGCTGTACAAAAAATAGTGCCTTTGCATGAAATGTACTTGGCTATTTTGGGGAAAGGAATGTAGGGCACTTCTAGAAGGGCAATTTGCGAGCAGCCGCTTTGTGAATGTCCTTCTTACCCAGTTTCGTCACAATACTGCTAAAATCTAAAAAATTAGAGCATGCTCAATCGACTACATGCCGCGTTCGCACTTGTTTATCGTGTCTTACCCTGAAACTTGAATTTGCTTTAGGCACCCTGAGCCCTTATTATGATTTGTTAAGTAATTGCATGATGTGCAGTACAGTGTTCAGGCTGGCGCGGGTGATATTTTCTAATAGCGGTACGATGTAGGGTAGTGTCAGCATCACCATTGCAAAACCGATTATCAGAGTAATAGGGAAGCCGACCGCTAAGATGTTAAGTTGTGGCGCGCTACGTGTTAGGATGCCAAGTGCCGTGTTGACAATTAACAGCGTGCCGATCACTGGCATACTTAGTTGTAATGCGTTAGAGAAAATGCTACTGCCCCATGAGACCAGAGTATGCAACGCGATTGCCGAAGAGGTTGTGCTATTAACCGGAAAAATGTGGAAACTGTCTGCTAACGCTTCCAGCATGAGGAGATGCCCATTCATGCTGAGAAAAATGAGCAGGGCGATGGTACCTAAAAATTGAGCTACCACTGGCACATAGGAAGAGTTCTTTGGATCAAAGAAAATAGCGAAACCCAGACCCATTTGAACGCCGATAATATCTCCAGCCATTTCTATCGAGGTGAAAATCAAGCGCATGGTAAATCCTATTGCTAACCCGGCGAGAATCTGTTGAAACATAATTAAAAAGCCAAGTGCAGTGGCTGGGTCGACATTAGGCTGTATAGTCAATGTCGGTGCAATGATTATGGTTAACATGATAGACAGGCCGATCTTTATACGCACCGGAACTTGTCTATTTCCCAGTATAGGAGCACTGGCGATCATGGCCAGGATGCGCACGAAAGGGAAGATAAACAGTGCTAGCCAAGTGGACAACTGGGCGCTAGTGATGGTAATCATTATGATTATTTAATTGCTTAAATCGTAATTAAAATGGCTTTATGTGAAATTCGTGAAGACAATCAATTTTTTACTCGCGCCCTGATCGGTCTAGAGCTGAATTTTTAACGCCCCTCATAACTTCTCACTGATGATGAAAATTCGTCAATCCTTCGATAAGCTATCCTTTGACACTCAGGATGAACAGATACTTTTCTGACTAATTATTCTTGTTTCTATTGTCTTTTCAATAGTTAAACACTACGAATTACAAAGCAGATATATGCACTTATTTTGAGCATCATCACCCTACCAACCAAGGAATACTACTAAACAGGCTCTGGATATAATCCAGCATCATGCTCACCATCCATGGGCCAATGATGACCAACACACTGAACATGCCGATCAATTTTGGAATGAATGACAGGGTCATTTCGTTGATTTGGGTAGCAGCTTGGAAAATACTGATTAGAAGTCCAATCAATAGAGCTGTCAGCAGCATCGGAGCCGATACCACCAGAGTCAACTCCAGTGCCTGGCGACCAAGTGTCATTACTGTTTCTGGAGTCATTGTCGTTTGCCTCAGGTGTAAAAACTATGTACTAGCGATCCAATAAGAAGATTCCAACCATCTGCTAACACGAATAGCATGATCTTGAATGGTAATGAAATCAATGCTGGTGAGACCATCATCATACCCAAGGACATTAATACGCTGGCCACCACCATGTCGATAATAAGGAACGGAATAAATATGACGAAACCAATCTGAAAGGCGGTTTTTAGCTCGCTGATGACATAGGCCGGCACCAGAATTTTTAGTGGTACCTGATCCGCGCTTTGCAACGGCTCACTATTGGAAATTTGAACAAAGAGGGCAAGATCCTTTTCCCGTGTTTGTCGCAGCATAAATGCCTTTAATGGTACGCTGCCAGTATCGAAAGCTTGTATCAGCGTCAGTTTATCTTCGCTGAATGGCAGGTAGGCGTCAGTATAAATTTTATCCAGCACTGGAGACATAACAAAAAAAGTGAGAAACAAGGCTAGCCCGATTAGTACCTGATTGGGCGGTGATGATTGCGTGCCGAGAGCGGAGCGTAACAGCGATAGCACGATGATAATGCGGGTGAAGCTGCTCATTAACAGTACTACGGCGGGTAAGAAACTTAACGAAGTGAGCAACAGTAACGTTTGCAAGCTAAGCGAGTAGGTCTGTCCCCCATCTGGTGTTGCAGTGCTGGTAAATGCGGCCAGCCCTGGATCGGCCGCATAAGCTGCTGGAATCAGGCTAAATATCAGAATTGTCAGTAAAAGCGTGCTAAGGTATGTGGGAACGTGAAATATTCTATATTTCGGTGTGCTGTTGGGAGTATTGTGCCTAGCCAGACTGAACTCTAAACACTTGGCATTACATCCCCCCATCAGCCTGCAAAACGAAGCATCGGTTATTTTGTCATTACTAAGATGCATTTCGTTTTTCCATCATTTGTTTAAGCCAGGCCTGAAATTTTCCATTTGCACTGTTATCCATATTGACTTGTGATGCAGGTAATTCGGCTTTTGCCATGCTATGCAGGGTTCGAACCTGTCCAGGAGCAACACCTACTACCAGCCAGGTGTCGTTAACTTCAACTAATACGATACGTTCACGTTGGCCTACCGCTACCGTAGCTTGAACTTTAATCAGGTTACCTGCAGCATGTTGAGGCAGATTGATGCGTTTTAAAATCCATGCAACCAGAACCACTGCTGCCAATACTAATAACAAGCTGAAAATGACTTGCATTATGCTGCCGCTCGACATTGATACAGGTGGAGGAGGGGTGTAAGCAGGGCGAGTATCTTGCGCTGTTGCGAGTAGCGGTTTGAAAAAACAGGTGATGGCGCAGAGGTGCGCGTAGATGAATCTTGGCTTGGTAAGTAGGTCGCCGAAAATTTTCATATTAGCGACTGAGGCGACGCAGACGTTCAGATGGAGTGATAACGTCGGTGAGGCGGATACCGACCTTGTCGTTCACTACGACGACTTCGCCTTGCGCGATCAGAAAGCCGTTGATCATTACATCGAGCGGTTCGCCAGCTTGACCAGTTAGTTCGACTACCGATCCTTGTGCAAGTTGTAGCAGATTTTTGATTGGCATTTTGGTGCGTCCAAGCTCGACCGTTAGTTGAACTGGGATGTCCATGATCATATCAAGATCATTGTTTACAGCTGTGCCAGCTGCGTCGGCAAACTGCGCGAATGTATGCGGTTTAGCAGCGGGTTTCGGTTTGCTGGGCGGTGAACTGGTAGCTGGCTCAGTCGCACCCCAATCATCGGTTTCCGGTGTAGTGCTGGCAGCCTGTTCAGCCATGGCAGCACCCCAATCATCGGTTTCGGGTGTTGTGTTGATAGCCTGTTCAGCCTTGGCAGCACCCGAATTATCGGATTTGGATGGAGTGCTGACAGCCTGTTCAGCTACTGCAGAACCCGAATCATCGGCGCTAATTTGCTCAGAACCTTCATCAGTCATCATTATCTCCATTTGCCAAATCGCCACTTGTACCGCTCAATATTTTTTCCACTTTAAGGGCATACTGATTGTTGAAAATGCCATACTTGCATTGTATTACTGGCACTTCATCCACTAATGCCGTAATGCTGTCTGCTATTTCCAACGGGATAAAATCGCCGTTGCGCATTCCTAGCACCTGTTCAAATTTAATTTGAGCGTGGCCAAGCACGACAGTTAATTCAATTTCGGCGGACTGCACTTGTTTGGACAGCGTGCGTAACCAGCGTTTGTCTACAACCGTATGGTCACCTTGCATGGAGCTACAGAGCAACTCGCGGATGGGCTCAATCATGGAATAGGGTAGTAAGACATGAAAAGCACCGCCAACGCCGCCAAACTCAATGTCGAAGGTGGTGGATACAACGATTTCGTTTGGTGTGGCGATAGTGGCAAATTGCGGGTTCATTTCCGAACGTACAAACTCAAATTGCAACGCATATATAGCTTGCCAAGCTTTGTTATACGATTCGAATACAGCAGCCAGTAATCGTTGGATGATGCGCTGCTCGGTTTGGGTGAATTCGCGTCCCTCGACCCGGCTGTGAAAGCGCCCATCACCACCAAACATGTTGTCGACTACCAAAAAAATCAAGTTAGGGTCGAAAATAAATAGCCCATTGCCACGTAAAGGATTGGCTTGCACGATGTTGATGTTGGCAGGTACAGGCAGATTACGGAGAAATTCGCTGAATTTCTGGACGCGAATAGGCCCCACAGAAATTTCTGCAGTGCGCCTGATTAAATTGAATAATGTAATTCTGAATGAACGTGCAAAACGCTCATTGAGGATTTCCAGCGCGGGCATGCGCCCACGCACAATGCGTTCTTGCGAGCCCATGTTATATGGGCGCACAGTGCCTGCTGGGTCGGGTACCGCAGCGACCTCATCCGGCTCAAAGTTGACTCCCTTGAGTAGTGAGTCAACTTCTTCCTGAGAGAGAAAATCGCTCATGGTCTTATCACTGGATGATGAAAGAGGTAAAGAGAACGCCTATGACGTTGTCTTTCGCCTCATTTCGGTGTCGTGCGTGTGTAGTTTCTTCAACTTCTGTAACAGCTTCTGCGAGGTTTTCTGCTTGCACGCTTGACCCAGTTCTAGGTTTGGTATGTGCATTAATATTCGATTTTGACAGGAATGGCGTTCTGCGCAGACCAAGCACGAATTCGGTTTCAGCAATAATTTCATTGACGAGTCTTTTTTTGCCATTTGACGTAGTCAATTCTGAAGGGCGTTTACCGGACAGCAGTACCAACAAGCGGCTACGAATTTCGGGTAAATTTTGCTTGATTTGTTCTTGCAGTTCTTCCTGAAAAATTTTAAGCGAGATGCCAATTTGTAGAAATTGGTCAGTTCTCTCGCGTTGCAGGTTAACCGTGAAAGGTTCTAATGGAATAAATATTGGCTTTGCGGTTGATTTTGCAGATTTTTGGGTGCCCTTGCCATTGTGATTTTCGCCCTTGCTAAAATACCAGCCTGCTCCGCCTGCTATCCCTAGCATCAAAACACCACCAATGATAATAAGCAGTAATTTTTTGCTTTTCGATTTTGTATTTCCTTCAGTTGGCGCGGTACCCGCTGCTTCTTTTGCTGATATTGGTTTTGCCATTGCGATTCCTTAATTTATGAGTTGAATTATCAGTGAAATTCAATCTGTGTGATAAATGGAATAAGGCGGAGAATTCCCCCTAACTTGTCATTTAGTAACACTCTCGTTGGGTAGCGCAGTTCTCTTTTTTCTGAGACCGGGGACAAAACCGTAATAATTGCAAACGTTCTAAAATTAGGTATTCGAACAATTACCCTACTAATGCGTTGTCCATCAGGCAAACGTATCGACTGATCCTTGATGATGGTGTCCATACCTGACTTGGGTGCTGATTCCGAGGGTATCCTGATCCATTTGTGCTTGCCCGCCTTCCCTCATTTGCTGTTGGGATGCCTGTCTCGTTTGTTGTTCTCTGGGAGATTGGTCGCTTACTGTGGCATTGCCCAGCATAATCCCATTATCGGCCAGCATTTCACGAAGTTTAGGCATTGCTTGTTCTATCGCATCGCGGACAACGGCATGTGATGAAGTGAAAATCGCAGTGGCTTGGTCACCGCTCACTTTTATCAATACTTCCAGCGGGCCTAGTTGAGGCGGATTCAGGCGAAGTTCTGCACTTTGTCCGTGTTGGGATGTCACCCACACGATCTTCTGGCTAAAGTCATCAGCCCAAGCCTGATTTGCCACGGGTGTGTTTATGGAAGCTGGTATCGGTGAATTCACGTTCGCAAAATTTGACACTGAAGCTTGTTGTGCAGTCAGGGGCGTTGTATTTGATTGTGATGCGCTGAGCTGTGAGGAGAATTCGGGTGTGAGTTGTGCCTCAGTCAATATCACCTTACTTTTGCTGTTATTACCAGCATTCAACATTTCTGCTGTAGTGGCTGATTCGTCGTAACTTAAGAGTAAATCATTCGTGGTGAGTGATTGTGTACGATTGTGTGAGGCGGCGTCTGATTGTGTAGCCTGCGAGCGGTTGGTTGCTATTTGTTCGGCTAGGTTATTTGGCAATAAAGCTGCGAGCATATTATTGGGTAATGCACTGGCATCATCCGATTTGGGTACTTGCAGTTCAACAGGCTGTTCATTGGTAACAGGTGCTGCCAGTTTGTCGTCCGTGGTGAAAGTGATCGACAAGCCGCCGTCGGTAGCATTGGTTTCATCAGGTGGAGCACTATCTGCAAGCTGACGCGCTAACATGTCACCGAAAGGCTTTGTTGGTGCTGAATTTTTGCCCGCTACAGCGGCCGTAGGTGCCGACACAGTAGGCGCAGACACTGGGATGACTATATTTTGCATGATGTCTCCTGAGGTTAGCTTTCGTCTTTTGCGGCCATGGCTTTGAGTGCAGAGTAGCGACCTGTGTGTTCGTCCTGTTGCCGCTGTTCTAGTTTTTCTTCCAATTTTCTTTCGCCTTCTAGATGACGTTGTGCCAACGTATCGAAGGATTTCATTTTTCGCTGTGTATCTACCAGTGCGTTCCGTCCAGCGCGCATAGAGAGGTGTATTTGTTCAATGGCAAGGCGTTGCTGTGCAACTGCTTCGTCTAAACGACGTATAAAATCTTGAAAATTTCGCAAACTAATTTGATTAATGCCGTCTTTTACTGCTTGCTGCAAGCGTGTCTGATAGTCGTCGCGATATTGCTCCAAGGTTTGCAGCTTGTTTTGTGCGGCCTGCTGTTGCTGGATTATCTGGCCGAATTTTCGGGTGGCATCATCGTTTTTTTGATGTGCTAAATGTACTAGCGGTTGCATTGAAAATGTTTTGGTCATGGTTTAATTGCCTCAGTGCTTATTTTCAAATAGATGGCTAAAGGCGGCGACGCCACTAGAGTATGATTCACGTTCAAACATGCCTTGCTTAAGGAAGCCCTCCATATAAGGATAGAGCGCAAGCCCTTCATCCAATAACGGATCACTGCCACTGACATATGCGCCGACGCTGATCAAATCATGGTTACGTTGGTAATGTGCATACAGATGTTTGAAACGGTGTACCAGAGTGAAATGCTGTTCTGAAACAAGGCTACTCATAGCTCGACTAATAGATGCTTCAATGTCTATGGCTGGGTAATGACCTTGCTCAGCCAAGCGGCGCGATAACACGATATGGCCATCCAATATGGCGCGTGCGCTATCGGCGATTGGATCTTGTTGGTCATCGCCTTCGGTTAGTACAGTATAAAATGCTGTGATAGAGCCACCGCCTTCTGCGCCGTTACCGGCACGCTCTACTAACTGCGGCAGCTTGGCAAATACCGATGGCGGGTAACCCTTGGTAGCGGGTGGCTCGCCAATAGCCAGTGCAATTTCACGTTGCGCCATGGCATAACGGGTGAGCGAATCCATAATTAGCAATACATGCTTGCCCTGACCACGAAAATATTCGGCTATAGTTGTGGCATAGGCGGCACCTTGTAAGCGCATCAACGGGCTGGTGTCGGCTGGGGCCGCGACTACTACGGAACGTGCCATGCCTTCTGTCCCCAGAATGTTAGTGATGAATTCTTTTACCTCGCGCCCGCGTTCGCCGATTAAGCCCACCACGATGATATCGGCGCTGGTGTACCGTGCCATCATGCCTAGTAACACACTTTTGCCTACACCACTGCCAGCGAAAAGCCCCATGCGTTGGCCGCGTCCGACAGTGAGCAAATTATTAATGGCTCGAACGCCAACATCCAAAACGTCAGTGATCGGTGCGCGGTTCAGTGGATTGATGGGACGACTTTGCGAGGGTGCGGTTGTTGCTGCCACTAGCGGCCCTAACTGGTCCAATGGACGACCCGCACCATCCAGTACTCGGCCAAGTAATTTGTCACCTACCGGCAGGTGGCGTGTGTGATCAGTCGCACGACGACGAAATGGTCGCTGTTTTCCGCCCAGCAGTGGTGTATTTACCGATTCTAGTGGCACTACTCGCGCGCCGGGTATCAAGCCATTAACATCGTTTTCGGGCATGAGAAAAATTTTTTCACCAGAGAAACCGACCACTTCCGCTTCGACTCGATTATTGGGTAATTCGATAACACATGTGCTGCCAACCGCCATTCTCAAGCCGACTGCTTCCATCACTAACCCAGTGACCTTGGTCAGGCGGCCACTAATTAACAAAAGTTTGTTCTGTGCAACTAACTCCTGGTTGTCTTGCAGGTAGGTTTGCCAATTCTTGGCGTGCTCACCCATGGGAGTCAAAATGTCAGCAGGGTTTGGAATGATAGGAGAGGTCATGATTCCAGCCATGCGTTGTCTTGACCGATAGAGTCGACTATACGTTGCCAGCGTTTTGGCAGAGTAGCGTCAATTTGGCTATGAGCAGTTTCTACACGGCAACCCCCGCGTGCAATTTGGTTATCCTCGAAAATTTTCCAACCGGTTTGGAGCAGTTGCTCACCCATGCTGGAGCGCAGTAGTATTGCATCGTCCGTGTGCACAACTAGATGGGCGTTTTGATTGAAGTACGGCAATTCAGCAATAGCTGCACGCACCACACTTAGCAGTAGCTCGGGCTTGATTTTGAGTGACTGTTGAAGCATTTGTTTAGAGATTTCTAAAGCCAGATTCAGTAGGTCCTGTGCGATCTGCTGATCCACTTGCTGCACTTCTTTGTTCAATGAATCCAGTATCTTTGCCATACGTTGTGCTTCAATGCCTGCCTGTTTATTGCCCTCGGCATAACCTGCCTGATAACCTTCTTCGTGTGCCTGCATCTGGATATGTTCAAGCTGGGCTGCAGTGGGTAAGTCGATCGGTGGAGAGGGCGGAGGAGGTGGAGGGGGCTCCGCTTCCTTCACCGTATCAAACGCGGGCAGCTCCCACCGTTGATAGGCGGTGAGATGTTCTTTTGGGGTGATGGCATCAGGCATAGGATTCTTCTCCGCCTGGTCCGCCTAGAGTGATTTGTCCTTCCTCGGCAAGACGCTGTACTGTTCTAAGAATTTCTTTTTGTTCCGCTTCTACTTCACTGACCTTGACCGGACCTTTTCCACTCAAATCTTCGCGCAGCGTGTCGCCAGCACGTTGCGACATATTTTTGAAGATTTTTTCACGTAATTCCTCACTCGCGCCTTTAAGTGCCACAATTAGAGATTCGGACTGAACCTCCCGCAGAATGAGCTGAATATTGCGGTCATCTACATCCAGGAGGTTTTCAAAGACGAACATTTGATCAAGAATTTTTTCCGCCAAATCGGCGTCATGATCACGGACTTTCTCAATGATGACACCTTCCTGTACACTTCCCATGAAGTTGAGAATTTTCGCTGCGGTGTTAACTCCGCCCTTGATACGCTTCTTGTTGACCGCGTTGCCAGTCAATAACTTGGTTAATACATCGTTAAGTTCACGTAGTGCGGTGGGCTGAACCCCATCGAGCGTGGCAATGCGTAATAGCACGTCGCTGCGCATACGTTCGGCCAATAATCCCAGCACACTGGCAGCCATATCCGGTTCGAGATGTACAAGTATGGCGGCTATGATTTGCGGGTGCTCGTTGGCGACCAGTTCGGCAACCGATTCCGGATCCATCCATTTCAGGCTTTCAATGCCGCTAGTGTCGTTATTTTGCAAGATGCGATCGAGTAAGCCGGCTGCCTTGTCGTCTCCCAGCGCTTTGGTCAGCATGCTACGGATGTAATCACTTGCATCCATACCAATGGTTGTTTTTTGCGCGGCAATTTCGTGAAACTCAGTAAAAACACTGCTGATTTGTTCGTGAGTCGTGTTTTGAAGCGTGATCATGGCAGTACTAATCTTCTGCACCTCTTTTGGTTCGAGATACTTAAGCACCTCTGCTGCCTCGTTTTCGCCGAGTGTCATTAGCAAAATCGCACTTTTAGTAATGCCGGCATCACTCATTGCTATTCACCCATCCCTGAATGACTGATGCCACTATCTTGGGATCTTGTCCCGCTATTATTTTTGCGTTTTCAATATTTTTTTTATGAATGTTAATGGCTTCTTGCGCAGGGTCATGTTCTATTTCTTGCGCTGTGTCGAGTTCTGTAACCTCAGCTTGCTGGGCATTATCAATTTTGCTCGCCTCTGCTGCTGCAGACGCGGCGGAAAAATTTTTGAGCGCTGGACGAATAACACCGAATAGCAGGTACAGTCCGATGCCTGTTATTAATAGGTATTTCAGTAAATCTTTCCCTAAAGCGATCATTCCAGGCTGTTTCCAGAAAGGCTCTTCTGGAACGATAACTTCCTTCTCAACATTGAAGGCGCTGTTCAGAACGTTCAGGCTGTCACCGCGACCGACGTTGAAGCCCATGGCGTCTTTCACCAATGCAGTAATTTGTTCTTTTTCGCTGTCGTTAAGCGGTTTAGAGATTTTCTTTCCATCTTTGTCGGTAACGGTGCGATTGTTGAGCACTACTGCAACTGACAAGCGCTTAATGCTGCCTACTGGCAATTTGGTGTGGCGGATGGTTCGATCCACTTCATAATTGATAGTGGCTTCCTTGACAGAGCTTGTTACACCAGAGGCCGCACCAGTGTCTGCTGCGTCTGTTCCGGGCGGGGCAACGATGGGTGCAGTGGCAGGGACCGGCGGCTGATTAGATAATGCACCGGGAACACCAGACGCATTTTTTCCGCTTCCATTCGTAGAATCCATGGTCTGCTGGCTGCGCAAAGTAGATTGATTCGGATCTTGGTTAGGTTTATAGCTTTCAGCTGTTTGCTCGGTTTGTGCAAAATCTATGTCTGCTGTGACTTGTGCTCGTACATTGTCAGCGCCGATCAGTGGTGCGATGATGGCTTCAATACGATTAATATAGTCCTGTTCAATTTGTCGCACGTAGCTGATTTGAGTTGCGTCCATCTGTCCAGCTTTGTCACTTTTGGAAGAGCTTAGCAACGCGCCGCTTTGGTCTACAACGGTAACATTTTTGGCAGGCATATTTGGCACGCTGCTGGAAATCAGGTGCACGATACCACTTATCTGACTGCCATCCAGCGTGCGTCCAGGATACAGTGTCAGCACCACAGATGCGCCGGGATGCTGTTTCTCTTTTACAAATACCGTTGGTTTGGGTATGGCCAGATGCACGCGTGCGCTTTGTACCGAAGCTAACGTTTGCACCGAACGTGCTAATTCTCCTTCCAAAGCACGTTGGTAATTCATTTGCTCGAGAAATTGGCTAGTGCCGAATTTTTGATTTTCCATCGATTCGAATCCGACCAAGCTACCCTTGGGTAAACCTTGCGAGGCCATGCGCAAGCGCACCTCGTGCACCTGATCGGAGGGAACCAGCAGGGTACCGCCGCCTTCAGAGAATTTATAAGGTACATTCATTTGTTGCAGTGATTCGATGATGGCTCCGCCGTCACGATCGGAAAGATTTCCATACAATACACGGTAATCAGGAGTACTCCCCCACATCCACATTCCGAATAGCAGCGCAACCATGGCCGCAACGGCGACCATAAGGCCAATGCTTTGCTTGCTGTTAAATCCAGCAAGGGTTTGCATCATTGTAGGGGTTAGATTTTGCTCTGCCATTGTATTCGTCGTGTTTTAAATTTGTTTCGATGCCATGAAAAATTGATTATTTACTTAAGCTATTCCAATAATGTGTCCCGTTAAAACAATTGCAAATATTGCGTTCGGACTAAGTTGCCACAGGCCAGAATTGTTACTGGACAAACAATTCGGCAAGCTTGCCAAGAACATTAATGCTTTTCCTGGTATGCACAAGTAGTAAATAAGCTAAAAAAGTGGAGTGTATTCACTCGCTGAAAAGTAGTGTTGTTTCATGATCTGTATTGACATTGCTAATTTGGTAAGACGCATGCTATGCATTATCACTTGACGCTTCAAACACGGTACGGTGATAAGCGAGCAGATTCTGCTCCTTTTCTGACGCTAAAATCTTGAGGGTGAGTGATAAGGTGCAAGTTCAAATAGTAGAGGTGAATTATGAAAGTCTCTGGGGTAGATAGTTTGCTGAGTGAAATGCGCGCTGCAATGGCGTTGGCGCAAGGTGGGGCTGCACCGAAACCCGCTGCGAAAACAACTACAGATTTCGCCAGTGTTCTGAAAACTTCACTGGATAGTGTAGCTCAGGCTCAGAGTCACGCCGGCGCCATGCAAAAGGCATTTGTGCGGGGTGATGAAAATGTAACTTTGAGCAACGTGATGATAGATGGGCAAAAGGCGAACATTGCCTTTCAAGCTACTCTTCAGGTTCGCAACAAGGTAATTGCTGCCTATAACGACATTATGAATATGCAAGTGTAGCAGCCTGTCATATTTAACGAGTGCGCATGAGATTGACGTGACCGTCGAGTTTTAGTATTTTTGAGATCGATTTGCAAAGTACACTAGCACGATTTAATCTTACAATTTTGGTGCATGCCTAAATCTAGCGATCTGTCGGACTTTAAAGAAAGTAGCTTCAAATAAAGGTGAGAGATTTATATTTCACCGCTATTGGGAAATAGAACAACTATTTCACTGCTAAATCTTCAAGTGGGATAAGCAGGCATTTCGCTTCAAGGTAATAGCTCGTGAAAATATGCTTTCGCTCAGCTAAATTTTTGCTTCGATTCTCTAAGTCCGACAAGCTGCTAGTAGCGGTTCGCAAACTAATAAATTTAATATATAAAAATATAAACACTCACCGCTGCGTAAGTCTTTCGCTTTGCAGATGGGTAAGATAGCGTTGTAGCAGTATGGCCATCGTGCCATTCAAGCGAATGAATTCGCATCCGGCACGTTTCTTAACCTCGCCATTTTGCATTGTAATTATGAAAATATTTTTTACGAGTATCGTAGCTGTCAGCGTGCCAATATTCGGCAACTGAATATTGCATACTGAATAAATTTTCCCGGGTTGAAATTCGGTGTCGTGTTCTTCGCATTCCAATGCCACGCCCCCGACACTTATATCCATAATGGTTGGAGCGCACTTGATAATGGGAGCGCCTGGCTTTGCAGGGATAACACAAGTGAGCGGTTTTTTTACTGGGACGAGCAAACGGAAATAATCGCGTCGCTGTAAATACAACAGGCTATTTGGCATCGGCAAACAAAAAGCTTGTTTATTTCTGAACCAAGTGTTCTCAATGTGGTGTGCTACGAACTGCACTTTTACCTGCAGATGCGAGCTGATGAAAATTATTTTATGGCTTGGCAGAATACGCAAGTTATCTGCTTCACTGTGACTTACATCCAGCCATACATTTTGCTCGTCAACTCCAAGCACAGTGGTCAGGATGAAATCATTCCCATCTTCGTAGTAAAGAGCCGCGAGCGATCCTTTTTTTGCAATGGCGCGCAGGATAGACTGAATTTCTTTCTTCGAGTGAATGCGGAATTCATTCTTCTCACCATCGGAAAGCAGCTCTATTTTTAACGGAATTTCTTTTTCTTTGGCCATGCTGCACCTAATCAAAATTTAGACATACTATTAAGTATATCGAGACTTTTTGTTGGCTATACCAAAATTAAGGGGATATTTTATATGCTTCTAAATGGTATGAACCAGTGAAAGGTCCTACAGGCCGGTGCAAATTGGATATTCGAGGTGTCCCTGAATCAGTAAATAATATTACCGAACCATTTCTCAATTTGATTTTAAATTGGATGGAATTTCCCCATGCTCCAAGCGGTACAGCCAAACTAGCAATTCCGCCACAGCCAAGTAAAGTTGCGGTGGAATGTGCTGATCCAGCTCAACCTGCATTAGCAATCCTACCAAATCTTCAGATTCATGCACAAACACGCCATTTTCTTTGGCTCGTTTGATTATAGCCTGTGCGATCAAACCGCGCCCCTGTGCTACCACTCGAGGTGCTGATTCCTGACCATGATAAGCCAGTGCGACAGCCATTTGGCGTTTATTGGGTGGGGGGTTCATTTTGTGTGACTAGCGTACTGATAATTTGAATTCCTCGATCGGACATGGTGGTGACCAGTTGTGAACTGGCATTACCTAACGCAGTACGTGTCGCCGGGGAATTTGCATTCAGAGTTAGGCTTAAGCCCAAACTATTGAAGCTTAACGTGGCGGAAACCATGCCCAAATTGGGCAGGTCAAGTTGGACGTGTGTGGTCCATTGCTGCTGATTTTCAGTAACAGGTGTAGGTGACGGTTGCTCGTGAATTTCCCATTGCATGGTCTGGTTTGGCCAGATATTACCTTGCCATATCACCTGCCGAGCTTCAAGCGCGTTGAACTGCTGCTGTACAAGTGATTGCAGGTGCTCAGGAATAGTGGGCATTTTCCCTTCCGTTGAAGCGGTCGTAGCAATTCTGGTTGCAGGGGATATATTGTTTCCTGGTATTGATGATGCTTCTTTGTTTGTTGAAGACTTGGATATTGCGGAGTTCTGTGGTTCTTGCAAAAGCTGTTCAGTACTACGCGCACCTTTAAGCCATTGAGCCTGATGGGACTCGTAAAACAAACCGCTGTTGCCCAAAGCCGCCTGTAGTAATCCGGCCATTTGTACGCTTTGCATGGTCTGCGGCGATGTTAAAAGTGGAGTGCTTTGCATCGTGCGCATCGTATTTTTTTCACGTGGCTGCTGAGACAGGGAAGACAATAGCCGTGCGACAGAACTTAATTGCTCATCCGTGGACACTGGGTTATTCGAAGCAGACATACTGAAGGTCAGGCGAGGAGCGGTGGCGATGACTTGCAACTTGATTGTGTCGCCAGTGCTGATAAAAGCAGGAAGTGGCATTTTGGTAATTTGGTCGCCAATACGTACATTGAAGACACCGGGGGATACCTGAGATTGAACAAAACCTTGAATTTTTTGCCCCGGCTCAAGCTGCCCTGTTTTGGGCGCTATATTAGCTATAGCAGTTGAAAGCGGCTTTTGCGTGGATGCAAGCTCCTTGAGCATGCTCTGGAGCTTTAGAGGCTGTATGTGCGATGGCATGTTATGCAGAGTGCCGTATTATTACGCCGAATTCCTGATGCACGGTCATGGCCGCGCGCACTCTCAATTGTTAATATTGACTGGAATAGGTCTGTTGCAAACGACGCTCTTGCCCCGTGCTATGCATAATGTTCTGTAATTGCGCTACCCACGGTTCAGTGTGATAACGGATTTCTGCATCGTCTGCAAGGATTTGACGGATCAATTGCACTTTTCGTAATCGTGTATCCTCGTCCGGCGGGTTGCCAGTGTCTTGAGTTTTCATGATTTCTACATGCAGACTACATTTTTTTTCTAATTCCACTAACTGATCCCACTGGCCGTCTGTCGCAGCCATGCGCATTTGAGTGGTGATTGATGAAAGAAACTCGTAATTTTCGATAACTGGATTCATGGCTTACATCCTTTAATCTTGGTTTGTTGATCGAGACACTGTGTCGCGATCATTTCGATATGTCTTAGGTTTTAGATTCAATCTATGAACCTTCTACTCGGAATATCGGCTAGCGTTTTGATAACTTTAGCTTGATTCAAATTTTTTCATCTTCAATTTCGACAGCCTCTCAGACACTGCCATAAGCTGACATTGCATGTCTGCCAATTGTTGACTGTGGCTGCTTAGTTGTCGATTGGGCGATGTATGCTTGCGGCTTAACAGCTGGGATAGAGTGTGTTTGGACGATGGTGGGGGTGGCGGGTAAGGAAGATGAGACTTCCGAACGTATACTTTCCCACGCTCCTTTAAGTTCTGCCAGCAATTGGCTCACTTCGTCCAGAATGGCGGTATCGTTTTGCTGGTTGGCAAGTAAAAGTCGTTGGCTTATGTAGTCATACAAGGAAGAAAGATTCTGTGCCAGTTCACCACCAGCTTCCATGTCGAGGCAGGCTTTCAGCCCACCGTCAATAATTGTGATAGCTTTGGATATAGATGCGCCTTTGGCGGCAGTTTCCTTACGCAAAATTTGGTTCTTGGCCGATATTGTGGCCAATAATACGCCTTGATAGAGCATCAAAATGAGTTTGTGCGGGTCAGCCGCATTTACGCCTGATTCAATATCAATTTTGTTATAAGCATTAATTGCAGTATTGCTGGTCATGGTCATTCTCCCAAATTATAGGTTGGCGATTTGATCGAGTTGTTGAGTTAAAAAAACACTAGTTTGGTTCATTCTGCTAAGAAGAACATCAAGCGCGGTAAATTGAGCTCGAAGATGCCTTTCGATGCCGACTAAACGAATTTCCAGGGCATCGCGACGGTCATCTATACCCTTGATGAGATTGTTAATGCCATTAGTTCTACTAGCAATGACGCCGTCGCTTGTTAATACTGAACTTGCCAATTTTTCGAGTGTAAATGCAAAACCATTTGAAAAATTCAAGTCGCCTCGGTCACCTAATGCACCACCTTTAATAGTGATACTCAAGCCTTGCGAGTTGTTTAATACTTGGCCGGAACCAGTGCCGCTTATTCCGCCGATGGATCCCGCAACGTCTACCCCCGCGGTTTGCGTGGGTGTTGCGCCGAGCAAATCACCGGCGCCAATCCCGCCAATAGCAACACTGGAGTTCGATCCATAGTTGGACGAAGTGATCGTGAACACACCACTATTTTGTTCAACCGCAACCTGAATGCCCGCGTTGCTAAATGCAGTTGCACCATTGATCTTGGCTTGCAACCCCGCAGCTAATGTTTGAGCGGTATAAGTCCCCACATCCAAAGTAACTAAAGTGCTAACGCCATTAACGTTCACGTCCAGCGTATTATTTGCACTTGTAATGGTCGTGTTGGCCGCACTATTTCCGACGGTTTTACCTTGAGTGGCAATTTGAGTAACATTCACAGCAAAGCTACCGGCTTTTGTGTTGCTGGTTGCGGAGTTAAAGGTAATCAAACTATCAGTTCCATTGCCGACAGAGGCAAATATACTTGCAATGTCGTTGACATTATTGGCTATTGCGCTATTTAGTTTAGTGTCGTCCAGCGCGAGGGAACCATTTTTTTGGAATGAAACACCTATTTGAGACAGCGTGGCCAGCTCACCTGAAGCACCTATGACTGGTGATCCAAGTGCATTCCGCAGCTGTGATTGCAGGGAGCGCACGGTGCTATCGCCCTGTAAGACGGCTGCTTGTTTAGTTGCCGGATCGAAAGCAGAAAGATCATTTAGCGTTTTGGAAAGCTCATTGTAAGCTTTAACAAAGCTGGAGACTGAGTTGCTGATAGAGGCTTTGTCATGCGCCACGGTCAGTGTTGTCGGTGTTGTGGTGATGCTTTTTAGATTGAGCGTGACACCCTGTATCACATCAGCAACAGAGTTTGAAGTCTTGCTGACTGATACGCCATTGACTTTGAAATTAGCATTCGTTGCCGTAACAGTCTCGGACAAATTTTGCGTACCCGCAGGATCGTGAGCCAGCAAGCTGCTCAAGTTTGCATCGCCGCTTACGGAAATTTTCAGGCTATTGCTCACGCCCTTATTGTCCGATGAAAGCGCAAGTCGAAAGGGTGTGTCACTACCATCATTGATGATGGTCGCCGTTACACCTAGCTTGGCAGTGTTGATGGCATCGCGTATACCTTGTAGCGAATTATTGCTGCTGTCTATGGTGATACTCTTTGTGCCATTGCCGTTTGAGCTGAACGAGGTAACATCGGTATATTTTTGGGTTATCGGATCCAACGTTCCGCCGTTAATGGTGCCAAAATCAAAAGTTAATGTAGTTGCAGTGCCATCACCGATGGCAGCAGTACTACTAATTTGCCCCGCAGCGGCAAGTTTTTGCGACTGGGCAAGGCTGCTCACCTCCAAAGAGTAATTTCCAGCCACAGCAATACTGCTGGCTGTAGCAGACAAAATAGTGTCATCGGAAGGAATGGCATCGAGGCTGGTAAAGCTACCTTTGTTGCTTAAGCTTTGCATGGTCGATTGAAAGCTGGCGACTGCTCCCTTTATGCTACCGTAGGCAGATAACTTGGTTTGGTGGCTCGCTTCAATGACGTTGAGGCGGTTAATGGGTTGCCGCTCAACCGTCATCAACTGACTTACTATGCTGTTGACATCAAGGTTGGTTGACGAGATTGCGGTTTCCATAATCGGTCTCCTTAGGTTTTTTGATCCAGCAATACGCCCTGCTGAAATTGGCCTATTGCGCTAGCAATTGCTAGCATTTGTTCCGAAGGAAATTGGCGAATCAGGTCACCCGTTTCCGTATCTATCAGCTTGACTATTGATCTTTTGGTGTCAGTGTCCACACTAAACTCCAAGCTCCTGTTTGACTGCTCAAACACCTTGTTGGCATCGCTTAACGCACTTTCCAATTGGGCGGAAGAGACGGGTTGCTCGGCAACCTTCACTGCTGATACCTGAGGTAACGCAGGTGATTCGGCAGGTTGAGCTGTGCCATTAGCGGGTGGGGTTGAAACAATAACAGGCTTGCCATTATTGGCGAGCCCATTGTTTGAAATTTTGTCAGGTGGCGAAGCCTGAGCCAGGTTGCTAGAAATTTGGTGAAGCATTTCGCTCTCCTTTTTGTTAAAGGTCCGGCCGAATTTCTTCGGCCGGTATTAATCACCTAATGGATTATCTCAACAGTGATAATACGTTGTTTGGTAACTGATTTGCTTGTGCCAACATCGCTGTACCTGCTTGTTGCAAGATCTGGTTACGAGTCAGTTGTGCAGTCTCTGCCGCAAAGTCAGCATCTAAAATCCGGCTACGCGCGGCTGAGAGATTTTCTGACGATGCAGATAGACTGGACACCACGCTTGTAAAGCGGTTCTGCAAAGCACCCATGCTGCCACGAATAGTGTTGACCTGACTGAGTGCACCGTCAATCAGCGAGATTGCATTATTTGCACCTTCGAGCGTTGAAATATCCACTGTGTTAATAGCAGTCAGACCAACATTGGCGGTACTCAAGCCTGCAGCAGCTGGGGATGAGCCACCAATACTGAATGCGTTGGCGGAGTTAAGAGTTAATGTTCCCTTGTTGCTGCTAGCGGCATAAACTCCACTGACGCCCGCCGTATCAACGCTGCTTATTGCACCTGCGGTACCGAAGGTTACTGGTTCCGTCGGTGGGGGTACGACACCATCGGATCCGTACAGGGTATTGGTCACTGTAACCGCGCCAGCGGTTCTGGAGGTAAATCCTACTGTGCCATTACCCGCAGCCTGTTGTGCGGAGACGGCGGCCGCAAGATTAGTGGCCGTTAATATATCGTCATCTGCTGCAGTGGCACCGCCGGTACCCAATTTAACCTGGACGTTACCTGCGGTAGCCACAGCGGTTGCGTCGTGTCGTGTGAATTCGTAAGTAAGGCCACCGATTTTCAGGGTGTCACCGATCGCAACCCCTGCACCTACAGTAGTGGATGCAAATGAACTAGCATTAGCAGTCGCCGATGCGGAAGCTAGGCCGTCTGCAGCACCAGTCGATAACACGTTAGTTTTTGCGGTCAAAATCGCGTCAGTTGTCGCGCCCGTAATGGTGAATGCGTTTGTTACAGTGCTGTTCAAGGCGAGTGCGGCTCTGACATTGGCTGCTTGATTATCAGCGCTAGAGTTGTCTATCTGGATGTTGGTAGCACTGTTGGCATCTGCGCTATAGGTGAAAGTAACACCCGCTACAGACAATGTATCGGAGGTATTAGCCGTGTTAGTTGAAGTATTGGTGACTACTTGGCGGGCGCCTGCGGCAACGGTGATGACACTGTTGCCGAAAGATTTCGTGGCTCCTGCCAATTCCAGGCCGGTGGCATTTTCCACTCGGGTAGCACCGTCATCAGCGTTGGTCGCATTGGTAGTAATGTCGATATTTTTTCCAGTAGCGGATGTTAGTGTCAATGCACCAGTACCGCCATTGACCAATGCCGTCACACCGGTTTGGTTCGATACAGCATTGATTGCTGCAGCAACGTTACCGCCTTGAGTAGCAACGTTGCTTGAACCTGCAACCGCACCTATGCTTACGCCATTGATAACCAAGTCGCCGGATTGAAGCGATTGATTACGTTGCAGAGGATTGGTTGTAGGGCTGGTTACTGTAGTGGTGGCTGAGGAGGTTACACCGGTTCGATTAGACACACCGTTGATGGCGGTAGAAATTGCTTCGGCTGAACCGGAAGTTGAGCTACCTACATCAATATTGTTGAGTGTTAATTGGCCGGCTGTGAGTGCAGTGCCGCTTACAGCCGAAATACTGTTGCTAGCGACCTGATAAGATCCCAGCGCCGAAGTTTGGGAATTTCCCGTGCTGGCAATAATAGTTTGATTGGCGTTTGCGCCAACCTGAAATTGGGCTGCAGTAAATGTACCATCAAGTATGTTTTGACCGTTAAACTGGGAAGAGGTCGATACACGCTGTATTTCTGCGAGTAACTGGGTAACTTCATTGTTGAGCGATGTACGGTCAGAAGCAGAGTTTGTCGCGTTAGCAGATTGAATGGCCAGTTCGCGGATACGTTGCAGGTTGTTCCCTACTTCTGATAATCCACCTTCAGCAGTTTGTGCCAAAGAGACGCCGTCGTTGGCATTACGCGAAGCTTGATTTAGGCCCCGAATTTGAGATGTCATCCGGTCAGAAATTGCCAGACCAGCCGCATCGTCTTTTGCGCTGTTGATGCGCAGTCCAGAAGATAAACGTTGTAAAGAGGTTTCCAGTGCGCTTTGTGAAGAGTTCAGGTTTCGCTGTGCATTTAGTGATGCAACGTTGGTGTTAATTACTGCAGCCATAATAATTCTCCTTTAACTAGTTGATTTTCGGCATGGTTGCCATTCACTTTGGTTTGCCTCATTGTTCCAGGCTAATCAACCATGGTTACTCCAGTTAACGGAAAGTGCGGAAAAAACTTTAGGAAACACTTGATTTTTTTTCTTAGGCGTAGATCGTTTTTACTACTATTGGGTTAACGCACGATTTTAACAATGCTCTTTATACTGCGTGCGCTTGACAATTTTAATCAAATTTCATTTTGTTAATCGGCCACAAATACACGATTTTTTCCAGCCCGCTTGGCTTTGTACATGGCTCCGTCTGCTCGTCCGATAGTTGACTCAGGGTCATCGCCGCTAGCGTGTAATGCGACCCCAGCACTAAAGGTAATCAGCTGTCGTTCATTGTTATGCAGGAAGAAATTTTTTGTAAGCTCACGCTGCAAGCGGGTTATGGTTGCCATTGCCTTTTCCAGGCTGGTATCTATCAGGATAATAAGAAATTCTTCTCCACCATAACGTGCCACTTCATCGGTCGGGCGGAGGGCATTTTTAACTACTTGGGTTAAATGTATGAGTGCCTTATCGCCAGCCTGATGACCAAATGAGTCGTTAAGTTGCTTGAAATTATCAATATCGAGCAATGCAATGCTAATGGGAGTTTGCTGGCGCTCAGCGCGTTTAATTTCGCGATCCAGTACATCATCGAGACCACGCCGATTGAGTGCGCCGGTAAGTTGGTCTTCGCGTACTAATTCGCTTACATGTTCCAGCTCTTGTTCTAATCGTTTGACACGCTCTTCGGCAATATTCGCTTGTTGTCGTGTACTGATAAGCTCTTCATGTGAGCGCATTGAGCTAGCTTGGATGTTGCGGGTGTCTTGCATGATTTCATCCAGAATACGGCTTAACTCACTGATGTTATCTGCCTGTCCGACTTTCAGGCTGTAACCTTCCATTTTTGTGTGATATTCCCCAGTTTTGTCGGCTATCTCACTGAGGCGATCGATGAAGGTAGTCATCAGGCTTTTGAGCGTGATCTTTGCATCGATCATGTTCTGTTTTAGCGAGCTTTGTTTGATGATCGTGCTGCGCAAATTGCGCTCTGCAACGGAAATAGTGTGTTTGTTGATGGGGTGCTCGATGATTTCCTGCAAGTTATGAATTTGGTCGTGTAGCCATTTATCTTCGGTAACTAGTTCGCCGACGTTTTCCACTATTAGGCGAAACAGACGCAACAATCCTTCCTGAATGTTGTAATTGTCTTTGCTGCGCGATTCGAGTTTGACCCAGAGTTTGCGTAGTTGCTTATGCAGTTTGGAGGCTTGATCAAAATCGTTGATAGTGCGTGTTTGTTGTGCCAAAAATTGGATTTCACTCTTTAGATCAGGATCTGCGCAGTGTGTACATTCAAGATGTTGCGCCAACAACTCGCGCAATTGTTCTACTAGTTTAATATCTAATATGTTATCAATAGATTCGTCAGGAAGATTTGCCAGATTAGAGGATGTGATATTTTTCGCTGCTTCTGATTCAAGTATTGGCGGGATGAGCTCATCAGAACTAGGTATAGCAGATATTCCCCATGAAGTTATTACCTTCTGCAATTTTGTGAATAGAGCATTAGAATCATTGTTGAATTTGCTCAGTACAGCTCCCACACCTTGTTTTTTGCGCGTAAGAGTGACGCCCTTATGCGAAGCATCCATTTGCGTGAGCAGGTCACTGATCAGTTTCGGCCACTCCAGCCCCAATTCGTCGCCGGTTGACCCTTCAAGAGATTGCGCCTTGGATATCAAAGCTTTATCCGAGCTTTTAGCCACTGATATTCCGCTAAGCTCATGATACAGAAGCGTATAGTTTTCCGGCGTAGGAGCTATCTTGCGTTCGGCCAAAGTGCTCAGGGTTTTTCGCGCGATTTGGGATGGTAACGTGTCATTATTCATAATCTTAATTAAAAATTAAACAAACGAAAATTTGCCTTCTGACGATTCTCTTTTTAGAAATCGGGAGAATGTTTGTATTAGCGTGCGAGAACAAAGATAAATCAAAAAGTGTCATAATTCATTGCAGGTTTTCATTGAATGGAGCGCATTGTAGGTTATGCAATGAGTGCTTTAAACTATGATTAAAAGCCGTATTCCGTTGTAATTCATCCTGATTGTTTTATAAGCTCGCGTGTTGATCGTTTAACAACCTTAATTTAAGGAATATTCAATGTATCGATCTTGCAGCTGACGAGGGATTCTTGATGTTTTGTTAAGAACGCCTTTAAAAATTATAGTTTCTAGGATCCTGTCGAACTTATTGAGTCGTAGCGAAAATTGAGCTGGAGGGGGGGGCGAGGTTTGCCTTGCTGATAAGTGCCTGCTTACCTCACATGACGATTTTGAAGGGTAATAGTTTTTCTTTTGCCAAAAAGGGGGGGAATATTAATCGCTCAGATCAATTCGCAGCCGACCTCTTTTAAGTCTGTTGGGCTATCAGGCAGGACCAGGCAGGGTACGAGTAAAAAATTTGAGCGAGGCAAACATTAATATATATGTGATCACTTTTTATGAGATCGCTATATTTTGACAAAACAGTGTGTAGATAAACCGCAAAACGGCTGCTCGAAAAATTGCGTTTTTCAGAGTTACGCTTAACTTATTGTCGGGCCTTTGTTGCCAGTGGCGAGATTCGGATTTGAGATAGAGGGTGCCAAAGGACAGCTTACCCAAAATTGTGCTAGTCAAAATTGTCGTGTGGCGGCAAAATCTGCTAATTGTAATAGTGAGTGTTTGTAATTTGTATCGGGCAGCATAGACAATGCAGCGCATGCTGCATCTGATTCTTTTTGTGCTTGTCGCCGGGTAAATTCCAGGGCACCGGTTTCTTTGATTACTTGTAATACTTCGGCAAAGCCTTCGATGTTGCCTTTCTCAATGGCTTGCTTTACCACAGCAGCCTGCTCGATGTCTCCATGCTGCATGGCATAAATAAGCGGTAATGTGGGCTTGCCTTCAGATAGGTCGTCGCCTAAATTTTTGCCGGTTTCGTGTTCGTCACCAGAATAATCCAGAATATCGTCCACTAATTGGAATGCTGTGCCTAAGTGCACGCCATATTTGGCCACAGCTTCTTCGGTAGCATTATCAACTTGTGACAGGATAGCGCCCAGACGCATTGCTGCTTCGAACAGTTTGGCAGTTTTACAATAGATTACGCGCAAATAACTGGCTGCATCTACATTTGCATCATGACAACTCAGTAATTGCAATACCTCACCTTCTGCAATAGTGTTGGTAGCGTCTGCTAATGTTTGCATTACCCGCATGTCATTTACTTCCACCATCATTTGAAAAGCGCGTGAATATAAAAAATCACCAACCAGTACACTCGCTGCATTACCAAATAAGGCACTGGCAGTTGCTTGCCCACGGCGCAGATCTGATTCATCCACCACGTCGTCGTGCAATAACGTGGCGGTATGAATGAACTCCACTACTGCCGCCAGGTCGTGATGATATTTGCCGCTGTAACCTAATGCATTGGCGGATAACACCACCAATGCTGGGCGTAGACGTTTGCCACCATTGTTGATGATGTATTCACTCATCTGATTGACCAGTGCCACATCAGAATGTAAACGGGTACGTATGATCCTGTCCACAATGGACATATCTGGGGCAAGAGATTGTTTTATAGTTTCGAACGGCACAACAAACTCCCGATTATGGCAATCAAAAAAAGATGGTAATTAACAAAAGGCTGCGATGGTATGGATTGTATAGAAGCCGTGTCAAGCAAATATGAATTTCGGTAGCATTTTTGCATGGAATTATGTGCCAGACTAGCATTATGGAAAATTCATTGTGAACGTCATATTGAGGATATTTGATATCGGCTGTAAATAAGCTTTTGGGATAGATCTGCTATTTTCGATTATCTCTGTCTGTCCATTCTGCGGTACTGCACAGCCTCGGCGATGTGAGACGAAAGGATGTTCTCGTTACCTGCCAAATCAGCAATAGTGCGCGCCACTTTGAGTATACGATGATAAGCGCGTGCAGATAAGTTAAGGTGGTTAATAGTTTGTTGTAACAGTGCGGCACCCTGCGAATCGGGTGCACAGAGAAGGTCAATCTCGCTTACGGTAAGTTGTGCATTCGGTTTGCTCTGGCGGATTAGTGCCCGTTGTCGCGCAATGTCCACACGTGCTTGAATAACGCTATTTGTTTCTCCATCAGCCTGTTTGAGCAAGGTTTCCTGTGGCACTGCGGGAACTTCGATTTGAATGTCAATACGATCTAACAACGGGCCAGAAATTTTGCCGCGATAGCGTGCAATTTGATCGGGGGTGCATCGGCATTTACCATTGAAATGGCCAAGATAGCCGCACGGGCAAGGGTTCATTGCAGCAAGCAATTGAAATTGTGCGCGAAATTCAGCGCGGCGCGCAGCGCGCGAGATGGTAATACGTCCACTCTCCAGTGGCTCGCGCAGCACTTCTAGAACATGGCGCTCAAATTCCGGCAACTCATCAAGGAACAGAACGCCATGCATTGCGATGGATATTTCACCGGGACGTGGATTGCTGCCGCCTCCGACCATAGCGACAGCTGATGCTGTGTGATGTGGTGATCGATACGGCCTCGTTTTCCAGCGGCTTACATCAAACATGCCACCTAATGATTGCATGGCTGCGCTTTCCAATGCTTCTGCTTCAGACATTTGCGGCAGAATGCCCGGGAAACGCGCCGCCAGCATCGATTTGCCGGTACCTGGCGGGCCGCTCATTAACACGCTATGGCCTCCAGCGGCGGCAATTTCCAGCGCGCGCTTGACTTGCCCTTGTCCCTTTACTTCGCGCATGTCCGGATAGTCCGGCATAACAGGTTGTGCACTGGGGGCTTGACGGGTAAGTGCAGTTCTATCAGACAAATGAGCCGCCACCTGCAACAATGATTTTGCAGGATACACTGCTGCATCTTCTACCAGCGCCGCTTCAACGGCATTTATTTCAGGAAGAATAAATGCTCGTCCGTTGGATGCTGCGTGATAGGTCATTGCCAGCGCACCTCGAATTGGACGTAGCTCCCCAGTAAGCGCCAGCTCACCGGCAAATTCATATTCGGCAAGGTGGTTTGTGGGTATTTGTCCAGATGCGGCGAGAATGCCAAGCGCAATGGGTAAATCAAAACGTCCACTTTCCTTGGGTAGGTCGGCAGGGGCGAGATTAACTGTGATGCGGCGGCTAGGAAATTCAAACTGGCAAGTCAGCAAAGCCGCACGGACGCGGTCCTTGCTCTCTTTAACTTCGGTTTCCGGCAGACCGACAATAGTAAAGCTGGGCAGGCCATTGGCGAGATGCACCTCGACGGTTACCAGCGAAGCATCCATGCCGGAGAGGGCGCGGCTATATAAAACCGCGAGGCTCATTTATTCAGGTTTTGTTTGTGCTTCAGGGCTTGCTTGTGCTTCAGGGCTTGCTTGTGCTTCAAGGACGGCAACCCGTGCTTCCAGTGCCGTCAATTTTTCAATTGTGAGTGATAAAAGTTGGGTTTGCACATCGAATTCTTCGCGCGTCACCAGATCCAGCTTTGTAAAACCTTGCGTAAGCAAGGCGCGGGCATTTTTTTCAACATCTTTTGCCGGACTGTTAGCCACCGCTTTACTTACCTTGGCGGAAATTTCATCGAAGAATTTTGCATTGAACATCGTGGGTCTCCATACTTATGCATGAGGCATATAGTGTAGCAAACTTTTCTTGAGCTATAGATGTGTCTAAAATGGGTTTTATAAATGAGTGCTGTCTTGGTTTAGCCAAGAATACCGGTCGCACATACAATTTCTCTCGAAATCGATTAATAGCACAGGTGTGCCTAGCAGGGGATGGTGGGTGAAAAGTCTAGTGAGCAGCTTGAAAGAATAGGGCAAAATGAGTTGAACTAACTTTTTTTGCACAATCACGCTTATTTCGTAATTGGAATTTTGAAGTTTGCTCAGCGTAACCTTAAGTACTTTTGGACAAATTTAACATGAGAAATGTAGACATCGTTATCCTTGATTTATTTTTACCGCAGGAGATTTCTGTCGATGCTTGCGCCGGTCTGTCCGTGCCTGTCCTTGAGAAAATGCTGGCGCGTGGCGAGTCTGCGTTATTAGCGCAAGATGTTGGTTCAATAGGTACGCTGGAAGAGTGGCTATGCCGGACGTTTGGTATAGCACGACAATTGGACGATCCCATTGCACCGATTACCTTGATAACGGACGGGATGGAGCCGGGATCGGGCTATTGGTTACGTGCTGACCCAGTGTATCTGCAGATGCAGCGCACGCAATTGTTGTTACATCCGGATGTGCCATTGAATGTTGATGAAGCGACTCAGTTGTGTAACAGTTTGAATACGCATTTTGCTGATGAAGGCTTACGTTTTTATTCGCCCCATCCTCAGCGCTGGTATCTCCGGATGGAGAATATATCAGACATCGTGACTCGCCCTTTGTCGCAGGTGGCAGGCAGAAATGTACAAACGTATTTGCCGAAAGGAGCAAATGCCTTGCACTGGCATAAGGTTAACAACGAAATTCAAATGTTATTTTTCGAGCACGCTGTTAATCAAGCGCGCGAAGCGCGTGGTGAATTTCCCATAAACAGTGTATGGCTGTGGGGAGGAGGGCATGCAGTCGAAAATTTAGCGCAGCCCTATACTAAAATTGGTGGTGACAGCTTTCTGACCTCGGCGTTCGCGCAGGCAGCAGGCATTTCCTATAAAATACTGCCGGATGATTTAATCCAGTGTGCTGATGACAATGAAGATGACGTACTCATCGTCTGGGAAGGATTACGTCGTCCTTTTCAGCAAGGCGACCTTCAAGGCTGGCGCGATTCAGTGCACTGTCTGGAGAAAAGTTACATAGCACCAATATGGCAAGCTTTGCGAAACGGGCACATTAAGCAGCTTAGTTTAATTGTACTTAATGCAGGCGTTTCACATCGATTTATATTAACACGTAGTGCGGTGTGGAAGCCGTGGCGCTTGGCAAAATCTTTGGTACGATATGCTTTGACGTAGCATTAGTTATTTGACTGAAATTTTCAGTAGTGCAGCAAATTTTATCCGCGCTTCTTTGGCCTAGCCAGGCAGATACTGTATCATTTGAATATCGAAATAATTACGAAATTTATGAAAGCTGTCTTTTTGGATTTTGAGCAGCCAATTGCCGAATTGGCAGGCAAAATTGAACAACTTCGCTTTGTGCAGAATGATTCTGCACTAGATCTTTCCAATGAGATTAACCGTCTGCAAACAAAAAGCAAAACGTTAGCTAAAGATATTTACGCGAAGCTCACGCCGTGGCAAATTTCACAAGTATCTCGCCATCCGCAGCGTCCATATACGCTTGATTATATTGAGAATTTGTTTACGGATTTTGTAGAGTTGCATGGAGATCGCTGCTATGCCGATGATCCCGCTATCGTAGGAGGATTAGCACGTTTTAATGGCCAAAGTGTAATGGTGATTGGACATCAAAAAGGCCGTGACACCAAGGAGCGACAAATGCGCAACTTTGGCATGCCTCGTCCTGAGGGCTATCGCAAAGCAATGCGCTTGATGCGGCTGGCGGAGAAATTCGACATTCCTATTATGACTTTTATCGATACCCCGGGCGCTTACCCCGGCATCGGTGCTGAAGAACGTGGCCAGTCCGAAGCTATCGGCAAAAGCTTGTATGTGATGGCAGAGTTGCGCGTGCCATTGATTTGTACGGTAATTGGAGAGGGCGGTTCTGGTGGCGCGTTAGCTATTGCGGTAGGTGACGCGTTATTGATGCTGCAATACGCTACATACTCGGTCATCTCGCCAGAAGGCTGTGCTGCTATTCTTTGGAAAAATGCGGCTAAGTCGTCTGATGCAGCGGAAACACTGGGTATCACCGCTACCAGATTGAAGGCATTAGGATTGATCGACGAGATCGTTAATGAACCGCTGGGCGGAGCTCACCGTGATTATCAGACAATGATGTTAACCCTGAAAAACAGTTTGCAGGACACGCTTAAACAGGTGCAATCTCACTCTATAGACAAGCTATTGCAGATCCGCTTCAATCGTTTAATGGGTTATGGCAAGTTCAGGGAAGTCGAGCACTGATTTAACAGAGCGTGTCGCTGACACGCTCGTACCCATACTTCCTGTGGGCAGCTCCATTTTGCTTGGTCTGAGCGGAGGTGTTGATTCGGTTGTCCTGTTGCACCTGCTAAAATCTCTTTCCCTTCGTTATTCATGGCGTTTAAGCGCATTACATGTACATCATGGTATCAACCCACAAGCAGACACTTGGGCGGTATTCTGTGCTGAGTTGTGCGTGCTCCATGGTGTCACTCTGCAAGTTGAGCATGTAAATATCGACCCTTTACGCTCGCTAGGCATTGAGGCGGCGGCGCGTAAACTTCGTCACGACGCGTTAACACAGCAGCAGGTAGATTTTGTGGCGCTGGCGCATCACCTTGATGATCAGTCAGAAACTTTACTGCTGCAACTGCTGCGCGGGGCTGGCGTGCGCGGCGCAAGCGCCATGCCAGCCATTAAGCACCGTGCCAATGTCCCAACACTATTACGTCCTTTGCTAAATGTTCCTCGTTCCATATTGATGAAATACGCTCAACAGCATGCCCTCAAATGGGTGGAAGATGATAGTAACGCCGATGACTCTTACCCACGCAATTTTTTACGTCACCGGATACTGCCCCTGTTGGAACAACGCTTTCCAGCCTACCGAAATACTTTGTTTCGCAGCGCACAACATTTTGCCGAGGCAACTGAACTGCTGGACGAGTTGGCGCAGCAGGATGCGGTGGGAGCAATAGTGAATAACCGTGTGGATATTATGAAATTACGTGTGTTGGGTGTCGTACGTGGAAAAAATCTATTGCGTTACTTCCTGGCGGCTCAAGGGGCACCCATTCCAGACAGTTCTCGGTTACAAGAAATGCTGCGCCAACTGTGCAATGCTCGCCAAGACGCGCAGTTGTGCATTGATTGGAGGGGTTGGCAAATGCGTCGATATCACGACCATGCTTACACCATGCCTGCGGTACCACTGCCGGTTGATTTTACTGTTATATGGCATGGCGAAGCAGAAGCATTGTTGCCCCAGCCACACGGTGTGCTTCATTTTGAACATGCCACCGGGCAGGGTATCAGTTTGGCAAAGCTGCAACTCGGTATTACTAAGATTCGTTCACGTCACGGCGGTGAAAACATTCGGGTGGATAACGCTCGCCCGCTACGAAACTTGAAAAATCTATTGCAGGAAAATGAGGTTCTGCCGTGGCAACGCGACTTATTGCCCTTACTTTTTTGTGATGCTGACTTAGTATGTGTCCCAGGCATAGCAATAGCCAGCTCATATCGAGCTCAGCCGGATGAAGTTGGAGTAAGGGTTGTTTGGCGTGCGGATCTCAATGCGAAATGTATCCGCGACTGAGCTGGAATGATATTTGTGGCGGAAGGTGTTCGATATTTTATGTATAACGAGGTTTTTATTAACTCAGCAAAATTCGTACATCGAGCTGGATGGTATAGCTGAACTGAACGGCTTTCTGGATTCGAAGTGGTATTGTCTACTTTTCGCGGTTAATTTTCAGCTTTAAGTAAAACAGAATCGTATGTATCTTTATTTTGTGAATTTCAAGATTATCTATAGCTAATTGCAGGATATCCTTCTCTTATCATTATAAAAACTTTTTCATGAGTAGAAATAATTTTTATAATATCTTTTTGTCTAATAAAGCCAAATATTTCAATGGGTGTGGCGTCCTGTAAATACTGATTGCTTATTTTAAATTCTTTGGTAACGCCGGAAATCTCCAAACAAAAGAGCACTGAGTTAGTCTTAAAATCGTACTTGTGCTTGACTTTACACCCAGGAATCATATTTGACAGATGTTTGCTTATTAGCTCATATTTTATTTTAGTTTCATTTTTTTCGCACGGTTGAGACTTTGTGAAAAATTTTTTCATCTTGTTTCTTAGCATTTAATTATGTTCAAGAGCTCTTGCCTAATGTCAGAATATCTATAAATTTAATTACTTAAAGTGTGAATAGACTAAAGTCGATCACATGATGTAATTCTACAAACGAGTATTTTAGCTTGTTTGGTTGATAGTATCGGTTTAAAAGGTAAAAAATTTACCCGCAAAGTTGAGCTTGATATCGAAATTTTGGTTCATTCGGTAATTAAAGATACGCCGTAGAGCTGAATGCAATAGTTAAGTGAGGTCTTGCCCATATCGCTTATGAGCCTTACTGATGTTTGAGATTTCATACTTACCCGCTCTCAGTATGCGCCGAATTACTAAGTTCAGGTTTGCTATCAACTTGAGCCAGCAGTCTGCCGAATATTCAATAACCGTAGCGAAAACTGTGCTGAGCAAGGGGTGCTTTTTCAAGCTTTCACTTTACGGTGAAATGCTGTTAGCACAATATTCGACAGGCTGCTAGTGCCATAACTCTCGAACATTTTTTGATTAATCATCACAATGAATACTGGAAACCCCGATAATGCATCGAGGGTTGACTTCGATTCTTTTAGCAGCCATCAGGGTTCGGTCCGTGGCGTTGACGATCCTGACTGAATAGGTAAAAGCACTGGGATACCTCGCATGCCAGACCCAATTGCCACGCCCGACACGGCTTGGAATTCGATGCCTTACTTCTGCCCGATTCCCATCAGCTTCTTCTTGGCTTACGATGGTGCCGTATTCATCTGTAACTTGAATTTCTAGATGCTCAGGCAGCTCTAAATTTTCGTCGATCTGACGCAGCCGATAATCAATTGTAACGTCTACGTGATAATCGCCCCGCCGTTCCTGTTGGATATTCATAACATCGCCACCGCCCATCATCATTGGGAAGCCTACGCTGGCTTCGAAGCTATGTAAGGAGGGTTCATATAAGCTCAGAGGTCCCTCGGAAAGTCCGGCGCCATGAAAGGATTCGTGCAAGATCAAGCTGACCACGCTGTCGATCCCTTGCTCAATTGCGAACTGACGGATGTAGGTATTTCTATTGTTAATCCGCGTAACCGCAGCTGTTTGTAATTCCAGTGGGAGATCGCTGTCATCTTCCTTGTGCTGTCTGACTTCAGAATCTGTGCTTGTATCCATATCGTGAATAATGCGATTTTCAACGGCTGTCTTATACTCCTCAAACGTAGGTTTTGGGGTCATCGACCGACCTTCGTTTTGCCAGAAAGCATCCCATAGTCGACGAAACGAATTTAGCCCGCGTGCACGCAGCATTCTATTGGCCACGGATGCCGCCGATCGAACAATGGCCTGATGAGCTGGTGACAACCGGCCATCAGAACCGAAGCTTGCCCGCTGCAGTCCGGGCGGCTGACCACCAACTCTGGTCTGTTGAACCACGTGGGTTAATTCATGCGCCAATAGCCTCCTGCCCGAATCAGTACCCGGCGCGTACTGATTAGCTCCGAATACAATGTTCTGTCCGACTGTATAAGCCCTGGCATCCAGCGCCGATGCGGATTCGGGCGCCTTCCCGCCGATATGCACCTGGACGCTACTGAAGTCATATCCAAAGCGAGGTTCAAAAAATGCTTTGGTCGGTGCATTCAAGGGTTGGGCGGTATCACGTAACGCGTCTTTTACAATGGGTGGTACGTCAGATTCTCCGGAACTCTTCGCCTGCAAGCTCTTTGTATCCAACTTATGAGCTTGGCAACTTGGACAATAGTCATCATGTACAGCTGGGCCTTGTGCCGATGGTATTTCCTTACGCATTATTTGATCAGCGACACGATCTGCCTCCTGTTCGTATGTGACTTGTGGCGTGTTGATCGTCAATTTCGTCTGAATAACGCCCGGATTGGAAGGCGTTACGGGAATCCGGCTAAAATCGTGACCAAAGCGGACAGTTGGGGTAGCAGTTGAGTTTTCTTTAATATCCCGAGCATTGATTCCTGGTAGGTGCTTAACGGCTTGATTCCCGATCGTGCCCTGTAAGTCCAAAACTGATTTCACCTCACGGCTGTGGCCGAAAAATGGGCGACCAGGTTGCGCAGATTGTGTAGATGTATTCTGCTGACTAGCTTTCGCTTTCTGTGCGAATGTACGCATGGTTTAAACCCCTTTGGCTGGGTTTTCAAGTGCAAAACGAATAGCAGATTATCTGCAGTCCTGCCCAAACTTGTTTTACACGCTTCTCATAATGGCAGCAGATAAACCTTGTTGAACTGAAGCTTATGGAGAGCGGGACCTATGGGGATTGTATGGATTTGCGGCACGTCGTCAAATGATGACCGGGGAGTGCGCCAGTGAGTGAGGTATATGCGGATGCTCCAACGCAAACTTTATAGCTAATTGCTGCCTGAGTGCCGCGTAAAATAATAAGTTCACACACCATTCCTGCCGTTTGGACGAGCGCACCCACGACAAGTGCAAACACAGGATTGCCGGGAGGGCGGAATAAAAAAACAGAAAGACTACTGCTGGACGGCCCAGCGGCTGCTTGTCGTACACTACCAAGTCGTGGCGGCGCAAAGTGGCGATGAGTACGAGCCAAATTTACATCAAAATTACTTAAAAAGCTTTGACCTGAATGCCACTAAGTTAAGGAACTTCAACACAGCTAAAATAATAAGTAAGCTAATATTGACGCGGGTTTTACGATAGTCTGAACTTGCTAAAAAGGTTTAACTTAGTGTCATTCAGCTTTGACCTCTTTATCGCCTAAAGGGCTTTGACCCCTTTATCGGAAAAATGCTTGACGTTAAAGACGGTATCTTCCGGGCTAGTTATACGCTCCCATAAGATATTTTTCCATTGTTTAGATAAGCGAGCGGTTTACAGTATTTTATTGCTTTAGGTACATATATAACCCATGGACTTAGTGACCCGCAAGGGCCTCTGACTCCCCAAACTGTCCTGTTTTCAAACTGCCAGCAATATTCAGATTTTAATTTAGTGAATGCGGGATTTACATCAGCATATTTTGATTGATAATCAATACGCTCTTCTGTGTATATGATATTAGAATTCGAATGAAAAAAAGCACTACTTGATATAACTTGGCTTATTTCATAAATGAAACTTCGTACATCATTTATTACATAACAAGTATCTAGATTGTTCTCTCTAAACCAATCTCGAAAGAGCCCCTCATTAAATAAATAGCTTGTACAGAAGATAAAAGCATCTTCGCATCTTCTAGGGACAACGATACTCAGGTCCTTAAATGTAAGACTTCCTTGGCCTTCCATTTTGAAGATTTCAGAGATAATAGGTTCATGTTTGTCTTTAGAAATAGTTACTGTCTCATCTATTCCTCTTATTAAATGATGCTCACCTTCAGAAGTGTCTCCGCGACTCACTCCGTGCCCAATAATGTCCTTAAAGTCATATATTGTACCTAGCCTGAGACAGCCGGTTTCGAAGAAATTGTCAAAATGTCCTCTCTCAATAAACTTGAACAGCATAGTCTATGAACTCCATTTTTACGTATAACGTTTCACGTTGCGCGACACCCCGAAGGGGCGTGAGCTGCGAGCTTAGCGAGTGGTGTTTGCTCGAACGTGGCGTTGAACGAAGCCGCTATCGCGGAGAAACATCCCTCAGTTACGTGATTCAATACCATAATTCATCCTCACCCCGCCTGCTAAAAAATTACTGGATCAATTACGCGATAAGCTGCGAGTGAAGCATCATGCAATCCGAACTGAGCAACGTGTTCGCTCTCCATCAGACGAACATTACTGTTTTACTTGACAATATGGCCCCAAGAGTTCTTCCCATAGCGTAATCACCGATGTAATGTCGATTGTTTCCCGGTCAACTCGACAGGGTGATTGGCTATTCAGGCGCATTTTGTGTTGCAGCGCACGCAGGGTGCGGTAGCAATTGCTGGTTGCTTCGGCCAATTCTACTTTTATTAATCCTAATTTACCGGCGAGCATGAGTAGTGCCAGGTTGCCGCTGTTAGCAGTTAATTCTAGTTGGGCGTGTGCATGTGCCAGTACTAAAAATTGCACAATGAATTCAATATCAACCATGCCGCCGCGATCATGTTTGATATCGAACATGTCGCTGTCATTTGGATGGGTATCCTGCATTTTCTGGCGCATTGCTACGATCTCTTTACGCAACTCATTTAGATCTCGCGACTTGCATAACACCTTGTTGCGGATGGTTTCAAATTGTTCGCCTACTTGTGGATCTCCGGTACAGAAGCGCGCTCGAGTCAGCGCCTGATGCTCCCACACCCAGGCGTGATCTTGCTGATATTCAGCGAATGCGGGAATGGAGCTGACTAACAGGCCGCTAGCGCCATTCGGGCGCAGGCGCAAATCTATTTCATACAAACGACCTGCTGAGGTATAGCTGCTTAACAAGGTGTTGATGCGTTGAGCCAGCTTGGCATAAATTTCTGCTGCGTCGGGATGTTGATCGTCGTACAAAAAAATCAGGTCGAGATCGGCAGAGTAGCCGAGTTCGAGACCTCCCAGTTTGCCATAAGCAATAATGGCAAACTGTGCTTGTTGTTGGTGCTTTTTGCTCGCATCACGCCAGCAAATTTGCAACACATGGCGTAAGACAAGGTCAGCCAGGTTACTGAGATGATCGCTTAGCGTTTCTAACGGCAGCAGCCCTTGCAAATCTTTTGCCAATAAATGGAAAGTTTGGACATGTTGAAACTGACGAAGTACATCCATTTGACGTTCTGTATCCGTATTGCATTGCTCGAGTTGTGTCAGCAGTTCTGCATCAAGAGCAATCCAATCGGGTACACGATAGATTTCACGTGCGTCGAGTAATTCATCCAGCAGAATGGGATGTTTAATCAGGTATTCGCATGCCCATTCACTGGCGCTGGCGAGTTCGATTAAAAGTGGTAAAACCTTTGGATATTCGGCCAAAAAGGCCAGGTAGGAGGCGCGTCGACTAATGCTTTCCAATAGATTCAGTATGCGTGGCAGGGTTTGGTCACGGTTGTTCGGCTCTGCACATAGTGTGATGAACTGCGGAATCAGTTTATCTATACGTTGCCGACTTGTGTTCGGCAGTTGTTTGTAACGGCCACTGTCACGGATATGTAACAGTCGTTCAGCCAAGGTTGTTGTATCCGTATATCCTAATTTGCCAAGATCATTTTGTAACTCTTCCACATTTAAATTCTCGTGCCAAAGCACACTTGCTATGGTGCTATCTTTTTGCGTGTTGAAAATCAGGGCGAATTGTCCGCTTACCAACGAGCGGTGGTGGTTTAGTTGTTTCAACAGGGCAGCGTAATCCGGGTAGCCCATGCCTTCGGCTAGTATTGCCTGATCTGGAATGTTTTTTGGTAAATCATGAGTTTGCTGGTCATCCATATATTGCAGGCGATGCTCCAGTCTACGAAAAAACACATAAGCTTCACTCAGCGCTTCTATGATGTCTGATGTAAGTTGGCCGTGTTCGCTCAGAAGTTGCAATACTTTCAAAGTGGGACGAATGCGCAGGCTGACATCGCGTCCACCCCGTATCAATTGAAAAACTTGGGCGATAAACTCGATTTCACGAATGCCACCTGACCCCAGTTTTATATTATCAATTCGATCGCGTCGCTGCACTTCCTGACTAATTTGTGCATGCAGTTTGCGCATGGATTCGAAAGCGCCAAAATCGAGATATTTGCGGAATATGAATGGCTGCACGAGCTGCATGAGTTCTTGCGTTGCGGGATAATCTGCCGGAGAGATAACTCGAGCTTTAATCCAGGCGTAACGCTCCCATTCTCGTCCCTGCGCTACCAGATATTCCTCCACCGCTGCGAAACTCATTACCAGTGGTCCACTGTCACCATAGGGTCGTAAACGCATGTCTACGCGGAATACATAGCCATCCTGGGTGAGTTCGCTAATCAGGTTAATGAGGCGACGGCCCAGGCGGGAAAAAAAATCGTGGTTACTTATACTGCGAGAACCATTACTGTTGCCGTCTTCCGGGTAGAGGAAAATAAGATCAATATCAGAGGAAACATTGAGTTCCTTGCCGCCCAGTTTACCCATGCCAATTACCAGCAATTGCTGTGGTTCGCCGCTCAGTTCATCTATCGGCTGCCCATACTGTTGCTCCAGCGACTCCATAATGAAATGTTGCGCACGTTGCACGGTTAACTCTGCCAATGCTGACATGCCGGACATTACTTCCTCTAAATCGGCCAGTCCGCCCAAATCGCGCGTTAGTAGCTTGAGCATGACGCGCTTGCGTAAGCCGCGTAGCGCACTTGACAGGGAATCTTCATCTGTTACTGGCATGGCCGCTAGCAATGCCGACATTTCATCCATGCTGCAAGGTTGATCATAGTGCTCGCGCAGCCACGGCAGCAATTCTTCTTCGCTGTCGAGCAGGCGTTGTGCATATCGACTGCAACGCAGTGCAAGCTGTAAAGTAACGTCAAAATTAGCAGCGATGGGCGTGATGGCGGTATTCATAGAGGGGGCTTAAGGTTAAACTGTGACAATTTAGTCGCTCATTATAATTCTGCTATGCGTGCTTTGGTTTGTTTGTTTTCATGGCTACTTAGACGTCCCTTTTTATGTTGAGAGCTTCCTTAAGTTTTTGTTGGCGCTGCTGTAGTCAATTAACTCGATTCATTCTGTTTGGAACAGTTTTGCTGTTGTTCGTTGCTGGGGGATTGTTGCTGACCTTGCGGTACTGGATATTGCCAGACATCGAACGCTATCACGACAATATTAGCGCTATGGTCAGTCACGCTGTCGGGCAACCAGTGGCTATTGGCAAGATTGAAGCAAACTGGCAGGGCATTCGCCCGCATTTAATGTTTACCGATGTGCTTATTCTGGATAAGCAGGGGCAAATAATGCTTGCACTGCGGCAAGTAGACAATGTGGTGTCGTGGATGACTGCTCTGACAGGTCAATTACGTCTACATAGCCTGGAGATTGATCAGCCGAATCTGTTTGTCAGGCGGGACACGCAGGGCGTGTTGCATATTGCTGGCATGGCTGTATCGAGTAATACGCCCGGTCAGCCTGCGGATCACAGGCTGGCCGATTGGTTGCTGCACCAGAAACACATTGTTGTACGTGACGCGCGCATTACTTGGCACGATGAGCAGCGTGCCGCGCCCCCGTTGATATTAAATAAAGTAAATATGCTTATTAGCAACAGTGGGCACCGTCACAGTTTTTCGCTGCTAGCGGAACCTCCAGCGAAATTGTCTGCGCAACTGGATCTGCGTGGTGATTTTTTTGGTGCTAGTTTTGATAATTTCAATGCTTGGCGAGGGGAGTTGTATACCCAACTTGATTATGTCGATGTTGCCGCATGGAATACATGGTTACCGCTGCCAATTGCCCCCAAACGCGGCAGGGGAGCGTTGCGTGGTTGGCTAGGTGTCGAGAAAGGAAAGATTAATCAGTTTACTGCTGATCTGGCACTGGCTGATGTACAGACACAGTTGGCTGACGATTTGCCACTTCTCGATGTGGTTAGGCTGCGCGGTCGTGTTGAATGGAATGACGTAGTTCGGGGCTTTGAACTTTCCACTCGAAAATTATCAATGCAGATGGCAAATGGCTTGGTGCAGAAGCCCATTGATTTATACCTGAATATTTCAGATGCTACAGACAAACAGCCTGTTGGCGGTGCTGTGCGCGTTAATACGTTGGATATGAACAGTTTCACTCAGTTAATGCGTTTTCTGCCGTTGGCGTCTGGTTTGAAACAGCAGCTTGCTGATTTCGCGCCTAAGGGGCAGATTTCTGATATGCAAGCAAAATGGCAGGGAGATTTTGGCAAGTTATTAAATTACGAGATTAAGGCAAGTTTCGACGAATTATCCATACGGCGTAAGGGTAAGATCCCTGGATTTACTCAGTTGAGCGGTCAAGTGGATGGTAATGATGTCAATGGTACGTTGTCGCTTAATACGCGCAATTCTACCTTAGATGCGCCGCTGATCATGCCGGAGCCTTTGGCATTTGATTCACTTATTGCACAGTTGCGTTGGCAAAAACATGACCGTGGGATGGAAGTCAATTTTAATAAGGTTGCTATAGTCAACGCTGACCTTGCAGGAAATGCTTTTGGTAGTTATCAAGTACTACCTCAAAGCCCTGGATTGATTGACTTGACAGTTAACCTGAAACGCGCCTCCGTAGGCCAAACAGCTCGATATATTCCATTGATTGCATTGAATAGCGAAGCCCACGATTGGATACGAAATGCGTTGATCGGCGGGCAGGCAGATGATTTTAACCTGCGCCTGAAGGGTGATTTAAAAGATTTTCCATTTGATAGAAACCGTAATGGTTTGTTTCAGATTCGAGCCCGTGCAACTGGAGTGATGGTGGAGTATGCGAAAGGATGGCCTCGTATCGAAAATGCCGATGCAAAATTGGTGATTAAGGGTAAACGACTTGAAGTGACTGCGCCGACTGCTATGACTGTGGGTGGATCTCTGAAAAATATTAGGGTGGCTCTACCGGATATAATAAGCTCTGACCTACTATTGCAAGTGAGTGGTGAGTCTGCGGAAGAAACAAAGTATGGTCTGGATTTTATAAAGCAAAGTCCGGTGCACGGATATATTGATGGCCTCACCGATAGCATTACGTCGAGTGGTGTTGGCAATCTGAATCTGCATGTGAGTATTCCATTGAGCGGTAGTCGGCCAGCAAAGGTTTCCGGCCGTTACCATTTTTTTGACAATGAAATTCGCTTAAGTCAGCGCTTGCCGGTTCTGCATAAAGTGAATGGCGATCTGCTGTTCGATGAATCCTCAATACGCACGCAGGGCGTCACGATGCAAGTTTTGGGTGGACCTGCTACCTTGGCAGTGCATAGCCTCAAAGACGGCGCTGTAAATGCCAAGGTGGTTGGCCGCACAAATATAGATGCTTTACGTGAGGTGGCGCCGCATTCGGTTCTCAATTATCTTCGTGGTAGCAGCGATTGGGAGTCAGAAATTACGGTGTTAAATAAACAAATTAGCCTGCAACTGACGTCTAATCTGGTCGGGTTGACGTCAGATCTGCCTGCGCCATTTACAAAACGCGCTAACGAGACTATTCCGCTGCGCTTAGAACTGAATAGCATGACTACGCAACAGGATCTGTTATCGATGCAATATGGCAAGCTTTTCAGTGCAAAATTTTTACGTGTGGATGAAGGAGCTGAACGGGTTGTCAGACGCGGCACAGTCAATTTTGGTAATACTGGCAAGTGGTTGGAACAGGATGGCGTGTGGTTGGTTGGCACCATGCCTAAGCTGTCGTTGGAAGGTTGGGGGGCGTTGGCTAGTGCGTCAGACGAGTTGACGTCAGTAAGTATCGCGGGTGTTGACTTGATGATCCAGAAGATCAGTGGATATGGATATAAGGCAGATAATCTAATTGTCAATGCTCGTAATGTTAATGGTACGGTAGTAGCTCACCTGACCGCTAAGTCAATTAATGGGGATGTGAGCTGGCATCCGCAAGGTAATGGCAAGTTTGTTGCTCGCATGAAACACGTATCTCTCGAGTTGGATCGTGATGAAAGTGGGAAAAAGAAAAATGCTGTATCTCAATCAAATGCTATTGCAAAAAATATTGCTAGCACTAAACATCCCGCGCTCGATGTAACCGTGGGCAATATCACATTAAATGGCAAAGATTTGGGTAAGTTGGACTTGTTTGCACAGCAGAGCGAGCGTGATTGGCTGCTGGAACGCTTAGTTATCACCAACTCAGATGGCGAGTTGACCGCGGACGGGAAATGGCAGGTGGTCCCAGGTGGAGAACAGACTCAAGTCAATCTAACGCTGGAATTAAGTGATGCTGGGGAAATGCTTGGCCGATTTGGCTACCCCAATAGTGTTAAAAACGGTAAAGGAACGCTAGAAGGGACATTTTCTTGGCCTGGCCCTCCAGCCGAATTCAGCTATAACTCGCTGAATGGCATGCTCAATTTGAACACTGGTAAAGGACAGTTCCTGAAAATCGATCCAGGTATGGGTAAGCTGCTTAGTATTTTGAGCTTGCAAGCACTGCCTCAACATATTGCGCTGGATTTTACGGATGTGTTCAGCGCCGGTTTCAAATTTGATCGTATCAAGGGGGTGGCGCAAGTCAAGAAGGGGGTTATGTTAACCGATGATTTTAAAATTGAAGGCTCGGCCGCCAAAGTAACTATGAAGGGGCAGGTGGATCTAAACCGCGAAACTCAAAATTTGAGAGTGCGCATTTTGCCTACTTTGGGGAACACCGCAGCTCTGCTGAGCGCATTTGCCGCTGGTCCGGTAGTGGGTGTGGGAGTTTTCATTGCCAGTAAAATATTGCGCGAACCACTCGATAAGTTGGCGTCGTTTGAATACAATATTACGGGTCCATGGGTTAACCCGAATGTAGAAAAAGTAGGTGTAAGAAAGTCTATTGCGCCACCATAAAAGCAACACTATGAAAGAATTAGAGATGCAAGATAGTAATGGCACACAACAACTTGACGCAGCAAAAAAACAAGCTAAGACTTTCAAAGTTGCTGCTGTACAGATGGCTTCGGGGCCAAATGTCCTGGCTAATCTGGGCGAGGCTCGCCGCCTGATCGAAAGAGCTGCTGATCAGGGAGCACGCTTAGTTGTATTGCCGGAATATTTTTCTATCATGGGACTGAATGATACGGATAAATTGGCGGTGCGAGAGCAACCGGGTAACGGCGTGACCCAGTCTTTTATGAGTAAAATTGCGCGCGAGCATAAAATATGGCTGGTTGGCGGTTCCATCCCTCTGGTGGCGAATAAACCTGACAAGATACGTAATGCCTGCCTGGTGTATGACGATAAGGGAGAACAAGTAGCACGCTATGACAAAATCCATTTGTTCAATCTCGAACTCGGCAACGAGCATTACGATGAGGGCTTGACTATTGAGCCAGGTAAGCAGGTAGTAGTGGTGGATAGTCCGTTCGGTCGCATAGGTTTGGCGATTTGCTACGATTTGCGTTTTCCTGAGTTGTTTCGCGCAATGCACGATGTAAATATTATTGTGTTACCTTCTGCCTTTACAGAGACCACTGGAAGAATGCATTGGGAGGTATTGGTGCGTGCTCGTGCCATCGAAAATCTGGCTTATGTAGTGGCTGCGGGGCAGGGCGGTTACCACATCAGTGGCCGTGAAACACACGGTAATACTATGATTGTTGATCCGTGGGGTAGGGTGTTGGATCGATTGCCACGCGGCTCAGGAGTTGTGGTCGCGGAAATTGATCCATCCTATCTGGCAAGCATGCGCAACAGCTTACCAGCGCTGTCACACCGTACGATTACCTCATCACTTAAGTGAGAGATTGGTAGGGAATCGATTGGCTCTTGGGATGAGTGAGGAACGACTTTATACAAAAGTTGTCTTATCGGGTCATACGCTTTTTTAATGGGGTTGCCCCCTATATATCCTTACATGGCTTAAGATACAAAAGTACGAGTAATTGCTTACAGCTTCAAATATGCACCTCATGAATGAGCTGAATTTTTTGTAACGATCTTTTAAATTTCTATAGGTTTGACAATGCAAAATAACGATACTGTATTTGCCCTTGCACAGCAGTCACTGCTTGTACCACATTCGCTCGAACCTCGCCATCTGGAACAAATGTTTTCCAAAATGCTAGCGAATAAAGTGGATTACGCTGACCTGTACTTTCAATACAGTCGCGCCGAAAGCTGGTCGCTTGAAGAGGGTATTGTCAAGTCTGGCAGCTTTGGTATAGATCAAGGTGTAGGCGTGCGGGCGGTGAGCGGTGAAAAGACCGCTTTCGCGTATTCCGATGACATTAGTTTGGCAGCCTTGGAAAGTGCAGCACTGGCCACGCGCGCGATCGCTCGGCAGGGCGGGACGCAAACTGTACCGCTATTACGCGCGAACAGTAATAAACATTTCTATTTGCCACATGATCCAATCGCCAGTTTGAAAGACGCAGACAAGGTTGCGATGCTGGAACGGCTGGAACGTTATGCGCGTGCCTTGGATCCGCGTGTTACTCAGGTGATAGCTGGATTGGCAGGCGAATATGAGGTGGTGTTGGTGGCACGTAGCGATGGCTTGATGAATGCTGACATTCGACCACTGGTGCGCCTTTCGGTGCAGGTTATTGTAGAAAGCAACGGTAAGCGTGAGCAGGGTTCATCTGGAGGGGGTGGACGTTACGATTATGCCTTTTTTACAGACGAAGTATTATGCGACTACGCCACCAAGGCGGTTCATCAGGCAGTAATCAATCTGGATGCTAAGCCCGCTCCAGCAGGTAATATGACCGTTGTACTCGGTTCCGGCTGGCCTGGTATTTTGCTACATGAGGCCGTGGGGCATGGTCTGGAAGGCGATTTCAACCGTAAAGGTAGCTCAACTTTTTCAGGCCGCATCGGTGAACGGGTAGCAGCCAAGGGTGTGACGGTAGTGGATGATGGCACGATTGCTAACAGGCGTGGCTCGCTACAAATGGATGATGAAGGCAACCCTACGCAACGCACCGTTTTGATCGAAGACGGCATCCTCATGGGCTATTTGCAGGACACCTTGAATGCGCGCCTGATGGGCGTGCCAACTACCGGTAATGCTCGGCGCGAATCTTTTGCGCATCTGCCGATGCCGCGCATGACCAACACTTATATGCTGAATGGCGATAAAGACCCTCAGGATATTATTGCGTCGGTCAAGCGTGGGCTGTATGCCGTGAACTTTGGTGGTGGGCAGGTGGATATTACCAGCGGCAAGTTTGTATTTTCCACCGCTGAAGCATACATGATTGAAGACGGTAAAATTACCTATCCAGTGAAAGGTGCAACTTTGATCGGCAATGGCCCTGAGGCATTAACCCGCGTCTCTATGATAGGCAATGACATGGCGCTTGATCCTGGTGTCGGTGTTTGTGGCAAGGAAGGTCAGAGCGTGCCGGTAGGTGTGGGTCAGCCAACAGTAAAAATAGATGGGCTGACTGTAGGCGGTACTGCTTAGGCATTATGAGCTGTGTGATGTGCGGTGCATATAAATCGCATCCCACATCACGCCGCATTTTTACTGGATTACACTTTTGAAGATTGGCGTTCTTCTCATATAAATTTCATCTGTTATTCAACAGTTGGATTTATGTGCGCAAGCTTAGGCGTCGTCTGTCACTGCACCTAAGCTTGCGCTAGACACCAGTCGCGCATATTTAGCTAATACGCCGCGTTTATAGTGTGGTGCCGGTGGTTGCCACAGGGCGCGTCGCCGCTCAAGTTCTTGGTCGCTTACGTTCAGCTGAATCAGGCGGGCTTCTGCATCAATGGTAATAGAGTCTCCTTCTTCAACCAATGCTATGGTCCCGCCTATTGCTGCTTCGGGCGCAACGTGCCCAACTACAAAGCCGTATGTGCCACCTGAAAAGCGGCCGTCGGTAATAAGCGCGACGTTTTCGCCCATTCCGGCGCCTACCAATGCTGCAGTGGGTGATAGCATTTCACGCATTCCTGGTCCTCCTTTTGGACCTTCGTAACGAATGACGAGTACTTCCCCGGGATTAATTTTTTCTGCAAGAATCGCTTCCATGCAAGCTTCTTCTGAATCGAACACGCGCGCGGGACCAGTGATTTTAGGGTTTTTAATGCCACTTATTTTGGCTACTGAACCTTCTGCCGCCAAGTTACCTTTCAGGATCGCTAAATGTCCTTGCGGATAAATTGGATTATTCCAAGCGCGAATCACGTCTTGGTTAGAACGTGGTTTGTCGGGCACATCTTTCAATACCTCCGCAATTGTTTCGCCGGTGATAGTCATGCAATCGCCGTGCAGTAAGCCATGTACCAAAAGCATTTTCATTATTTGTGGAATACCGCCGGCTTTGTGGAGATCTGTTACCACGTAGCGACCAGATGGTTTCATATCGGCAAACACAGGGACACGTTTTCGGATTGTTTCAAAATCATCAATGTTTAAATCTACACCCATAGCATGCGCGATTGCCAGCAAATGCAAGACCGCATTAGTCGTCCCACCTACCGCCATAACCACGGAAATTGCGTTCTCGAAAGCTTTTTTCGTTAAAATTTGAGACGGCAATATTTGCTTCTGGATAGCTTGCACCAAAACTTCGGCTGACCGTGCCGTGCTGTCAGATTTCTCTGCGTCTTCTGCCGCCATGGTGGATGAATATGGCAGGCTCATGCCCATCACTTCAAATGTTGAGGACATGGTGTTAGCGGTAAACATTCCACCACAGGAACCAACTCCCGGGCAGGCTTTACGCTCAACAGCAAGAAGTTCTGTTTTATCGATTTTATGTGCGATAAATTGTCCTACTGCCTCAAAGCTGCTTACAATGGTCAAGTCACGACCGTTGAGGTGTCCTGGTTTGATGGTGCCGCCATAAACGAAAATAGCTGGAATATTCAAGCGTGCGAAGGCGATCATGGAGCCCGGCATATTTTTATCGCAGCCACCTATGGCGAGGATGCCGTCCATGCTTTGACCACGGCAGACTGTCTCGATTGAGTCAGCAATTACCTCACGACTCACCAGCGAGCATTTCATTCCTTCGGTACCCATCGAAATGCCGTCAGAAATCGTGATAGTCCCAAACACTTGTGGCATTGCACCAGCGGCGTGAACTGCTTGCTCAGCTCTTGACGCTAGGATACCCAGCCCCGCATTGCAGGGTGTAATTGTGCTATACGCATTGGCAATGCCTACAATAGGTTTATTGAAATCATCATCGCCAAAACCTACGGCGCGTAACATGGCACGGTTTGGTGAACGCTGCACCCCCTGTGTGATGGCTTTACTATTGTTGTTGCTAGGCATGATGCTTCCTTTTAATTAATTAGGTTAATACTTGTCCTGAGCTGTGTAATTGGAGTTGCTATTTAGGTTCAAAAGTGCAATTATCTTTTGGCGCTACTAATGGCTAATGTTAGCAGAAATCAAACTACATCATATTCAGCAAGTAGCACGGATGCAGTTCTTTGCAATCGTTCTGGATGAATTATGCGGGATGTTGAGCGCATACTGTTAGTCAAAAAATATATTTAACTTGATCTCATCGAGGTTGCGATTACCTTGCTTAATATTATAAAACCAGATTGGTTCTAACAGGATTGGAAATAGCAGCAGATAATCGCCATACATAGTTAATGTAAATTGGAGAGCTACAATGATCAACAGCCTCACAAGCATAAAAGCAGGCCTTGCATTAGTAATGCTTTGTTTGCTCTTCGGTATTGGTCTTGGCGTAACCTTTGGTGTCAATGAGGTTTTTTTTGAAACGTATGTGGCTCAAGGAATTGCTGCACACCCTGAACTTCATGATGCAAACAGTCCAAAAAAGATATGGCGCTATGCCCAACGAGCACATTTTCACGCGACAGGAATTGCAGCGTTCTCTATTGGTTTATTGCTGCTTGTTTCAGCGTCTAGCCTCAATCAACAACTCAAGAAGATCACCGCTTTTCTCATAGGCCTTGGCGGTTGTTATCCGCTAGCTTGGTTGACAATGTTCATTGTTGCACCATCTATAGGGACAGGTGCGGCGCATGCTCACCCAGTGACAGAACTGCTTACTTATGTTGGTGTTGGTGGATTGTTGCTTGGGTTAGTGCTCTTGTTGGCCAATCTTTTTCTTGGATTGTTCAGAGAACGCAGTTTCATATAGAAATTTATTCCAAGTAGGAAACCGAGTCGCCCGGAGTATTGATGTCAGAGTTCGATTGGTTAACTGGATATGGTGTTGTAGAGTTTGGAGTGACGTCAATGCGAATGCTGTCGGTTGCGCAATACCAATCTTTGTCAAGCTATCCACGAAACTCAGGGTCGCGGTTTCCTGCCGGATACTACCTCACGGTTCTTGATCAATAGTAAGCCCATTTATCACCAATATGGGATCCTCAACTTTTTCTAACTTTAATGCAATGCCTGAAATTACATTGGCTAAAATCCGTGGAGATGTGCCATTTGACAAGGCATGAAACTTAGCTTGTGGTGCGACGACCGGTGTTGGTGCCAATTGTTCATCATTGGCGTTGCAGCTGCAGGGCAAGAAATTAGCAATCGCTCATTTCAACTGGATACTGGTCACGAATGAAATGAATCTGCTTTTGGTGGAGTACGCGACCGTACCGATGTACCTAAAATTGTTGACTGGTACATGAAAGGTAAATTAAATATCGATAATTTTATTACCCATACATTGCCGCTTGAAAGTATTAACGAAGGCTTCAACTTGATGAAGCGGGGCGAAACAATTCGTTCAGCTGTGTTGTATTGAAAGGGCTGTGTCTTGCTTGAGCAAATTAGCAAAAACATATGTTTTGGAGGTGTGTAGCGATCCTATACGCATCATTCCGAAGAAGTTGGATTGTAGATGCGGTTGTCGGTCTTTCTGCTACTGCAGGCTAAAAATGGCATTGTATTTGTCCTATTCGGCCTGGTTAATCTGACCTGCACGGAAGAACATTCATGATCAAAGCAGGCACTCAGCGTACTGCAGTGTAGCAGGGGCTGCTGCTGATTGCGCCCGATACAATCCCACGTGGAGCTAAAATTTCAGGCGAAACAGAAATCTGGGACTTTGGGGGCGGCGCAGCTTTTTATCTTGTTACAACGGAAGCGCCGTGGAACAAACATTACCCTATGTGCAGCGACAAGATTGATTTATACGATTGATTGTGAATAAATTTCTAGTGCTTTCTTACGGTATTGGCATTACCGGTCATTCATTGGGCGAAAATGGGGCACTTGTCCTGGCGTTACGTAATCCTGCTCAATTAGAACTGTATCGGCATTTGCGCCGATCTGTGCACCGAGCCAATGCCCTAGGAATGTGAAGGCATTTTCAGGGTATCTGGGTAGGGAGAAAGAGAACTGGCAGTAATATGAAGCCAGTGCACTCTTGGAACAAATGCATGCACCATTTTTAAACGGGATACTGATTGATCAGGGGTTGAGCGATCATTTTTTCGCAGCGGCTGTTTCCAGAAGCTTTTAAGTGGGCTGTAAAAAAAGCGCAGCAGTGATTGGAACTACGCAGGCATGCCGATTACGACCATGAGTATTACTTTATTTCGACGTTTGTAGAAGAACATATTTGATTTCACTGCCACAATTTACGAGAGGTTGTTCAGTAAGTGATTCGATCAATTCTATTCAATTTGAGCACAAGCCATTAAAAATGGCATTCTCGAGGAGGAGTTGTCATGGGTGATTCAATAAAAATATATCCATTAATCAATAACTGATTTAGACCCGCAGCTGCGAAATTTGCTGGAGGTTGCTTCCTTGGTTCTTTGACGATTTATTCAGTATTTAATTAATACTGAATAAGTATTTTAAATATTTGTGTGGGGTTGAAAAAATGCTTAAAGCCGACGGTAGTATTGTAATTTCATTCAGTCACTGGAGTGCCAGCATCATATTCAATATCATCGCAAACGAAGAGAAGCTGACGGAAATGGATTAAATGGTAATTGTACTAATGATAATCGCAATTTAACCGTAATATATATTCTGATTTTAAAATTTAACGTAATAAATATGCCTCATGCTCGCTTCGTGTTTTACAAAGCATTTGTTATAACCAATGCTGTCCAAGAGCTAAGAATGAGGGTGTAAATTTTTTTTTAAGGTATCTTAAGTTAATTTGTGAAGCTGTGATTGCCATTGACACAATGGCTTGATACAGTATGGCGTTTTTCAACTAAAGGGAGTCACACTATGAATAAAGCAGAGTTGATTGATGTAGTAGCTAAGTCCACAAAGAATTCAAAGGGAAATGTTGAGGAAATATTGAATGCTTTGATGGCTGCTGTACAGGCATCATTGGTGAAAGGCGATAACGTGCAGTTGATTGGCTTTGGCACCTTTGCTGTCGAACAGCGTGCTGCTCGGATAGGTCGGAATCCGGCTACCGGAAAAGAGTTGAAAATATCGGCCAAAAAAGTTGCGAAATTTAAAGTCGGCAGCAAGTTGAAAGATGCAGTTGCTGGCGCAAAAGCTAAGAAAAAATAACCAATGCAATTAAGCGTGTCCCCACTAAGCCGGGGCACGTCCTTTCATATTTTCTGAATTAATATTCATACCTCATTTTTAATATTATGCGCTAAATTTTGAAGGTTCATGCTCCCACCTTCACTATTTTAGGTTACCTGCTTAATACTAATTTCAGTCGCGCTGAATGGTTACAGCAATGCATGAATAGCTAGCGCATTCCGCAGGATGACGTATCTTCAAGGTATAATTACACTTTATACATATGTTACGAGCACATGTAAGATTGTGCTCGTAACATATTGATTAAATTGATATTTATATTATTTAAGAAAATTAATTTGTATATAATAATCAATGAGTTATGAGAAAATGATAGATGTCAGATAGGCTGCCAGGATAATGGTTACAAGGCGCGAGTGATTCACGCGGATACGTTAAAAATGTTAATACGCATATGTGTTGTGGCATATGGAACATAAAATTAGATAATTCGAGACTGTAAAAAATAATGCAATATATTCGTAATTTTTCCATTATCGCCCACATTGACCACGGCAAATCTACTTTGGCCGACCGAATTATTCAGTTGTGCGGAGGACTTTCTGACCGTGAAATGGAATCGCAGGTGCTCGACTCCATGGATTTGGAACGCGAGCGAGGCATTACCATCAAAGCTCAGACTGCTGCGCTGGAATATAAGGCTCGTGATGGCCAGATATACAATCTCAATTTGATTGATACACCAGGACACGTAGATTTTTCTTATGAGGTATCACGCTCATTGTCTGCCTGTGAAGGCGCGTTGTTAGTCGTAGATGCATCTCAGGGAGTGGAAGCGCAGACAGTAGCAAACTGCTACACCGCTCTCGACCTTGGAGTGGAAGTAGTGCCGGTGTTGAACAAGATAGACTTGCCGTCTGCCAACCCGGAAAACGCTATTGAAGAAATAGAGGAAGTGATCGGTATCGACGCGCACGATGCAACACGCTGCTCAGCTAAGACAGGTGAGGGCGTACAGGACGTGCTGGAAGCTCTGATCTTAAAAGTACCGGCGCCTAAAGGTGACCCAACTGAGCCACTATGTGCTCTGATTATAGATGCGTGGTTCGATAATTATGTTGGTGTAGTAATGTTGGTGCGGGTTTTTAACGGAACTTTAAAACCCAAGGATAAGATTCTGTTGATGGCTACCGGTGCGCAGCATTTGGTTGAGCACATCGGTGTATTTACGCCGAAGTCACAACGACGTGAAATATTGTCTGCTGGTCAGGTCGGTTTTGTCATTGCGGGTATCAAGGAGCTGACGGCGGCCAAGATTGGTGACACCATCACTCTGGCAAACAGGCCAACAACCACAGCCTTGCCGGGTTTTAAAGAGGTGCAACCACAAGTATTTGCGGGATTGTTTCCGGTAGAATCAAATCAATATGAATCGCTGCGTAATTCGCTGGAAAAGCTCAGGCTAAATGACGCTTCATTGCAGTATGAACCAGAAGTTTCGCAAGCACTGGGTTTCGGTTTTCGCTGTGGATTTCTGGGGTTGCTGCATATGGAAATTGTGCAGGAACGACTTGAACGCGAATTCGACATGGATTTAATTACCACTGCACCTACCGTTATTTATGAGGTGTTACAGCGCGATGGGGCAATGCTTATAGTGGATAATCCTTCCAAGATGCCGGATCCGTCCAAAATCGAGGAAATCCGTGAACCTATTGTGACAGTCAACTTGTATGTGCCGCAGGAATACGTTGGTGCGGTGATTACATTATGTACGCAAAAGCGCGGTGTACAGCTCGATATGAGTTATCACGGTAAGCAAGTATTGCTTGTGTATGAGATACCAATGGCAGAAATCGTACTCGATTTCTTTGACAAGTTGAAGTCGAATTCGCGCGGATATGCCTCCATGGATTACGAATTTAAGGAATATCGTGCAGCCGATGTGACCAAGGTGGATATACTGATCAATGGTGAAAAGGTGGATGCGCTGGCAATTATCCTGCACCGCAGCAATAGCCAGTTCCGAGGTCGTGAAGTGGTGGCCAAAATGCGTGAGTTGATTCCGCGCCAGATGTTCGATGTTGCAATCCAGGCTGCTGTTGGTGCAAACATAATCTCGCGTGAAAATGTTAAGGCGTTACGAAAAAATGTACTAGCCAAATGCTATGGAGGTGACATCTCGCGCAAGCGCAAGTTGCTGGAAAAGCAGAAAGCTGGCAAGAAACGTATGAAGCAAGTAGGTAATGTAGAAATTCCACAGGAGGCTTTTTTGGCAATCCTGCAGGTAGGCGAAAAGTAACGTTAAGACGGGAATTGAGATGAATTTTGCTTTAATTATGTTTGTGTTGTTGCTGATCACCGGCAGTGTGTGGTTGCTTGATCGCTTGGTACTGCAGTCGAAACGCACAGAGTCTACCAAGGAGCCTTGGTGGGTGGAATATTCCAAGAGTTTTTTCCCTGTTATCTTGGCGGTATTCTTGCTGCGCTCATTTCTGGTTGAGCCTTTCAAAATACCGTCCGGGTCGATGATTCCGACTTTACAGGTAGGTGACTTTATTTTGGTGAACAAATTTACTTATGGTATTCGTTTGCCCATCATTAGCAAGAAGCTAGTAGAAATTAATTCCCCCAATCGAGGCGATGTGATGGTCTTCCACTATCCGGAAAATCCATCGTTAGATTATATTAAGCGGGTGGTTGGATTGCCTGGCGACCACATTGCATATCGCAATAAGCAGGTGTTTGTGAACAATGTACTGCAAGAGCAGAAGCCTGAGGGTGACTATAATTATGTGGAAACTGGTCTGAACTTTGTGCATACAAAACGTTATACAGAAAATTTGACTGGGCATAACCATGCCATGTTAGTCAATCCAGACGTGCCCAACATGCAGATAGGAGCGGTAGCGGAATTTCCACACCGGGAAAATTGCACATACAGCGAAAAGGAGATGCGCTGCACAGTGCCAGCTGGACATTATTTTATGCTTGGTGATAATCGCGACAACAGTCGAGATAGTCGTTACTGGGGTTTTGTGCCGGATAACATGATCGTCGGTAAAGCATTTATGGTTTGGATGAATTTTAGTGATTTGAAACGTATAGGCTTATCCATTGATTGACATTGCAAATGAAAGTGGCTCATGATCAAAATAATTGCAAACAGGCAGCGTGGCGTGAGTTTGTCTGGTCTTTTGATATGGTCAATTATATTAATAATCGCGGCGATTGGTGGCATGAAAGTTATTCCGGCGTATATTGAAAATGCCGAAATTAAAAGTATTCTTTACACCATCGTGACTGATCCGGAAATGCAAGGGGCTCAATCCAAGAATATTCGCGAATCGTTCAGTAAACGGGCCGTAATGAATAATATTAATGTCGTCACAGCGAATGATATTGAAATAGTCAAGGATGCACGTGGCCTATCACTGAGCATTAGTTATCAAGTTAAAATTCCGCTGGCTGGCAACGCTAGTTTGTTACTTGAATTCAATCCAAGTAGTTTAAAAAATAGCCGATGAATCGTGATACGCTGTGCAATCTAATTGGCTATGTCTTCACGCAACCGCAACTATTGCAGCGTGCTCTGACACATCGCAGTTATAGTGCGGTACATAATGAGCGTTTGGAGTTTCTCGGTGATAGCATTCTCAATTGTGTAGTAGCCAAACATCTGTATGACATTAATCCTAGTTTACCGGAAGGTGATTTATCGCGTTTGCGCTCCAATCTGGTCAATCAGCAAACCTTGGTCATCTTAGCTCAGCAATTGCGTTTGGGCGAATTGTTATTGCTGGGCGATGGAGAGCGCAAAAGCGCTGGTTTTCGTCGCCCTTCGATCCTTGCCGATACCATGGAAGCTTTGTTCGGCGCAGTATTTCTGGACGGTGGTTTTGCAGCAGCAGAGCAGGTTGTGCTCCGGCTGTACGTGCCTTTTATCGCGCAAGCAGACGCGCAGACGTTGGGTAAAGATTACAAAACATTGTTGCAGGAATATTTGCAAGGCAAGCGTCTGGCGTTGCCTAAATATACAGTGATTGCAACTCAGGGCGAGGCACACGCACAGCTATTTAAAGTTGAATGCCAAATCGAACAATTGAAATTAATCACTTGCGGTGAAGGCACCAGCCGTCGCACTGCTGAACAGGTAGCAGCAGAAGCCGCCTACCGGAAAATCGAGAGCTAGTCATGAATGCAAGTAATTACCACAGCGGCTTTATCGCCATTGTCGGACGCCCGAACGTGGGGAAATCCACTTTGCTTAATCATCTGGTCGGCCAAAAAATAAGCATCACTTCACGCAAGGCACAGACCACACGTCATCGTATTACCGGAATATTAACCGAAGAGCACGCACAGTTCGTATTCGTAGATACCCCAGGATTTCAGATGAAGCATCTTAATACACTGAATCGCGGTTTGAATCGTGTGGTGACTAGTAGTTTACGCAACGTGAATGTGGTGCTATTCATGATTGAAGCTCGAATTTTCGATGAGCGAGATCGCCAAGTAATGAGTTTGTTGCCAAAAAATATGCCAGTGTTACTTGTTATCAATAAAGTAGATAACATGGAGAACAAATCTGAATTATTGCCCTTTATTCAGGAGATCGCCAAGGAGCGTGAATTTACTGCTATCGTGCCAGTTAGCGCAAAACAGAACAAACACCTGGACACCTTGTTGAACGCAATTCGATCCTACTTGCCAGAAGGTGAAAAAATTTATCCTGAAGATGAAATCACTGATCGGAATGAACGTTTTCTTGCTGCCGAATTGGTGCGTGAAAAAGTCTTTCGTTTCACCGGTGAGGAACTACCATACTCAGTAAGTGTAGTGATTGAACAGTTTAAACTAGAAGGAAAGTTACGCCGTATCCATGCTGCGATTCTCGTTGATAAAGACGCGCATAAGGCGATGCTGATCGGCAAGGATGGTGAGAAACTTAAGGGAATTGCCACCCAAGCGCGATTAGATATGGAGACACTATTTGATGGGAAAGTTTATCTCGAAGTATGGGTTAAAGTGCGAAGTGGTTGGGCAGATAATGCGCAGGTGTTGAAAAGTTTGGGATATGAATAATTTTAAACTTAAATCCCCTTTGTCTTTTCTGCAAGAGCGAAGGGTTAGCTAGTGAAGAACTCACTGCGATGCGGCGACCCTTCAATAGTTGTAATTGGGTGGTCGAGGTTACTGCCTTCGCGTTTTTCTCTTCTGTGATAAGGAGAGGTAGGGAGGAGTAAATTGCAGCCGCACAAACAAAGATTGGAAGACGAGCCCGCTTTCGTCCTGCACAGCTACCCCTATCGTGAAACCAGCCTAATATTGGAAGTGTTAAGCCGGCAACATGGTCGCGTGGCACTGGTGGCGCGCGGTGCGCGGCGTCCGAGATCGGCGTTGCGCGGATTGTTGATGGGTTTTCAGCCATTATTGTTAAGCTGGTTCGGAAAGCATGAGTTGCGTACTTTGCACCGTGCCGAGTGGCAGGGTGGACAGCCGCAATTACAGGGAACAGCTTTGCTGTGCGGTTTCTATTTGAATGAATTGCTGCTCAACCTGATGGTTCGTGATGATCCGCATGAGCAATTGTTTGACTATTATCAGCATACTCTGCAACGGCTAGCAAATGAAGCGGACTATGCGGCTATTTTGCGTTGTTTTGAAAAACATTTGCTGCAAGAGTTGGGTTATGCAATGTTATTGGTACAAGAAGCGGACAGTGGTGAGCCGATAAATTCATTTGCACCCTACCGTTATGTGCTCGAACGTGGTGCGGTTCGTGCTACGTCTACTGATTCAGACATATCAGATGTATCAGAAGGCTTGTTAATGTTGGGCAAAACTTTGCAAGATATGGCCGCAGATGATTACCGCGATGCAGTAAGCGCTCAGCAGAGCAAGCAATTGATGCGTATGATATTGAATCATCATCTTGCGGGCAAAACATTGTATACACGCGAATTGATAAGAGATTTACAAAAAATATGATCAACCTTGGACTCAACATCGACCACGTTGCCACGTTGCGCCAAGTTCGGGGCACGCGTTATCCTAATGTTATTCAAGCCGCGTTAATTGGAGAGGCAGCAGGCGCCGACGTAATTACACTGCATTTACGAGAAGATCGCCGCCACATCCAAGATCGGGACGTGGAAATTTTGCGCGATATGCTGCAAACGCGTATGAACCTTGAAAGCGCCATAACCGACGAAATGTTGGCCATTGCTTTGCGTATTAAGCCGCACGACGTTTGCTTCGTGCCGGAACGGCGCGAAGAATTGACGACTGAGGGAGGATTGGATGTGGTGGGGCATTTTGATAGTGTAAAGCGTGCTTGTATGCTTTGTGCGGAGGCGGGCATACGTGTGTCCTTATTTGTGGACGCGGATGAAAAGCAAATGGATGCGGCACGGTCTGCAGGTGCTCCGGTTGTAGAGATTCACACGGGAAAGTATGCGGATGCTGTCAACGTGTCGCATCAGACACAAGAATTAGCGCGCATTCAGCGCACAGTGATACATGCTCATGCACTTGGTTTACAAGTTAATGCCGGGCATGGCCTAAACTATCATAACGTACAACCTATCGTCGCTATCCCTAATATCTGTGAACTCAATATCGGTCATGCCATAATTGCCGAGGCACTATTCATCGGTCTGGAGCAAGCTGTGAAAAAAATGAAAGCGCTGCTAATAGGCACTCATCCATAAAGCATGGAAGCTAAGTTACCGTGATTTTAGGTATCGGCACTGACATAGTTGCTTATGCACGTATTGCGGCAGTATATGCCAAATTCGGCGAGCGCTTTGCACAGCGTGTGTTGAGCCAGCAGGAATTAACGGAGTATCGTACTCATGCTCACCCTGTGCGTCTGCTAATGAAACGTTTTGCCGCCAAGGAAGCACTAGCTAAGGCGACAGGCAGTGGCTTGAGATATCCCGTGAGTTTGCAAAAAATTAGCGTGATACACGATGCTTTTGGCAAACCAATTTTTGAATTTGATGCGGAATTGGCTACGCACCTAATGCAGCTAGGCTTGACTCACCATCATCTAAGTATTAGTGATGACCAAGATATTGCAGTGGCATTCGTGATTTTGGAAAAAAATGATTAAGAATTAAATTCTCAAGGCAAGTATGCCGAGAGTCGCACGCAGTAACGAGCGAATTTTTCTGCTTCGATATTTCAACCAAGGAAAAGGCCAAGCTATTCCAAATGCATTGGCTTAAACCTACCGGACTCCACTTTCGAAAAAAATTCATACTTACAATATTATTGGGAGAAATTGAATGGGAATTGGCCCATGCATGCTGGATATCGCAGGTGTTACTCTAACTGCGGACGATGAAGCACGTTTACGTCATCCACAAGTAGGTGGTGTAATTCTGTTTGCGCGTAATTACAAATCTTTATGCCAGCTTAATGAGCTAACGGCCAGCATTCATGCCCTACGTACTCCGCCGTTATTGATCGCTGTGGATCAAGAAGGTGGGCGAGTACAACGGTTTGTCGACGGGTTTACGCGCATCCCTGCGATGCGCGAACTAGGCAGTATTTGGGATGAGCATCCGCGCCGCGCAAAGCATCTGGCGCAGCAGGTAGGTTACGTTCTGGCAGCAGAATTGCGTGCTTGCGGCGTGGATTTCAGCTTTACCCCAGTGTTAGATATAGATTTTGGTATCAGCAAAGTGATTGGTGACCGCGCCTTTCATTCTGATCCACAGGCCATAGCCGAATTGGCACATAGCCTGTTGCTAGGACTCAGGCAGGGTGGCATGCAAACAGTGGGCAAGCATTTTCCTGGGCACGGCTATGTACAAGCTGATTCACACCTGGATATTTCGATAGATGAACGCAGCTATACCGACATCGAGTTGTGCGATCTGATTCCATTTCGTCAAATGGTGAATTATGGCCTGACTGCGGTCATGCCCGCGCACGTGATTTACCCCAAGGTAGACAAATATCCAGCAGGCTTTTCAAAAATATGGTTAAAAGATATTCTGCGAGGCGAGTTGGGTTTCAGCGGATGTATATTTAGCGACGATCTGAGCATGCAAGGTGCAACGGTAGCGGGCGGTATCCTGCAACGTGCAGAAGCAGCGTTGCAGGCCGGTTGTGACATGGTGTTGGTATGTAACCAGCCGTCCTTGGCAGATGAATTGCTGGCTGAGCTAAAGTGGGACATGCCAGCGACCAGCAAAGCGCGCCTCGTTCATATGCGGGGCCACTACCATTCCGATTCGTTGGTGCAATTGCGGGAGCAAGCAGGATTTATGAGAGCCGTGCATGAAATCGCTACTATTGGCCCAGGCACCGCAGAGTTACCGTTTGCTTAGTAGCGCTTTATCCAAAGTATACGGGGGCAGTAATTTTAGGGTGTGGTTTACTAATGACTAATCTTTAAAGCATAACGTGCTGTACCGGTGGTTTTATGAGGGGAAAAGCCATGTCTGATCTAGATTTATTTGAACCATTGCTCAGTTGTGGCACAGTAGAAGCGTTGCATACTACGACCACTAACATCGCTGGCCAACTAGGTTTTGACCATTTTATTTACGGGGTGCAGGTAAATACTTCAATTACTCGGCCTTATCAATTCATTCTAAATGGATACCCTAAGGAATGGCGCGCTCGCTACATTGAACATAATTATCAAAAAATAGACCCTACATATGCTCATTGCATAACTAAGAAACAGGCTATTCCCGTTATTTGGAACAATCAGGTGTTTAAGGGCGACGATGCAACTAAAATGAGAAACGAGTCAAGAGAGTTTGGTTTGCAGCGTGGCGCAAGTTTTCCTGTCCACGGTGGTCATGGTGATGCTGCAATGTTGAGTCTTGCTACTTCTCAAGATTCCTGTAAAGCTGAACAGGAGATCGTTTCTATCATAGGGAAGTCTCAATTATTGGCATGTTATTTACATGAGGCGACTCAACGGATTGTCCTGAGTAAACCCCCGCTTTTGTTGACAAAAATGGAGCTTACATTTCGAGAAAAAGAGTGTCTTCTGTGGGCGGCGGAAGGAAAAACTGGAGGAGAAATAGCTGACATACTTAAAGTTACGGAACGTACCGTGACCTTTCATCTACAAAATGCAGGCAACAAAATGGGAGCATCCAACCGTCAACATGCGATTGCCCGTGCTATTTCGATGGGACTTATAGCTCCCTGAATTTTGGTTGACTGCCAATCCGAGCGGTGCTTGATCGCTGCTATATTCAAACTCAACAGAATTTTGCCAGTTTTATGAGTCTTGCAAATTTTTCGCCCTGCGAGATGCCTTATATGGCGTAATTTCTCCCTTTCTACCTCGAAGCAAAACTCATCGCTTAACTTTAGAATCTGGTCTAGCTGAGGTTGGCAGTCATTGATCAAGATTTTACCCTGTAATATCTTACAGCTAGCTAGCCATTGAGATACGTAGTCTCATTAACTCTGTCATCCACTAACGACAGGGGAAAGATAAATGAGACAAATAATGCTTGCGCAACATGGAGATGGGGCCCTGGATAATCAAACGGCGCTGGGAATGTACCGCCTTAGGCATGAAGTCTTTCATGACCGACTGGGATGGGATGTTAACAGTGATAACGGCATGGAGCACGATGAGTTTGACGAAGCAAATCCTGTTTATGTGCTAGTAAAAAACGAAGGGAACGAGGTACAGGGTTGTTGGCGGCTACTGCCTACTACCGGTCCAAATATGTTAAGAGATACCTTTTCTGAGTTGTTACATGGACAGCCGGCACCTCAACAAGATGCGGTGTGGGAATTAAGCCGATTTGCAATGTTAAGTAGCAAGCTGGATAGAAGTGGCTATGGACTCAGTAATACTCCCATCCAGATGATTCAGGCAGCTGTGAGATTCGCCCAAAAAAATGGAATAGAGCGGTATGTTTCAGTTACTAGTGTTGCCGTAGAGCGTATGTTTCTCAAGCTGGGAATTAGTATGACTAGATTAGGTGCTCCCATAAAAATAGGTAGAATTTTAACCGTTGCCTGTACGTTAGAAATCGACGAAATAACCGAATTTGCATTGTTCGGTACGCTGCCTGAGCATAAATATAGGTTAGCTGCATGAATATTCTGTTACTCGGTGAAGTATCAGGCACCCGCCGCATCTTGAATCAGTTGCTCGAAAATTCCAAGCATAGGTTAATCCAGCAAGCATGGGAAGATATGCCTGAGCCAGATTTGAAACAGTACGACATGGTGTTGGTAGATGGTAATGTTTGCGATTGCTCGCAGCAAGTGCGTTTGCTGGAATGGGTGCGTGAGGCTAGACGCCTCTTTCCAGAGCTGCCGATAGCGGCATTAAATTACGTTGGTACCCCTACGAAGGCTAAGAACGCAGAAATAAGTATGGCCAACCATTCATGCGGCGTTTCTGAATCCGGAGACGGAGTCTGGCACATGCGCTGCCGTTTGAAAGAGCTTGCCTTGAGCGAAACCGCCGCTTTAATGCGTGATGCATGCGAGCGTCAGCCTCTGGAGCCATTTGTTTTTGAATACTCGGGGCAAAATTGATATGCGGAGAGTTTTATTGGGCGTATTAGCAGGTTGGTCAAGCAAACTTGCTTCGCCTTAACCAGCAGGGCTGGAGACAGCTTTGGCTCTTTTATTCAAATATCTATAACTACCATACCTGCAGCGGGCTTTGAGTCACATGGCATCTATCTAGTCATTGCCAAAATGGTACATAAAAATCAAGATTAATTTGTAAATGTGTTTAAAGCAAACGGTACTTGATAATTAACTAAGATATGAGTGATATTAATGCAGGACTTACCTAGCTCTGATCAAAAAAACTATCCATATACCAAGAACAACAAAATAATTCGTTCAATTTCGGGACAAGAGAGCAATGGTGTGCGTAAAAAAGAGAGACAGCTCAGGTTGTTCGCACATATATTCGATAGTGTTAATGAAGGCATAATCGTCTTAGATGCCGATAAAACCATGTTGTTTATTAACTCGGCTTTTTCTACTATTACCGGTTACAGTGCTACTGATTTGATAGGTAAAAACCTGAACCTTTTAAATCTTGGCTGGATTGACAACGTGTTCAGCCATGACACATGGCGCAGAATTGATGAAATCGGTCGTTGGCAGGGTGAAGTTGTCGGCCGACGAAAAAACAATGAAAGTTATGCCGAATGTTTGAGTATCAGCACAATAAAGAACGAACTCGGCGAGGCCAGCTACTATATCGGCGTTTTTTCTGATATCAGCGAACGTAAGGCGGCAGAAGAGCGCGTTGCTTATGTTGTGCGGCATGATCCCCTCACCAATCTGCCCAATGGTCTGCTATTACAAGATCGTTTAGTTCAGGCTATATATCAGGCTGGCCGCGAAAATCACAAAGTGGCAGTCATGTGTCTTGATCTGGATCATTTTAAAGTGGTTAACGACATGCTCGGCCACTTTGTTGGCGATAAGCTATTGCAGGAGATTAGCCGACGAATTAGCAGTGTGTTCCGTGCTAGCGATACAGTAAGTAGGCGGGGTGGGGACGAGTTCGTTATCATACTGCCGGATTTAAAAGCTGTGGATGCAGCTGCTGTGATTGCGGCCAAACTGATAAATGTTATCTCTGATCTGTGCTTGATAGATGGCAATGAAATCAAAATAACTACTAGCATTGGCATCAGCATATTTCCCGAAGATGGATACGATGAGAATAGCTTGATTAAGTATGCAGATGCTGCAATGTATCATGCTAAAAAAAATGGACGCAACAATTATCAGTTTTTTACTAATGAAATGAATCAGCTTGCGCTTGAACGTATGTCGATCGAGCGGAAACTGCGTCATGCATTAGAACGTCAGGAATTCTGTTTACATTACCAGCCTCAAGTGGACTTGCGCAGTGGTCACATCATTGGTGTAGAAGCATTACTGCGATGGAATAATCTTGAGACTGGAATGATTCCACCAGGACTTTTCATTCCCATCGCGGAAGAAAATGGTTTGATTATTCCGATAGGCGAATGGGTATTGCGCGAGGCTTGCCGACAGAACAGTGAGTGGCGCATGTTAGGATTACCGGAAATTACCATGGCGGTGAATTTATCGGCAGTCCAGTTTCGCCAAAATAATTTTGGTGAAATGATTCAATCAATTTTATGTGAATACGATCTAGATCCGTCTGGCCTTGAGCTGGAAATTACAGAAGGTGTCGTCATGCACAATGCTGAGGTATCGATTGCACTGTTACTGGAACTAAAGGCAATGAGACTGAAACTTTCAGTGGATGATTTTGGCACGGGCTATTCCAGCTTAAGTTATCTCAAGCGATTCCCTATCGATAAGCTCAAGATTGATCAATCATTCGTGCATGATATAGATGTTGATTCAGACGATGCTGTGATTGTCAGTACGATCATTAATATGGCGCGTACCCTTAAGCTGAAAGTGATCGCTGAGGGAGTGGAAACTGCAGAACAGTTATCATTCCTTAAACATCAGGGATGTGATGAGATTCAAGGTTATTATTTCAGCAAACCGGTGCCTCCCGAAAAAATTAGCAGATTGTTAGCATCTGGACATGAGACGAATAGTCAGTGGTCATATGAGTTGAAATAATGAAAAGGTGTGAATATTGTTGCTTGCCGGTTTAGAGCAACTTACCTGACTACGTCAATTTTACCCAGGCTGTTAGCTCAAAGGTGTATAGATCAGGGTGTACTGATTCTTTGGAGCTCAACCTTAGACCCTGTAAGTTGCTTGACCATCAGCTTTTGAAACTACTTGCTACATATCGCTTTCGGTATTTTTACTCCATTTGGCACATCCGCTCAACTTTGATTTTGAGGGAATCTATTGAGGAATAGTATGCATGAAATAAGACCTGGACAATCAATTGATCTACTTAAAGAGCTGCATATTCTCACTCGAGATGGGAAGATGAATCAAGATTCTAGACGCAAGCTCAAGCAGGTTTATCACCTCTATCAATTCATCGAGCCATTACTCCAGAAAATCAGTCAAGATCACCACAGCATTCAACTGGTGGATCATGGGGCAGGCAAGTCGTATCTGGGCTTTATCCTTTACGACTTATTCTTTAAAACGCTAAATGATGAATCGCGTATTTACGGCATAGAAACACGTGATGAGTTGGTCAGGCACTCTCAAGAATTGGCGACACGGCTAAATTTTTCAGGTATGACGTTTCTCAACCTATCGGTAGAACAATCTATCGAGTCAGAGGCATTGCCCGCCAAGGTAAATGTAGTTACAGCGCTCCATGCGTGCAATTCAGCTACTGACGATGCTATACGCTTTGCGTTAAATAAAAATGCCCAGTTTATCGTTTTGGTGCCATGCTGCCAAGCTGAAGTGGCGGCGATTTTAAGAAAAAATAAAGGCAATGATCTGGCGAAAAATGTTATGACAGAACTGTGGCGCCATCCCATCCATACTCGTGAATTTGGCAGTCACATTACCAACGTATTGCGCTGTTTGCAATTGGAAGCTCATGGTTATCAAGTGACAGTGACCGAGCTAGTGGGTTGGGAGCATTCGATGAAAAATGAACTTATCATCGCGAACTTTAAAAACTTACCAAGTAACCGTCCAGCTGAACGATTGAAGGAACTGCTTCAAACTCTGGGGTTGGAAGAAATGAATGATCGTTTCTTTACGAGGATGTAGCAGTCGTTGCTAAAATTTATTATTAAAATGCTTTAATTTTGTTCGCCGGTTAACTCGGTTTAGTAAGTTAAATTTTATAGGATTGCATTCAACTGATTTATTCCGTCATCTCAACATGAGAAAATAATGTGCTTCTTAAAAAATTTGACAGGTGCAGCAAAATTGTAAATAAGGCTTTTACTTGACCTGACTCGTTTTTTCGCTATAATCACGCTCCCTCAAACCCTTGCTCCACCGCTACGCATGACGGGGGGCTTTATATCCAAAAGGAGAATCGATGCGACACTACGAAATTATATTTATTGTTCATCCCGATCAGAGCGAGCAGGTGCCCGCTATGATTGAGCGCTACCGCGCTCTGGTGACAGCCAAGGATGGCTTGATCCATCGCTTGGAAGATTGGGGTCGCCGTCAGTTGGCTTACCCGATCCAAAAAATTCACAAAGCGCATTATGTTCTGATGAATATTGAGTGCAGCCAAGAGGTTTTGGACGAGATGGAACATGCATTCAAGTTTAATGATGCTGTGTTGCGCCACTTGACTATCAAAGTCAAATCTGCAGTAACAATTCCTTCGGCGATGATGCGAGATGAGAAATCGCGTTCGATAACCGCCCCTGCTGCAAGCTCAGGACAGGCTCCCCAAGTTGAATCAGTCGCGCCAGCTGAAGTGATTCCAGCTGCAGTTTGATTGAATGTGGCTTGTAACCGGTTCTCCGTCGATGGAGAACTTGTCGAACTAGATAGTTTGCGGTACACCCCAGCGGGGGTAGCGCGAATCGCATTAAAAATTCGTCATGCTTCAACTCAACTAGAGGCTGGGGTAGTTCGTCAAGTAAAGTGCGATATCCCAGCTTTGGCTCTTGGTGCAGCTGCTCAGCAAGCAAATAGTTTACAACTTGGGCAGCGGGTAAAGGCAGAAGGTTTTGTAGCTCAGCGTAGTTTACGCATCACACAACTTGTGCTGCACATTGATAACATTACACTAGAATAAGGAGCACAGTATGGCTCGTGTTTTTAAGAAAAAAGATGATAAGAAGAGTAACTCTTCACGACAATTGTTCAAACGCCGCAAATTTTGCCGTTTTACCGCAGACAAGATTGCAGAGGTGGATTATAAGGATTTGAATATTCTCAAGGAATTTATTGCCGAAAACGGCAAGGTAATTCCAGCTCGTATTACCGGTACTAAATCGCGCTTCCAGCGCCAATTGGGCGTTGCAATCAAGCGAGCAAGATTCTTGGCGTTGCTGCCTTACACAGATTTGCATTAAGGAGCAAAACATGCAAGTGATACTTATGGAAAAATTGGTAAACCTTGGTCAATTGGGAGACGTAGTCAATGTTAAAAATGGCTATGCACGTAACTTTCTAATTCCGCAAGGCAAGGCTAAGCGTGCGACTGAAAGTAATAAGGCTGACTTTGCAGTTCGTCGTCTTGAATTGGAAGCCGCAGAGCAAGCCAAGGTAGAAGCAGCTCAGGCACTCGCTGAGAAATACAACGGACTGACTGTACAAATCGTACAAAAAGCTGGAGTTGACGGTAAACTGTTCGGTTCCGTGACCAATGCCGACATCGTAGCGGCGCTGGCACTGCAAGGTTTTACTGTGGAAAAAACTCAAGTGCGCATGCCGGCCGGTCATATAAAGCTGGTTGGTGATTATCCAGTCAGTATTGCGTTACACTCTGATGTGATATCCAATATTACAGTCTCGGTATTGGGCGAGCATAAGGTTTAGTCCTTATCCCATTGTTGAAAATAAAACAGAGCTGGCAACAGCTCTGTTTTATTTTTTTGTGGCAGCAATTTTCTCAGGATAAAATGTCACTGCTAGTTTTTGACTAATCACTCGGCACCATGCAAAACTCCAACATTACTCCCCTGGATCCTCAGCTTGAGGCATTAAAGCTCCCGCCTCATTCGGTAGAAGCCGAGCAGTCTGTATTGGGCGGCATATTTTTGGACTCCACCGCGTGGGACAAAATTGCCGACTTAATTAGCGAACATGATTTTTATCGTTTTGAGCACCGTCTAATTTACCGGCATGTAGCGCGCTTGATTGAGCATGCCAAACCGGTGGATGTTATCACCGTTGCAGAATCGCTGGAAAGCAATTCTGAGCTCGACAAAGCTGGTGGTCTGGCTTATCTCGGTTCTTTAGCACAAAATGTGCCGTCCGCAGCTAATATCCGACGCTATGCTGAAATTGTGCGTGAACGTGCTGTCATGCGGAAACTGGCTGAAGTTGGCAGTGACATTGCTACTAGCGCTTATAGCCCGGCGGGCCGCGATGCAAATCAGTTGTTGGATGAAGCGGAAAGCCGTGTGTTTGAAATTGCTGAGGCTGGTGAACGCGGCCGTCAGGGTTTTAGCCCTCTTCCACCACTACTTACAAAGGTGGTGGAGCGTATTGAAACACTTTACGGGCGTGATAACTCCAGTGATGTGACCGGCATTGCTAGCGGATTTACTGATTTGGATAGTATGACTTCTGGCCTTCAGCCAGGTGAGTTAATCATTGTTGCCGGACGCCCTAGCATGGGTAAAACTGCATTTGCCATAAATATTGCTGAGAATGTAGCACTGGAAAGTTGTAAACCAGTGGCAATTTTCAGTATGGAAATGGGTGGCATTCAATTGGCTATGCGTATGATAGGTTCGGTAGGTAAGCTCAATCAGCATGATTTACGCACGGGGCGTTTACAGGAAGATGACTGGCCACGGCTTACCCATGCGCTGGGACGGTTGAATGATGCGGCTATTTATATCGATGAAACCGCAGCACTAAATTCCCTTGAATTACGTTCACGCGCACGTAGATTGCATCGCCAAAATAATGGCCTAGGCTTGATTATCATCGATTATTTGCAGTTAATGTCCTCACCCTCAAGCAAGACAAGTGAAAATCGAGCTACAGAAATTTCCGAAATTTCACGTTCACTGAAAGGGCTGGCGAAAGAGTTACAAGTGCCCGTGATGGCGTTGTCGCAACTTAATCGTAGCTTGGAACAACGGCCTAACAAACGTCCGATGATGTCTGATCTACGCGAATCCGGCGCCATCGAACAGGATGCTGATTTAATCCTGTTTATTTATCGTGATGAAGTATACAACCCAGACTCACCTGACAAGGGCAAGGCGGAAATTATCATAGGCAAGCAGCGGAATGGCCCGATTGGCAAGGTTGAACTGACATTCCGTGGTGAATTTACCCGTTTTGATAATTTCGCTCACGCTCAATATTAATTTATGAGATGGCGGCTTTAAGCATCAAGTGAAGAAAGCGAAGCGTGACGTCGCTAAAAATTAAAAGTGTCCGGTATAAAAAACTCTACTGAATATTCGGATCCGTGTGATTTACGAGACCAAGTATTCAGTTTTTACACGATTGGGTCCAGTCCTGCTTACGAGAAAGCGCCTATCTGAATGTCATGCTTGATGCTTTGCATATTACAGAGTGGCAACTTATGGTCCAAAGGTTATGCGCATTTTTATAGAGAAAATTTCACTTAATCAATTAAGAAAATGGTTTGCCGTAATATCTAGGTAGCCATTTTTTATAGATCAGGTATTTGCCAGTCTATCTCTGTTTTTCCCGCGTCGCGTAGTGCCGCATTGATTCGCGAAAAAGGGCGACTGCCAAAGAAGCCACGATGTGCCGACAGCGGCGAAGGATGAGGTGACTCGATCACAAGATGACGACCGGTATCGATCAACGCCATTTTTTTTCGTGCGTTAGCTCCCCACAATACGAACATCACCAGATCGGACTGGGCGTTCACCGCCGCAATCACCGCATCGGTGAACGTCTCCCAACCCTTGCCTTGATGCGAATTGGCCTGATGCGCTTGTACTGTCAGCACTGAGTTAAGCAACAGCACTCCCTGCTCCGCCCAGTGCTTGAGATATCCGTTGTTTGGAATTTTGCAGCCGAGGTCGCTGCGTAATTCTTTAAAGATGTTCAGCAACGAGGGTGGGATAGCAATTCCCGGTCTCACCGAAAAGCACAGACCATGTGCCTGACCGTCATCGTGATACGGGTCTTGTCCCAGTATCAGCACTTTCACCTGCTCGATAGGTGTTAGGTGCAGTGCCGCAAATACTTCCGCATCAGGTGGGAATACCTTGACCTGTTGTCGCTGCTCCGAGACGAAATGTTGCAATTTTTTGAAGTAAGGCTTTCGAGTTTCTTTAATTAGGATGGGGCGCCAGGTGGTTTGCATGATTGGTTTCTATATACATTGTCTCGGTTTAAGGTGCTAGCTGGAGAATTGATATCAATCAGTCGATTCTAACCCGTATATCAATAAGATTAGTAAATTTAGCCTGCGGCAACTATGCGAAAAATGTACGCTACAAATTTTTTAACATGTTATTTTAAAATTGGTTAAATTGGTTCTGAATGTTATCCATGAGGTGTACTTGATTAAGACCACTAATCTGTTGTACCACGCCTTTGACATAGTATGAATGTTGACATTATAAAAAACGTTAGCCATCTTTACTTAGGAACTGGAAGAAGCTACCAGTTTATTTGTCTGTAGAAAGCGTGCAGATCTGAGGTGTTGTCGAGCTGTCACCCAGAAAAATAAAAAGTGGTAAGGACACGATTTAGAAATATTTTGAAAGCAATTACGAAATTTACGCATGCGAGAAGAAACGCTAAAAATATCATGGTAATAATTACAGCCGAAGGAGTAATTATTACGTTTCCAATACAGGCCGTCATGCTCAAGACACTGGAAGCAGGCTGGAATGAAAAAATGATAACACCACTGAAAGTTAAAATTTTAAAATTCTAACCTCCCATCCTCAACTAAAAGCCAAAAGTGCCGATACTGAAAGTGAAGGCAATCTAATGGCTCGCCAGCTATTATGATAATAATAGTACGCCGCTAAAAATTCAATTTTGCGAGCAGGCACTTCTTAGCTTGCCTGCTTACTCCGTTGCAATGTTAAGACAAGACGCGAATAAAATATTATGAGTAGCGCTGTATTGTGACTCTAATTTTTTTAGAGATGCCCACTATTCAATCGTTATTGAATAGTGACTGAGCAATCCTAAGCAGCCCTCTCACAGGCCATTGGTTCAGAAAAAAAAAGCCCTGCATCACTGCAAGGCTTTAAATTTGGCTCCCCGACCTGGACTCGAACCAGGGACCTGCGGATTAACAGTCCGTCGCTCTACCAACTGAGCTATCAGGGAATTGATAAGCCCTCTATGTTACTGACTGTAAGCTTTCTAGTCAATAGATAGATGCTTCTATGTGGTTAGTTGTTGGGAAATTAAGTAACGAAATTTAGATAATACAGGTCTACAGCTCAATATGGATGTAAAAATTCAATTTATTAAAACCACTAAAGGTGAAAACGAAAGCAAAAGGATAACTAATTATTTATCCATTGATATTAAGCGTGCCTTAGATTTAATCGACAATAAGTCTTCGGTGAAGGAGTTGATGCAACGGGCTGCGCCCAGTTTACGTGAATCGCTGAGCGATATGCTACAGGAGTTGTTAGATGGCGGCTTCATTCAAAATAAAGATAAGGTATGTAACGTTGTTAAATGTGCGTATCCTCGTATGCCGGTTGAAAATAAGATTGTACAAATTCCCACGTTTGAAGATTTGGATGACCGGCAGGAACCTGCCAGTAATTTGCTTGTATCAGTTAGGAGAGCTTTGGCAATTGAAGAGGACGATACGGAGCAGAGGGAGGCAATAAGTAGAACTGAAATAGAGGCTGCACAGGAAAATGCTGAAGCTGCGCGCCTTAAGGTTGAACAAGAAGTTAAAAGAATTGGAATAGAATTTGAAGTGGCGCAAGCAAGAGCAAGAATGGAAACAGAAGCCAAAACACATGCTGATGCCTCCCACCTAAAGGCAGAGCAGGAAGCGTTAAAAATCAGATTAGAGCTGGAGGCTGTGCAAGCCAAATTACAAGTAGAAGCGAAAATCAAGGCCAGTGCTGAAGTCGAGACAGCGCACCTTAAAAGAAAGCAGGAAGCCATACGAGTTAAGGCGGAACATTTAGCCGCATTAGCCAAAGAAAAAACAGAAGCGGAAGTACGCGCCGAATCTGCGGCACGTACTAAAGTTGAGCAAGGCGCGGCAACAATTAGAGCTGATCAAGAGGTGACGCCGGTCGTAGCCAAGGTCAAAATGGAAGCGTCAGTTAAGGCTCAGGCCACTAGAATTCCGGAAGTGAAGCTTGTCCAGAGTGTCGCCGTAACGCGTCGTGAGGCATGGCCATGGGCCAAGATGACGGGCGGCTTGTTCGTTCTTCTATGTTTAGCAGCAGTTTTTGTGCCTTATGTTTGGCCGATGCAGGGATATATCACGCTAATTGAGCAGAAACTTTCAGCCCAACTGCAACAACCGGTACGTGTTGGCCATTTGCGCGTGAGGATACTTCCCCAACCGAAACTGGAGCTAGAGGATGTATCCATAGGCGGTAGCCAGGAATTAAAAGCGAGCAGTGTTGTTCTGAATTTTGATTTTTCAGTATTATTAAGCGAGATTAAAGCGATTCACAGTCTGGAAATTAACGATCTAATAATTAGAGCTGTGAGTTTTGATAAGGCGCTGCAGTGGCTACAAGCCGCAGGTGCGGACACTTATTATCCAGTAGCACGCATTGTATTGCAGCGTGCTCATGTCAGCGACGATGAACTTAGTCTGCCGCCAGTAAATGGTGTGGTGAATCTTGATGGGCAGAGACGTTTTGTCAAGGCGGTATTAATGAGCGAGGATGGCAAGCTCAGCATGGAGTTACAGCCGCAGGAATCTAGCTGGCAGATCGTATTGGCTATTAAGGAAGGTTATGTGCCGCTGTTGCCGAATATTTTTTTCAACGAGCTAACCATAAAATGTGAGCTCGGCACAGGAGAAATTATTTGCCATGAAATCGACGGTCGATTGTATGGCGGCCTACTAACAGGTAGTGCGCAAATGACTTGGTTGAAGGGCTGGAAAATGCAGGGACGTGTTAATGCAAAGGCAATGGAATTGCACCATATGTTGCCGCAATTAGAGGTTACTGGTGTAATGAATGGTGACGCTAATTTTATTATGCGAGGGGAGAGTTTCCCTCATTTGGCTAAAAAACCGCATTTGGATGGCGAGTACTTGGTAAAGAATGGGCTTATAAATAAAATTGATTTAGTAGAGACCGTACGCATGCCTAACAGTAAGGGCGCGTCTAGCGGTCGCACGCATTTTGACGAATTGAGTGGTGTGCTACAGGTAGATAACAATAAACAGCATTTGCGCCAGATCAAAATTTCAGCTGGTGTAATGAGCGCAAATGGCTACGTCGATGTTGCTGCGGACAAGCAGTTATCAGGAAGGTTAAATGTCGTTTTAAAAATAGGAGCTGATTTGGGAAGCGTGCCGTTAGTATTATCCGGTACACTTCCTGAACCAGTATGGAGCACAAGGCATTAATTGTCAGTGCTTCGAGAAATGAAACAAAAGAAACAAAAATGGAATTATGAAAAAGCCTTGGAGATGCGGCTAATCGCATTTCTTAAATTTTCCATTGATGTGGCGAAAGATAATCGAATATAGCCTTCACTACCGAAAGCCGAGCCAGGCACTATAGCTACGCCAGCCTGCTCCAGCAGGTATTCGGACAATGCTACGTCAGTTGCTGCTTTAATGATGTTCTTCTGGTGCAAAGTCGTAATTACCTGACGCACATCGGGAAAAGCATAGAATGCCCCCCCGCTCATTTTGCATATAACACCGGGAATTTTGTTCAGTGCGTCCACTACGAATAAATGTCGCTCACGGAAGGCTTTTAGCATCGGCGCAATGCAGTTTTGATCCCCGTTCAAGGCTGCTTCCGCAGCCACTTGCGAAATCGAAGTGGGATTTGAAGTGCTTTGTGATTGCACATTTTCCATTGCGGTGATGATGTGCTCTGGCCCAGCGGCATAACCAATTCGCCAGCCTGTCATTGAATAAGACTTTGAAACGCCATTCAAGACCATGGTGCGTGAATAAAGATCGGGGCAGGCATTCAGAATATTGACGAATTTTTCGTCAGCCAACGCAATGTGTTCATACATATCATCGGTGGCTATCAGTACCTGAGGATGTTTGCGCAACACCTTCCCCAATGCTTGTAATTCTTCCGAACTGTAAACTGCTCCAGAGGGGTTGCTCGGGCTATTAATCACCACAATTTTAGTTTTAGCTGTGATTGCTGCAGCTAATTGAGCAGCGCTCATTTTGAAGTCTTGCTCGATGCCTGCCTGCACGATTACCGGTATGCCTTCTGCGATGAGCACGATATCCGGATAGGACACCCAGTAAGGCGCCGTTATAATTACCTCATCGCCTGGATTGATTAAGGCAAGCGCCAAGTTGAAAAAACTTTGCTTGCCTCCGCATGAAACCAGGATCTGTTTCGCTGTGTAATCCAGACCATTGTCACGTTTGAACTTGGCAACGATAGCCTGCTTCAAAGAAGGCGTGCCTCCCACTGCGGTGTATTTTGTGAAACCCTGGTTGATCGCGACTATTGCCGCATCCTTAATATGCATCGGTGTGTCGAAATCAGGTTCGCCTGCTCCTAATCCGATAATGTCCTTCCCTTCCGCTTTCAATTTGGAAGCTCGAGCGGTGACGGCCAGGGTGGGGGAGGGTTTGATCGCTTGTACGCGTTTCGATAGTTCCAAGATGGTATCCTTATGGGTTCAGAGTAAACTGTCCCGTTTTATAAATTTACAATTCAAATTCGGCTGAAATTATACAGTGATAAAGACCTTTCCAAATAGCCCATATTTGTTGCATCAGCCTTTTGAACCTGCGGGCGATCAGCCCACTGCAATTGCACAACTGGTCGAGGGGATAAATGAGGGGCTGTCGTTTCAAACTTTGCTTGGTGTGACAGGCTCTGGTAAGACATTCACTATGGCGAACGTTATTGGCCAAATGGGGCGGCCAGCCATTATTATGGCACCAAATAAAACACTGGCGGCACAGTTGTATTCTGAAATGCGCGACTTTTTCCCTGAGAATGCGGTGGAATATTTCGTCTCCTATTACGATTACTACCAACCAGAGGCTTATGTTCCATCGCGAGGTGTGTTTATTGAGAAAGATTCCAGTATAAATGAGCAGATCGAGCAGATGCGATTGTCAGCTACTAAATCCCTGTTGGAGCGACAGGACGTAGTGATTGTGGCCACCGTCTCGGCTATTTATGGTATCGGCGATCCGGTAGACTATCACGGCATGGTTCTGCACCTGCGCGAGCATGAAAAATTAGTTCGACAGGACGCAATTAAGCGTCTCACAGAGATGCAGTATGAGCGTAATGATGTAGATTTTTCGCATGGGCATTTCAGAGTACGTGGCGATGTAATCGACATCTTTCCGGCAGAAAACAGCGAACATGCGTTGAGACTGACTATGTTTGACGATGAAGTGGAAAGCTTGTCGCTATTTGATCCACTTACCGGCCACATTCTCAGCCGCGTGCCGCGTTTTACCGTGTACCCGTCCAGTCACTATGTTACCCCTCGCAGCACAGTACTGCAGGCCATAGAAACCATTAAGGTTGAGTTGGCTGAGCGCATAGATTTTTTTCAGCGAGAACATAAATTGGTGGAAGCGCAGCGTATCGAACAGCGTACCCGCCACGATCTGGAAATGCTGAATGAGATCGGTTTTTGTAAAGGTATCGAAAATTATTCGCGCCATTTGTCTGGACGTAAGGCGGGAGAGCCACCACCTACGCTGATTGATTATTTACCTTCCGATGCGCTGATGTTTATAGATGAAAGCCACGTTACCATCCCACAGATCGGTGGCATGTACAAAGGAGATCGAGCGCGTAAAGAAAATCTAGTCAACTACGGTTTCCGAATGCCATCCGCGTTGGATAACCGCCCGCTACGTTTTGACGAATTTGAACGCGTAATGCGTCAATCTATATTTATTTCTGCAACGCCGGCTGTTTTCGAGGCAGAGCATGCCGGACAAGTAGTAGAACAATTGGTGCGTCCAACTGGATTGATTGATCCCCTAATTGAAGTGCGGCCGGCCACACATCAGGTGGATGATTTAATGTCTGAGGTTAATCTGCGAACAGCCAAAGGAGAGCGTGTGCTGGTAACAACGCTGACCAAGCGAATGTCAGAAGATCTCACTGAGTATTTTTCCGATCACGGTATTAAAGTACGTTATCTGCATTCAGATATTGAGACTGTAGAGCGGGTAGAAATCATCCGCGATTTACGTTTGGGCATGTTTGACGTTTTGGTCGGTATTAACCTGTTACGCGAAGGATTGGATATACCTGAAGTGTCACTGGTAGCTATTCTTGATGCTGATAAAGAAGGTTTTTTGCGTTCTGAGCGTGCGCTTATTCAGACTATAGGCCGCGCTGCACGCCATATTAACGGTAGTGCAATACTTTATGCTGATAAAATTACCAATTCAATGCATCGCGCCATCGACGAGACCGAGCGCAGGCGGAGCAAGCAGCTATTACACAATGAACTTTACGGTATTGTTCCCCAAGGTGTTCAGAAACGTATCAAGGACATTATTGAGGGTAGCTATGAACCAGATGCTGCGCGTAAGCAACAGAAAATTGAACAAGATCATGAAAAATATCTGGCGATGAGTGAGCGGGACCTTGCCAAGGAAATTAAACGGCTGGAAAAAGAAATGCTGCAGGCGGCGAAAAACCTCGAATTTGAGCGGGCAAGTGAATTGCGTGACCAATTGAAGAAGCTGAGGGAGAGCGTGTTTATGTCTCCACTTTGATTTTGTGTACTGAAATTGCATATACTATGCAATACGTTTACATTGAAGTGAGTAGAATAATTGAAAAAAATTAATATCTTATTTTGCTGCATGGGAAATATCTGTAGATCACCCACTGCTGAAGCAGTGTTCCGCGCACGCGTTGAGGAAGCAGGGTTGGCACAGCATATTCTGATTGATTCAGTAGGTACGCATGATTATCATATAGGCAAACCGCCGGACACGCGAGCTCAGCGAGCTGCATCGCAGCGCGGATACGATATGAGTATGTTACGTGGGCGACAAGTTGAGGTTGCCGATTTTAGTCGTTTCGATTTTGTGCTCGCGATGGATTGTGACAATCTTGGCATTTTGCGACGTTTATGTCCGGAAATGCAACGAGGACGTTTGGGATTGTTTATGGAGTATGCTAGCCGACGACATGCCGAGGGTGAAGTACCCGATCCGTATTATGGTGGGGCAGACGGTTTCGAACGTGTGCTTGATATGGTGGAGGATGCGTCAGAGGGCTTGTTACGGCATATACAGAAGACTCTTATTTAAAGTGGCGGACTATGTTTGTAGCGTCTGTTGTTGTCGAATGATGCAGGAAAAATAATAAAGCCGCGCAGTAAAATTGCGCGGCTTTATTAATATTTGTTCTACTCTTGCGTTTGTAATGTTACCAATCCAACTATGAATTCAAAGTTTGTTGAGTTTCGATTTGTACTAGCGGCTCGTTGTTTTCCACACTGTAAATTTCACGTGGACGTGAGCGGCGACGTGACGCTGGCGGCGTAACTTCAGCTTGGACGGCCGTAGCAGCTGAAGATCGTTTGACTGCGTCAGTCTCGATCTGCACCAACCCGGTGCCATTGGTTGCAGGGCTGGTCGTTGTAGGGTTGGTCTGAGTTGCTGTAACTGCCTGCTCAACAGGTAATTGGTGCGGTTCTGTATTTTGAATATTTTGTGATTCAGCAGGTTCGCTGTGAGGAGTGGTGTCAACGGCGTTCATTACAGAATTGGGCGTGTTTTCAGTTAGGATAGGTTGTTCAGCGGCTAATTGCCCAGCTGCCTGTTGATCACGCCGTTCGCGTTCGCGTTGGCCACCGCGTCGACCGCGTTTACGCCCAATGCTTTGATTATTTTCTTCCGCCGACTCAGTCATGGCTGCAACTTTTGTAATGCTTTCCAATACCGCTGTTTCGACTGGTACGCGCGGTGGCTTAGGCGGGCGTGCAGCGCGCGGTTCCCGTGTTTTGGGTGCCGATTGCACAGTTTTTTCAGTGTGTGGATTAGTTTCTTCACGGTCACGGTCACGGTCACGGCGAGGATTGTTGCGCTGACGAGCGCCTTCAGGTCGATTACCATCCGGCCTGCTACCATTTGAGTTGCGGGCTTCTCGTTCACGACGAGGCGGGTTGTTGGTCCGCGGTTTAGTGATCAGTTTTTCGGGAGGTTTTTCTACTGTACCCAAAGACTTGAGCCAGCCTATCAGCTTAATGAAAATAGAAGGTTGCGTGGCCCCCTTTACTGCTCGCATTGGGGCTGACTGTGGTGGTGTGACACTTTGAACTGCAGCTTGGGAGCGCTGCGGTTTGGTTTCTCGGGTGGCTTTGGCAATGTTATGATTTGCTTCCGGTATCGCCACTAATTTGTAACTAGCCTGCAAATTTTCGACCGTCATGTCATCTTGACGCAATCTGGTTACAGTATAGTGCGGGGTTTCCATATTTGAATTTGGGATCAGCGTAATAACCACCTTTAACCGCGATTCGATTTGATGTATTTCAGCGCGCTTTTCATTCAGTAGAAATGTGGCGACATCTAATGGTACTTGCACGTGGACAGCAACACTGTGTTCTTTCATCGCTTCTTCACTAATAATGCGCAGAATGTTTAATGCGGAAGATTCGATGCCGCGGATATGGCCGATGCCGTTACAACGGGGACAGGGAGTATGGCTGGTTTCTTCCAGGCTGGGTTGCAGACGTTGACGAGATAATTCCAGCAGGCCGAAGCGCGAAATTTTTCCAGTCTGAACACGCGCGCGATCATAATGCAAGGCATCGCGCAGACGATTTTCCACTTCCCGTTGGTTGCGGGTACTTTCCATATCGATAAAATCGATCACTATCAGACCACCCAAATCACGCAGACGCATCTGCCGTGCAATTTCTTCGGCAGCTTCCAAATTGGTGTTGAGCGCGGTCGATTCTATATCTGCGCCGCGAGTAGCGCGTGCTGAATTGATATCGATTGCGGTGAGCGCTTCGGTGTGATCAATAACGATGGCCCCACCGGAGGGCAGGTTTACTTGCCGTGCATGAGCTGATTCGATCTGATGTTCAACTTGAAAGCGCGAGAATAAAGGTACGTCGTCCTGATACCGTTTGATTACATGGACATTGTTTGGCATGACCGTGCTCATAAAAGCTCGTGCCTGCTGGTAGATATCGTCCGTATCAATTAGAATTTCACCGATTTCAGGGTGAAAATAGTCGCGTATCGCACGCACCACCAAGCTACTTTCGAGGTAAATCAACGATGGTGCCTTTTCAGCGTTTGCGGCACTTTCGATGGCATCCCACAACTGTTTGAGGTAGTTAAGATCCCATTGCAGTTCTTCAAGATTGCGGCCAATTCCAGCAGTGCGCGCAATAATACTTGCACCTTGTGGTATTTCCAATTGCGATAGGACGTCCCGCAGTTCATTGCGTTCTTCACCTTCGACACGGCGCGATACACCACCACCGTTTGGATTATTGGGCATAAGCACAATATAGCGGCCAGCCAAGCTAATATAAGTTGTTAGTGCGGCCCCCTTATTACCGCGCTCGTCTTTTTCCACTTGGATGAGGAGTTCCTGACCTTCGCGCAATGCTTCCTTAATGCTGGGACGACCGCTACCTTGTTGATTCAGGTAATTAATGGGGGAAACTTCTTTGAATGGTAGAAAGCCATGGCGGGTACCACCATATTCGACAAAGGCGGCTTCCAGACTGGGTTCAATACGGGTAATGATAGCCTTGTATATATTACTTTTGCGTTGCTCTTTTCCTGCGGATTCAATGTCGAGGTCGATCAATTTTTGACCGTCAACAATGGCGACACGGAGTTCTTCCGCTTGTGTCGCATTGAATAACATGCGTTTCATTATATTTTCTCCCGCGCTCTGACACGGGCAGAACAAGTCTACACACGGCTAGCCGCGCGCGAGAAAGAGAATAAGAGCCGTGCAAACAATGCTGATATAGCGATGCCGACGGTTGTTAAAAATATTGTTCTCGTTATTAGCTTGTTAAAAAATTAACAGGTGCCGCCAATTTTGTTTTAGAGGCGACACGAAAAAAATCTACAGGTGCTTTGAGCGCGCAAATCAATTACTATCACTGCTTCTTCCGGTGAGTGACATTAACCGGATTACGTTGGAACGGGGCGGCGGCATCGTTGCCTGCTCCACACTCACGGGGAATTCGCATCCCGTTTTTCCGTTAGCCAATACGCGTTATCGGGAAGTATAAGCATAATGAATAATTTACGCAAAATATCTGTAGCCTATATTAAGATTGACGAAGGCAGCTGCAATCAGCGCATTGATAATTTTCTGTGCAAACACCTTAAGGGTGTCCCGAAGAGCCATATATATCGTATTCTGCGCAGCGGTGAAGTGCGCGTGGATAAGAAGCGAGTAGATCAAACTTATCGCCTGCAACTGGGAGATCATGTACGTATTCCGCCGGTACGAGTAGCGGAAGTAAAAAATCGTGACTATGTCCCAGCACTTGAATTTCCTATCTTATTTGAAGACGATGCACTGTTGGTGATCGACAAGCCATCTGGAGTAGCAGTTCATGGAGGTAGTGGGGTTAGTTTCGGCATTATTGAGCAGTTGCGTAGCGCTCGTCCGCAAGCAAAATTTCTGGAATTAGTCCATCGCTTGGATCGAGACACTTCGGGCGTTTTGCTACTGGCGAAGAAACGCTCTGCCCTGATCCACCTGCACGAGCAAATGCGTGGTGGGAAAAGCGACAAACGGTATCTGTGTTTAGTATTAGGCAAGTGGCAGAATGTTAAACAGCACGTTAAGTTGCCACTACACAAATTTAACACTCAGAATGGTGAAAAACGCGTAATGGTGCGTGAAGATGGGCAAGCTTCGCACACTATCTTTACTTTGCAAAAAAATTTACATGAGTTTAGTTTGCTTGAAGCTCAGCTAAAAACTGGGCGTACCCATCAAATTCGTGTGCATCTTTCTCATCTGGGCTTTCCCATCGCTGGCGATGATAAATACGGTGATTTCGCGCGAAACAAAGGCTTGATTAAGAAGGGCTTAAAACGCATGTTCCTGCATGCGCACAGTATTACATTCGCTCATCCGCTAACGTCTGAGGTTATGAAATTGAGTGCATCCTTGCCGAATGAATTGCAAGAATTTGTGGATGAATTAAACGGTAAATATTAGCAGCTATTTTACATTAATTAATTTTAATATAAATTTGATTATTAATACTATTATGTAATTTAATGATACTTTTTTCCCTGATTAGTTACATGCCTCAGTCGCCCGAATGACAGCTTCAGGGTATGAGGTGGTAATCACTGCAGCGCGAACGAGTCGTTTGAGGATAGTGCCATGATCGAAGCGTCGGTTAAAACGGTACTGAACCTCGGCCAGATAACGGTCTGCGTATTTTCGAAAGTCAAAAGCATGGTAGGTTCCACTGATAGCTGTTTTCAGGTTGGCCAGCACGGTATTCACCGCGCGAAATGCTGGATGTTGCGCCGCTTCACGACTCGTGCCGCTGTGTGATTCATAGACATCCTTTCAATATAATGGGGGTGTTATGGACAGAGAAATTCAACAGCGACTGCATTGGGTTGAACTGTATTCCCAGTGCAAGGATGCCGGACTGGTGTGCAGGCGCTGTGGCATCTCACTCCCTACTTTGCGTAAATGGTGGTGCCGATATCAGGAAGCAGGTTTAGCTGGATTACAGAGCCTTAGTCAGCGGCCACATCATTTGCCAGCAACTAAGGTTGGGGAAGTAGAGGAGGCACTAATTCTAGATCTCAGAAGATTGAGAAATCTTGGTGCCAGACGAATTCAGAGCGAACTATTACGGCAAAACAATTTGTCGTTGGGTTTGGCTACCATCCATAAGATTTTGCAGAGAAACCAAGTTGCGCCGATTGTCATATGCCGCCGAAAAAAAGACTATACTCGATACGAAAAGTCTACTCCTGGTGATCGAGTGCAGCTGGACACATGCAAGATTGCTCCGGGCTTAATTCAGTACACATCTGTAGATGATTGCACTAAATATAGGGTGTTGCGGCTCTACAATCGCCGTACCGCTTCTAACACACTTGATTTCAAGGATGTCTATGAATCACACAAACAATTTATAATCCGCTCATTCTAAAAATAGAGTTACCTGTAAATCAAGCAATTATTGACAAAAATTTAGTTGTATTAATTTGCTTCTGAACCGCTACACAACCGTTTTGTTCCATCGTAACGTGCGTCTTAATTCGTTGTGCCAAACTGGGGTTCTCGACAACTCTGTTAAATGTCGCTTTCACGTATGCAAGGCGTATGCACCAAAGTGGATTTCTGAAAAACCATAAATTGTGACTCACCGCACAGACTCCCTCCATTACATTCGACTATCTTACAATTGTTCTCAGCCTTTTGATTGATAGTGCAAATATTTCTGTTAATTTATATTTGTGCTGATAGTCTCCCCTGACAGCAAGAGGTTGAGGGCTTTGATTATCCCCCTTTTCCGCTCTCTTTCCGCCAGACTGAGAGCGATTTTTTTGGCTCAAACAAAACGCTTGGCTCCCTCACCGTTTAAAATTTCCTGATTAATTATGCGCCTCAGTTGAGAAAATATTTTACTCAGTGGCTCATATGGTGAGCTACTGAGTGGCCAATAACAGGCACATTTACCTAAAGGGCACCTCGAAAAATCTCTTTTTCATGAAGCTCTTGCGATACAATTCACCTATCTGAACTCGAGTCCTACCAATGCTGATGAAACGCCGTAGCGCGATCAAGAAAGACCTGTTTGCCGCCGACCAGAGGCGGGAGAAGTTAGACCGTCTGGGCGATCCGCTCCTGGCATTTGAAGAGCATATCGATTTTATTGCGCTAGCAAAAGAAGTGGATCGGCTAGCGCCTAGGCCGAAGAGCTTGCAAGGTGGTCGTCCACCGTTCCCTACCGAGACGATGGTGCGCATTCTGTTTCTGAAGCGGTGCAACAACCTCTCGGATGAACAGATGGAGTATCAACTGCTTGATCGGATGAGCTACCAGCGTTTCTGCGGACTGACTGATTCGGCGAGCATTCCGGATCGCACCACCGTCTGGACTTTCGAAAACAGAATTGGCGAATTGGGTGCCCAGGCTTTATTCGATGGTATGGAGCAACAACTGCTCAAGCAAGGTTACATCGCCCGCGGTGGCCAGATCATCGACGCTACCCTGGTTCCGGCTCCGAAGCAGCATTTCACCCGAGACGACAAGGAACAGCTTAAGGAAGGCGCCATGCCTGTAGACTGGAAGCCGGCTAAGCGCCGCCAGAAAGACCTGGACGCCACTTGGATCAAGAAGCATGGCAAAAGCCATCATGGCTACAAGCTGTCAGTGAACGTAGACCGACGCTACAAGGTGATCCGCAAGATCGAGACCGACACAGCAAGCACCCATGACAGCCAACACTTTGACGCCGTACTGGACTCGGCCAACACCTGCCGGGAAGTCTATGCCGATAAAGGCTATCCGAGTGCTGCGCGGGAAGCGCAGTTGAAAGAGGCGGGATACCGCAACCACATCCAGCGCAAGGGTGCGCGCAACCATCCCCTTTCGGCTCGGCAGGAAAAGCGGAACAAGCGCATTGCTAAAATACGTGCCCGAGTCGAGCACATCTTTGCCGGCATTGAACAGATGGGCGGCAAACTGATTCGCACTATCGGTCAGGCACGGGCGAATTTTGCCATGACCATGATGGCGGCCAGCTACAACCTCAAGCGTCTGGTTTATCTTAAGCGGGCTGGAATTAAGGCCTTCTGACTTTCGCAATAGTCCGAATTGCTTAAAAAAATAGCGATTCCAGGTAAAGAATGGAGTGGAACTGCGCAAACAATATGCAATCCATCGAAGAACCTGAACCGGGTTTGCTCGCGTTCATAAAGTTTGGGCCGGAAGCTTTGAAAGCTATGGTTTTTAGAGGTGCCCATTATATATGGTGGCATAAGCGTAAATTATGCCACCAGGTAAAGCAGGCTTGAATGAGATCGTTTGCTACAGTGTGGACGTTAAAACCCGCTAAAGCTTTAGCCTATGCGGGTTAGTGAGATTATTTGCTACTGAATAAAACCGTGTCTTGGCGGAAGCTGTGAGATTCGAACTCACGGAAGGTTTCCCTTCGGCAGTTTTCAAGACTGCTGGTTTAAACCACTCACCCAAGCTTCCAAATTTGAATACGGATCGTGTAACAGCATAACGAATCAGATCGTGTAGAAGTTACGTAAATCCAAAGTCCGTATATGATACCCGAAATCACATACTAATTTAAAGTCACTTTTAACTATTACGCATTAATTTAACTATTACGCATTAATTTTATACAATCATTGCAACTTTTCCCTTGCTTCGATACTCTTACGGGTGTTGTTAATAAACCTTATGGAGAAATTATGATGCAATACCAAACCATTTCGCAACCAGGCGCGTTAGGGCTGGAACAGAATAAGGTTCTACGCAATACCTACATGATGCTGGCTCTAACAATGGTTCCCACTGTTATAGGTGCATTGATTGGCCTATCTTCTAACTTTTCGTTCATGGCACAGAGTCCCATCATGGCTCCGTTACTTATGTTCGCAGTGATGATGGGAATGCTATTTGCAGTTTCTGCGTTGCGGAACAGTGTGTGGGGCATAGCAATGTTGCTTGGCTTCACTTTCGTTGCGGGTATTTTCCTTGGGCCAATTTTGCAACATGCACTTAATCTGAGCAATGGGGCCCAACTGGTTGGTATGGCTGCTGGCGGAACCGGACTAATTTTCTTTAGCTTGGCGACCATTGCTACTGTCACGAAAAGAGATTTCAGCTTTATGGGGAAATTTTTGTTCATAGGCTTGATTCTCCTGATAGTTGCTTCACTGGCCAATTTGTTTTTTGCAATTCCTGCTTTATCGCTGACCATCTCAGCTATTGCAGTGCTGCTTTTCTCGGCTTACATTCTTTATGACGTCAGCCGAATCATAAATGGCGGTGAGACTAACTATGTAATGGCAACCATGTCGTTGTATTTGAGTATTTATAATATTTTCATTCACCTGCTTAGTTTGCTGATGGCATTTAGTGGTGATCGTGACTAATTCCGAAAGAGCTTAACTTTCGAAGGCGGCGAAAGCCGCCTTTTTTAGGCTGTGTCACAACTTTATGTTGAAACTGGTAATTCTTCTGAAGTCTTGATAAAACAAGCTGTTGGCGTGTTTAAGGCTGCAACGCTGAAATTCAGTATTGTTCTGCCAGAAGCAGAGAGGATAATGGGACACTTATAGCCACGGGTACTTTAAGGTATCGACTGATGTTACGGTCGGGTAGGGTTTACTGCGGTGCGCACATTACCACGCCTTCATTGGTCCAACCACGTGTCACAACCTCCTGAATTGCTGCCAAACTGCTGGCGATCCGGTGGTTACTATCGATGCCCCTACTAAATCCGTTGTTATAGGCCCGATATACTGGTGAAGTGTTGGCGGGGCATGTGCCATTCATGGGAACAATCGTCAGGAAGTCAAGACTCTCGAAATTCCAGCGTTTTTGTGTTGCAGGTGTTGTAATTTGTAATTGTTTAAGCTGGGCGCATTCATCTGCGCTAGCTGTGTAGAAATGGGAGTTTGGCCCAGGCAACATGCTTCCGTAGAATCGGCAAACAGGCAATTCCCCTCCAGACCTGAACGTAATACCAGTGCGCTGCCAGCGACCGACTGCTCCGCTGTCAACAAAAGCCTGTTCGCCGGCATCGGCGGTAATGAAATAATGATCCAGGTCGAGATTGTAATATTCGACGACCGTACCAGGGGCGACAATGGTGGAGAAAATCGCTGTCACATTTCGAGGCGCATTCATTGCAACTGAACAGGTATCATTGGTGCCATTGCATGCTCCGCTCCAACCGGAAAAAATCGAACCTGAAGCAGGCGTAGCTGTAAGTGTAACATTAGCTCCGTGGGTAAAAGGTGCGTTACAGCTTGTACCGCAATTAATTCCATCAGGAGACGATATTACTGTACCTTTGCCGTTACTGAACTTGCTGACAGATAGTAAGTAGGTCGGACCAACATTCAGCCATTGGTGAAGTGCATCGTTATATACGACATCAAAGCGGCCATATTCATCTGATCCACTTCCAAAGCAGCTTGGGTCTCCCCCCCTCAACTGCCCAATTAAATAATGGGTATTGCCAATTATCTCGAATAGTCCGGCGCCACTACTGCCACCTTCTGTAATCCCGGAAGTATAGGCAATATCCAGATATTTTCCATTGACTTTGTTTGCGAATGAGCATCCAAAAGTGCCCGTGTTTGGATTTGTGGCAGTGCAGTCCTGAAAAGATATAAACCTTCCGAAACTTATTTTCTGCAAATCGCCATCCGGATGATGGATGCCTGCCACATAAGCTAGCAGTTCAGGTGCATTCGGGGACCATCCTGCATATAACGCCCCGACAGGTGGAAGTTTGCTCAACTGCATAAATGAAGTGTCGGTTGCCGGATTGCTATAGAGCAATGTTGCTCCGCCGGTGCGTGTTTGAAATTCTGGATTAAGCGTGCCGCTGTTGCAAGCCGTAGAGTGATAAAACCAGAAAGTTTGTAGTGTTGAAGCTACCGTCTGATTGGTTATGCAGTGATTGGCGCTAAGAAAATAAGGCGTGCCACTTGACGCTGCGTCATTAAGTAGTGTTCCAGTGCACAGAAAACTACTGCCAGACTTGACGAAGGTTATTTTTGCTGTGGCTCTACTTTCAGGGCTCCATTCGCTGTGGCACGAGACATCGATTTCACAGCTTTCCTTTTCTCCAATTTTGGAAACTTTATCTCCCCGCGCAGCTTGAAGGAGGGTGTCAAAAAAAAAATGAGAGACGCTGGGAATTGCGATTTCAAGTTTATCTGGGCTGGTACCTAACGGTAATTCGATTTCCAAGGTCACTTCTTCTCCCTCGACATGGGGCGACCAGTAGGTGCGGGCTGCGTCACTATTGTCGCCAGCATCCAAATTGCGCTGGATGGTCTCCAGGATTTCTCTGCCAACAATTTCGTAAGCATTTTCTGCCCCCTGAGAATAGAAGCGGAAGGTGGCTTCCGATGGCAAGCGATGCACCAGCATACCCACGCGGATTCCCATTGCCTGTGGTGAGGTAATACTTATCGCTGCAATTTTTCCGCCCTGGAGCGTGTTCTGCCACTTTAGTCTGGATGTTGTATCGGTGATATTTCCTAATTGAGGCACGTTGCGGCCGGAGCCGATTTTGCGGGGTGTACTTGTGCGTGAATCGAAATCAGTTTCGGATGATTTGTTCTCTTTAGAGATGGCGCCAATCGAGATTGAATACGGTGGGGGGGAGGGGTTGGTTTTACGGGGTTTTACGGGCGAAGTGCTGCTATCAGAGGATGCAGGCAGAGTGTAGGGTTCTACGCGGCCAGAATGGGGTTCAAACGGTTGAGCGAGAGATGGGGTGGAAATGAACGTTATTAACATCCATAAAATAACTACAACATTGGGATTTCGGTTGCTTGGCATGGTTAATTTTCTTTTTTGAATCAATTGATTTTACAACATACTACACCGAAATCGCTTGTCAATAATGGATATATGTGTGTTTATGCAGTCAGTTTTTATGTGACTGGCGATTAATGCAGCGGTGATAAATAATTCAGCCGAACTATTTAGCTTTGTGTTTGGCATCGGCACTAAATTTTTTGCTGAATATCCGAAGGACTCTCCGTTTTATGAGGAGCCGCTCTCTGTTTTAAGCTAATCCAACATCAATAATTCCATTTTGAAATTTATCTTTACAAATCATGCTAATCACCTTATCTGCGACAATTTGTCACATTCCATCAGTTTAAACATTAAGTTAACATCGCGCCTCAACATTATTGTGAGCGGGTGAAGTTGAGATTGAATGACAGTTGTCCTGCTGGAAAAAACGATTTATATCATAAAAATATAGCGAATCTGGATAAATACCACTCAGCTTCGCTAGCTGCTAATCGATGCAGTTCATCAAGAGTACTTCTACACCTGCACTAAAAATTCTGGAATATCTTGGGCTAGCCAATCAGGTGGCGAAATTACTGATACTAATTTTGATACTGGACTAAGTGCGGCATTCATTTGTCAAATCGATATCTCAGCAATTGAAGCAACTAGTATAAAGGCACCACTAGATATTGAATTTCTATGCAAAACAAGGCGCGAATAAAAAATGTTAGCGCGTCATATAGTTGATATGTAAGTGATTAACTTTTTTAGAGTAACGGAATATTGTGACGAAACGGGGTAGGCAGGCAAGCCACAAAGCGGCTGCTCACAAAATTGGATTTTTAGAGGTGCCCAATAATTATTCTGAAGGGTTTGCGCGAATGTGCAATGTATAAATCAGTGATACGAAATAGGTTTTGCTAGCAGAATTCAGAGGAACAATATATGAAATATGTATACAAGTCACAGTATTTATTAATCTTGTTTGTATTACCCTGCCTCGCATACGCAGACCACATAGTAAAAGATTTTGAGACGACATTACCTACAGTTACTGTGACAGGTACTCGTGATGAGCTAGGTGCATCATTGACTCAGCCAGATATAAAACGAGCCACTAATGAAATTAATCAAACCGCTGGCGGTGTGACTATTGTTGACGCCGAAAAGGTTCGTGAAGGTCGAGTATCAAATTTTGCCGATACTTTAGGACTTGCCACTGGTGTCTTTGCTCAGTCTCGATTTGGAGCTGAGGAATCACGCTTATCTATACGAGGATCAGGTCTGCAGCGTACATTTCATGGCCGTGGTATCAAGCTGATGCAAGATGGTATCCCAGTCAATCAAGCTGATGGCAGTTTTGATTTTCAGGCAATCGAACCGCTGGCCACTCGCTATATTGAAGTTTACCGCGGTGCCAATGCACTTCGTTATGGTGCGACTAACCTAGGCGGAGCAATCAATTTTGTTTCGCCTACAGGTTACGATGCACCAAAATTTGAATCGCGTGCAGAGATTGGCAGCTTTGACTATAAACGATTTGGCGTTGCCACAGGTGGTGTTGTTGGTGACCTGGATTATTTCATCAATGCAAGTACATTTAGCCAAGATGGTTACAGAGATTTTGCTAAACAAAATGCAAAACGGGCAAATGCAAACATTGGCTACAGATTTAACCCCGACCTAGAAACCCGCTTTTATCTTGGTTATGCGAATAGTGACTCTGATTTGCCAGGTAATCTGACTAAAGCTCAGCTGAAGCTTGATCCAAGTCGAGCTTTTCTGAGTCCTGCCACCCTGCAACAAAAGCGTGATATTGAGTTGTTGCGACTGGCCAACAAAACTACCTTGCGCATGGGTAAAACCCGCCTGGAAATTGGCGCTTTCTACTCTGAAAAAAACCTTTTTCACCCTATTTTTCAAGTGCTGGATCAGGATAATCATGATTATGGTCTAGAAGTACGTCTGGTAAATGATAGTCAGCTATTCGGTTATAAGAATGAATTCGTGCTTGGTTTTACTCCTACCCGGGGTGTCACCCAGGAAGATCGTTGGGTAAACGATAAAGGCAATCGGGGTGACCGTACCAACAAATCTGATCAGATTGCTACCAATATGAGCCTATATGCTGAGAATCGCTTATTTATATTGTCCAAACTCGCCCTTATTACCGGCGTGCAATATACCAAGTCGAAGCGTGAATTTATTGACAAATTTTTCGACACGCCAGCAAAGAATGAAAGTTTCAATGCAAACTATATACAAACCAGCCCTAAAATTGGTCTCTTGTATAACCATCTTCCTAATGTGCAATATTATGCGAATCTATCGCGCAGTTTCGAGCCCCCTTCATTTGGCGAGCTGGCGGGCGGTTTACAACCTAACATTGTTAAAGCTCAAAGTGGTACTACTTTTGAAATTGGCACGCGCGGTAATAGCAAAAATATTGATTGGGACATCTCCGCCTATCATGCACGATTGAGCAATGAGTTATTGCAGATTGCCGTTTTTACGGGTGGTAATAATCCAGTTCCAGCGGCGCAAACTACCAATGCTTCTCGAACAATACACGCTGGCCTTGAAATGGGACTGACAGCACGCTTACCTTTCAATCTGGAATGGCGTCAAAATCTGTTGATCAACGAATTTCGCTTTGATGATGATCGCACCTTTGGCAATCGCCGCCTTCCAGGTATACCCAGGACCTTGCTGCGAGGTGAGTTGAAATACCGTACAGGTGGTTTTTATATCGGCCCTACCATTGAATCTTCACCATACCGGTACGCGGTTGATTTTGCAGAGACTCTTTACGCAGACGGCTATACTATTTTCGGCTTGAAGATGGGCCAGAAAATCAATGCGCAACTTTCTTGGTTTCTGGAAGGGCGTAACCTTGCTGATCGTAAATATTCTGCTACCACCAGCGTGGTACTCAATCAAGGTGGTGCTGATGGCGCACTTTTTCTGCCAGGTGATGGCCGTTCAGCCTATACCGGTGTGCAATGGCGATTTTAATATTGCGTATGGACACCTCTAAAAATTTAATATCTAGAGAAGATAAGGTACGATTAAAAGAATTGAGCGCAGCATGTCGTTGATATGTAATTGATAATATTTTTAGAATAACGCAGTATTGTGATGTAACGGGGTAAGCAGGCAAGATGCGAAGCGGCTGTTCGCAAAATTGGATTTTCAGATGTACCCACAAGCTATTATGCTGAGGTTGGTTGTCAACAATGAGTATGAATGGCACTGAGGCTGACAGTCAATTTTCGTATTGCTTGCTTTTACATGCCGCAATCGATCAATAGTTCGGCTGAGCCTACATGCGAATCAATTATTTTCGACTTACCGCTAGTGAGTGAGAAGTCTGTTTGTACAAAATCGACTATCAGTTTAGCTCACCTCATAAAGCCATATCCCCTCTACCGGCGAATAAAGAGGAGAAGCTTCAAGTGAAAATCAGGGAAAGCGTGAGCGCAGCGTATGCTTCGAACATCACTACATCATCCCGGATTGACGACCAATCATTCGATCGCGTCAGAGGCCAGCAATACCACTGGGAAACAGGTCAGCAATTGTCCCAGTGGCAATTGGCTGGCTGCCGCATGGCGTTCGCCGGTGAAAACGTTATGCCATCCGAGGTCAGACAATTCACCGGGCAGTTCTAATACGGCGTCGCCCCATACATCGAATCCCAATGGCAGAAGATTGCGATCGTCCAGCAGGCGGACCGGCAGACGCGGCACGAGAACGATCAGGGTTTGATCTCCGTGGCGCCGCGCGAAGGCGCAAGTATGAATAGCAAGTTTGCTTCGCACCGTCAAGGGTAGGTATTCGCCGTCACGAAATACTTCGGGCCAGCGCGCACGCAGTGCCAGACTCTGCCACAGTGTATAAAGCTTGATGCGGCCATCCCTCATGTCTGCCAGTAACGGTTGCAAACGCTTTGGCCACTGTTCCGGTGGTGCGTCAGTCAGCGCCCGCATTTCCGCAAGCATTGCGTGTCGCTGAGTAAAGTCTATCGGTCGACGGTTATCCGGGTCGACCAGATTGAACTGCCACAATTCGCAACCCTGGTAGATGTCGGGCACACCCGGCGAGGTGACCTTGATCAGCATTTGTGCGAGTGCGTTGATCAGGCCATAGTGAGCGATGTTTTGTACCAGTGGTATAAAGTCAGCCAAGAACATATTTTTCTCGCCTGACGCCAGCAAGGTATGTACAAAATCACTCATCGCGCTTTCGTAGTCGGTATTAACCTGAACCCAACTACTGTGTTCTTTGCCTTCGCGTAGCGCTTTGATCATGTAGGCGTCGATACGCGTTCGGTAGTCGGCCAGTCCTGCCTCATCAGGCAAGATCAGCGGCCAAGTGCCGATCAGGGTCTGGTAAAGAAGATATTCGTCGTTGCGGGAAGGTGCCTCGACTCCATCAATCAGACGCTTGCGGCCGCGGTTCATGCGGTTCCAACGCTTGAGCATCAACTTCCACGCCGCCGGCATCTCAGAGAGCACGTTAATTCGGGCGCGCACGTCCTCTGAGCGTTTGCTGTCGTGGGTGGAGGTAGTCAGCATGTTGTGCGGCCAGCTGATTGCGCGGACACGCGTCGCGGCGTGAAAGGCAGCCACTGAAATGCCGAAGCGACGTGGCTCGCCGCCAACGTCGTTGAGCGAAGTCAGGCGGTAGTAGCGATAAAAGGCAGTGTCTTCGACGCCTTTTGCCATCACCGGTGAAGAGACTTGCTGAAACTTCATGGCGAAAGCCAGCAACGGCTCGCGGAACGCAGCACAACGGCCGCAACCGATATCGGTGGTCAGCACGCTTTCGAGAAAATCGTAGATACCGGTATCGGCATCCGGGCTGCGCTTCTTGGCTACCGCCACCGCCCAGGAGATATGGCTACGGTCGTCGGCAGACAGCCCGCCGTGGGCGACGTAGCTACGATAGACAGGGAAGCAGGCTACTACTTCTACCAGCGCCTCGCGAAGCCCGTTGAGGGTGAAGTCGAAGGTGTCCCGGCTGGCAGCGGCAATGCGCGCCAAACGGTTGGCGAGGACGTTGAACTCGCTCGACAGGGCGGTGCGCATGATTAGTTTCTTTGCGTCGTAGGCCAATTTTTCGAAATCGCTGTCGATGCCGCTGAAGTCTCGGTAGGTGCGCGTCATACGCCGCTCGGCGGAACTATCGACAAATAGATTGTTGACCAGGTTGGCGAAGCGGTAGCCAGTAGCGCCATGGATTGGCCAGTCGTCCGGCAAACGTTCGTGGTCTGCGAGGATCTTCTCGATCACCAAATATAGCGGTAACGGCTCGCCCAACGTGTAGAATTTCCCACCAACGGCTTGCTGCAGGTGACGAAAGTACTCGCCCGGATCGTAGAGCCCATCAGGATGGTCAATACGCAACCCATCAATTTTACCCTGAGCGACTAGTTCTAGAATGAAACGGTGGGTTGCGTTAAATACCGTTGGGTCTTCCATGCGTAGCGCGGCTAGGTCGTTGATATCGAAAAAGCGCCGGTAGTTAATTTCATCGGAAGCGACGCGCCAGTAGGCAGGACGGTAGCCCTGCATCTGGATCAGTGCGTGCATCAAGTCGAAGCTGGCAGGATGGTTGGGACTGCCATTGAATTCTGCCAGATTGTCGGCGATATGGTGGGCGATATCGGCACAGGCTTCACTCAGTACGGCGAGGTGGCGTTTATGCACCTCTTTGTCGCGCTGCCGCTCGGCCATACATGTCGGGTCTGTGTTGGTGCGCGCCGGCAAGTGGCCAAAAGCAGTAAGCAGAGCCTGCAGTTCCCCGTAGCGCTCGTGGCTTTCCCCGAGAGCAGTTGCCAGGCGTTCGCTGCGATGCCCAATAATTTGTGGATAGGTCGCTGGGTCCACCGGTAGTCGATGCTGGTAATAGTAGAAGCTGAGTTCGCCATGCACTGCGTCGTAATCCAGGCGCAACTCTCCACGGTTGAGCACGGCACCATAGTGGTCGCCCAGTAAAGGCAGCAGCACTTTGCCCTTGAGGTCCGGATTGAGCGGCTCCCAGTCGATATCAAAAAATGCGCCCCAAGCCGAGGCGGGACCGTTCTCCAGAACGTCTAGCCACCAGCCATTGTCTGAGCCCATGACACCCATGTGATTTGGGACGACGTCAACTATCTGGCCCAAATTATTTCCTTGGAGTGCGGCAACAAAATCCTCATATTCCTGTGGTGTGCCGATTTCCGGATTGAGGGCGGTATGGTCGACGATATCGTAGCCATGGTTACTTCCAGGTCTCGCCATCAAGTAGGGTGAGGCGTAGCAATGGCTTATCCCCAGCTCGGCGAGATAAGATGCCAATCCTGTCGCTTGAGAAAAAGTGAAGTCGCGGTTGAATTGCAGCCTGTAAGTAGCGCGCGGTATAACTGCAGTATGGGAAGGTGGGAGGATTTCTTCATGGGGTGTCACCGCGCTGCCCCGTTCTTTAAGCAGGACCTCTCCGACAGCGGTGAAGCGCCCGTCCTCCAGCCAATCTTCCAGGTCGAGGGGCAGTCGCCGTCTCCAGTTAGCATGTTGATCGTCAAGACTGCCCGGCAAGTTAGATTGCTCGGTGATGTCAAGGATATCCTCGGGCTGTACCACCAGTACCTGTGCCTGTGTTCTCGCCAGATAGGCGTGGATAGCCACCATCAAAGTTGGTGTTATTTCGGGAGTGGCATTTGGATGGACGCTCATACCTGGTGGCAGCAGTCCTTCGCGCTCCAGAGCAATCAGAATGCGGGCGAGGTCCTGCGCGCGTTCTACCACCAACTTGTCATGCTGGTCGTCCGAGGAAAAAAGTTGCAGGGAACTACGGGTGTCGAGGTCGCTACCTTTCCAGAAGCCGCTAATGGTTGGCAAATCATGAGTGCTGACAGACACCAGGGCTTGACGCGAATATTCTGCTGGTGGCTTGAATCCGCCGTTTTCATTACGTTCAAACAGGAATGGTCGATACGATAGCACGCCGATTTTGTTGAGTCTGGGGCGGAAGCCATCGGGAACGGTGCCAAGATCCTCGCCTATGACCAAACAGCGGTTACGCTGGCTTTCCAGCGCGATTATGCCGAGAAGATCGTCCAGAGGATAGGCAACGTAGGCACCCTGGGACGGCGACATACCGACAGGTACCCAGAACAGGCGCATAAATTGCATAACGTGGTCGATGCGCAGTGCGCCGCAGTGGCGCATGTTGGCGCGCAACACTGCGACGAACGGCGCATAGGCCGCCTCCCGCATGCGATGCGGCACCAAGGGCAGCAATCCCCAGTTTTGGCCAATACGATTGTAGTCGTCGGGTGGCGCGCCAACATAGGCACCGATGGCGAAGGCATCCTGCCAGGCCCATACTTCCGACCCACCCGGATTAACACCCACTGCTAGATCTTGATAGAGGCCTATGCCCAACCCACGGCGACTCGATTGCCGGCCAACGGCGCCAAGCTGTTCATCGGCGAGCCATTGCAGCCAAACAAAGAATTCGATGGCGTCAGCATTCTCGGATGCGAAAGCTGCCACTGCTGGGGCATGCGGATGGCGGTATTCCTCAGGCCAGGCCGGCCAGCCCCAGACAGTTGGATTTTTGCGCCGAAAGTGTTGCTGCAAGGCTTCAAAACGTGCGTGGAGTTCTAGCTCTTCGCCCTTTTTTTCGCGAAAGTAGTGAAAAGCACGTGCTCGGTCACTGTTGTTAGCAAGGTGGTGATTTCGGAAGTGGCGGTAAACTATATTCAGTACCTCATGCTTGGCCGCAGACACTTCGTCGTAAGCAACAAGTTCACTTGCGCGTAGTCGCCGCAGTCGGCCCTGGAAGAGTTCAGAGGCAACCAGATTTCGCGCTGCATCGCACTCGGTAAACTCTGGAATTGCTTCTACGTCCAAATACAGAACATTAATGAAGTAGCGGCTGGAAGGGCTGTAAGGACTAATACGTGCAGGGTCGTCTGGAAATAGGGCATGCAGGGGGTTAACTCCGATTATTCCCCCTCCGGCTTCCGCCGAAAGATCAACCAGGGTACGCAGATCGCCAAAATCTCCTATGCCCCAGTTGCGACGCGAGCGCAGGCCATAGAGCTGAACAGTCGGCCCCCAGACGCGGTTTTCTCCTTGCACCGCTTCAGGTTGGTAGCAGTTTGGCGGTGTGATGATGAGCGTCATCGACGCTAGATCTTGACCTTCGCATCCCGGTTGATCGACTTCGAAACGATAGTAGCCCGGCGTTACCAGTAGCGGCAGATTAAGTTCACCGCGCAGAAAATTTTCGTTGCCCACGCGTTGCTCACCTAGTCGTGGCAGTTCGGTTGGCAGAAATTCGGCTGTGGTTGACGCGCCGTCTTCCGGTGTCAGTATCCAGCGATGTTGGCAGCCAGCCCTGGTTAAAGGTAATGAGAGTGGCACAGCTGGGGTCGAATCAGCTTGTAACACCATGACGGGCGGCAGAGGCCGACGCCATTCCTGTTCATCCAAGTTGTTCAACAGGACAGATGGATCCGCGTCAGCTGGGAAGTGCATAGCGGCCATCAGGGCGTGGAGCGTGTGCTCTGTGGTTGCATGGCGCGTGCCCCAGATATCGTCGTATTCAGCGGCGATCCCACAGTGTGCGGCAAGTTGCATCAGCGCATCCGAGGTGTTTGAGGTGAAACGTGTCATGAATGGTCTCCTGATTGTAGACTCCAAGCCACTGACCAGGGCGGCATTTGTCCGGCTTTGGTCATGACGTTATCGAGGTTGCTTGTAGCGAAGATTAACGATCCGACGGTAGGTGCCATTTCGACTACGTCCTCACCAAAATTGGCGGCCAGCGTAAGCAGGCTCCCGTCACCTAGACGCCAGCGCAGGTTCAGAGCGCGCATAGATAACTGGTTCATTTTCGGATCGCCGTTGCCCATTCCGGCCAAGCGCGGAGTGATCCACTGCCGACGCAGTGAGAGCAAAGCCCTGTGGAGTTCGAGCACGGCTAGGTGAGGCGCGTTATCGATGGCGGCCCAGTCGAGTACGCAGGCGTTAAAAGTAGCCTCAGCATTCGGATCAGGAATGCGCTCGCGCGCAGCAGGATCGGAAAACCGGGCGAAACGAGAGAATTCCCGCCGCCGTCCTTCGGTAACGGCTTGGGCCAGTTCGGGGCCGAAATCGCAAAAGAACAGGAAGGGCTGAGTGGTGGCAAATTCCTCGCCCATGAACAGCAGAGGCGGTTGCGGTGAAAGCAGCAGGATGGCCGTTACAGCTTCCATCACTACAGGGGAGGCGAGATGACTCAGGCGCTCGCCGAAGGCACGATTTCCGATCTGGTCGTGGTTCTGAAGAAAATTGATAAAAGCAGCAGGCGGCAGGTGACCACTCGGTTCGCCTCGCAATTTGCCGTGCGCGAAGGCCGAAGCTTCGCCCTGATAGGCGAAACCCTCGGTGAGGCAGCGACCGAGTAGTCGTGTCGGTTCGGCAGCATAGTCAGAATAATAGCCATCACTTTCACTCGTGGCGAGTACATGGAATACATGATGAATGTCATCGTTCCATTGGGCTGTGGCATGGCGTATTACATCGGTATCTTCGCGGCCCAGGTAGCGGGCCTGGTTATGCTCGTTTTCAAGCACCATGTGTACGTGGCGGTCACTTCCTCTGACTGACATGAAAGCTTCGGCGATTTCCTCGATAATATCCGGTGAACTGTCGTCGCAGATAGCGTGAATGGCATCCAGACGCAGACCGTCGAGATGAAATTCTTCCAGCCAGTACAGGACATTGTGGACAAAGAAATCACGCACCGCTCGATTATTTTCTCCGTCAAAGTTGATCGCCGCGCCCCACGGGGTGGTATGGCGCGGATTAAAGAAATCCGGGGCATAGGCGTGCAGGTAGTTACCCTCAGGGCCGAAGTGATTGTAGACCACGTCCAGCAACACCATCAGCCCACGTTTGTGAGCGGCGTCGACGAGACGCTTGAAGTCTTCTGGCCGACCATAGGCGGCATCGGGCGCAAAAGGGAGCACGCCATCGTAGCCCCAGTTACGGTGACCAGGAAAATCTGACACCGGCATAATCTCTAGCGCGGTCACGCCCAGCTCGGCAAGATAGTCGAGCCGTTCGATTACGCCATAGAAACTGCCAGCCGGAGTGAAGCTGCCGACATGCAGCTCGTAGATCACTGCCTCTTCCCAGGGGCGGCCGCGCCAGTCACCATCGGACCACTCGAAAGCGGCCGGATTGATAACTTCAGAGGGGCCATGAATGTCCTCTGGGTTGTAGCGCGAAGCCGGATCGGGTACCAGCAATCCATCAGGTAGTCGAAAGCTATAACGGCTGCCAATATTTGCTGTGGGTACGGTCAATTCGAACCATCCGGAGTCTGTTGCTACCATAGGAAGTTCCTGCACCTCGTCGAGCTGCAGCACGATAGCCGCGACACCAGGTGCCCAGAGGCGGAAACGCACGCCACCGGCGTCAGTCAGATTGGCGCCGAAAGGCATGATGTGACGACGTTTCATGATCGATTCCGCTGGATCAAGAGAGCGAGTGAGCGGCCTTCGAGGGGATAGCTCTCGCCGTTCCGAAATTGGTCGCCAGGTTCCATACCTCCGGCAAGGTGGGTATCTAGAATGCACTGCCACTCGCGGTTTTCATTTAATACAGGTAGAACAAAAGGTATTGCATCGTGGTAACTGTTGAAGAGCAGAATGAAATTATCGTCGTGGATGGCTTGGCCATGCATGTCATTTTCTTGTATGGCATCTCCACCCAGATAAACACCTAGACAGCGTGCGAAGTCGTGTGTCCACTCTGTTTCGCTCATCTCGTGACCATCGGGCTTGAACCAGTGGATGTCCTTGACGCCCGAGCCGTGGATGTCGCGTCCCTGGAAAAAGTTGCGACGACGAAATACCGGGTGTTCTCGCCGTAATGCGATGATGCGCTGCACGAAGGCGAGGAACTCCTTGTCGGCGTCGGAAATGTCCCAGTTTACCCAGCTGATTTCGTTGTCCTGACAGTAGGCATTGTTATTTCCTTGCTGGGTGCGACCCATTTCGTCACCGGCCACCAGCATTGGCACGCCCTGGGAGAAAAACAGGGTTGCCAGCAGATTGCGTTTCTGCTTCGCGCGCAGGGCATTAATGGCTGCATCCTCGGTCGGACCTTCAACGCCACAGTTCCAGGAATAGTTGTTGTTGGTACCGTCACGGCTTTCTTCGCCGTTGGCCTCGTTGTGCTTGTCGTTGTAGCTCACCAGATCGTGCAGGTTGAAACCGTCGTGAGCGCAGATAAAGTTTATGCTGGCGCAGGGTTTGCGCCCGCTATGATCGTAGAAATCGCTGGAGCCGGTTAGGCGTTGCGCAAAATTCCCGATCAGACCGCCGTCACCTTTCCAGTAAGAGCGCATGGTGTCACGATATTGGTCGTTCCACTCGCCCCAGCCCGTCGGAAAGTTACCTACCTGATAGCCGCCTTCGCCCAAATCCCAAGGCTCGGCGATGAGTTTAACCTGGGAAAGTATCGGATCCTGAAGCAGGATATCAAAGAAGGCGCCGAGGCGGTTGACGTCGTGTAGTTCGCGTGCCAGTGCTGAGGCCAGATCGAAACGGAAGCCATCGACGTGCATCTCCAGTACCCAGTAACGCAGCGAATCCATGATGAGCTGAAGCACACGTGGCTGTTGCAGGTTGAGCGTGTTGCCGCAGCCCGTGTAATCCATGTAGTAACGTTTATTTTCGGCGGACAGTCGATAGTAGGATGCATTGTCAACACCCCTGAATGAGGTTGTTGACCCAAAATGGTTGCCTTCTGCAGTGTGGTTGTAGACTACGTCAAGGATGACCTCGATACCATTCGAGTGAAAGGTTTTGACCATGGATTTGAACTCATCCACAACTCCGTCGGGACTGGAGGTGTAGCGACGATCGGGAGCAAAATAACCGATCGAATTATATCCCCAGTAGTTGGAAAGGTTCCGCTCCAGAAGATGACGGTCGTCAAGAAAGGCGTGTATCGGCATCAGCTCTACCGAAGTAATACCTAGACGCTTGAGATGGTCGATTACTGGTTGCGTTGCCAAGCCTGCATAGGTGCCGCGCAAGGACGGCGGGACATCTGGGTGGTTTTTTGTGAAACCGCGCACGTGCAGTTCGTACACGACCATATCAGGCCACAGAATATTCGGTGCCTTGTCGTCTTCCCAAGTAAAAGCTGAATCGATAACGCGACACTTTGGCATGTGGCTAGCGTTGTCGCGGCGATCAAAGGACAAATCTTCTTGGCGGTGCCCGACCTTGTAACCGAAGTGGGTATCATTCCATCGGAATGTGCCGACGATGTCCTTGGCGTAGGGCTCAAGCAGAAGCTTGTTGGGATTGAAACGGTGCCCACGCTCCGGGTCATAAGGACCGTGAATGCGATAGCCGTAGAGTTGGCCGGGTCGAACTCCTGGTAGATAACAATGCCAAATAAGGTCGGTTCGTTCGCGTAGTTCAATACGCTGGATCTCATGTCGCCCGCTTGTGTCGAACAGACAAAGCTCTACTTTTTCTGCGTTTTCTGAAAAAATGGAAAAATTGACACCCTCACCATCCCAAGTAGTGCCGCGCGGATAGGGGGTACCAGGCCAGACGGAAGTGGCGGGTAAATCCTTTATTGGTGAACTCATAATATGTATCCTAAATTTCGTAATTGGTAACGTTAGGCACTTCCCGCCCCTTGGGTATTACAACCACACCACTCTCGCTGACGGTATAGCGGGCGCGGTCCAAAGCTGCATCGAAGCCGATCTGGCAGTTTCCGGCGATTTCATTGTAGCGGTCAACTATAACGCGCTTGAGGCGCGCGCCACGACGAATGATAGTGTAATCCAAGATTATGCAATCCTCGATTTCAACATCCTCTTCTATAATCACTTCGCGGCGCAGTATGGAGTTGTGGACTTTTCCGCCCTTCACCATAGAGCCGGCACCTATGGCGATATTCTTAATATCACCGGAGATAATACGAGGCGCCGGTCCCTGGTAATTGCTGGAATTGATGAACCACTGCGGATTGAATAAGTTAAAACGTGGTTTTGCGCTCAGTATGTCGAAGTGTGCGGCATAGTAGGCGTCAATTGTGCCGACGTCGCGCCAGTAGGCCTGTTCTTCGTAGCTAGATGTGCCAGGGATGATGTTGTCGGCGAAGTTGTAGGCAAGCACCCGGTGGCTATGAATCAGGCGAGGCAGAATATTGCCGCCAAAATCGTGTTCGCCAAGTTCATGCGCTTCACGCAATGCTTCCAGCAGGACATCGGTGTTAAATAAATAATTTCCCATGGATCCGTAGGCGCGGCTCGGGTCAGAGGGGATGGAGGGTGGGTTTGTCGGTTTTTCCAGGAATTTTATGATTCGGCCTTCAGCATCTGCTTCAATGATGCCGAAGGCCGAAGCTTCACTCAGCGGTACAGGAATCGCTGCCACTGACACGTGTGCTGAATGCTGACGGTGAAAATCGACCATTTGCCGCACATCCATGCGATAAATGTGGTCTGCACCAAACACCGCAACCATATCAGGTGCGTGGCGTTGGATTAAATTTATGTTCTGGAATACAGCGTCTGACGTACCCTGAAACCAATCCTGTCCCTCGCGCATCTGTGGTGGCACGATGGTGACAAACTGTCCTGGGAAAGCATTAACATGTGCCCATGACTTGTTCACGTGCTCGATCAGCGACTGGCATTTGTACTGTACCATCATGTAGATACTGCGTATCTCGGAATTTATCATGTTGCTGAGGACGAAATCAGCAATGCGGTAGCGACTGCCGAATGGCACCGCCGGCTTGGATCTTTCCGCCGTGAGTGGATTCAGACGGGAACCCTGGCCACCGGCCAGTACAATAGCGAGTACTTTCATAATTTCTCTCCTTGTTGGTAGTCTGGTTTTTTTAAGCAGGCAGAATAGTGGGATGGGCAGCCAGTCGCGTCGATCATGAAAAGGGCAGCGCAGTTGTTATTCATGGTCTTGCTGACAGTGCTCTCTGGTTAAAGAAGTTTGTCTCTGCATTTTGATGCTTGAACTCATGGGGTGTCGTCGCTACGGTCTAGGGGAAACCAACGATTAAGTAACGCTGCCGCATGATTGCGTGCGCCAAGGCCGAAAGCCAGCGCTCCAGCAAATACAATACCAGCCAGGATGACCAGAAAAGCTTGTTGGATCATACCACCGCTGATATCCAAATGATCGATCGCCAACAAAATAACAAAAGTCAGAACAGCGTAGCGCGCAATGCGCCCCAGAAGGTCGCCGTCGTTGATGTCGGCGCCACGACAATAGCTCTGAACAGCCATGCCGATAAAGCGCGTAAAGTAGCTACCGAAAATTATAATCAGTAATGCCACCAGTATTTTAGGTATGAACAACAGCAACTTGCCGAGCAGGTCAGTAACCAGCAAAAGTCCAAGACTGTTGAAGGCGATAATCAGGGACACCAGTATCGCGGTCGCAAATGCAATCCAGCCGACCATCTCGGTCGTGTCTTTTTCTGTGCCACTTTGTTGTAGAAAGCCGTCGATTCCGGCGCGCTCAGTTAAAACGCAGAAGTTGAGCGCACGCAGTGCCTTAACGATGCTATAACGAAAAGCTTTGGCGACGAGCCAGCCAACGGCAAGAACGCCCAGTGCGATCGCCAGACGAGGCATAAAAGCACCAATTTGATTCAATAGCGCGCGAACAGGTTCCAGCAAAACGTTAATGTTATTCATAGTAGCTTTTCTCCTTTGGTTTATCCGGAGACGCCGGCCAGTCCGGCAATTCCCGCTAACGGGACACCGATCCAGTCGGGTCGATTGTCCATTTCGTAACGTAATTCGTACAATGCCTTCTCAAGCTCAAAAAGGTCAATAAGCCATACTGCTGCTTCAAAATCTGCGACACTGGCATACAGACCGCCCGCCACTGCTACCTGCCCGTAAGTTTGCAGAAACCCTTTGCGCATGCTTTGTTCCCATTGCCGTGCAACTGGTGTAAAGCGATCAAATTCGGACGGAACAATGACGAATTGGTGCAATGCGGCATGGCGTGCGTAATCAAACGAACGCAGCATACCCGCGACGTCACGCAATGCACTGTGCTTGGAGCGACGCTCTGCCAGCGTCCGCTGCGGCTCGCCTTCGAAATCAATGATCAGAAAATCATCTTCGCAAATCAGCACCTGCCCGAGATGCAGGTCGCCATGCAGGCGCGTCTTCTCACCAACAGGTTTAGCGAGCGAATCCTGGTTAATGCGGGCAATGAGTGCGGGAGCTGCCGCAGTAACTCGTTGTGCCAATTCTTTCAGTGGTTTTTCCCAAGCTTCGCTACGTTGAGATAGCAACTCGAGCGTGTGGCGGCACTCATCCTCCACGGCAGCGACCCAGCTCTTGAGGTCGACTGACTGTACAGGTTCGGGGTCAAAAGCCGGGTCTCCCGTGCGGCGAGCCAGTGCAATGTGAAGTTCGGCGATGCGATGCGCCAGCATTTGCATGCGCTCGACCATCGGGTTGACCTCATCGTGTATCTTTACTTCATTATTTGTATTGCAGAATGACTCCAGCAGGCGGGTAAGTTGGTCAACTGTATGACTCCACGCATCACCCTGATTCATCACTTGGGCTTGTAATAACGCCAATGTATAGACTGCGCCGTCCATAGAATGAAAATCAATACTGCCAGCGACTGGCACGCAGTGCTCAAAGCCGACGACATCGGTCAGGAATCGCCCCATCTCCAACTCTGGGCTGATACCGCTATGCAGGCGCCGATAAGCCTTGAGAAACAATTTATCGCCGAGCAGGCTAACCGAGTTGCTGCTCGCGGTCAGGCGCTGCAGTGGTGTCGCGTCCTGTAATGTGTCGCCAACGATCTTCGTGAACGAATTGGTGGGCGAAAATTTCAGTTTGCCGCTCTCACCCTTCAGTTCGCGTTTTGCGCCGATAGCATCGACCATTGCACGGCAGAATGCTTCGTCTGCCATTGCATCGGCCAGCATCCCGGTAGTGGCCTGTTGACGCACCTTGGCGATGGCCGACGACGCAAGAATTCGTGGATATTGGTCGTCAGATACATCAAACTCCAAGGCCAGAGGCACGAAATAGCGCGTTGGATTGGTTGCTCCGTGGATGTCAATCAATGCCAGCAGCCATTGTGTATTGCCCACTTGAAGTATGGCGTGTTCGGCGATGGCAGCCCTTACCAGCAGCTCTGATTTTGCTGCGTACCAACGTTGACGCAACAGGAAGCGCGGCAGTATTTCACACTCAAACTGATTTTTTGTTTTTTCAGCCATGTTGATGCGCCAGGGCACGACACGGTTACGAAAGAAACTGTTCCATCCATCAAATAGTACTAGCACAGCCAGGTCATCCACTGGCGTGCGATCGAGATGCCAAGCCGGCGGATCGGCATCAGTCGACAGCCGAAACCAGAAGAACCCATAGGCCATCAAGGTCAAGAAATAGGGGTCTTTGCAGATGGGAGGGAATGCGCTTCGGCCCATCATTTCGACCGGTACGCGTCCCTCGTAAGCGCAGAGATCCAACTCTACCGATTGAGCGACACGGCTAAGGTTAGTGACGCAAAGGATTACCTCGTCCTCATACTCACGCATATAGGCCAGAATCTTGCGATTGCCGGGATGCATCATAGTCACGGTACCGCGCCCAAAAGCTTTGCTGGTGTTTCTAATCGCCAGCAATTGCCGCATCCAGGACAGCAATGATGAGGGTTCACGCGATTGCGACTCTACATTGACAGCTTCAAATCCATAGATAGGATCCTGTATTGGAGGCAGGTATAAACGTTGTAGATCAGCACGCGAAAAACCGCCATTGCGATCGCTGCTCCACTGCATCGGGGTGCGTACGCCATCTCGGTCACCGAGAAAAATGTTGTCACCCATGCCAATCTCGTCACCGTAATACAATACCGGAGTGCCCAGCATGGAAAGAAGCAAGCTTTTCATAAGCTTAATGCGGTCAGGATTATTTTCGAGCAACGGTGCGAGGCGACGGCGAATGCCGATATTGATACGCGCGCGTGACTCTGCGGCATACATGCTGTACATGTAGTCACGTTCCTTGTTGGTCACCATTTCCAGCGTCAGCTCGTCGTGATTACGCAGAAAGACTGCCCACTGGCAGTTCTCCGGAATATCCGGTGTCTGGGCGAGAATCTCTACTACCGGATGGCGTTCTTCCTGGGCGATGGCCATATACAAGCGTGGCATCAAGGGAAAATGGTATGCCATCTGGCATTCGTCACCGTCACCAAAATATTCGCGAACGTCTTCGGGCCACATGTTAGCCTCGGCCAGCAATAAGCGACCTGGATATTTAGCTTCCAGGCGGCGGCGGATCTCCTTAATGACATCGTGAGTTTCACGAAGATTTTCATTGCTGGTGCCATCGCGCTCGACCAGATAGGGGATCGCGTCGAGACGGAAACCATCCACACCCATTTCCAGCCAGAATTCCATGGCGTTCATTACCGATTGAAGCACTTCCGGGTTATCAAAATTCAGATCGGGTTGGTGGCTGAAAAAGCGGTGCCAGAAATATTGCTGTGCGACATCGTCCCAGGTCCAGTTGGATTTCTCTGTATCTGTAAAAATGATACGAGTACCCGCGTATTTACCAGGATCGTCGCTCCAGACGTAGAAATTGCGTTCGGGCGAATCCCTAGGTGCGTTGCGCGCAGCTTGAAACCATGGGTGTTGGTCGGAGGTGTGGTTGACTACTAGTTCGGTAATGACACGCAGATCGCGGCGATGCGCTTCAATGACAAAAGCGCGGAAGTCGTCCAGCGTGCCATAAGAAGGATGCACGTTTTCATAATCGGATACGTCATAACCGTCGTCGCGTAGCGGCGAAGGATAAAACGGCAACAGCCAGATTGTGTTTACGCCGAGCGACTGGACGTAGTCGAGTCGCTCGGTCAGGCCTCTGAAATCGCCTATACCATCCCCGTTACCATCCGCGTATGCTTTAATGTGCAGTTCATAGATGACCGCATCTTTGTACCAGAGCGGATCGTTTCCCCAATTCAACTCCACCGGGGATGTGGCACTAATATTCTTGTTGTCGATTTTATGCATAATGTCCGTTGCTCAAAGGAAATAGTCGAAGTCGCGTTCGCTGCGCAGGTAACGACGCAGAAGCAGAATGTGTACTGGTGAGGCATGCGGATTGAGACTGACGAAGTTGCGCGTTCCTTGCCACAGATAACGCTCGTCAGTCAGAAGGTCATGCGCCTGATATGGGGAGTCTTCTGGCATACCTAGTTCGGTCAGAGGTAACTCGATCCAGCCACTCTGAACATTGTGCGGATCGAGGTTGGCGACCATGACCATAGTGACGTCGTCGTCTGTTTTGCTGTAGCAGAGCATGACAGGATTGTCGATCGCGTGGAAACGCAGGCTCCAGTCTGACTGTAATGCTGGGTTATTACGGCGAATATGGTTGAGACGAGAGATAAAGTCACGCAAATTGTCAGGCCGGTCGAGCTCCCAGTTACGTATTTGAAATTTCTCCGAATCCAGATATTCCTCGCCGCCCGGCTTGAGTGCTGTGTGCTCCAATAATTCGTAGGCAGGGCCGTATATGCCATAGTTGGCGCCTAAGGTCGCCGCCAGCGCCACGCGCAGCAGAAAAGCGGGCCGACCGCCATGCTGCAAGAATTCAGGCAGGATATCTGGGGTATTCGGCCACAGGTTGGGACGGAAATATTCGCGCGAGTCGTGTTGGGCGAGTTCAGTGAAGTACTCAGTCAGTTCCTGTTGGGTGTTACGCCAGGTAAAGTAAGTATAAGACTGTGTGAAGCCAAGTTTTGCCAGACGGTGCATGATTTTCGGCCGAGTAAAGGCTTCGGCCAGGAAGATGGTTTCCGGATATTTGACTTTAATGCTGTTAATCAGCCACTCCCAAAATGGGAAGGGCTTTGTGTGAGGATTATCCACTCGGAAGATACGCACGCCCTCGCCGATCCAGTGATCGACTACGCCTTTTAGTTCGAGCCACAATGCATCGCAGTTCTCGCTCTCAAAATCGAAGGGATAGATATCCTGATACTTCTTGGGCGGATTTTCCGCGTACTGGATGCTGCCGTCGGGGCGGTGGCGAAACCACTCGGGATGCTGAGTTACGTAGGGATGGTCCGGCGCGCACTGGAAGGCGATGTCCAAGGCCACTTCGAGGCCGAGTGCGCGAGCTTCAGTGACCAGTTGGCGGAAATCCTTTGCGGTGCCCAGCTCGGTGAGAATCTCTCGGTGCCCTCCTTCGGCAGCACCAATAGCCCAAGGGCTGCCAAGATCATCCGGGCTTGCCGTGAGACTATTGTTGGGGCCTTTGCGGAAAGTACGACCAATCGGATGGATGGGTGGCAGATAAAGTACGTCAAAGCCCATGGCGGCGATTTGCGGAAGTCGCTTTATGACGTCAGCGAAGCTGCCGTGAGCTGCGACCCCGGTGCGGCATGAACGAGGGAAAAGTTCATACCATGCAGAGAAACGCGCACGTTTGGTGTCGACCACAACCTCCAATACACGATCGTATTCGCTCACAAAAAGCCGCTCACCATGCTTGGCCATCAGAATGGCCAAGCTTTCGTCTTGAGCCATGGCCTGTCCCACCTCGGGCGTGGCGGCAGCACGTAGCTTAGCGGCCTGATCTTTAAGGTGGCGACCGTCATCGCCGCCGGCCAGTTTAGCAGCGGCATCCAGCAACGCGGTGCCAATCTGTAGGGCAACAACGATGTCTTCGGCCTCTTTGCGCCGGGCAAGGTCATGACGCCAGGTCAAGAAACGATCCACCCAGGCGAGGACGGTGTATTCGTGCCGACCCAAGGCGGCCGCAAAAAAACTTGCCCGCCAGCGGTCGTTGTTGGTGGCGATCATGGGCACTTCGTCCCAAATCTTGGCACCTACCGGTCGATGCAATAGAAGGCAGCTCAGCTGGTCGTGACCATCGACGAAGACATCCGCCTCGACGATCACTTCCTCGCCCACAATGCGCTTTACAGGAAAGCGTCCGCCGTCGATTTCTGGGCTGACCCGTTCTATCACTACGCGGGCTCGGCTGGCTTTGGGAAGGGTGGGTTTCTTCATGCTGCTTCTCCATGTTCTGATATGTGTTTTAGATATATCACTCCTAGCGGTGGCAGGGACAGCGAGAGAGAATGATAGTGGCCGTGCGCTGCTACTGGTGAGGCCTCGACACCCCCCATATTTCCTATGCCGCTGCCGCCATAAATAGTTGCGTCGCTGTTGAGTATTTCACGCCAGTAGCCGCTACTCGGAACGCCAACAATATAATTATTCCTTACCATCGGCGTGAAGTTACATATCACCAGCACGCTGTCTTCGGGGTTGCGACCATGACGCAGGAAACTGATCACGCTTGTTTCCCAGTCGTGGAAGTCCACCCAGCTGAAACCATCGCCAGAAAAGTCTTTCTCATAAAGCGCCGGCTCGGCACGATAACAGCGGTTCAGATCGCTCATCCAGCGCTGCAAGCCGGCATGCAGTGGATATTGCAATACATGCCATTCCAGGCTTTCATCATGTTGCCACTCGCGGCGCTGACCGAACTCTCCACCCATGAATAGAAGTTTCTTGCCCGGATGACCCCACATATGCCCGTAAAGCAGGCGCAAATTGGCAAACTGTTGCCACTCATCCCCTGGCATCTTGCCTATCATTGAGCCCTTGCCGTGTACCACTTCGTCATGCGACATTGGCAGGACGAAGTTCTCAGTGAAGGCATACCAGATGCTGAAGGTGAGTTTTTCGTGGTAGTACTTGCGAAATACTGGATCCTGCTGGAAGTATTTCAGTGTGTCATGCATCCAGCCCATATTCCACTTCATGCCGAAGCCTAGCCCACCCATATAGGTGGGGCGCGATACCATCGGCCAGGCGGTGGATTCCTCAGCGATGGTCAAGGTGTCCGGGTGATCACGATAGGTCGCCTCATTGAGGCTGCGCAGGAGCTGCATGGCGCCCAGGTTTTCGCGCCCGCCATGGACATTGGGTATCCACTCGCCCTCTTTGCGCCCGTAGTCGAGGTACAGCATCGAGGCCACGCCATCCACCCGCAGACCATCAATATGGTACTTGTCGAGCCAGAAAAGCGCGCTGGAAATCAAAAAGGCACGTACTTCGTTGCGGCCATAGTTGAATATGGCGCTCTTCCATTCAGGGTGGAAGCCCTGACGTGGATCGGCATGCTCAAATAAATGAGTGCCGTCGAAGTAGGCAAGACCATGTTCGTCACTGGGAAAATGTGAAGGTACCCAATCGAGTATCACGCTGATACCCGCTTGATGCAGGTAATCAATAAGGAACATGAAATCCTGCGGGGTACCTTGGCGCGACGTCGGAGCGAAATAGCCGGTAGTCTGATATCCCCATGATCCGAAGAAAGGATGTTCTGTTACCGGCAATAGTTCGACGTGGGTGAAACCCAGTTCGCGCACATGGTCTGCCAGCAGAGGCGCAATTTCCCGGTAGCTGAGGGAACGATTAGCATCCTCGGGCACCCGTCGCCACGAGCCCAAGTGAACCTCGTAGATAGAAATAGGCGCATCGAGTGCGTTGATTGATTTTCGCTGGGACATCCATTCACCGTCATTCCACGAGTAATCCATATTCCAGACGCGAGAGCCGGTGAGAGGCGGTATTTCGCTGAACATAGCGCAGGGGTCAGCTTTGTCAACCTGATAGTTCTGGTTGCGTGAGGTGATGTGGTACTTGTAGCAAACGCCGCTATGGATATCTGGCACAAAGCTTTCCCATACGCCGGAGCCGTCGATCCGTGGGGCCAGAGGATGGGATGTTTTGTTCCAGCCATTGAAATCGCCGATGACCGATACGGCCGCAGCATTTGGCGCCCACACTGCGAAGTGGACGCCATCTTGTCCGTCGCGGTTGATGAGGTGAGCTCCCAGCTTGTCAGAAAGACATGCATGGGTTCCTTCTTTGAATAGGTATATGTCGTGTTCGGAGAGCGAGCCTGCGTTGCCGCGTTGGCTGCTTTTTTTCTGGGTGTGGGTTGCTTTCATCAGAGGGTCTCCTGAGTTGTATTGTACGTCTTTTGGTAAATACTTTGGGTCCGTTGTCAAGTTTCAGCGGGGGAATAATTAAACTAACGAAAGCAAGTAAGTAAATCAAATTGACTAGCGTTTTCATTGCTCGCTGGAGTGCAAAAAAAATCTATTGATTCAATGTGGCAAAGCAGTAATATTTTTGATATTATGTTTAGGCAAAATATTATTGCACAATAATATAACTTAGACAAGTTTAAGGGGGTAGGCGGTGGCAAGAGAATCAAAGAAGAAAAGCGCAGAGGAGTCAAAAATTTTAGCTGTCAGCAGTCAACCTGATCCGGATTTGGTATGTCCTGAGGAAGCCTTTATCAAGCTCTTGCAACTCGTGCGCACGATTCAGGCCGGCATGCAAAATGTAGAAGGCAGCCACGGTCTGAGTGGCTCACAACTCTGGGCTTTGTGGTTGCTTTCCGCGCAACCCGGCTTGCGTGTCACTGAGTTAGCAGAGATGCAACACATTCATCCATCTACCGCCAGCAATCTCCTAGACAAACTCGAGGCGCGCGGATTAGTGCGCAGGGAGAGGCGTGACACTGACAACCGTGTTGTACGACTTTATCTCGCCGATGCGGGGCTCGACCTAGCGAAAAATCTTCCCGGCCCAATGCAAGGTCGGCTGCGCCGTGCATTGCGAGAAGCACCTGCAACAGTTTTGGATGGTTTCCTTAAGGGAGTGACATCAGTGCTGGATACGCTAAACGAATTCCCGAAAAATACTTCAAAAAAACAGTAGCTTTCAAACATTCCGCATAAAGCGTATGTTTGTGATCAAACCTGGTTCCATTTTTTAATGGATTGCATATTGTTGCGTAGCTTTACCTCATTTATTTTCGGCGATTAATAACTGTCAGTTATCCAGTGCTGAATTGCCTTAACGTTTGGAGTTTCAATAACAGCGCAGGTTTACCCAGAGGCCTGAAGTGCACTCAATAAAAGATCAAAAATAATTATGGTAGACTTAAATTGAAGCTTGAGTCGTTGTAAGAATAGTCGCGACAGTCAGGGCAGGGGAGTCGTTCTGCCAGGAATGTAACTCATAGGGAACTGATTGTTACTCAGTGCTTAACACTACTGAAGTCTGATGGAATACAGGCCCGATCGCAGTTTTGTGGCAACGCTCGATTCGTAAAGTGCCCATATGACTTCAAAAGATGTTCGTATTTATAATTAATTAACTGGAGGCGCCTATGCGAATACTTCATACCATGCTCCGAGTGGGTAACCTGGATCGTTCAATAGCATTTTATACAGAAGTGCTTGGAATGAAACTGCTGCGTAGAAATGATTATCCAGAAGGAAAATTCACACTGGCATTTGTTGGTTACCAAGATGAAAAAGACGGTGCTGTTTTAGAACTCACTTACAACTGGGACGTGGAAAAATATGATCTGGGAACAGGTTATGGTCATGTGGCAGTTGAAGTAGACAACGCTGAAAAAGCATGTGAGCTCGTTAAGAAAAAAGGTGGGAGTGTAATCAGAGAAGCTGGACCAATGAAGCATGGCACAACTGTTATTGCTTTCGTGTCCGACCCGGATGGATACAAAATCGAATTTATTCAAAAGAAGAGTTAACCTCGCAGGTGCTTTTTCAACCGGGATAAAACACCTTCCGTATAAATCGCATAAACAACCCCAGTTTTTGAGTAATAAAACGGGGTTTTATTCATTCATTTAAGTTAGTTGACCCATGCTCCCATCCATTGAACAACGGCTCGCAGTAGAAATTGCTGCTAAGCCTGCACAGATTGCCTCAGCCATTGCCTTGTTGGACGAAGGTGCAACGGTTCCTTTCATCTCCCGCTATCGCAAAGAGGCGACTGGGGGATTGGACGACATCCAATTGCGGCTGCTGGAAGAACGTTTGCGTTATCTGCGCGAACTGGAAGAACGTCGCGCTACGATCATTACCTCGATTACCGAGCAGAATAAAATGACACCAGTGTTGCTGGATGCAATCACGCATGCCGCAGACAAAACGCATCTGGAAGATCTGTATCTACCCTACAAACCCAAACGGCGCACAAAGGCACAAATTGCGCTGGAAGCAGGATTGGAACCGCTTGCCGATTCATTGCTGGCTAATCCGATGCTGCAACCGGAACAAGAAGCAGCCCAATACCTGAAACCACCCTTTACCATTGAACAATGCGACAACCCTGGCGTGCCAGATATTAAGGCGGCACTGGATGGTGCACGCCAAATATTGCTAGAACGCTTCGCGGAAGATGCCACCTTACTGCAATCTCTGCGCGAATATGTGCAGGAACACGGCATCGTGGAAGCTAAAGTAATCGAAGGCAAAGAAGAACTTGCAGCGAAATATGCCGACTATTTCGATTACGCCGAATCGATCAAGACTATCCCTTCGCACCGTACCTTGGCCATTTTGCGAGGCCGCCGTGAAGAGATGCTGAGTGTGCGATTGCGCCTCGACAGCGAGGCAGATAAACCTACTTGGAGTGCGCCGCATAATCCTTGCGAAATCCGTATTGCAAATCGTTTCGGCATTTCTCAGCAACAACGGCCCGCAGATAATTGGCTGGTCGATACTGTACGCTGGACATGGCGCGTGAAAAGTTTTTTGCATTTAGAATCCGAATTGATGGGCGAATTGCGAGTCAGTGCGGAAAAAGAAGCCATCAATGTCTTTGCGCGTAACCTGAAAGATTTGTTGCTAGCTGCCCCAGCTGGCCCACGTGTCACGATGGGGCTTGATCCGGGCATACGTACCGGCGTCAAAGTGGCGGTAGTGGATGAGACGGGGAAAGTAGTAGATACCACCGTCATCTATCCTCATCAGCCAAGAAATGACTGGGATGGTTCCTTGCACACCCTGGCAAAATTAGCCGAAAAACATCGCGTAGCAGTGATCGCTATCGGCAATGGCACGGCCTCGCGAGAGACAGACAAATTAGCGCTGGAACTGATCAAACGCCATCCAGAGCTGAAGTTGACCAATATCGTGGTATCCGAGGCCGGTGCATCGGTTTATTCGGCATCCGAAACTGCCTCGCGTGAGCTGCCAGATATGGATGTATCACTGCGTGGAGCCGTCTCGATTGCCCGACGTTTACAAGACCCGTTGGCTGAGCTGGTGAAGATCGACCCGAAATCGATCGGGGTCGGACAATACCAGCACGATGTCGGTCAATCCCAATTGGCGCGTTCACTTGATGCTGTAGTTGAAGACTGTGTGAATGCCGTTGGCGTTGACGTTAACACCGCATCTGTTCCTCTGCTGGCCCGCGTTTCCGGGCTGAGCAGCAACGTGGCGCAGGGGATTGTGACTTACCGGGACAATAAGGGCATGTTTACCTCTCGTGCTCAATTACGCGAGGTTCCGCGCCTGGGCGACAAAACCTTTGAGCAGGCAGCGGGTTTTCTGCGCATTATGGAGGGCGACAACCCGCTCGATGCCTCTGCCGTACATCCTGAATCTTATCCGCTGGTGCAACGTATCCTCACGGAGATCAAACAAAATATTAAATCTGTTATTGGCAATAGTCAGCTATTAAATGCGCTTAATCCCGCCTCATATGTGAACGAGCAATTTGGCCTGCCGACGATTACCGACATCCTGAAAGAACTAGAGAAACCAGGGCGCGACCCACGCCCTGAATTTACCACCGCCACTTTCAGGGAAGGCATAGAACAATTGTCTGATTTGCAGCCAGACATGATCCTGGAAGGTATAGTCACTAATGTTGCGGCCTTTGGTGCGTTCGTGGATATAGGCGTGCATCAGGATGGATTGGTACATATTTCAGCCTTATCGAATACCTTTGTGAAAGATCCGCATACGATCGTTAAAACGGGACAAGTGGTAAAAGTGAAAGTGTTGGAAGTGGACGAAAAGCGTAAGCGTATTGCGCTCACCATGCGTCTGACCGACGCTGCACCGCAACCAAATGGTAAATCTGAATCAAGGAATACACCGAGGCGGCAAGATAGCCTGAGACATACAAAGAGCACAGAGGGAGCCAAGAATCGAGAGGTTCCACGAACCGTATCAAATGCTATGGCAGATGCTTTTTCAAAAATTAAAACGTAAAAGTTGGTTTAACGATTCAACTTAATTTGTTATTTGTTCGATGCTAAATAAGGAACTTATTCTAGTATTGGCGCGGGTTCCACAATAGTCTAACCTTACTGAAAAGGCTTAACTTAGTGGCATTCGGCTTTGACCCTTTTAGTTCCCTCCAATGTTGGGAAGTTGGCATTTTCCTAAACGGCGCTATGGTCTAACAAACGCTTGCACCGGAACTATTTTCCGTTGCTTGCATAACTACAAGTTGTTCGATGAAGCGGGCGTTATTCGCAAATAGGATTAAGACAAAATGGATAAGGCGGCGTATGTGCTCGTAGGTGTAGTAATAGGCGTAATTCTAAATACAGTTAAGGAATGGTGGTTTCAGCGTAGAAAGAGCCGCAAAGATCTAGAATACCTAACTATCCGCATCGCATGCTTTCTCGATACTTTCGTAAATGCTTGCGCAGATGTAGTGGCCGATGATGGTCTTAGCTATGGCCAGCCTGGTACTGATGGTTGCCGATCAATTCAAGTGGAAGCACCAAATTTTGATCCTCTAACCTTCGACGTTGAATGGAAATCCTTATCGGCTAAGCTGATGTATGAAGTTCTTAATTTTCCCAACCTAATAAAAACCTCCAACCATCTAATTGCCGGGGCATTTGAGTTCGCAGCTTCTCCACCCGATTATGAAGAGGGCTTCGAAGAACGCCAATTTCAGTATGCAAATATTGGGTTAAAAGCCCATGACTTATCAAAAAAACTAAGAAAGGTTGGTGGGTTGCCGTCCCTTGAGAAACCAACTCCTGAAGAGTGGAGTCCTGTTCAATTTATGGTCGAGAAGATAGCTAAAATTCACGATTTAAAAGAACAACGGGCCGCAAGGCACAAGAACTACAACTAGCCTGACCAGAGGGTGGTACTCGGTTAAGGCCATGACGCTCCTAAAAGTCGATTCTATATGACGAAGCGATTCAATCCGGTTAAAGCTAAAGGTGAGAGCTAAAGGCAGAGCTAAAGGGGTCAAAGCCCTTTAAGTATTAATATTTTGTTGCTATCCTTCTCGTCACTGTAAAAGAAAGGTACCAATGCCGAGAAAGCTTCGTTTTATCATCTCAGGTGTCCCAGTCCATGTCGTACAAAGAGGGCGTAGCCGGGAGCCTGTATTTTATGAAGAATGCGGCACACATTCAGGCCAGCTGCATTTTCATTAACGGCATGATCAAATCTGACCTGCGCCTGCCTTTCGGCGGCGTGAAGTCTTCGGGCTATGGGCGCGAATTGTTCAAGCTCGGGATACATGAATTCGTGAATGCGAAAATGGTTTGGATCAGATAGGACGGAAAAGCACAGCACCGCTACATTAGTTTTTGTATACGATCAAATCCGCGTTTGATTTCGTCAGCAACGACTTTTGCGGCTTTAATAACATCACCCGATACATCGCTCGCCTCTTTACGTAGCGCGTCTGTCTTGCTCATGAGCTCTTTGCATTTCTTTTCAAGTTCAGGCCACTCATCACGCGCTTCAGCTTTCGCTAAATGAATCTGGAGTTTTATTTCATCTTTCTGCTGCTTCAAGCTTTCGATAATATCCTCGATATCGTAAAGTCGATTTGTCATTTTTCTCTCCCTGTGTCACTGGTTGATTATTAAAACGTGTTTTGGCAGATAAGCATTTTGGCAGATAAGCATAATGCGTTGCAGTGTACCTCAGTCATTTAGCGTGGGCACGTTTTTGCGCCCATGGGGCTTCGATATTTTGGAGTGGACAGCTATGTCACGTTATCGCCGTGCAATGACTGCAGGTTCAGCTAAAGGGGTCAAAGCCCTTTAGCTACTTGCGTTCAGCCATGTAAGGTGGGCACGCTTTTGTTCCCACCCGGCTTGATTTGGTGATCACAATCTAACCTTACTCGTTAGACGGGTTTGTAATTGGTTGGGGTTAGTACCTCACCCCAACCCACTATGCGGTTAGCCACAAGTTCCGGCGGGGAGCCGAAATTTTTTTTCGACAAGTTTAGAAATGAGGGATGTCTCGCTCTGAAGCTGTTTAGAGAGTGCTGACAAGCCTTCGTCGATTCCCACTCGCATGGCTCGCTCAAGAATTTCATCCTTTGGCGCTTTCTCAGGGAACCTGTTTTTCGCATTTTGCGATCCGACTTCCTGCATTAACTGACGTAAAATGCCACCAGCTACAAAATGTTCGAATGGTAGACTTATTAACTGAAATCGTTCGAACAACATCGGCCATTCCCAATGCGGAATCTTTTCTTTAAAAATTGGGAAATCAAAAATCCATGATTCTCTGGTACAACGTGAAGCCCGACGCCCCAAAGCATCAATAGCTTGTTCTCCAATAAACCAGATTGGCGCATCAATTGGTAGCTCCACTATTCGATCAGTCCACAAAATAGACCACCACCCAAAATTGCGCATAGCTGCTTGTTTGTCTGGGGGGGCAAGCCACACACCGCAGTTAAGGAAGTAGGCATCGATTTTTTTAAGAGCCGCTTGGCCTGCCGCCGTCGCATCAAATCCAGCATAAGGTGACGGTGAAGCAGCAATGCCGGTTAGATTGATATCGAACCAGTGATGCCACGTCGAATCAGCAACAATCCGTCCAACATCTACATTATGCCCATCGTAGGCTGATGCGACGCCAATTTCTTGCCCGTGCCTGGTTGCAGATGGATCTTTGATCTTTCCCCAGCCAATCACATAGGGCCTTTCCTGATGCCCGTTTTTGGTCGGCCACTTAGGGTCACCAGCTGCCGGTATCGGAGCCAAAGCTTCACCTTCGTGTTGATGATCAGGAAACACGTTAATAGGACATCCGGCCCACACAATACAGGATGTGGACGGTAGCGACGCTTGAACGACACAGCCGACCAAATGGGAAAACGTTGGTAGCGGATCGTTTGTGGACGATCATCGGATTGATCGTCAAAATTATAGTCTGAGCCTGGATCAGGTCCATCTTCCAAAGTGGTGTTCCAAACGGGTGGACTGGCTGGGGGAGCCGGATATTGTCGCATCTGACCCGCACGAGTGATTTGTCCCGCAATTCCCTTGCCCAAATCGGCATGATCGCCTGTAACCAACACGCCGCCGAATTTGGGCGCCGCCATAAACTGGTCAAGCAGGGTTACCTCTGCGGGTGACAAATTGGGATTGCTGTTTAAACCAAAAAACCAGATTTGGTCGTATTTGTTCACGACATCGAGATCGGTTAGTTTCTTGGCACCGGAAATCGAGGCGTTAGAGTCTATGCCATCACGATGAGCGGTCGATATATCAAAATCAACATAAGCGTACGCGCGACTTTCGAGCAGTGTTTTTACATATTGCAAACCCAGAAAAGGTCCACCGCTGAAGCGTACACTACTGTCAGCATACATAAGAATCCGGACTTTCGTAGGCAAACGCCACCAAGGGTAAAGTTGCTGCCAATCAAAAATTCCCCATCTGTCACGAATAGCCAACTGCAAATTTTCAATTTGAAACGGAATTTTTTTTCGCATTATCATTCTCCAAGTTCAACGAGCTTGTCCCACAAGAAAATTTAGATCAACTGAGTTGGGAGTTGACTCAGATGCCTACGTCTGGACTCAAGAGTGACGGCGCGCTAGCTGCCGATTTCCTTGGAACCAATTGTTAGGATTGGAGGTTAATCAAGTATCAATTTCTTAAATTCAGTCTGTCCTTGATATAGCTGATTTCATACAATCCATTAATCGAGATGTTTCTAAGAGCAATTGCAAGCAATACATCTCAGTGCTATCTGATTTTGATTTTATTTATCCACATTGCGAATCTCCTATAGCCGAAAAAATTGACTGCACTATTGTGTCGCACTCATTTATTACTAAGCATATATCGTGCTAGGCATACAATATTATTCAACATATTGTTTAATATGTTGAATTGTATTTATAAGGAGAAGGAAGGTGGGTCATGTCTCACCCATTAAAGTGAGTGTTGCAGGCAGTAAATTTGCTGGAATACGTTGGAAACTAAGGAATGGGTGAGGTTGACCCACTTTCGGGTCACTTTTAACCCAGATGTGAATTTTTACGTTTTGTGAATATGGTGTTAGCGGAGTTCGCCAAGGTTTTCCACTTTTAGTGGGCGGTGGTCGGAACCTCAACTCACCAAATTTAGTAATTGGTAGTTGAATTGTTTGACACGTGTTGGCTATTCTTCATTTCGAAGTTCCAAAGCCTTGTCGATTGCATACATAAATTCAGTGAGTTCAAAGGGCTTGCATATATAACGAAAAAATCCTGCTTCTATCCCCTTTGAAATATTATTGGGCATGGCATCAGCGCTTAATGCAACGATGGGAATATTTTCTGTTAGCGGATCTTTGCGTAGAAATTCCATCGCTTCGGTCCCGCTAATATCCGGTAAAGCAACATCCATCAGAATCACATCTGGCAGATGAGTACGAGCCATTTCTATACCAAGCTTGCCGTTACTCGCGATCAGTAAGCGTATATCTGGACGTTCCGCCGCGATGATATCCTTTACTAACGACAAATTGGCTGGACTATCTTCGACATAAAGCAAGGTGTGCTGCTGTGTGTCAGTATAAACTTTCTCAGTAAGCTCCTGAGGTTTGCACACTTTTTCTGCAAGTAGATGTTCAGTAGCCGAGACTAACTCGAACCAGAACACGCTACCTACTCCGACAGAACTTTCCACACCGATTGACCCTCCCATCAATTCGATCAATTGTTTGGTCACCACTAGGCCAATACCAGTCCCTTCCACGCCACTAATTTCTTGACCAAGACGATTAAATGGTTGGAAAAGCTGGGTCAATTTATCTGACGGCAATCCAACGCCAGTGTCATGAATGTTGACACGAATACAACCTGCAACGGTTGCGACATAACTTACTTCAACAGTTCCCTGATCGCGATTGTATTTAATCGCGTTGGATAATAAATTGAGTAACGCCTGCTTTAATCGGGTTCGATCAGCCTTGACAGTCAAAGGGTTGTCGAACTTTGGAAAGTTTAAATGGATGCCACATTTCTGAGCCTGCGGTTCAATCATAGTGTGACATTCAGTTATAACTTCAGCCAGTGATACTAATTGCAGAGAAAGAGTGAGTTTGCCGGACTCAATTATTGCTAAATCCAAAATTTCGTTTATCAGCTCCAATAAATACCATCCTCCATGGAGAATCTCTTTAAGCCGCGCCATCTGGGTGGAGGTTGGCTTAGGGTTACCAGTTTCTATCAACTGGGCAAAACCGAGAATTGCATTGAGCGGTGTGCGCAATTCATGACTCATACTCGAAAGAAAATTCGATTTCGCAAGATTGGCTTTTTCTGCTGCAGCTTTGGCCATTGTCAGTTCTGCTTGAACGCTTTTGCGCCTAACAATGTCCTCACGCAGAAGTTTATTCGCTTCCGCAAGTTCGTCTGTGCGCTTTGCCACCAGCTCCTCAAGCCTCTCACGATGTTGCCGGAGTTCTTCTTCTAGCAGTTTACTTTCTGTAATATCAACAAGAATACCCTGAAGAAATAGTGAGTGCCCTGATCCATCCTGCACTACGCTCGCTTCATCGCGAACCCATAAAATTTTTCCTCCGCGTGAAAATAAGCGATATTCGCAACGCAAGGAAGTGCCGGTAGCACGACTTTTTGTCAGTTCATCCAAGACGCGCGCTCGATCCTCCGGATGGGTCTGGGTGAGATGAATATTTGGAGTTGCCATCCATTCTTCTGGAGAATAATCCAGCACATTGACTTGTGGACTGATGTACAGAACTTTATTCTCTTCGTCCAGCGCGGTGATATAAGTAATGACCGGTATATGCTCTACCAGATTACGGTATTTAGCCTCCGTTTGAAGTAGTTTTTCCTCCGTCAGTTTTTTTTCCACCTGTAAGAACCGTTCATGAAGTACGCGCTGGATGACGGTATGCAATAGCTCAAGATATTGCCCATCTACATCTTTGACCAAATAATCCCGAGCGCCGCGCTTCATGGCTTCTACCGCGACTGTGGCGCTGTCAGAACCAGTCAGCATCATCACGGGGATTGGAATCTCTCCTAAATTATCGACCAGCTCAATCAAAAACTCTAAACCATTTAAATCCTGCATATGATAGTCAAGCAAAATGCAGTCCGGCTTGTGTTCATTAACCATTATTAGTCCTTCACGGCCGGATTCGGCTTCGATCAAGACATAATCGCAATCAAGGCATTCGGAAAGTGCGCGGCGACAGGCTAAGCGGTCTACGATGTCATCGTCGATTATTAGTATACGTATTTGTGGTTTTGTTATTTCTGGTTTTGTCATATGAAAACCTGATTAGTTACATGCCCTAGTTAGGTACAGTTTTATTATTTACGGGTTCATGTGATGAGCTACTGATGAGTTAATAATAGGCGCATTTACCCAAGGAAATGCATCATGGCAATGAACTGTGTTCAGTTTCAAAAGGGCCTGAAGATGTCTGAAGTTCTGAAGCAATACGGGAGGGTGGAGCTCAAGCTGTTGCAAGACATGTTTGAGCTCGAATCGTTCCGCATCCTCGAAGGGAGAATCGAAATTGACGACGCTTACCTGTGCGTTGAGCGTCCGAGTAAGTGCGGTCCAGGCTCTGAAAACAAAGTCTCCTTTGTTGCTGCTGTGTAGACCACAGAGGACGGCACGCCGGTCGTAGCGCGCTTCGTACGCATCCCGTTTACCAAGGAGGCCGTCGAAATCTGGGTCAAGAAAGTACTGGCGACTTCTGCTTAAGTGCTGTTCGACGCACTGAGATGTTTCCGAGTTGTCACTGCCAGCGGCGTTAAGCACTCTGCCATTATTATTTTGAACGGTGGTACGGGTCAGGAAGCGACGCAACACTTGGCATTCTGCGCCGTGATCACCGTGCTGGCCAACCTGGAAACTGCTATCAATGGAACCTATCATGCTTTAATTTCCGTAAATACGCAGACCGTTATCTGGCCGAGGTTCAGTACCGTTTAACCGCGCTATGATCTTGGCACCATCTTCAAGCGCCTTATTCGCTCTGCGGCGATTGCTAACCCACGACCTGATGTTGACATTCAGGCAGCTGAACAATGTAATTGACCAGGTAAAAATCAAAATGTGATTAAACAAACCAAATTTTTTTTTTGGTCTATCCGAATCAAGGCATCTCACTAATAGTCCAATAGGAATCTATGGAACGCATTACCTCGACGAACCGCATATAATCCACTGGTTTGGCCATATAGCCGGCCACGCCAAGGTTGAAAATTTCAACCTTGTCTTGCTGCTCTTCAGATGTTGTCAGCACAACCACCGGTATTCTTTTTAAAAGTTCATCTTGCTTAAATACATGCAAAAACTCGACGCCGTTCATAATAGGCATATTCAGATCAAGCAATATAATACATGGTTTCTCGATGTGAACGTCGCGCAGATAACTCAGCGCATCTTCTCCGTTTTCCTTCCGGATTAGCGGGTTTGTAACATTGATATCCTTAAAAGCGCGGATAACTGTCATAGCATCCACTTCATCATCTTCCACCAGCAGGATGGGTTTATTGGTGATCCTCATGCGCTATTTCTCCCTGATTTAAACTACTTTGTTATACGTTTTGGGCAGCGTGAAGAAAAATGTACTCCCCTCTCCGATTTCAGACTTTAACCATACCTTACCACCATACATTTCCACAATTTTTTTGACTAGAGAGAGTCCTACACCAGTACCTTCTACCTTATCCCTCGGCGTCAATGTCTGGAATAGCTGAAAGATTCGTTCAAAATGTCGCGTTTCGATACCGGGACCATTGTCTGTAATGCTGAACTCCCACAACTTATCCTCTGAATTACAACCAACGCCTGAGTTACAAGCAATGTGAATCTCGCCCTGTGATTTATCCATGTATTTGATAGCATTGGAGAGCAAATTTTGAAATACTTGCTCGATACGGGTCGGCTCTATCATGATAGTCGGCAAAATATTTTCAATGATTACCTCAATATGGGAAGGTGGAGAAATGGAGTCAATAACCTCTCGCACTAACTGGTCGAGATTCACTGCGACAAGTCTCTCCTTCACTTGACCAACTCTCGAATATTGCAAAATTCCATTAATTAGATTATCCATGCGGTATACCCTTTGAATGAGGAGATGCATATGTTTTTTGCCTTCCTCATCAAACTTGTCTGAATAATCATGGGAAAGCCAGCTTGCTAATGCACTGATGGCCCGCAATGGTGCTTTAAGATCATGAGACACCACATATGCAAAGTTTTTAAGTTCCTCATGGGTGTTTTCGAGCTCTTGAATAAGACGCATCTTGTGTTCCTCCTCAAGCTTTCGCTCGCTGATGTCATTCACAATACAGGTGAACACTATATGGTCTTTCCAACGCATTTCTCCCACAGCAATTTCCATTGGAAATATTGTTCCATTTTTGTGCAGCCCTCTTACCTCTTCGACCACCCCTAGGTGCGTTTTGGCCACCCCGGTTCCCAGATGGCGTTTAAGAAAGTTTTCATTATTATTTGGATATATATTTGGCGTGAGAAAACTTACATTCTGACCAATAGCCTCATTCTCGGTGTAGCCAAAAATATCCTCGGCCGCTGGATTGAAGGTTTCTATAACTCCATATTCATTAGTTGAAATCACTCCTTCTATCAGGCTGTTCATCAGAGAACGTATATACGCTTCTCTATCTTTCAACTTGCCGACGGTGTTAATGATGTGAATGTTCATGTCTTTCAAGGCTTGCATTAGTTGGCCAATTTCATCTGCCGACCGAACTTCGATGTGCTGCGAAAAATTACCGGCTGCAACGCCACGAGCAACCTCGAATGCTTGCTCCAACGGCTTGAAAACAGCTCGCGTGAACGCAACACTGATCAATACTGCCAGTGCCAAGATAAAAATTATCAAAGCGATAAATATATTGCGGATGATTGTGAAGTGGATTTGTTGACTTTCATATTTCTGTTTAGTTAGCTCAATTTGAAGAGTTGTGAGTGTGCTGATGTCTTCCATAACTAATTCATAGAGAGGATCAACTTTTGCTAAAACAATCTGATTTGCTTTTTTGAGTTCGCTGGCACGTAATGCAGATAAAGCAGGCAGCAGACCCTCATTGATTAACTTTGTTCGGTCTTCGTCAAATTTATCAGCCAGCATATCCCCGGCTGGGGTCAAATAGATTGTTATAAATTTTTTCCAAATTATGCTAATTTCTTTGACGTTTTTTTCGAATATTGCACTGTTGTTATCAATGACTTCTGGTGTTGGTGTTATGAAAGCGGCAGTAACGACAAAACGGTTTTGCTGCAAGAGTGAACTGATTTGACCCAATTGTGCGAGCGGAATTACACGATCTTCATAAATGTTTTTTAGACCGGCGTTAGATTGACTCATCCCAAACAATCCAAGCATTTCAACGCCTAGCAGAAATACGACCAAGAAAGAAAGTGTGAAAATTAAACGCGTTCTAATAGTCAAATTTTTAAACATACGCACCTGCTTTATTATTCATTATGCTTTTGTCAAGAGTCCACACATGTACGTAGGAAAAGTGGTTTTCGTTCAGCTTTATCTCTTCCTGTTGCATGTCGAGTTATTGTTCATCGTGAAAAACGGTTCAAATTCAGGCTTCGCTGTACACAATCTTACAAATTGTAAGCCTGACTCATGTCGAAAATATTAAAGAGGTCAAGTCCTTCTAGTATAAATGTTCTGTTACTACCCTTCTCGTCATTGTAGTAGTTAGCTGTCAATTGCGAGAAAACCTCGTTTTATCATCCCGGGTTTACCAGTCCATGTTGTACAAAGAGGGCGAAGCCGAGAGCCTGTATTTATGATGATTCAGACTATCAGGTTTATCTCAGCCGATTAAAAGAAACGGCAGATAATATTTTTGCCAAATTCACGCTTATATTTGGTTAACAAATCATATTCATTTGTTGGCTAAGTCATCAGATGCTCAAGGGATTACAAGGATGTTCAATATATAGGACGCCATTACGTTCCATGCATTAACCATGCCTAAACAAGGAAGTGGGGCGATTTGGGAAGGATGCTATAAGCTAATCCCATGTAGTAATAAAGTTATCTAATAGGCTGTATGCGTTATATAAAATTTGATCCGGTGCGTGCCAATATGGTATCTACATCTTGACTATATCAATAGTCAAGTTTTCATAAGGATGGGCGGGGAGGGGCCGAGGATTTAAAACGTGCAGCCTATAGGGCGATATTTGCAAGGCATGTTGACGACAACGATTTGAGTAAAATACGAACAGCCTGGCAAATGGGCACGCCATTGGGAAATGATAGTTTTGGTCAAAAAATTGAAAGTAAACTTGGGTGTAAAGTAGGGCAGGCAAGTCGAGGTAGGGCAAATACAAAACCGCAGGATGTGTAACTATCCGGTAAAGAGCTTTTTCCCCTTTAACTGAAAGCGTTAAAAAGTGAGATGCTTGCTGGGTGCTCAAAGTCTGTTTGTTCAGAGTTAGACAATCTATTACTTCTATTTTGATTGGAGAAACAGATAATGTCCTGCCTTTTTGCAACCAGTCCTGAGGCACCCAGTTTTTTTCTTAAGGTTTACAAATAACTGCCACTTTGCATATATCTCTTGCTCAATCATCCAGTTGAGAAAGCCAGAACCACCAGATAATTACAGCGATTAAAGCAACGCCTATCAGGTTCGCGATCATCATGATAAGTCTCCTCGTGTTGATTGAGTTGTTTTCAAAAAACGCAGGCGGTTAGCATTCATCACCACAGTCACTGATGACATCGCCATCGCAGCGCCAGCTATCATCGGGTCGAGTAATAAACCCATCACCGGATACAATACACCAGCGGCGACCGGAATACCCAGAGAGTTGTAAATGAATGCCCCGAACAGGTTCTGTTTTATATTGCGCACTGTGCCGCGCGATATATTAATCGCATCTACAATCCCGTTGAGCGAGCCGCGCATCAAAGTAATGTCAGCACTTTCAATTGCAACATCAGTGCCAGTGCCGATGGCAAAACCAACATCAGCTGTTGCCAGTGCAGGTGCATCATTTATGCCGTCACCCACCATGCCGACCAGTTCACCTTGTTGCTGCAGGCGCGTAATCGCGTCGGCTTTTTCATTGGGCATAACTTCTGCAATTACAGTGTCGATACCGACCGATTTGGCAACTGCTCTCGCAGTGACTTCATTGTCACCTGTGAGCAAAATTACTTTAATGCCAGTCTGCTGAATACGAGCAATCGCCTGCTTCGAATCTTGCTTGATTGGGTCAGCGATGGTGATCACGGCCGCAGCCTTACCCTCGATTGCTAGAAATACCGGGGTTTTGGCTTCGGCAGCACGTAGCTTAGCCTCACTTTCTAAGGCATTAATATTAATGTTGTTTTCCTGCATCATTTTTTTGTTACCGAGCAGAATGTGTTTACTATTTGCTTTCGCTTTTACACCCTGACCAGAAATTGCCGTAAAACTATCAATTTCGAACAAGGTAAGATTGCGTTGCTTTGCGGCTTCAACAACGGCTTCTCCAAGTGGATGTTCAGAACCAATTTCTATACTGGCTGCGAGCGCTAAACATTCATCTTCTGACATATGCAGAGCTGACATGATATTGGTCACTGCAGGACGGCCTTCAGTGACGGTGCCAGTTTTATCCAGCACTACGGTAGTGAGTTTGCCGGCCTGCTGCAGGGCATCGCCATTGCGAATTAAAATGCCAGATTCGGCTGCCTTGCCAACACCCACCATAATGGAAATAGGTGTTGCCAGACCCAGCGCACATGGACAGGCAATAATTAATACTGTCATGGTGGTCACAAGCGCATAACTAAAGCTTGGCTCCGGCCCGAAATTAAGCCAGACCAGGAAGGTGATCACGGACAGAATTAACACCGTCGGCACGAACACTGAAGCCACCTTGTCGACCAGACGACCGATGGCTGGTTTGCTGGCCTGCGCTTTGCGTACCATGCCAATAATCTGTGCCAGTGCAGTGTCTTTACCGATGCGTGTTGAAACAAATAAAAACGAACCGGTTTTATTGATCGAACCTGCGACGACTGCCTCTCCAACTGATTTTTCTACCGGCATGGGTTCACCCGTGAGCATGGATTCATCGACGCTGGAGGCGCCATCTATGATCGTACCATCGACCGGAATTTTTTCACCGGGACGAACTCGCAGTGTTTCTTGCAAACCGACATTTTCAATAGGCACATCGATTTCTTTGCCGTTACGCACTACGCGTGCTGTTTTTGGTTGCAGACCAATCAAGCGTTTGATGGCTTCAGAGGTATTTCCACGTGCCTTGCTTTCCAGTGCCGAGCCTAGATTAATCAGCGACAGAATCACTGCAGCAGCTTCGAAATAAACATGTTGAACTGTCGGCGGTAGCCAGTGGGTGAAAACCACCACAAACATCGAGAATACCCAGGCAGAACCTGTACCCAGAGCAATCAGGGTGTCCATGTTAGCGTTATGAATGGTCAGTGCCTTCCAGGCGCCGGTGTAATAACGTCTGCCAGAATAAATCATCACTGCTAAGGTTATCAGGCCGATGAGAAACCAGAGTCCGCGGTCGGCATCCGTCTGCATTTCAGGCAGGTGGCCAGTCATGTCAAACAGCATTAATGGGAAACCCACTAATGCTGCTGCAAGTGATTGGCGTAGGGATTGTTTGTAATGCACACGGTCAAGCTGTTCTTTTTCTGCAACCTGATCAGCTTCACTCGCGGTCAATTCAGCTGCATTGTAGCCTGCTGCCTTGACTGCTTTTACCAGTGCATCCGCAGAAACATCACCGGTAACATTGGCGGTATGCTCAGCAAAATTTACTGCTGAAGTCATCACGCCTGGTACGCGGCTTAATGCTTTTTCAACACTCGAGACACAACCCGCACAGGTCATGCCAGAGATCGATAACTTTAAGTTTTGCTCTGACATAATATTTACTCCATTGTTTATTAATGATTGAACTACGGGTAAATAATAGGTTCGCTGTCAGTTAAATACGTTACAGAATTATCAGTATTCTTTACAAAATTCTGGAAATCTGCAGCGTCATTGGCTTAGCTCGGAGTTTTGATTTTATCCAGCGGTCGGCGTTGTTGATTATCTTTAAGGTTTTTGAAAGCACTGGGGGTCATCCCGGTAACCTGTTTAAACTGAGAGCTTAAATGTGCCGGGCTGCTGTAGCCTAGTCGCCAGGCGATTTCGCTCTGGCAGAGTTCGTCGTATACCAGCAGCTCTTTAATACGCTCAATCTTGAGCTTAATATAATATTTTTCAATGGTCACTCCTTCGACCGAAGAAAACAGATGGCTCAAAGAGTGGTAATCCTGTTTGAGCTTGTCGGCGATATAGTTGGATAGTTTGATGTTTTCCAGATCCTGATCGCCGTGCGTCAGTTGAATGAGTACCGATTTAATATGTTCAATCATCGCTTGTTTGCGATTGCTAACCAGCTCGAAACCTAAGGGCACTATCGCCTGCCGGATACGTTCGATATCTTGATCGGCGAGTTTTTCCTCAGCAAAATTGATTTCGCCCATGTGTACGTTGGCGGAATCATAGCCAAGCTGTGTCAGGGTGTTTTTAATTACCAGCACGCAGCGGTCGCACACCATGTTTTTAATAATCAGCTTCACGGTGTTCTGACGTTCTGGCTTAAACATTTATTTAGCTGATAAACGAAAGCCACGCGCTTGCTTTGGTTCAGCGGCGCTGGCCAGACGGAATTAATGCCGCTGGAACGTAGGCTTTCTAAAAAATCTGGCATGCTCAAATTGTCCTGATGTTGACGGTGGTATACGGTATTTAAAATTTAACTCTTAGTGAAACAGTTAACACTAGAGTTGTTCCCTTTATACTATAAGAATGGGCCAGGAGAAAAAAATGCTCTTGTGATTCTGTATAATTTTAATCAAAGGGTGGGCAGGACTAAGGAAATAAGTCGATCAGCTTAGGTGCTAGTTGCAAGTGATGTTGACGACAATGTATTGAGTAAAATACGAACCGCCAAGCAAACGAGCAGTCCATGGGGGAGATGATTGTTTGCGTACAAAAAATGAAAATAAGTTTGGGTGTAAAGTGCGGTGATGGTGGGTATGATTGACGCTGCCCGCGTGAGCACAAAGACTTGCCAACGCTTCTTGGCTTGAACTCGAGCCAGATTTTGAAGGTCACTCAAGTAGCTTTTTCAATAATTATTCGATCAAGTAGCGCTTGGCAAAATCAGAGGAGGGCAGCCCCGCTGCAAAGTAATAGCCCTGAAACAAGTCGGAACCCAGCGTAGCAAGAACAGCCAACTCTTCGGAAGTTTCAATACCTTCGGACACGAGCTTTACATTAAGTGTACGCGCCAGCATCGTTACCGCCATGGCGATGCCATGTTGGTGTTTATCGGCAGCGATACGAGATATAAAGCTGCGATCCAGTTTTAGCTTGTTGAATGGAATATAGGTTAAATAACTTAGCGAGGAATAGCCCGTGCCAAAATCATCAATAACGATATTAAAACCAGCCGCTCTTAATTCATTGAGCGCTATCAATATATTATCCTCATTTTCCAATAACAGGCTTTCGGTAATTTCCAGCTCTAAACGTGAAGCTGCTGCGCCATAGCTTGCGACTGCGCACTTAATTTTATTCACAAAATTACGATCACTAAACTGTACCGCGCTGATATTAACCGCCAACTTAAAAGTGGGTGCCAACTGAAAGCGGCTCTCCCAATCAACAATTTGCTGCAACGCGGCATCCAGAACCCAGTCGCCAATAGCATGAATAGCGCCTGTACGTTCGGCAAGTGGAATAAACTCGAGAGGACTTACGCTGCCCAGCTCGTCGTCGTTCCAGCGCAACAAAACCTCTGCACAGATTAATGTGCCATCTACGTCTACCTGCGGCTGGTACACCAAATTAAAGCCTCCGGTTTGTACCGCTTGGCGCAAACGATTTTGCAGGCTATAACAGCGATCCGTGCGTAGCCGCATTTCTTCGCTATATGATTGGACGATGTTCTGCCCCTGTGCCTTGGCTTCATACATCGCCACGTCAGCCTCGCGCAATTTTGACTGCAAATACTTGGATCTGGGCGATATTAGTGTCAAGCCAATACTGACTCCAATGTAGAGGCAGTGTTCGTTCACATAAAAGGGCGCGGCGAGGCCGTTGACAATGGATTCGGCGCGATTGGTTGCACTCTGTAACGCTAAAGACTCGTCGCTGCCAAGATCCTCTAACAGCACGCTGAACTCATCGCCTCCAGTGCGGCAGACTCCCTGTGCAACATTAATTGTCGAGTTAATGCGTTCGGCAACCAATTGCAACAGGCAATCACCGACCTGATGTCCCAGTGAGTCGTTTACCTGTTTAAATTGGTCCAAATCGAGAAACAGTAAAGCCCCCCAATTGGAGCGGTTTGGCATCTGATCTAATGCTTCAATACGCGACATCAGGTAGCGGCGATTGGGTAGTTTAGTCAACTGATCGTGAACGGCTTGATATTCGATTTCCTGACGCGCCTCAACGCGATCAGTAATATCATGGTAGGTACCTAACAGGCCAATGACATTACCATCAGAATCTTTGAGCGGAATTTTGTTAGTTTCCAGCCAGTAAGTACGGTTGTCGGCCCGAGTTTGTGGTTCTTCGATGCGCAGCTTTGGCATCCCGCTAGACATCACCGCTCGGTCGTCATCAACAAAAGCCTGCATCTGATCTTGTGACGCACTGGTATCAAAGTCGGTTTTGCCGATTATATCGGCAACTGAGTCAAAGCCGATGTCGCGGGCAAAGGCCAGGTTGGCGCCACGGTAGGTATGATTGAGGTCTTTCCAGAATACTCGTCCAGGCATAGTATCCAGCACTAGCTGAAACTGGTTATCATCAATTATGTCGCTATCAGACCAGCGTTCTTTCATATAAAAAATTACCCTATTTAAACAACCCGATAAAGCGGGTATCTGTATTCCTGCTAATAATTTCTCACGCTGCCTTGGGCAGTCATACCTCAGCGTTGAGTGCAATCGATAATTGTTATAAACATAAATTTGTAATTCAAGCTATCTGGTAGTGCTTTACCTATGGTCTGGTAATGTCAGCAATGCTCACTTTCTTGTTTCAAGCTGCTGAAGAAGCTTTCCACGGTGGAATTATCCAGCAAGCACCTTTACGAACTATGCTGCCTTTTATGACATGTATTTTCAGTAGCTTTCTGATAGTCTGACTCACACCTTGAGAATCGCGATCTGGATGATGGATTAGTCCTGTTTGATATTTAGGTCGCCAGATTGCCATTGTCAATGCGTCCCATACTGGCAGATTAACCAGCTTTACTGTGTTCATATGAGTGTCACATCTGCGGGATAAAATCAGTCAAACTGCGAATTGTCGCTGTACCAGTTTATAGAACACAGGCTGCAGGTTATTACTGTAGTGGCACCTTGAATTTCTGTGGCTTTACGCTACAACACGTTGGTATTGATAGCAAAACTGCAGGCGCCTCTGCTCGATAATATTGTCGTTCAATTACCAAGTTTAACGGCACCTATTTTAAATTCTTTATGTGTATTACTTTCTTACTGCCATTTTAATTTCTTCAATACAGTGGAGAACGTGCCAAAAAAATTGTATGTGACAGTCTAGAACCAGATAATGGTTCATCAACAATAGTTTCTAGTAAATTTTGGTAAAAATAAGGACAATAATAAAATTTCACATTTTTAAATGTGATGGCAGGCAAAACTGTAGCCAAGTGAGTTCAAAAGCTGAAGTTGAAATTTTTAGACATGAGTTGTCCAAATAGAAAAATGCATAGAGACGACGATTGAAAACCACGTGAAATTATCATAATTTAATATCAAATTATTAGAGTAATATATTAAGAAGTAACATCATGTTATCCTCCTTTATGTAAGCGCACTTATTTCAAAGTTAACTTGACAAAACCTTAAGTTTTTTAATCAACTGTATAAAATTTTATTGATCCAACACATAGGTCAGCCTTGAAGGTTCTACCTATACCAACTAAACCTATGCGTTTGAGTTTATCATTGTGAAATTTTGTTGTTGTTCTGTAGGCGTCCAGATTAGCAAAAGGAATGCGAATTGTTTGCCACTCAGGCTCGGCTTTAAAGCTATAACGGTATGATTGCCACGGCAGCCAGAGTTCAGTTGTACGTAAATGAATATTGTAGCTTTCGCCGTTACCAGAAATGATGAGTTCAACACCGGCATAGGCTGATGCATCGAACGATTTATCTTTAGTTAAATCCAGTGCAATTTGCACAAAACCGCCGTTGTTGTCGGTAGAGACATCGCCGCGCATACGCAGACAATTCCTGCCTTTATAGTTATCAAGTGTTAAATCGCCCTTGGAAACGCCACCCATGACCTGGTCGGTGACCAGCCGCCATTGTGTACCCAGGCTAGAAGTTAGATTGTCACTGGCTCTGTCATCAATAATCAAATCTTTTGCTAACACGATATTGCTCGCCCCAAGGTTTATCGAAAAGCTTATCAAAAGATATATAAGTAGTCGACGCTGAAATAAACATAACCTATTGATGTTATGTTGCATTATTTTATT